>JAAWAC010000001.1 GCA_022791975.1 Lachnospiraceae bacterium | reverse complement strand
GTAAAATGCCGGCGTGGCGGAACTGGCAGACGCACAGGACTTAAAATCCTGCGGGACTAATCTCCCGTACCGGTTCGATTCCGGTCGCCGGCAGTCTGTACAGAAGTAGAGCTGTCCAAGGACGGCAAAATGAATATGTGCGCGTAGCTCAGCTGGATAGAGCGTCTGACTACGGATCAGAAGGTCGGGAGTTCGAATCTTCTCGCGCACGTTAGAGGCCCTTGTATTCTTGCAAAGGATATAAGGGTTTTTTATAGCAATACCGACGGATTATGTATGACATGACGTGGGGGAGTAGTTGGCAGTCATTTATGGCTGTGGTAATATCAACATCATGATGCAAATCTGGTATTACCTGAAATAATGAGACTCATGGACGATGACGAGGGTCACTGTCTATAAGTCTCTTTTTTTAACTTAAGGAGGAGAATATGGATTTCATAGCGCTTACTTTTTTGGCAGTGGGACTGGCCATGGATGCATTTTCTGTGGCAGTCTGTAAGGGGTTGGCCATGAAAACACCGGAAGTGAAAAAAATGGTAATCATAGGGATCTGGTTTGGAGGCTTTCAAGCTCTTATGCCGATGCTGGGATATTTTTTGGGGACACAGTTCAGTGTCTATATTACAGCCATTGATCACTGGATTGCTTTTGGCCTGCTGGCACTTATAGGGGGAAATATGATACGGGAGGCCTGCTTGGGGGAGGAGGGAGAAGCGGATGCATCCATAGCAGTGGGCACGATGCTGATGCTTGCCATTGCCACCAGCATTGACGCTCTGGCGGTGGGAATTACCCTGGCTTTTCTCCAGGTGGAAATTTTTAAAGCGGCGGCCTATATCGGCGTAGCTACCTTTTGTCTGTCTGTGATAGGGGTGCAGGTGGGAAATGTGTTTGGACGGCGGTATAAGACAAGGGCGGAGATAGCAGGCGGAGTGATACTGATCCTTTTGGGAACGCGGATTTTGCTGGAGCACCTGGGAATTTTATAAAATTTAATAAATTGTTTAGACTCCCTTCATTGACAAGACAGGGGAAAACAGGGTAGCATAATAAAATAGCAGCAGGTAGGTTCTGCGGCGGGAAAAGAGAGATGGAGGAAGGCTATGGGAATCAAGGAAAGGTTTATGCGGTTTATGCAGGGACGATATGGGACAGACGCGTTTTCGCGGAGTCTTCTGGGAATGGCCATGGTGTGTCTGGTATGCTCCATGTTTACCAGAGGAGTGCCGAGAGCTCTGTTTTATTGGGGCAGTCTGCTGGGGCTGGTTTACTGCTATTTTCGGATGTTCTCCAGGAACCATATAAAGCGTTATGAGGAAAACCGGCGGTTTCTCACACAGACAGCGGGGATTCGCAGATTTTTTGCCCGCCAGAAAAGCCTGATGACTCAGAGAAGGACCCATCGCATTTACAGCTGTCCCTCCTGTAGGCAGAAGATCCGTGTGCCCAAGGGGCATGGCAGGATAGAGATCAGCTGCCCCAAGTGTCATACCCGCTTTATAAAAAGGAGCTAGAAAATGTTTGGGTATATTATCATAAACAAGGCAGAGCTGAAATTTCGGGAATTTGATGTATACCAGTCTTTTTACTGTGGACTTTGCAGGAGGCTGAAGGAAAAATATGGAATTCGGGGGCAGTTGAGTCTGTCATATGATATGACCTTTTTAATTATGCTGCTGACAGGGCTCTATGAACCCAAGACCCGGGTGCAGCAATACCGGTGCTTGGCCCACCCGCTGGAAAAGCATAAGGCCCGGATCAATGTGTTTACCGAGTATGCGGCGGATATGAATGTGCTGTTCTCCTATTATAAGTGTATGGATGACTGGGCAGATGAGAAAAAATATACCAGACTGGCCTATGGGAGGCTATTGAAGGGCTTCTCAAAAGAACTGCGAGGGACCTATGGGCAAAAGGGGAAGCAGGTGGACAGGCTTTTGCGGGAGCTTTCAAAAAAGGAAGCGAGTCAGGGACAGAGCATGGATGAGATGGCCGGGTATTTCGGCCGGATTATGGAGGAATTGTTTGCCTGGCGACAGGATGAGTGGGAGGAAAGCCTGCGTAGAATGGGTTTTTATCTGGGCAAATTTATTTATTTGATGGATGCGTATGAGGATTTGGAGGAGGATCGGAAGACAGGCAGCTACAATCCTTTTGCATCTTTGCAGGAGGGAGAAAAGCTTGACCAGATGGTCCGGGAGATATTAACCATGATGATGACAGAGTGTTCCCGGGAATTTGAAAGGCTGCCCATCCTAAAGAATGCGGAGATCCTGCGCAATATATTGTACTCCGGTGTCTGGCGTCGGTTTGAGGTCGTTCATGGGCGGAGACAGGAAAAGAGGACGGGAAATCATGAGTGATCCATATCAGGTGCTGGGAGTGTCCCGAAATGCATCGGAGGAGGAAATAAAAAAGGCTTATCGAAGCTTAAGTCGAAAATATCATCCGGATGCCAATATGAATAATCCCAACAAGGACCAGGCGGAGGCCAGATTTAAAGAGGTTCAGCAGGCCTATGAGCAGATAATGAAGGAGCGGACCGGTGGTTATGGAGGGGCAGGTACCCGGGGAGGCAATCCCTATGGGGACTTTGGAGATTTCTGGGGCTTTGGGGGATCAAATACCCGACAGCGCACCAGCTCCGGGGACGGGGAGGAAGCCCGGATGCAAGCAGCGGCCAACTATATCAATAATGGTTATTACCGGGAGGCGCTCCATGTACTCCAGGAGCTTTCCAATCGGGGAGCCCGCTGGCACTATTACAGCGCCGTAGCCAATGCAGGCCAGGGAAATAATGTAACGGCTCTGGAGCATGCCCGAAAGGCAGCAGAGATGGAACCTAATAATTTGGAATATCGACAACTGGTATACCAGTTTGAATCCAGGGACAGCTGGTACCAAAGCAGGAGGACCAGCTACGGGGGACCTGTGATGGACAACAGTGATTTCTGTATGCGTCTGTGCATTGCCAATATGGTCTGTAATCTCTGCTGTGGAGGTGGTGGGTTGTATTGTGGCGGTATGCCCAGATTTTAATAAATTTTCTGGCTGGGATGCCCTTGCCAAGAAGGCCTATCTTTTTTATAATAGAAGAGGCAAAATACAAAAGGAATGTTCAGAAAGGACGATTCATGGATAGAAACGAGTTTATCAGCACATTGCGGGGGACTCTCCAGGGAGCGGTCAGTGATGCCGTGGTTGAGGAAAATGTGTCATATTATTATCACTATATTTCCGAAGAGATTGGAAAGGGAAAGCAGGAGGCGGAGGTTATGGAGCTTCTGGGAGATCCCCGACTGATTGCCCGAACGATTATTGACACAGCTGGGGACGGAAATTACCAAGGGAACTCCCGATTTTATGGGGAGGCACAGCAGGACCATCCCAAGGGCTTCCATGCCAAGGAGAATTCCCAGGGAGGGGTAGATCTGCACTATGGCTCTCTAAAGCTAAACACCTGGTATGGGAGGGCGCTGGGGATTGCCATAGTTGTGCTGGTGTTGGCAGTGATTTTTATGGTAGTGGGTGGGATTTTATCCATTGTGCTGCCTGTGCTGATTCCGGTGCTGCTGATAATTTTTATCCTCCGGATTTTGACAAATAAACATTGAGTCAACACGGATAAAGCTCGAAAAACCGAAGGTTTTTCGAGCTTTTGGTCCTGGGGAATACAGATGTACAAAGCTTAGGAATGGCGATCCAGCTTATCGTGGAACACCTGCGTGGGCCGCTTAAGAAGCTGCTCTGGGTGGGAAATACAGCTTTTTATATGCTTAAACCCCAGGGCAAAGACAAAGCCGTCGCAGATGCGCTCATCCACCACAAATTTCATGTTTAGGTAAACCTTGCG
The DNA here is from genome assembly GCA_022791975.1 of Lachnospiraceae bacterium. Lineage (GTDB taxonomy): Bacteria > Bacillota > Clostridia > Lachnospirales > Lachnospiraceae > RGIG4284. The sequence goes on along the minus strand of JAAWAC010000001.1, from coordinate 72,091 downwards.
ACAGAGCTCTCCCTTTCGGTTGGTCTCGTAGACAATATTTTTGCTGCCAATGGCTCCGAATATGGATATGGTGCCAAACTCATAAATATGATGATAAACCGGCTCCATACCAATCGATCCCATGTTGGTAATAAAAAAGCTGGCGTGAAAGGGACTTAAAGCGGTTAAAGCCCGGGGAATCCAGCCGTGTCTGTCCAGCCATTTCAGCAGGATAAAGAAAAAGCGAATGAGAACATTGGGCAGCAAATCCAGTGCCAGCTCCAGCTTGTCAAAGTCGTTGGCGTTTTTATCCTCCTTGACCTTTACGGTCTTGTCAATGGGATTGGCCAGGCGCTCAATCTCCTCCACCACCTCCGGAAGAGTGGCATCCATCTCAAACCGGGGCATGATCATGGTGCGCTCACTGTCCCGCTGCATCCCCTTCATAACTACCATGGAGCCTTTCATTTCATTGCGGGCATAGATATTGTTGCCGGCGATGAAACGGTTCATCTCCGGTACCTGGGAATAGGAGCGAACGATTGCAGCAAATATAATGTGATACAGGGTAAGGTTGGGAAGCTCAGATTTTCGCAGCTGGTGCATAAAATCCTGTGTATGGGTGATATCGATTTTATCCTCAAACAAAACCCAGCTGTCAGCCTTGGAACGCATGATAAATGGAATCAGCTTTCCCATGGGGTCCAGGTTGCGGACTAGAAATCCGTCTTTGCGATCCCCAAAGCGGCGCTTTCGTCCTTCTAATGGTTTCATGATATGTGAATCCCCTCTCAAATGATAGTTTTATTTTACCTTTTTTTCAGGGAGACTGTCAACTGAAAAGGGAGTATTGTAAAAATTGCGTTGTTTATGGTATAGTGGACAGGACGAAGGAAAGGAGACAGAAGATATATGGTAAAATTTGGAAAAAAGGTGGCGGTATGGCTGCTGTTGGGAGCCTTGCTCACCGGCTGTGGAGAAAAGGAAAAGGTCCAGGATTCCCCGGAGGAGCCGGACATTGAGATAGAGCAGGACTCTCCGGGGGAGGTTTCCCCAGAGGAGGAGATTCCCCAGGTGTCAGTACTCTCAGATCTGGAGGCAGAGATTACCTGGTGGGTGTATCCCATCTTTGTCCAGGGAGAGGGGGGAGCTGCTGGGGATTATGAGCAGGAGCTTATTGCCCAGTTTCAACAGTATTATCCCAATATCCGGGTTAATTTGGAAATGCTGGACTATGAGAACGGTCCGGCCCGCCTGGAGGAGGCCGTTGGATCTGGGACAACCCCGGATGTGCTCTTTGACCAGCCGGGACGTATCCAGGGGTATGCTCAAAAAGGCGTGCTGGCAGATTTGTCTGCTCTGTTTACAGAAGAGCGGAAAGCAGATTTGGTCAATCAGGAGATCTTGTCTGCCTGTAGCTATGGGGACGCCTATGTGATGTATCCCTTGAGTATGATGAATTATGTCATGGCCTTTAACAAGCAAATGTTGGAAACCTGCGGAGCCCTTGAGCTTTTGAATCGGGAGGGGGCCCGCACCTGGAATACGGATACCTTTGCCCAGGTTCTGGAGCGTCTCAATAGCTCCGGCTTTAAGGCTGGAAGCCTGTATTGCTCCGGCGTGGCGGGAGACTATGCCACCCGTTCTTTTTTGACAAATCTTTATGATGTGCCTTTGATGAATGGGGATCTGAGCGGATATGCTTTCCAGGGGGAGGGGGCTGTGAATACCATGCAGAAGGTAAAGGAGTGGACGGATCTGGGCTGGCTGCTGAACGGGTCCGGCACAACAGGAGCTGGCTCTGTGGAGGAATTTGTAAGTGGGCAGGCCTCTTACACCCTTCTGTGGGGTCTACCTCAGGCCATCAGCAATGCCCAGGCATTAGAGGAGCAGGGGATCCAGGTGGTGGAGATGCCCTACCCTTCCCAGGATGGAGTACCAGTGCTGGAATATATTATGAACGGCTTCTGTGTGTTTGATCATCAGGATGAGGCAAGACTACAGGCTTCCCAGTATTTCATAGATTTTATTTGTAACGGGGAGGATGCTGCTGGGCATGTGGTGAGAACCGGCGCGTTTCCTGTACGTGCCTCCCTGGGAGATGTATACCAGGGCAATGAGCAGGCAGTATTTTATGAGGCCCTGACGCCTTACAGTGGCGTTTACTATCAAAAAGTGCAGGGATTTGAGGCTATGCGTGTCTACTGGTATCAGATGATTTCCGAGGTGCTCAACGGGGAATACGGGGCCGAGGCGGCGCTGGAGAGCTTTACGGAATATGCAAATGATACCTTAAAGGGAAATTAAACAGAGTGATGGGGAAAGGAGGGATGATACCATGTTAAGGATTGCGGGCGCTTGTGTGATTGACCCAGTCAGCAAGACAGAGCAGTATCTGGATTTGGAGCTGGGGGATGGAAAAATCATTGGGATAGGCCAACCGGGTCAGCTGGGAGAGGCATCGGCTGGAACCCGGGTGATAGATGCCCGGGGGTATGTGTGTGCGCCGGGCTTTATGGATGTGCATGTGCATTTCCGGGAGCCAGGCCAGACCCACAAGGAGGATATTCTCACAGGAGCCCGGGCAGCGGCCGCAGGGGGTTACACACGGGTGGTATGTATGGCCAACACCAGCCCGGTGGTGGACACGCCAGAAATTCTGTCCAGGGTGCTAAAAAAAGGCGAGGAAACCGGGATTCATGTTCTTTGCTGCGGGGCGGTAACCAAGGGACTTCAGGGAGTGGAGCTGGTTGATATGGAGGCCCTCAAAGCTGCGGGGGCGGCTGGGTTTACGGATGATGGCAAGCCTCTTTTGGAGGAAGCTCTGGTGAGGGAAGCCATGATACGGGCCAAAAACCTGGGGATGCCTTTAAGCTTCCATGAGGAGGACCCCAATCTGATTGCCCAAAATGGCATCCATGGGGGAGCTGTTTCCCAGAGATTGGGGATTGAGGGCTCCCCCCATAAGGCGGAGGATATCCTGGTGGAGCGGGACTGTCGCTTAGCCGGAGAGACGGGATGTCGGATTATTATTCAACATATCAGCTCCGCAGGATCGGTGGATTTGGTGCGAAAGGCCAAGGCGGCCGGCGCCCCTGTGTTTGCAGAGGCTACGCCACATCATTTTTCTCTCACAGAGGAGGCTGTGTTAGAGCATGGGAGCCTGGCAAAAATGAACCCTCCTCTTCGAGAGGAGAAGGATCGGCAAGCCATTATCCAGGGACTGAGGGATGGCACCATTGATGTGATCGCCACGGATCATGCTCCCCACAGTGCAGAGGAAAAGGGAAAGCCCCTGACGGAAGCGCCCAGCGGTATTATCGGACTGGAAACAGCCCTTGCTCTGGGAGTGACCAATCTGGTGCGCCCCGGACATTTGAGCCTGGCGCAGCTGGTGGAAAAGCTGACGATAAACCCGGCTAGGCTGTATGGACTGGAATTTCTGGGGATCCGGGAGGGGGCCCCAGCAGATTTGGTGCTTTTTTCCCAGACGGAGTCCTGGACAGTTGATAAATTCCTGTCGAAATCTTCCAACTCCCCCTTTGTGGGAAAGAAATTGTATGGCAGAGTGAAGGCTACGATTTGTGGGGGACAGGTGGTTTATGAACAGATTTGAATGGAAATGTGATAATTGAATAGGGATGGATGACAGCAGGAGAAGGGCTCGTTTATAGACCCTTCTCCTGCTGTTCTCTTTTAAATCGAATATAATCACGAATTTCTTTTTGGACGTTTTCTGGAAGCTGCTTGTAGGAGAGAAACATTTTGGCATCAGGGCCATTCATGCGAATAGTGCTACCTACTGGAGTTAAAGCAATATGCCCGTAGGGAGCAGATTCTGCGATAATACCCGCCGGGTCCTTTGCATGAACCAGCCGATCCAAAGGAATATTGTAAAAACGGGCCAGCTCAGAGGCGGTTTCCAAATCTGGCAGCCGGGTGCCGCGTTCGTAATTGGAATAGGCCTGCCGGGAGATATTCAGCTTATCGCTGAGTTCCTGCTGTCGGTAGCTGTAGAAGGTACGCAGCCTCTTGAGATTTTCAGCAATATGGAATTGTGACATAAGCACATCTCCTCGTATAGAAATGATGTAGACCGATTATAACAGGAGGTCAATAAAGCATAACAAAAAGTTAACGATTAATATCAAAAATTAAAATTTATAAATTGAATGTGTTGCAATCAGCTGAAATTAGTTTATAATATTTCTTATAGGAGGAAGCCACTAAATCGAGAAATTATATGGGGTAGAAAAATTGAAAAATGGAAAAGAGAAACTTTGGAAGCAGTTGGAAGCAGAAGCGGAGAGATTGGAGCAGCAGGCAGAGGAAGGGATTTTGGAAAAGCCACCGGGGGCCAAGACTTCGGAGGAGCTTTTTGAGGAGCTGATAGAAAGAGTTTCTCAAAAATCCCATAAGAATTTGTGAAAAATGCAGGTGGACAAAAAATATTTTCTCTGATATGATAAACCATAGAATGAGTGGACAAGGCAGTTTGCGCAGGCAGACTGTCTTTTGCTATTTTTGAGGAAAGAAGGGAAAGCAGTGGATAAGATTGATTTGAATATTTTAAAATGCCTGAAGCAAAACTCACGTCAGACCGCTTCCATCATCAGTCAGACCATCAACCTGTCCGTGTCCGCTGTCATTGAGCGGATTCGAAAAATGGAGCAGAAGGGGATTATAAAGCGCTATACAGTGATTTTGGACGAGAAGCAGCTGGGCAATGATTTAACTGTATTTATTTCCATTCGGCTGGAGCATCCCAAGTATGGGGAGGACTTTGTAAAGGAGGTAGAAGACCATCCCAACGTGGCGGAGTGTTACTATATTGCAGGGGATGTGGATTACCTGCTAAAGGTGGTGACAAACTCCTCCAACAATTTGGAGACGGTGCACCAGGATATTAAGCAGATGGCTGGAGTATCCTGGACAAAGACCCTGTATGTGCTTTCCACGATTAAAAATGATATTTCCGTGCTTCCCCAGGATTAAATATTGTCAAAAAATGTCAGAAAACAAAGAACAGTATCTGGAAAATTTTGGAAATCTTTGAGAAAAGTTCTGGAAATTTCATGAATTTATGGTATAATAGAGGGGCAAGTCCGGTGTTTTCCTGTGCCGGACAAAAGGAGTGAGCAGATGAGAGAGGTTAAGGCAGGAGAGTATTACAGACATTTTAAGGACAGGCTATATCAGGTGGTGGCCGTGGGAACCCATTCGGAGACCGGAGAAAAAATGGTGGTCTATGAGGCGCAGTACGGAGACGGCGGCATATGGATTCGGCCCTACCATATGTTTGTCAGTGAGGTGGATCGGGAAAAATATCCGGAGGCTAAGCAGAGATATCGGTTCGAGAAGGTGGAGGCTCCCACAGAGATCAATCCCATGCTGGTACGGTTTCTGGATGCGGAGACCTACCGGGATAAGCTGGAGCTATTTCAATGCTGGGAAGCCTATGTGGACGATCAGCTGCTGGAAAGTATAGCGGCGTCCCTGGATGTGACCTTGTCCGGGAGCGACATTAAGGGAAAATACCGGCAGATTGTGAGCTGCCTGAAAACCATGGAGCACTTTGAGGTGGATCGGTTTCGATAAGAGAGAATAAGCGGGAGGATTCCCGCTTATTCAGCTGTAAGCACGGCGCAGGCCTCCTGATCCAGAAAATCTGGACACTGGTAGGTCTGCATGATGCGTTCCAGGGTGCGCATAGGTTCGGAGAAAAGCTTATCCTTGTGATAGACCAGATAAAAGCTTCGATTCCAGTCAGATTCCAGATTTCGGACAATGTGAATCCGGCCGCTTAACACCTCCTGCTCCACCAGACGCACAGAGATGGCGGACAGGTAGTTGTTGTAGAGCACCGCGTTTTTAATGGCATCCAGGCAGGTGGCCTCCAGGGCAATGGGAAAGGGGATATCGTGAAGGGACATGTAGTCCTCAAACAGTTTGCGAGTGCCGCTGCCCTTCTCCCGAATGACAAACTCATAGGGGGAGAGCTCCGACACATGAATTTTGCTCCGGGTGGCCAGAGGGTGAGTGTTGGACATGGCCAGCACCAGGAAATCCTCCACCACCGGGATGGCAATCAGGCTGGGGCTTTGGATAACACCCTCTACCAGGGCCACATCTAGCTTGGAGCTCAGGAGCTTTTGCTCAATCAGGCTGGTGTTAGCCACACAGGAATATATTTGGAGTCGGGGATGCTGTTCCTTTAAATCGTTTAAAACTGAGGACAGAAGACAGGCCCCCACGGTGATGGTGGCCCCCAGCCTAAGCTGGCTGCCTGCCCGAAATCCCTGCATATTGGTTTCCAGAACATCGAACTGGCTGATGACCTTCCGGGTATACTGGAGAAGCTGTTCTCCCGCTTCCGTAATATAGAGCTTTCGGGAGAAGCGCTCAAACAGACGCACCCCGTAGTGCTCCTCCAGCTCTCGAATGGCTTGGCTCACTGTGGGCTGGGTGATAAAGCAGCGTTCTGCGGCCGCGGACATCTTCCCTGTTTCGGCGACGGCTGCAAAAATTTTCAAATGCCGGATTGTCATAGGTACATCCCCTTTTAGTATAGATATTTTCTATGAATTTGATAATAAAATACCATTTTTCTTATATTGCCGCAAGTGCTATAATACAGGTGAAAAGAAATAATTGAGAAATAAAGGAAAAAGGAGACGGTAGGATGAAAGTATTGGTACTGGGCGGCGTGGCAGCAGGAACAAAAGTGGCGGCAAAGCTGCTTCGTCAGGACCGAAGTGCGGAGGTAACCATTCTGACCAAGGGAAAAGACATCTCCTATGCAGGATGCGGACTTCCCTATTATGTGGGGGATGTGATACACCAGGAGAGCCAGCTGATTGTAAACACTCCGGAAAAGTATACGAAGCTAACGGGAGCAAAGGTGCTGACCCAGATGGAGGCGGTGGCCGTAAAGTCCCAAGAGCACAAGGTTGAGGCAAAAAATCTCCAGACTGGTCAGATGGAGGAATATGCTTACGACAAGCTGGTGATTGCCACGGGAGCGTCACCCTTTGTGCCGGAAATTCCCGGGCTGGATCTGAAAAATGTGTTTGTAATGCGCACCCCGGAGGATGCCATTGCCCTGCGAAAGGCCGTGGAGACTGGGGAGATCAAACGGGCAGTGGTAGCTGGCGGCGGTTTTATCGGCCTGGAGGTGGCGGAAAATTTGGCGGCCAGAGGAGTAAAGGTCAGTGTCCTTGACTTTGCTCCACACGTACTGCCTAATTTCCTGGACCCGGAGCTCTCTGCCTATGTGGAGGATAAGATGGCGGAGGAGGGCATCATGCCCATGACTGGTGTGGCTCTGGAAGGGGTAGAAGGCACAGAAAAGGTGGAGAAGGTGCTTACCAGCCGCAGAGGCTTAAAAGCGGATGCTCTGGTGCTGGCCATTGGCATTCGGCCCAACACGGCATTTTTGGAGGGCTCGGGCATTGAGATGTTTAAGGGAACGATTCTCACAGATGCTTATATGAAAACCAATGTGGCGGATGTCTATGCTGCTGGGGACTGCGCCATGGTGACCAATCGGCAGACTGGCAAAGGAGCCTGGTCTCCCATGGGCTCCACGGCCAATATTTCCGGTCGGGTGCTGGCGGAAAACCTGGCGGGCGCACAGGTGGAATACCCAGGTGTGCTGGGTACCGGCGTAGCCAAGCTGCCAGGCGGGCTGAATGCGGGCCGCACAGGGCTTATAGAGACAGCTGCCAGGGCGGAGGGCTATGATGTGATTTCTGTCATAACCGTGGTGGATGACAAGGCTCACTATTATCCGGGAGCAGCTTCCTTTATTGTGAAGCTTACAGCAGACAAAAAGAGCCGTAAGCTGCTGGGCGTACAGGTGCTGGGTCCCGGAGCTGTGGATAAGGTGACGGACATTGCTGTGACAGCCATCTCCCTTGGGGCTACCGTAGACCAGCTGGCCACCATGGATTTTGCCTATGCACCACCCTTTTCCACAGCGATTCATCCCTTTGCCCACAGTGTGAATGTGTTAATGAATAAAATGGACGGAAATCTGGACAGTATAACACCTGTGGAGTATGCTGACGGCAAGGCAGAGGGATATGAAATCATTGACTGTACTCTGGCACCTACGCTGGAGGGAAAGAGATATCTGGATTTGACTTCCATCAACGGAGAGGTTCCCGGACTTAATAAGGAGGATAAGCTTTTGCTGGTATGTGCCAAGGGAAAACGGGCATATTTGACCCAGAACCGTCTGAAACATTATGGTTACACCAACACCCGGGTTTTGGAGGGCGGCATTACCTTTACAGAGATAGAGGAAGAGGATGCATAATTACCCGGAGGAAGCAGATTTCTGGAGGGAAAGGCTTTCCTGGCGTATGGCAAAAATAAAAAGCGCAAATAATCAACAGCAACAGAAGGAGGATATAGAATTATGGCAGCATTAACCATCAGTCCGGCAGATGAGAAGCGGGTAAAGGGAATGGGATTTCTGAGCAACAAGGGAACGGATAATTTTTCCGGCCGCATTATTACAGTAAATGGAAAGATTACGGCGGCCCAGCAGCGCTGCATCGCCGAGGCGGCAGAAAAATTTGGAAATGGCATTGTGACCTTTACCACCCGTTTGACCATTGAGGTCCAGGGGATTCCCTATGACAAGATTGAGGCGTTTCAGGAATACATTGCAAAAGAAGGTCTGGTAACCGGGGGAACCGGCTCTCTCGTTCGTCCGGTGGTGGCTTGCAAGGGAACCACCTGCCAGTATGGACTTCTGGATTCCTTCGGACTTTCTGAGGAGATCCACAAACGGTTCTATGAGGGCTACCGCACCGTGAAGCTGCCCCACAAATTTAAGATTGCTGTGGGAGGATGTCCCAACAACTGTGTAAAGCCGGATCTAAACGATCTGGGCATTATCGGACAGCGGATTCCCAACTTTGTGGAGGACGAGTGCAATGGCTGCAAGAAATGTTCTGTGGAAAAGACCTGTCCCATGGGAGCGGCCAAGGTGGTGGATGGTTTGCTGGAAATCAATAAAGAGATCTGTAACAACTGTGGTCGCTGCATTGGCACCTGTCATTTTGATGCTCTGGGAGACGGAACCTACGGCTACAAGATTTACATCGGAGGCCGCTGGGGCAAGAAGATTGCCCAGGGACGTGCCTTGGACAAGATCTTTACGGATAAGGAGGAGGCTTTACATGTAATTGAAAAGGCCATCCTCTTGTTCCGGGAGCAGGGAAAAACCGGGGAGCGCTTTGCAAAGACCATTGAGCGTCTGGGCTTCGAGAATGTACAGGAACAGCTGCTCTCTGACGATCTCCTGGAGAGAAAGCAGCAGATTCTGGATGCGGAGGTTCATGTGACCGGGGGCGCTACCTGCTAAGAAAACTTTGAGGTGTCTGGAAAATTAGGTACAGGGCTTCTTTTATAGCCGGAAGGCAGAATAAATAAACGTGTGAGAAACCGTCGTGCCGGGTGCATTTCCTGGCACGGCGGTTTTGGGATCTCTGTAATCTCCACAATGGTTTTTTGGCATAAATCCTGGGGAAATTGGTGAGACACCATGGTTTTCGTGAATTTTGCATGAATTTCCATGAAGAAATTCGGTCAACCTAAGATAGATATTTTGGGGGAGCTGTGCTATAATGATAGGCAGCAATTTATACGGATAAGAGGAAGAGAGTATGGATATTGTAATTATTGGAGACGGAAAGGTCGGACACAAGATTGTTCGGCAGCTGTCAGACGAGAATGACAATGTGGTTCTCATTGACCAGAGTGAGGAGAAGCTTAAGAATTCCATCAATGAGCTGGACATTTCCTGTATTGTGGGAAATGGAGCCAGCGCAGAGATACAAAAGCAGGCGGGGGTGCCGGAGGCAGATTTGGTGATTGCCTGTGCATCCACCGATGAGCTGAATATGCTGTGCTGCCTGCTGGCACGAAGACTGGGTGCAAAGAAAACCATCGCCCGGGTGCGAAGCCCCCTATACTATCAGCAGATTCACCTTTTGCGGGAAGATTTAAAGCTGAGTCTAGCGGTAAATCCGGACCAGGTACTAGCTGAGGAGATTTCCCGGGTGTTGATTTTTCCCTCGGCAGCTAAGATCGAGGTGTTTGCCAAGGGCCGGGTGGAGCTGGTAGAGGTGCTTCTGGGAAGCGAGAGCAAGATTGCAGGCCTTAGCCTGGCGGAGCTTTACCGAAAGTATCAGATCAAACTGCTGATCTGCGCCGTGCAGCGGGAGCAGGAGGTGTTTATCCCGGACGGAAGCTTTGTGTTGCGGGTGGGAGACAAGATTCATATTGCCTCCTCCCACAAGGAAATCGAGCGGTTTTTCAAAACCGTGGGAGCTATGCGCAACCGGGTACGGACAGTGCTTATCGGGGGCGGTGGCCGCACGGCTTATTATCTGGCTGCACGCCTTATTCCCCTGGGAATGCAGGTAAAGATTATTGAGCAAAACCAGCAGCGCTGCGAGGAGCTGTGCGATTTACTTCCCAAGGCCACCATTATTCATGGGGACGCCTCGGATCACAGCCTTTTGGAGGAGGAAGGCCTGGAAAATGCTGACGCCTTTGTGTCCCTCACAGGGATTGACGAGGAGAATATTATCATGTCCATGTATGCCAAGGCTCGAAAGGTTTCCAAGGTTATCACCAAGATAAATGAGGAAGGTCTGCGGGAGATGGTGGAGGAGATGGGCATGGAGAGCGTGGTTTCCGCCAAGGATATCACCGCCAATATGGTGCTCAGCTATGTGCGGGCCATGAAAAATTCCATGGGCAGCGCCAATGTGGAAACCATGTACCGGCTTATCGGAGACAAGGTGGAAGCTCTGGAGTTTTGGATCAAGGAAAAGACCTCCTATACGGGAATTCCCTTAAAGGATCTGCCCACAAGGGAAAATCATCTGGTGGCCTGCATTGTGCGGAAGCGACAGATCATTATCCCCGGCGGAAATGACACCTTGGAGATGGGGGACAGTGTGATTGTAATCTGCAAGGGCCGCATGATGGATGACCTGAAGGATATTCTGGCATAGTGAGGAAGCAGTCATGAATTATAGAATGATCATTTACCTGATAGGAAAAATGTTGGGGGTGGAGGGAATCCTTCTCTTGATTCCCTGCCTGGTATCGGTGGCCTATGGGGAGAGCCAGTGGCGGATATTTCTTCTGACAGCAGGAGTTCTTCTGGCCCTGTCTCTAATGTTGTCCCATAAAAAGCCTAAGAATGTGACCATTTATGCTAGGGAAGGGTTTGTAATTGTGGCTCTGGCCTGGTTGCTCTGGTCCCTGTTTGGGGCTCTTCCCTTCTATCTTTCCGGGAGCATTCCCAGCTATGTGGATGCCTATTTTGAGACCGTCTCCGGCTTTACCACCACCGGCTCCACCATTTTGTCGGAAATTGAATCCCTGCCCAAGGGAATGAATTTCTGGCGGTGTCTGACCCACTGGGTGGGCGGTATGGGCGTGCTGGTCTTTGTTATGGCCATTGTGCCCCTGGGAGAAAAGCGCTCCATGTTTTTGATGCGGGCGGAGGTGCCGGGGCCCACCTGTGAGAAGCTGGTGCCCAAGGCCCAGTCCACAGCGAAATTGCTCTATGGCATGTATCTGTTTTTCTCCGTCCTGGAGGTTTTCTTTTTGCTGGGCGGCGGCATGAATCTTTACGATGCGGTGGTGCACACCTTCAGCACTGCGGGGACCGGTGGCTTTTCCAACCGGAATGCCAGTGTGGGCTATTATGACAGCGCCTATATTGACGGGGTTATCACGGTGTTTATGCTGCTTTTCGGAATCAACTTTAACCTGTATTTCTTTATTCTGCTGAAGCAGTTTAAGGAGGTATTTAAAAGCGAGGAGCTGCGGGTGTACCTGGGAGTGGTGGCTGGTTCCATCGCCCTGATTACCGTCAATATTTTGCATTTGTATGAGACCCCTCTCAAAGCCTTCCGCTATGCGGCGTTTCAGGTGGCTTCTGTGATAACCACCACCGGCTTTGCCACGGCGGACTTTGATTTGTGGCCGGAGTTTTCCAAGTGCATTTTTTTGCTGCTGATGATTGTAGGCGCCTGTGCAGGATCCACCGGGGGTGGCATGAAGGTGTCCCGAATTATTTTGCTTTTTAAGACCATTGGAAAGGAAATTCGCCAGACCCTTCATCCCAAGTCTGTAAATATTGTAAAGCTTGACGGAAAGCGAGTGCCGGATGAGAGCATTCACAGTGTTTATGTGTATATTATCTGTTATATTTTGATTTTAGCTGGCTCGGTGCTTTTGGTGTCCGTGGACAACTTTGACTTTGCCACTACCTTTAGCTCCGTGCTCACCACCTTAAATAATGTGGGACCCGGAATTAACCTGGTGGGACCCAGCCAGAATTTTCATCAGTTTTCAGCCTTTTCCAAGGTGGTATTCAGCTTTGATATGTTGATTGGACGCCTGGAAATCCTGCCAATTCTCATGCTCTTTGCGCCTAAGACCTGGAGAAAGCGGTTTTAGAGAAGACCTGGGGAAAATAGGGGAAAAAAAGTGAAAGACCTGGAGACAATAAGCAAAAAACGAAAATAGAAAGGTCCACAATAGAAGGACAAGAGACAGAGCAAATAAAAGCATAGAAATGAGGAGTGAAAAAAATGGAGGAAAGAGGATGCAGCAACAGCAGCTGCGATAAATCCAGCTGCGAGGGATGTCCCAGCAAGAAGCAGCCGGTAAATTTTCAGGTGGAGGCCAACAAGGACAGCAAGATCGGTCAGGTCATCGGTGTGGTCAGCGGCAAGGGTGGGGTTGGAAAATCCCTGGTAACCGCTTCCATGGCCAATCAGCTGAAAAAGCAGGGGTTCCGGGTGGGAATCCTGGATGCAGATATTACAGGGCCTTCCATTCCCAAAATGTATGGGGTACATGGCCCGGCCCAGGCGGATGAGAATGGTATTGACCCATCCTACACAAAAAACGGCATTGCCCTCATGTCGGTGAATCTCTTGTTGCCGGATGAGAGCTCCCCGGTGATTTGGCGGGGGCCGGTGATTGCCAATATGGTAAAGCAGTTCTGGAGTGATGTGCGCTGGGGAGAGCTGGATTATCTTTTGGTGGATATGCCTCCGGGCACAGGGGACGTGCCTCTGACTGTATTTCAGTCCCTGCCTGTAAATGGCATCGTGGTGGTCACTTCCCCCCAGGATCTGGTGCAGCTGATTGTGAAAAAGGCCTTGGGGATGGCGGAGATGATGCACATTCCGGTGCTGGGAATTGTGGAAAATTATTCCTATATGGTTTGCCCAGACTGTGGGAAGCATCTATCTGTGTTTGGGGAGAGCCAAGTGGATCAGGTGGCTCAGGAGCACGGGCTTCGGGTGCTGGGAAAGATGCCCATAGAGCCAGCCTTTGCCCAGGCATCGGACGCAGGGCGCTTTGATGAGGTGCAGAATCCCTATTTTACCCTTTAGAATTTTGGTTCAGATTTTTCAGAGCCAGGGTGTTATGGGGAGAAAAGGGAAAAGAGAAGAGAGATAAAAGAAGGAAAAAACAGGAACAAACTCTTTCTATAGAGGAGATTTGTTCCTGTTTTTGTGTAAAATTGAAAAATCAAATAACTTCCAGCTCTTCAAAACCAGACAACAATTCCCGGACAATGTCCATCATTTTTTCGCAGTCTCCAGGTCGGACCCCTTCCATGTTTAAAGGCATCAGGGGATCGTGGAGGGAGAGACGCAAAAGCAGCCAGCCCTGGACTTCCTGGGAATGGAAGGAGAGGCGAACACCCTCGTAGGAGTTAGGAGCCACCGCATAGCCAGCAGCCTTGGCCCGCTCTTCAAATTGGGACAAGACCTTTTGTCCGTAAGCAGTGAAGTCTTCCCCCGTAAGCTTCATGCGAAATTCTCGCTCATCAAAGCCCTTTTCCAGTTTTTCAATAAAGGAGCCCATTTGCTTGCCTTCCCGGGCAGCCAGGGCAGCGGCAATCAGCAATTTCACAGCCATATAGGCTCCGTCATCCAGAAAATAGTTTTCGCTTAAGGCTCCATGGCCAGAGGTCTCAATGGCCAGGGGAGAGACGGTTCCCTCTGCGTTTAGGCGCTTGGACTCATTGATAACATTTTTGTAGCCTCTCTTAAAGCGATGATGGCGTAGGCCCAGATCCTCCTCCAGAAATTTTGTCAGCCGGTCTGAGGTAACAGAGTCCGTGACAATGGTTCCGCCCGGATAATCCTTGGCTAGTATAGCGGCCATTATGGCGATAATGGCGTCCCGGTTTACCTGGGAGCCATCGGGAAGCACGGCGGACATGCGATCCACATCCGTGTCAAAGATAATACCCAGGTCCGCATGATTCTCTAGGACCGCCTGCCGGATGGACTCCATGGCCTTGGGATTTTCCGGGTTGGGGATATGGTTGGGGAACATACCATCAGGCTCCAGGAACTGGCTGCCAGAGGTATCTGCTCCCAGTGGCTCCAAAACCTGACTTACAAAGAAGCCGCCGGCGCCGTTTCCCGCGTCCACCACAATGTGCAGGCCCTTAAGGGGATTGGAGAAATTCTCCGCCTGTACGCCTTCCCGGATTTTTTCCCGTAAGCTTCGAGTATAAGCGGCCAGGCTGTTGCAGGGAATCCCGGTTCCCGGCTGCTGGGAGGGGGTCAGGGCTTTGGCCAGAGTTAGAATTTCTGTAATGTCAGATTTTTCCAGTCCTCCCTCCGGATGAAAGAATTTTAGACCATTCCGGTTAAAGGGAAGATGGCTGGCGGTTATCATCACAGAACCGTCAAAGGAAAATTCTGGGAATACCACAGTCATAAACATAGAGGGTGTGGATACCAGGCCGCAGTCATAGACGGTGACTCCGGCTTCGGTGAGGCCGCTGAAAAAGGCGGCTTTCATTTTCTCAGCAGTAATGCGGGAATCATGTCCCACGCCAATTTTCAGCTGGGAGATGTCCTTTTGAGAGCGGTTGGCCAGCCACTTGGCAAAGGCCTGTCCAATAACGTTGACAGCCTCCGAAGTGAGATTGATGGGTTCTCCCTCTATGCCCTCTGCGGCGATGCCCCGCACATCGCTTCCGTTTTGCAGCTTCCATAAATCTACCATATGTATTTGATTCTCCTTCCTGTGGGCAACCTGCGTATTTTCGTTGTCCTTTTAAGAATAGTTTATCAAATCCTTGGACGGATAGCCAGAAAAATCTGTATTTTAATGAACATTTCCGGGAGCTTTTGGAAAAAACTGAAATTTTTATTGAAAGCCCCCCTGAAATGTAGTATATTGATACAGATACTTTAGGTTGAGATACGAGGGAGGTAAGAATACTATGGAGAATCCGTTGAGCAGGAAGATTATTCTGGGAATCCAGCATGTGCTGGCCATGTTTGGAGCCACGGTGCTGGTCCCAGCGTTGACCGGAATGAATACTTCGATCACATTGTTTTGCGCAGGCCTTGGAACCCTTCTTTTCCATTGGATTACGAAGCGGAAAGTGCCTGTTTTTTTAGGCTCAAGTTTTGCCTTTATGGGTGGAATCATTGCGGTGATCGGGGATGCCCGCATGGGCGATCCGGAATATCTGTCCCGGATTCAGGCGGTAAAGGGGGCCCTGATTGTGGCGGGGTTGATTTACGCGGTATTTGCCCTGCTGATTAAGCTGGTGGGCTATGAGAAGGTGAATAAGCTGTTGCCTCCCATTGTGACGGGGCCTGTGATCATTGTAATCGGCTTGCGGCTTTCTACCACGGCTATTAATTCCGCTTTTTATGACAATGGAGTGTTTAGCCTGAAAAGTGTGCTGGTAACAGTGGTGGTTTTAGCCACCATTATTGTGATTTCTGTGTTTGCCAAGGGGATTTATAACTTGATGCCTATTCTCTTTGCCATTATTGTGGGCTTTCTGGTGTGCATCCCTCTGGGATTTACGGATTTTACTCCGGTGCGGGAGGCTCATTTTCTCTCCTTTGCGGACAAGCAGGTGCTGGACCAGGTGCTGGCTCTTCCAGTATTTCAGGCGGACGCCATTCTGGCTATTGCCCCCATTGCCCTGGTAACCCTTATTGAGCATGTGGGAGATATTACGACCAACAGTGCTGTGGTGGGACAGAATTTTATGGTGGACCCGGGAATCCACCGGACCATTCTGGGAGACGGACTGGCTACGGCTCTGGCAGGCCTTTTGGGAGGACCAGCCAACACCACCTATGGGGAGAATACAGGGGTGCTGGCTGTCACCAAGGTTTATGACCCGTCGGTTATTCGGATTGCCGCTGTGGTGGCTATTTTCCTGGGGCTTATCGGGAAATTTGGCGCGGTGATCTCCTGCATTCCCGGGCCGGTCAGCGGGGGCATCAGCATTGTGCTCTACGGTATGATTTCCTCTGTGGGTGTGCGGATTCTTATTAACAATCATCTGAACTTTGGCAACAGCAGAAACCTGATGATCGCCTCCATTATTGTGGTGTTGGGGATCGGCTGTGACAGCGTTCCTGTGGCTGGCACGGTGACCATCTCCGGTCTGGCTCTGGCCGCCGTGGTGGGTATGTTTTTGGCCGCAGTTCTGCCCGTAGGGAAGGATGATGTTATCGCCGGGTAGGACAGGCCCAAAAGGGCTCTGCGAGAGGCACAAGTTGCTTTTGAGGTAAGTTTTTCAGGGGGGAGATCTGAACAGGAAGGAGAGGAAATGCTATGGGAGGACAGACAGGCTCTGCACTGGCGAATGCCTGCATAGAAGAGGTGGAGAAAATTATCATTGGCAAGCGCAGGCAGATCTCTTATATGATGATGGCGATTTTGGCGGGAGGGCATATTCTGCTGGAGGATCTGCCAGGCAGCGGAAAGACCACCTTGGTCCGGACCTTGTCGGCGGTGCTGGGCTGTGATTACAGGCGGATTCAGTTTACTCCGGATCTGTTGCCCTCGGACATTACAGGCATGAATATTTATGATCAGAGAACCGGAGATTTTCGCTTTGTGGAGGGGCCGGTGAACTCCCATATTCTCCTGGCTGATGAGATTAACCGGGCCATTCCCAGGACTCAGGCTGCTCTTTTGGAGGCTATGGAAGAGCGCCAGGTGACAGTGGACGGGGAGAGCCACCCTCTGCCCAGGCCCTTTTTTGTCATGGCTACCCAGAATCCTGTGGAGAGTGAGAGCACCTTTCATCTGCCTGCAGCCCAGATGGACCGGTTTTTTGTCCGGCTGTCTCTGGGGTATCCCACGGCTGAGGAGGAGGTACAGATGCTCACCTCTCTGGGGGATGGGACAGATTACGGAATTCTTCGTCAGGTGGCTTCCCCGGAGCAGCTTTTGGGGGCTTGGAGGGAGCAGGAGGGGATTTTTGTCAGTGACTATGTGAAAGCTTATATGGTGGAGCTGGTTCACCGGACCAGAGGGCATCGGCTGCTGAAATATGGGGCCAGCCCCCGGGCATCCCGCTCTCTCTATCAGGGGGGGAAGGCCTGGGCTCTTTTAAAGGGGCGGGAATACGTGACCCCCGAGGATGTGCAGGAGATTGCGCTGCCCATCTTGAGCCATCGGATTTTGCTTACCAGTGAGGCTAGATTTAACGGGAAAGTTCCGGAACAGGTTATGGAGGAGATTATCCGGGAATGCCCGGTGCCGCCCAGGGAGGGGGAGCTGTTCGGTGGAAAATAGGCAGAATTTTTCCAGTAGCTTTGCAAACCGGGGCGCGATTTTGGTTTTTGCGGCGCTGGTGTTGGTAAGCAGCTACTTTGGGCTTTTTTCTCTGGCAGTGTTTTTTATGTTTCTGACCCTTTTATTTTCTGTATCCTATTTTTGGGGGCAGAGGGCGTTAAAGGATGTGGTAATTTCGGTAGAGGCGCCTAACCGAAGCGGCTTTGTAGGGGAGCGGATTCCCGCTGTTTTTCGGATTGAAAATCGAAAGTTTCTGCCTGTCATCTGGCTGGAGCTGCTTTTTGCATGGGGCCGACAGGAATGCGTGGAGCCGGAGGAGGATTTTACCAGAGCGTGGCACCAGGATCAGACGGGGGAGGCCTTTTATTCCGTGTGGAAACGGAAGTTTGCCTGGATCTTATGGCATGAGCAGCTGGAATGGGAGACCTGGTTTCGGGCGGTCCGGCGGGGGATTTTTTTCCTGGAGGAGCTAATTGCTCTTTCCGGGGACGGCTTTGGGCTGTGTATTCGAAGGAAAAAGTATCCCCTTTGGAATCCTCCGGTGTTTGTGGTCTATCCCCGGCTACAGGAGGTGGACCCGGAGCCCCTTCTTCGGCAGATGTATGATGTGGATTTAGGAGGACGTGGCATTTATGAGGACCCGACGCTGCTGAAAAGTATACGGGATTACCAGTATGGTGACCCGGTGAAGGGGATTAACTGGCGGATGCTGGCCAGGCAGAATCAGGTGCAGGTAAATGTGTATGAGCGGGTACAGCCCCGGGCTTCCTTTTTCCTCCTGGATCTGGGGTCCTTTTCCAGAGAGGTGGAGGATGAGGAGAGGCATGAGCTGCGCCGGGAGTGCAGGGAGGAGGAGCTGGAGGAAATGCTGAGCATTCTTGGCTCCCTTTTTGTATCCCTTTTGGAGCGGGGAATGGCCTGCGGCCTGGGGTTGCCCTTTCAGGAGATGGGGCCGGGAGAGCCGGAATCAAAAAAGCGTGACCTTGTGAGAGAACAGACGACAGGGAGCGAAGAAGGGGAGGAGAAAAAGAGCCGAAGGTGGAGCGCTGGGACATTTTTTCCCCCTTCCTCTGCGGAGGGGTGGGAGCATCGGCTTCTGTCGGCCCTTGCCGGAATTTCCTACGGGGGAGAGCAGACCTATTTTGACAGCGCACAGCTTCTGGAAAAGAGGAGGAGCCTGGGGCAAGTCTATGTGGTGGTAGAAAGTCCAGAGTCCATGACCTGTCCGGAGTTTCTGCATCGTTGGGGAGACACGGGTGTCACCTTGCTTACCAGAAAGGCGGGGGAGTCCTTTGGCTGGCCGGTGCTGGATCTTGACAGGGTGAGAAGGGAGGCTGCAAAATGAGGGCAAAATACTTTGTGGGAGCTTCTCTTTTGCTGTGCTATGTGGTGGGAATGGATACAGCTTACCGGCTGATTTCTTATTACCAGACAGGGACAGCCATGACACCAGCCCTTCTCCCCTGGCTTTTGTGGGTGCTGGGAATATATGGGTTGGATCTGGCGTTTTTCAGGAGGGGAGGCTCTCTGGCACGGTATCTGTGGATGCATGGAGCTGCCTGGATTTTGCTTTCTATTCTGGGGAATCTCTATTGGATGCAGGCGCAGGGGCTGGCTGCCCGGATTTTTGCCGTGATCTTCTATGGGATCTCGCTGGTTATGGCCGAGGAGACAGCTCGGTTGGGGGTGCGACCCAATCAGACCTTGGTGCAAACGGAGGGCATGTTGATTTTGCTGGGGATTCTGCTGTTCCTGGAGGAGATGCAGATAGCACCGGATTCCCCCAGCCGTTATGGAGTGCTGGCTGGGGTGATTTTTAGCCTGCTCTCCCTGATTCTCACCAGAGTGATGAGGGAGCAGGAAGGAAAGGATCGGGGAGGCCGGGTGCAGGGGGCGTTTCTATTGGGAACCCTGTTTTTGCTTCTGGCTCTTTGCGGTCTGGGCTTTGCGGCGGCATTTTCCAGCAGGGGTAGACAGGTGCTGGGGCTTTTGGTGGACCTGGTGCTTCAGGGGGGCCGGTGGGTGCTGACCTTTTTGGGGGACTGTTTGGACAGGCTTGTGGCTCTCTTTCCTGTGGGGGAGGCAGAGATGCCTCTTATGGAGCCGCCACAGGGAGCTTCCGGGCTGGAGGAGCTGCCATTGGAGATGGGCGGCCTTCCCCCATGGGGACTGCCACTTTTGATGATTTTAGCAGTTCTTGCGGTGGGCGTTGGCTTTGTGTGGCTATTGCGACGCTTTGGGCAGGTACGGCTTTTGGGGCAGGCTGGAGGAGTGGCCGGTTCCAGGGAGAGGCTGAGGCGAAGAAGTCTGGTTGGACAAAAGCTTTGGGCGTTTTTGGAGAGATGGGTGCGGGCTTTGCTTTTTCGCCTTCGGTGTCTGCGCCAGAGAAATTCTTTGCAGGTTCTTTTGCTGAGAGCAGAGAAATATGGACGAAGACATGAGATGGCCCGGGAGACCTGGGAAAGCCCGGAAGGGTATCTGCGTCGTCTGGCCGGGGAGGAGAAGCTTTCCAGGGATGGACAGGGGGAGACCCTGGAGGAGATGGCCCGGGCGTTGGAGATGTTTTTTTACAGTGGAAAAGCCTGGGCGGGAAGCGCCAGCCAGGTAAAAGAGTGGAAGCGGGTGTTTCGGTGAGAAAAACGGCCGGATAAAAGCAGGAAAACAGTTATTTTGGTGAAAAGCGCAAGAGGAATCGAAAATTTGTTCGATTCCTCTTGCGCTTTCTTTTGGTTTGTGGTATTATTAAAACAAACAAATGTTCTGGAAAGGGTTTTTGCGATGCAGCAGGTTTATGTGGCGGAGGATCTGCCTTTGGGGGAGAAGCTTAAGATTTTGTCAGATGCGGCCAAGTATGATGTGGCCTGTACCTCCAGCGGGACGGAGCGGCAAAACGGGGGCCGGGGTATGGGAAATTGTACCCAGGCCGGCATTTGCCACAGCTTTTCTGCGGATGGCCGGTGTATTTCTCTTCTGAAAATTTTGTTTACCAATGAATGCATTTATGACTGTAAATATTGTCTCAACCGAGCCAGCAATGATGTGCCCAGGGCTTCTTTTACGCCCCAGGAGATCTGCGATCTGGTGCTGGAGTTTTATAAGCGCAATTATATTGAGGGACTTTTTTTAAGCTCCGGGATTTTGTATACTCCCAATTATACCATGGAGCTTATCTATCAGACCTTGTATAAGCTTCGGTATGAATATCACTTCTGGGGTTACATCCATGTAAAGGCCATTCCAGGGGCAGCGGCGGAGCTGGTGGAAAAAACCGGGTATCTGGCGGATCGCATGAGTGTGAATCTGGAGCTTCCCACGGCGGAAGGATTAAAGGCTCTGGCGCCCAACAAAAGCCGGGGGAAGATCTTAAAGCCCATGCGCCTGGTGCAGAACCGGATGCAGGAGAATAAAAAGGAGCTGGTGGTGTACCGGCACGCCCCCCGGTTTGTGCCGGCAGGTCAGTCCACCCAGCTGATCATCGGGGCCACGCCTGAGACGGATTTCCAGGTGATCAGCGTGGCTGAGAGCCTGTACAAGAAGTTTGAATTAAAGAGAGTGTTTTACTCGGCGTTTGTGCGTGTAAATGAGGATGAACACCTGCCAGTCTTACCGGGAGGCCCACCCCTTCTGCGGGAGCACCGGCTGTATCAGGCGGACTGGCTGTTGCGGTATTACGGCTTTCAGGCCAAGGAGTTACTGTCGGAGAAAAAGCCCAATTTTAATGTGCTGTTGGATCCCAAATGTGACTGGGCTTTGAGTCATTTGGAGCTGTTTCCCGTGGAGATCAATCGGGCGGATTACTATAAGATTTTGCGGGTGCCGGGGATTGGACCCAAGTCTGCCCAGCGGATTGTGCGGGCCAGAAAGATGGGAACCGTGGATTTTGAAGATTTAAAGCGCATGGGGGTGGTATTGAAAAGGGCCCTGTATTTTATTACCTGTAGTGGACGCATGATGTATCCGGTAAAGCTTGAGGAGGATTATATCACCCGAAATCTTCTCTATCTCAAGGAAAAGCTTCCCTTTGAGGTGGGCAACCAGACTACCTACCGACAGCTGTCTCTCTTTGATGACTGCCATATTCCCTATCACGATTTAGAGGGCGGAGGCACGGAGGAGGAGGTGCTGAGGGCTGTGCAGGGACTGGAGGCAGCAGGAAATGCCCAGGGGCAAAGAGCCTGCTGAGAGACTGGGAAGAAGAAAGACGTGGACGTTAGGGAAGGCTCCCGGAGGGAGAGGCGTTGAGAGCTTTTTGGCCTACGGGAGATAGGGAAATAAGAAAAGGGGTACCCTAGGGATGGAAGTGGAAGGAATGACAACGGTTTTTGTATGTGAGGACAGCCTGGATGGCATCTTGACCGGTGTATACGATGCCTGGGACAGTGGCCTGGGACATGGAAATGTCCGGCTGGAGGTGGAGCAGGAGAAAACCTTGGAGTTGTTTTGTCAATATATGCCTGTCAGGACGGACAGAGATAAGGCGGACAAGGTGTTGCGGACCATTCGAAACAGGCTGGGGGAGGAGAGCACCGAATATATTTGCCAGGCGGCAGCTTCTTCAGACGGGCGGAAAGCAGATGCCATTTACCGCATGGTAGTTTTGGGGCTGTCCCTGGAACGGGGATGCCAGGTGATAAACTGTCTTACCTACGGTCCGGTGGCCACGGTGATGGAGTTGAGCCAGAAAACCTGGCATGAGGCGCATAAGCTTATGGGATTTGTGCGATTTGCGGAGCTTTACAATGGGGTTTTGTATGCAAAGATAGAGCCAAAGCATCAGGTGCTACCCTTTTTGGCTCCCTATTTTGCGGACAGACTGCGCCATGAGAACTGGATGATTCACGATGTGGGCCGCAGGCTTTTGGCTGTTTACCAGGCAGATACGGGTTGGGTTCTGCTAGAGGACGGGCAGCTAAGGGAGGAGCGGCTTGCCTGGGTGTCAGAGAAGGAGGAGCGCATGGCCAGGCTTTGGAAATGCTTCCACGAGAGCATTGCGGTGGAGGCACGGATCAATCCAAAGCTCCAAAGACAGCTGTTAGCCATGCGTTTTCGGCCTTATATGCTGGAGTTTGCCGGGAAAAGGGGAGAGAAAGAGGTGTAGAAAATCCTGGGATAGAAATGTGCATTTTTATAGGGACTTGAAGGTTAAATGGAAAAAAATGGAAAATAGAAAAAGCCTCTTTGGGCAATCTATAAAAAAATACCGCTTTTTCTTTGTGCAGGAGTAACAGAGAGGGAAGAATGCCTGTAAAACAAGGCAAAAAAAGGGAATTGACAAATTTCAAATTAGCTGGCATAATTTGCAAAACAAAGGAAATACTAAATTTGAGAAGCTTATTGTACGAGTATTTTGAAAGGGTGGATTTTAGAATGCGGGAAAAAAAGATCAGGCTGGGAGCCGCAGATGTGACAGAATTTGTAAAAGCAGCAGAGACCTGTGATTTTGATGTGGACATTTCTTATGACCGGGTGGTTATTGACGCAAAATCCATTGTAGGCGTTTTTAGCATGGATTTGTCCAAGGTTCTCACAGTGAAATACGGAGGACAAAACCCGGAGTTTGAAAACTTACTTCAGAAGTTCGCGATAGCTTCATAGGATAGAGACAACACGGAAGGGAACTTCAAAAGAAAGATCTGCTTACTTGGCAGGTCTTTTTTTGTTTTTCTACTGGACATGGGGGAGAGGATGTGCTATAGTATTTGCATATTTGTAATACAACTACAAACTATAAACTACAAACTGATAGCCTGAAGCTTCGTCAAAGGGCGGAGAAAAAGGGAAGAAAAGCTGGAAGAGCCTTAGATCTTTCGGGAAAGGAGAAGGGAAATCATGGGGAGATTATCTGTGGAGGAGCGGGTAGAGCTGCACAAGGCCTTTTGGGAGGGCCGGGAGATGGAGGAGCCTTTGGTGTCCTACCGGATGGGAGACTTTTTTTATGCGGAGCGTTTTCGGGGAGCAGAGAAAATCCGGGTGAAGGATACCTTGGTGAAACCAGAGATGGTGATAGTGGAGGAGTTTTTAGGGGACTATGAGCGCATGTTTCAGGAGTGTGAGGAGGCAGAGCAGACGGCCTTTTGGACGGCGGAGCCCTGCATTGCCATTCCCTGGATGGAGGCTATGATGGGGTGCCCCTTTAAGGGCGAGGAGGTGGCATTTATGGCCCTTCCCACCTGCGACAGTCCGGCAGGGCTGGGAGAGCTGGTGCTCAGGGAGGAAAATCCCTGGTATCAGAAATATATGGAGTTTACGGAGAAGCTGGTGGAGCTTTCCCGGGGACGTTTTCCTGTGGGACAGTCTCTGCTGCGGGGAGTCAGCGATGTGGTGGGAACCAAGATGGGACAGGGAGAATTCCCCTACGCGGTTATGGATGAGCCGGAGCTGATGCAGGAGAAGTTTAACCAGGTGGCGGAGGCGCTTCGCATGCTCACCCAAGAACAGTATAAGCGGATACCAGCCTTCCAGGGAGGCTACGCCGGAGGCCTGTATTCTCTGTGGGCCCCAGGGAAGCTGGTGTGGTATCAGGAGGATTTGGCGGCTATTTTGTCACGGAATCACTATAATCAATTTCTGCGGGAGACATCCCAGCGGATTTGTGAGGGATATGATTACACTATGGTACACCTTCATCCCAACAGCTTCCATCATCTGGATGATATGATCACCGTAGATGCCATCAAATGTATCCAGATTAACAAGGATGTGTCGGGACCGGGCATTGCGGATATGCTGCCCCAGTTTAAGCAGGTGCTGGAGGCAGACAAATGTCTGGCTGTGTTAGGGGAACTTGGGGAGGAGGAGCTGGCTCTTATGATGGATGAGCTTCCCCATAAGCGGTTGTTCTTTCATTTGGCTGTGCCAAGTCCCAAGAGGGCCCGGGAGCTGAATCGGGTGCTGACCACCCGGTGGAGGTAGGAAGAGGGAATGGCCATTGAGAAGATACCCAAGCGCAGGAGTGTAAAAGAACAGGTGTTCGAGCAGATGAAGAGGCAGCTCATTAACCGGGAGTGGAAGCCGGGAGATAAGCTGCCCTCGGAGGAAAAGCTGGCGGAGGCCTTTGGGGTCAGCAAGGTTACGGTACGCCAGGCTATGCAGCAGCTGACGGCCCTGGGGCTTATTGAGACACGCCTGGGGGAGGGGTCCTACGTAAGGGGGGAGGACAAGGGGGCTTGCCTGAATGGGCTGGTTTCCGTGGCCTATTTAGGCAGCGATATTCGGGAGGTTATGGAGTTTCGCCGGGTGATTGAGACGGAGACGGCAGCGGTGGCGGCTACCTTAGCTGGGCCGGAGGATATTGCGTATCTTCGGGAAACCATGGAGCGTATGCACCGGGCCGGAGCCCAAGTGGAGGAGAGGGCCAAGGCGGATCTGGATTTTCACTATAAGCTTGCCTGTATCACCAAGAACCCCCTGATTATTAGGACGTATGATATTTTGCGGGAGGTCCTTTGGGAGGCTATGGTAAAGGTGGTGGATGCCCTGGGAAGCGACGGAGCCTACCGGTTTCATCCCAGGATTATCAAGGCTCTGGAGGAGAAGAATGAGGAGCAGGCGGCCCGGATGATGAAAGAGCACCTGGCAAAGGATATTTTGTTTTTGTAAAGAAGCTGGAAGGAAAATACTGAAATTAGAGAGAAACAGGCAAAAGGAGCGGTCTGTTTCTCTTTTTGTTTTCCTTGTACGGAGGGAAGATTTATACTAAGATAGAACTATATTGGCCCAAAACGAAAAGAGCCTTTGGTTGGAAAGGGAAAAGGAGGAGAAAGGGGAGGCTTTAGGGGGCATGGAAAAGAATGGAGTGAATATTTTTGTACAAATCATCCAAATAAAATGAAGAAAAGCATTCAAAATAATTGTGTGTTTTTACTACTTTTCACAAAAAGAAGAAAGTAAAAGGCTGCTTATTGACTAACAATATCTAAAGTGATAGAATAAAACTATTCAAAGAGGAAAACTGAATGAATGAAAATATTCAAAATGATAAAGGAAGCTTACGGATCGAGGAAAAAATCTGCCAGGTAAAGCTGACAAAAAGCGAACAGAAAGTTTTGGACTTTATTATGGTCCACAGGGAGGAGGCCTGTTATTTTACTTCCTCCGAGCTGGCGGAGGCTACCAGAGTCAGTGGGGCAACGGTAATCCGGGTGGCCAACAAGCTGGGATTTTCCAAATTCAGCCAGTTTCGCAGAGAGCTTCAGTCAGAGATGCTTCACCAGCGACAGAGAGGGTCAGAGGTGTCAAGCTCTCCGGAGCTTTTGCAAGACATCCGAGAGAGGAATGAGCGGGAAATCCTGGAAGCCTGTCGGGCTAAGCACACCCAAAATATTTCCGAGGCTTTTATTAAAAATGGCTATGACAAGTATATACGGATTGCGGATCTGATAATCGGGGCGGAAAAGGTATTTCTCATAGGATATCGCATGGCCACCGGAACCATCGATTTTTTCGGTCGTCTCCTAAAGCTGTGCAGGGGGAATGTAATCTGCATTACAGACGTGGGAATGATGACCGAGGAGCTGTATGACCTTACAGAGAGGGACTGTGTGGTACTTATCAGCTTTCCCAGATATTCGGAAAATGTATTGATGACCCTGGAGCTGGTGAAGGAGAAGGGGAGTAAGCTGGTGATTCTCACAGAAAAAATAACCGGTTCCATCACAAATGGGGCGGATTATGTGCTTCTTGCAGAGCGGAGCGGCGTTAGCTTTTTCAATTCCTATCTGGGCATGATGGCCAATGTGGAGATGCTTATGAGCATTATCAGCAATAAGAAATTTGAGGAGACAGAACGGCGATTGGAAATCCGGGAGAAATACCTGGAGAGAAATAAACAATATTAAAAAAATAGGGAGGTAGGAAGCATGAAGAGACCACCGGCAGAAGTAACCAAACGGCTGCGGGAGCTGGCCCGGCAGGTGCGGGAAATTGCAGAGGATCCTTTGCAGGAAGAGCACAGGCGGATTTGGACAGCAGTAAATGACTGCAAAATGGAGAAGCCTGCTATCCTGGCCAGAGATTATCCCTGGTTTTTGATGCAGTATGAGGATGAGCTGAAAGTGACTCTGGAGGATACCTTTTGGGCCACTGTGGAGTTGGACCTGCTGCAGCGGATCTATGAATGGAAGCATTTAAGGTGCCATCGGGTGATTGAGCCGGTGATTTATTGTCCAATCTGCGTGACGGATTCCATTTTTGGACTGACTCCCAGCGTGCCTGATGCTGGAAAGCTGTCCGGCATTGAGGAAGAACGGATCAAGGGTGCCCGGCATTTTTACACGGTCATATTTAATGAGAAAGACCTGGAAAAGATTCGGTATCCGGAAATCCAATATGATGAGAAGGAAACTATGGAGCGCCTGGCTGCCATGCAGGAGGTTTTTGACGGAATTCTGGAGGTAAAGCTTCTGGGGAAACACTATTTTTCCTGTGTTCCCTGGGATGATCTTCTGACTTGGCTGGGAATTGAGGAAGGCATGTATAAATTTATAGATGAGCCGGAATTTATGCACCAGGCAGTGAGCCGTTACATAGAGGTTTCCATCAACCGGTTGGAGCAGTACGAGAAGCTGGGACTTTTAACCTCCAACAATGGTAATTTTACCGTGGGAAACGGTGGCTATGGTTACACCACAGAGCTGGCTCCAGCCACAAAGAGCGGAATCGGAGCCAGAGCCAGGGATATGTGGGGAGATTGTGCGGACCAGCTTTTGACAGCCATGTCCCCAGCTATGACCAAGGAATTTGCCTTTGACCATGAGGCCCTCTGGGCTGCAAAGTGGGGGAGAATGCACTATGGCTGTTGTGAGAGGCTGGATCACAAGCTGGAAGAGTTAAAGGTGCTGCCTGGACTGAAAAAGATTTCCGTATCTCCTTTTTCCAAAAAGGAAGAAGCCATTGAGAAGATGGATAAAGACAAAGTGGTCTCCTTCAAACCCCATTCCGTAAATCTGGCGGGAGATACTCCCCGGTTTGACGCGCTGGAAAAGGAGCTTAAGGAGGTCTGTGAGCTGGCTATCAAGCATGGGAAAAGCATGGAAATCCTGATGAAAACCATTATCAATCTGGGCGGAGAGCCCCAGAGGCTCTGGAAATGGTGCGAGATGGCTACCCAGATCATTGACTCCTATTTTTCCAACACAGGAAAAACTCTGTGAGAACTGGCAAAAATGCACAAAAAGAGCAAGAGCTTTATTTGTTGCGGAAAAATATCAGGGAATAAAAGACAAATATAACAAAAATTGAAAAATAAGGGAATGCATATTGAAAAATAGAAAAAACCTGGCTATACTATACCTGCAAAAATTGTAGGACAATCATATTGACTAATTGTAAACATTCCAAAAGGGGGGATAGAGAAAGAGAATAGGAGCAAACATTTCACGGGAATATTAGAAAAAGACTAAAATGTAAAGGAGAAAGATTATGAAAAAGAAATGGTTAAGTGGCATCTTGGTGGCAGCAATGGTAGCAGCGCTGGCAGGCTGTGGAGGAGAGAAGGGTTCGAATGACACCCAGGAACCGGCGGCAAACGCACCGGAAGCGACGGAAGGTGAGGAGGCTCAGGAACCAGCAGCTTCTTCCGACGGAGCCTATGAGGGGGAGGAGCTGACTCTGGTTTTGGCTCATCATCTCAATGACGGACATTTGGCCACCCAGATGGTTGCAGAATTTGCGGATCTGGTTGCGGAAAAGAGCGGTGGAAAGATTACCATTGAGGTTCACGGAAATTCAGAAATCGGAAACCAGGCGGAGACAGCAGAAGCGATCCGTATGGGAACCATCGATCTGTGTATCAATGACTTCCCCACCATGGCTACGGTTTATCCCAAGGCGGATATTGTGGCTCTTCCCTATATGTTCAATGACTGGGATCATGTAGCGGCTTTCTATGACAGTGACGGATGTGCAGAGATGATCGAGGATATGGCCCAGACCGTGGGCGTCCGCATTATCGGACCCAGCTATGATGCTTTCCGGGCTGTTTATTCCCAGGAAAAGATTACTTCTCTGGAGGATATGAAGGGATTGAAGATCCGGGTACCGGATATTCCTCTGTATGTATCTGCTTTTGAGGCAATGGAATGCCAGACGACCATCGTATCTTTCAGTGAGATTTATACAGCTTTGCAGACAGGCGTGGTAAATGCCCTGGAAAATTCTCACAATACGGTATACACATCCGCTCTTTATGAGCAGACCAAGTACATCGCCCAGACCAACCATATTTTCTGTGATTGCTCCATTTTAGCCAATGAAGCCAAGCTTGAGAGCATTGACCCCACAGCTAAGGCCCTGGTGCTGGAGTGTGCCGCAGAGGCAGCCAGAAATCACAGGGATCGCGTGGTTACAGAGACAGAGAAATTTAAGCAGCTGCTCCTCGATGAGGGCATGGAGTATACGGACGTGGATGTGGAGCCATTCCGGCAGGCCTGTACAAGTGTATGGGAGGAATATAAGAGCAACGTGGATGGCGGAGCTGAGATGATCGAATATGTCCAGGGGCTTGCAAAATAGTAAAATAGACAGCTTCTGATTTTGCGCCGGCGGGAGATTTGCCTCTCCGGCCGGCGCACGGTAAATATAGCTCAAAAAAGGAGGGAGCGCTATATGGAAGGATTTGGGAAGATCAGACGGGCGCTGGATGGCCTGTTTCAGGGCTGCTATTATCTGGCAGGATTATTGCTGTTTATTTTGCTGTTTTTATGCTTTGCCACAGTAATGTCCAGGATGTTGGGAGAGCCTCTCACCTGGTCGGATGAGGCGCAGCGTTTTATTATGATCTGGATGACCTTTATTGCCTGTCCGGTCTTGATAGTAAGGAAGGAACATCTGGTGGTGGATCTGGTGCAGAGTGTGGTGAAAAATCAGCGGGTGAGAAACAATTTCTACCTGGTGGGAGATTTTCTGGTGCTTGCTTTCCTTATTTACTTTTTGGGACCCTGTATCCGGATGGTAACTATGAACATGATTGCCAAATCCTCTGCCATGCGGATCAGCATGGGACTGGTGTACATCTGTATGCCTTTGGGGGTAGGCTTAAGTATAGTAGCCCAGGCAAAGGTAACCGTGGAGCATTTTATAGAGCTTCGGAAGGCTAAGAAGGGAGGCGCGTAATCTATGTGGGCAGCGATTTTATTTATTCTATTTCTGATCTTGCTATTGTTTGCCATGCCCCTGGCCTTTGCCATGGGAGCGGCAGGCACGGTGACGGTGCTCTTGCAGGGCAGCGTGGACATTATGGGCGTGGTGCCCCGGGTATTTGCAGGAATGAACTCTGTTTCCATGATGGCAATCCCCTTTTTCATTTTGTCCGGCTCCATTATGGAGGCAGGAAGTATCTCAAAGGAATTGGTAAATTTTTCCAAAGCTGTGGTGGGACATCTCACAGGAGGATTGGCTCACGTATGTGTGGTTTCCTGTATGCTGTTTGCGGCTGTTTCCGGTTCCTCCGTGGCTACGGCCCTGGCCTTTGGGTCTTTGCTGGTTCCGGCTATGAATAAGGATGGCTATGACAAAGCCTTTACAGCTACCTTACAGGCCTGTGGCGGAACCATTGGGCCCATTATTCCTCCCAGTATTTTGATGGTTATGTACTGTTCCATCGCAGGAATATCCGTAGGTTCCATGTTTATGGCTGGTGTGGTGCCGGGAATTCTTATGGGTATGGCTTTGATGGTGGTTTCCTACTTCTATGCAAAGAAAAACAATATTCCCAAGAGCCCTAAGATGCCCATGAAGGAAAAGATCCGCATTATCCTGAAGGCTATCTGGGCGCTGATTATGCCGGTTATCATTATCGGTGGCACTATGGCAGGCTTTTGCAGCCCTACAGAGGCAGGTATGCTGGCTTGTGTGTACGGACTGATCGTAGGAAAGTTTATTTACAAGGGATATAAGCTAAAGGATCTGCCCAATGTATTTGCCAAGGGTGCGTTAAGCGGAGCTACGATTTTGATGCTCAACGGTATGGCTAATATTATGGGCTATCAGCTGGCGCGGGTGAATTTTCCCAAGACAGTCAGCTCCCTGTTAAGTGGAATTACCAACAATCCTCTGGCGGTTATTTTCATCGTGATTTTGTTCCTGACCGTTTTGGGAATGTTTATGGAAACCTGTGCGGCCACAGTTATTTTTGCGCCAGTGTTGTATCCTATGGCAACGCAGTTTGGTATTGATCCCATACATTTTGGCTTGATTATTGTTATGACTCTGGTGCTGGGACAGATTACCCCTCCGGTGGGTGTACTGTTGTCAACGACGACCTCGTTGGTGGGAATCCCCATGAATGCCACCTTTAAGTATTTAAAGCCTTGCTTTTTGGCATTGCTGGCAGTACTGATTTTGACGGCGGTATTCCCGGCCCTTTCGTTGACATTACCCAAGCTGTTCTTTTAAGGAAAACCAGATAAGGAGAGAAGTGAAAAGATATGGCAGATGACAAGATTAAATATTTAATGGAGCAAATCCGTACTCTGGAGGAAAGCGAAGAGAATCAAAAGCGGAAGGCAAAATGGGCCTGTATTCAGAAAACCTCCCGGGACCAGTGGCGGGGGACCCCCAAAATGGACGGCACAGCCTCCAAAGGGCAGGCGCCGGTGCAGATGGACTGCAACACCAATTTCTGGGGAGGATATCTGGGCTACAGCGTGGCAGATTATTACCAAAAGCCCCAGGTGTTTCTGGAAAACTATCTGAAAATGCGAGTTGAGCGGTTCCGGTTATTTGCGGATGACGTGTTTGTGGATAAGCTGGTGCCTATCTGGATGGGCTCTGCCTTTGAGGCCAGCCTTATGGGCATGCGGGTAGTTTACGGGGAGAAGGAAGACCCCTGGATTGACTTTAAGTATTTCCTGGAGGATGAAAGCTCTCTGGAGAAGATTCCGGAGCTTGATTTTTATCACACTGGCCAGATGGAGGACGCGGTAAAGATCTATGAATATTGCCGGGATCAGCTGGACGATGATTTCCAGGTGATCTTCCCTGAATGGGAGAGAGGACCTTTCGGGGTAGCAACCTACACCAGAGGCTATGAGGATGTGCTTATGGATATGGTGGATGACGAGGATGGTTTTGCCAAGACCTACATGCAGTTCTTTACGGATAGACAGATTCAGTATTTTGAGGCCAGAGAAAAGTATTTGGGGGAAAAGACGGGAAAGATCAATCTGTACAACGATGAGGTGAATACGCCCACCGTGTCCCCGGCTCTGTATGAGGAATTTATCCTGCCCTATGAGGTGCAGTTGTCCAATCGGTTCGGGGGACTAAACTACTGGCACAGCTGTGGAAAGCTGGATCGGCTCTATGAGAGCATTGCCAAGGTACCGGGGATTGATATGATTCACAAGGGACCCTGGACGTCAGCCAAGGCAGCAGGAGAGCATTTTGGCAAAATTTGTCCCATTGAGGTGTGCTTAAATCCCCAGGCGGATATTATCCGGGAGGATGAGAAGGGAATGTACGACAAGGTATTTTCCATTTGCCGGGAGCTGAATGAGACCGGTTCCCAGGGCTATACCATCCGGGCTAATAACATTGGTATTCTGGATACAGCCAAACAGAGCATTGAGAAATGCCAGAGCTTTATTGCCAGCGCCAGAAAAGCAATCGCGGACGCGGCAGATCAGGAGTAAGGCCTGAAATACAAACCAACTAAAAGTGGTTTACATAATAAGGAGGACGGCAAATGAAGCTGGATACATCGGCGAAATTAAAGGAGCTATTTTCTCTGGAAGATAAGGTAATACTGGTCACGGGAGCGGCCGGAGGCATATTCAGTGAAGTTTCCAAGGGAATGGCTCAGGTAGGCGGCGCTATGGCCCTGTGCGATTTTAATGAGGAAGGGCTAAAAAAGGTAGAGGATGAGATTACAGGTTTTGGGGGAAAGGCAAAAAGCTTCTGCATTGATATGACCTCCCTGGATTCCATTCGATCCTGTGTGGAGCAGATTATAGAGGCTTACGGCCGCATTGACGTGCTGGTCAACGGAGCTGGGATTAATAAGCGGGTGCGATTGATCGAGGGAGATGAGGAAACCTTTGACCGTATCGTAGCCGTGAACCTGAAGGGCGTGCATTTTCTAAGTCAGGAAGTAGCCAAGCGTATGAAGGAGACAGGAGGCGGCAGTGTCATCAATGTGACCTCCTACAATTCGGTGATGATGCTGGGAGGCTGTGGTGTCTATGGGGCAACCAAGAGTGGGGTGGCGGCTCTGACCAGGGCCCAGGCCATTGAGTGGGCCGAGTTTGGCATTCGTTCCAATGCCATCTGTCCCGGCCATATCAGCACACCTTTGACAGAGCCTTTGTGGACCGACCAGGTACGCTCCAAATTCCTTTTGGATCGGATTGCCATGAACCGGCCGGGAAAACCGGCGGATCTTCTGGGCCTTGCCATTTTGCTGGCCTCAGATGCCTCCAGCTATATGAGCGGCATGATGTATCATGTGGATGGAGGGTGTCTGGCAGGCGGACAGCCATGGGATCTGTAATATAAATCGTCTTTTTTGAGTTTTTTGCAAAAAAATTGTAATCATTCCCCGATTGTGCTACAATAGGGTACAGTGATTACAATTTTTTTATGCATTTGATTGGAATAGAGGATGGAAACCAGTTATGGAAATCAAACCGATTCATAAAGTAAGTATCAGTGAGCAGGTGGCGGATCAGATGAAGCAGATGATTTTAAGCAGGGCCTGGAAGCCGGGGGATAAGGTTCCCTCGGAGACGGATCTGGCGGAGGCCTTTGGAGTCAGTAGGGTCTCCATTCGGGAGGCGCTTTTGAAGCTTAATGCCATTGGCCTTTTGGAGTCCCGGTTTTCTGGTGGAAATTATGTGCGGGAAGTAGGGGCGGACATTTATCTGAATGCCATTATTCCCATGGCCTATGTGGGGACAGAATCGGTGCTGGAGGTGCTGGAATTCCGTCAGGTGGTGGAGGCCAAGCAGGCAGGGCTGGCGGCGAAAAAGGCCACCCCGGAGGATGTGGAGCGCCTGGAGCAGCTGCTGGACCATATGGAACAGGAGGTGGGCAACTTGGAGGCCTTCTCCGATGCGGATCTGGGATTCCATATAGAGCTGGCCCGGATGACCAAGAATTCCCTGCTGGTGGCCTGTATGCAGCTGATCCGGGATGTGCTGGGAGAAAATATGCTCAAGCTTGTGGAGCGCCGGGGCTATGACAGCGGTATCCGCTGCCACAAGGAGATTATAGAGGCGGTCCGGGAAAATGACGAGAAAAAGGCCACCCAGCTTATGGACGAGCATATTGCGGATGTGTGCCAGACCTTTCGGGAGTTGTTTCCCGCCGGAAGGGAGTTGTCCAGAACATGAGATTTGTTATGTCATACAGTTGCGGCAAGGACAGTACCCTGGCCCTTCATAAAATGCTGGAAAAAGGGCATACGCCAGTCTGCCTGGTTGTGATGTTAAAAAAGGAGGACCAGCGGTCCTATTTTCATGGGGCAGATCGAGAGATGCTGAAAAAATATGAGAAAGCCCTTGGAATTCCCCTGCTTCTGTGCCCTTCAAAGGGAGCGGACTATGTCCAGGCCTTTGAGGAAGGATTGGCAAAGGCAAAGGCTATGGGAGCGGAAGCCGCGGCCTTTGGGGACATGGATATAGAGGAAAACAGAAGCTGGGAGGAGGAGCGTTGCCGCAATATAGGACTAAAGGCTCTGTTTCCTCTGTGGCAGCAGGGACGGGAAGGCAATGTGGAGGAGCTTCTCCGTCTGGGATATGCATGTATTATAAAAAGTATCAATCATACCCTGCTGCCTGAAAAGCTTTTGGGACAGCAGATGGACTGGAATGCAGTGGAGATGATGAGGCGGGCAGGGATTGATGTTTGTGGGGAAAAGGGTGAATACCATACGCTGGTTATAGACGGACCTATTTTTCGAGAGTCTCTGGACTTTAAAACCGGAGGGATTTTCCGCATAGGTGATTATTCCGTGGTTGATGTGAGATAAGAGAAAATAAAGGTGGCAGAAAAATCACAGAATCTACTATATATAAATAATACGGAGGAAATTATGGGGAATGTAAAACGTATTTTTGTGGAAAAAAAAGAGCCTTTTGCAGTGAAAGCCAAGGAGCTTCAGGAGGAAATTAAGAGCTATCTGGGCATTCAGGGAGTCACGGGCGTGCGGGTACTGATGCGCTATGATGTGGAGAATCTTTCCGACGAGGTGTTTACCCGGGCTTGCCAGTGTGTGTTTTCCGAGCCGCCGGTGGATGTGCTCTATGAGGAGCAGTTTGCAGTGACCATGGATTCCCGGATTTTCAGCGTGGAATATTTGCCGGGGCAGTTTGACCAGCGGGCGGATTCTGCGGAGCAATGCGTGAAGTTTCTAAAGGAGGACGAGGAGCCTGTTATTAAGACAGCCACCACCTACGTGATTTCCGGCTGTATCACTGAGGAGGAATTCTCTGCCATCAAAAGCTTCTGCATCAACCCGGTGGATTCCCGGGAAACAGGGATGGATAAGCCGGAGACTCTGGTGACAGTGTTTGAGGAGCCGGAGGATATAAAGATTCTGGAGGGTTTCTGTCAGATGGAGGAGCTGGCTTTAAAGGAGCTGTATGATTCCTTAAATTTGGCAATGACCTTCCGGGATTTTCTCCATATTCAGAAGTATTTCTCCACAGAGGAAAAGCGGGACCCCTCCATGACAGAGATCCGGGTGCTGGATACCTACTGGTCGGATCACTGCCGTCACACGACTTTTTCCACGGAGCTGACGGATGTGCAGTTTGGGGAGGGCTATTACCGGAAGCCTCTGGAAGAAACATACCAACAGTATCTTTCCGATAGGCAGGAGATTTTTAAAGGGCGGAAGGATAAATTTGTTTGCCTGATGGACTTAGCTCTTATGGCCATGCGCAAGCTTAAGGCCGAGGGAAAGCTTACGGATCAGGAGGAGTCTGAGGAAATCAACGCCTGTTCCATTGTGGTGCCTGTGAAAATAGATGGGAAGACTGAGGAGTGGCTGGTGAATTTTAAGAATGAGACCCATAATCATCCCACGGAGATCGAGCCCTTTGGTGGGGCAGCTACCTGTCTGGGCGGCGCCATCCGGGATCCCTTATCCGGAAGAACCTACGTGTATCAGGCTATGCGTGTCACAGGCGCAGCGGACCCCACCCAGTCGGTGAAGCACACCCTTAGGGGGAAGCTTCCCCAGAAAAAGTTGGTGCGGGGAGCGGCCAGTGGCTACAGCTCCTATGGAAATCAGATTGGACTGGCTACGGGCTATGTAAAGGAGATTTACCACCCGGATTATGTGGCAAAGCGCATGGAGATCGGAGCGGTGATGGGGGCCGCACCCCGAAAAGATGTGATCCGGGAGACTTCGGACCCGGGGGATGTGATTATTCTTCTGGGGGGCCGGACCGGGCGGGATGGCTGCGGCGGGGCTACAGGCTCCTCCAAGGTGCATACAGAGGCCTCCATTGAGACCTGCGGTGCAGAGGTGCAAAAGGGAAATGCTCCCACCGAGCGAAAGATTCAAAGGCTGTTTCGCCGGCCGGAGGTAAGTCGGCTCATTAAAAAATGTAATGATTTTGGTGCAGGCGGTGTGTCTGTAGCTATCGGGGAGCTGGCTGCGGGACTCCGGGTGGATCTGGATTTGGTGCCGAAGAAATACGCAGGTTTGGACGGCACGGAGCTGGCGATCTCCGAGTCCCAGGAGCGGATGGCTGTGGTAGCGGCTCCGGAGAATGTGGCGGCCCTTTTGCGCTATGCGGAGGAGGAAAATCTGGAGGCCGTGGTGGTGGCCCAGGTGACGGAGAGGCCCCGGTTGGTTCTGGTCTGGAGAGGAAAGGAGATCGTCAATATTTCCCGGGCCTTCCTGGATACCAACGGAGCCCATCAGGAGACGGCGGTGGCCGTGGATCTGCCCGATGAAAGCCAGAAATATTTTGTCCGGGAGGAGGTGGCCGATGTCCGGGAGAAGTGGCTGGCTACCTTACGAGACTTGAACGTATGTTCGCAGAAAGGCCTGGTGGAAATGTTTGACAGCTCCATAGGCGCGGGAAGTGTACTGATGCCCTATGGAGGAATATATCAGCTTACAGAGACCCAGGCTATGGTGGCCAAGCTTCCTGTGTTGGAGGGTAAGACGGATGTGGTCACCATGATGAGCTACGGCTTTGATCCCTATCTGTCCAGCTGGAGCCCTTATCACGGAGCGGTTTATGCAGTGCTGGAGTCCGTGGCCCGGATCGTGGCATCTGGAGGAGATTATAAGAAAATTCATTTTACCTTCCAGGAATACTTCCGCCGGATGACGGAGGACCCCCATCGCTGGAGCCAGCCCTTTGCAGCGCTCTTAGGCGCCTACAGCGCTCAGCT
The DNA here is from genome assembly GCA_022791975.1 of Lachnospiraceae bacterium. GTDB lineage: Bacteria > Bacillota > Clostridia > Lachnospirales > Lachnospiraceae > RGIG4284. The sequence continues at coordinate 35,134 of JAAWAC010000001.1, read as the reverse complement.
GGGTCTGGAATTGGCTTCCATCGGTGGCAAAGACAGTATGTCTGGCACCTTCCGTGAGATTGATGTGCCTCCCACCCTGGTGTCCTTTGCGGTGGATATAGCCAGTCAGCAGGAGATCCGGACACCGGAGCTTAAGAAGGCGGGTAACAAGCTGGTGCTGCTTTCGGTGGAGCGGGATGCCTACGATCTGCCGGTGTATGAGCAGGTAAAGAGCCAGTACGGGAAATTTTATGAGGATGTGAAGGCCGGCCGCATTGTGTCCGCCTATGCCCTGGATGGAAAGGGACTGGCAGCAGCGGTGAGTAAGATGGCCTTTGGAAATAAACTGGGAGTTAAAATCCAGCATTCCGTGGACAGCCGGGATCTGTTTACAGCCGGGTTTGGAAATCTGGTGGCGGAAGTGCCCGACGGACAGGTGGGCAATCTGGCCATTACCTACACCCTTATCGGTGAGGTGACAGAGGGTGGGCTTTCCTATGGTTCCATGGAGATTCCCATGGAGGAAGCTCTCAGGGCCTGGACGGGAACCCTGGAAAAGGTATTCCCCACCGTGGCCGTGCCGGGAGGAGAGAAGCTTGAGAAGCAGGTTTATGACAAAGGAACCGTGTATGTGTGCCAGCATAAAATTGCTAGGCCCCGGGTATTTATCCCCGTATTTCCCGGAACCAACTGTGAATATGACAGCGCAAAGGCTTTCCAGCGGGCAGGGGCGGATGTGGATATCCGGGTCTTCAAGAATTTAAGTGCCCAGGGCATCCGGGAATCCGTGGAGGAGTTTGAGAGAGCCATCAGTCAGGCCCAGATTATAATGTTCCCCGGAGGCTTTTCCGCAGGAGACGAGCCTGACGGTTCCGCCAAGTTTTTTGCCACAGCCTTTCAGAATGCCCGCATGAAGGAGGCGGTGGAAAAGCTGTTAAGGGAGCGGGACGGACTGGCCCTTGGTATCTGCAATGGCTTCCAGGCTTTGATAAAGCTTGGACTGGTGCCCAAGGGAGAGATTACTGGACAGAGCGGGGATTCTCCCACCCTGACCTTTAACACCATCAACCGCCACGTGTCCAAGATGGTTTACACCAGAGTGGTGAGCAACAAATCTCCCTGGCTTGCACAGGCCCAGCTTGGAGCCACCTATGTGACCCCGGCTTCCCATGGGGAGGGGCGCTTTGTGGCCAGTGATGAATGGCTGAAAAAGCTCTTTGCCAACGGCCAGGTGGCTACCCAGTATGTGGATGTGGACGGGAATCCCACCATGGACGAATCCTGGAATGTAAACGGCTCCTATGCCGCCATTGAGGGAATTACCAGCCCCGACGGCCGGGTGCTGGGCAAGATGGCTCATGTGGAGCGCCGGGATGAGGCGGTGGCCATAAATATTTACGGGGAGCAGGATCTGCGGATCTTTGAGTCCGGCGTGGAGTATTTTAAATAGACTAAATAAATGGAAAAAAATAGAAGTTCCTCCCTGCAGGCATAAAAATATGTCAGCTTCAAATAATAATAGAAAATTATTTCAAGGAGGAAGTTTCAATGACCAATCTGGATTGTACTGTTTTGACCTGCGTTTATAATAAGGATCGCAGCTGCTGTAAGGATAACATCAAGGTGGATGGAAGCAATGCTAAGCATACCCGGGACACTTTCTGCACCAGCTTTAAGGAGCGCACGGACAGCTTTCAGAATGCGGCTGACTGCGGATGTCCTTCCAAGGCAACAGACATTCATTGCCAGGTGAAAGACTGTACTTTTAACGAGCAGTGCAAATGCCATGCCAACCATATCAGTGTGGCCGGAAGTACCGCCTGCCAGTGTAAGGAGACCGAATGTGCATCCTTCCGCTGCAAATGTGACTAAGCAGCCAGGAAAGAAATTCATGCCGCAAAATAAGATGCCCTTTTGTATTCCAGGTGAGTGGATACAGAAGGGCATTTCTTATGGCTTGGCGGATAGGATCAGGAGAGCATGCCTCCCAGCGTGCCCCCAGCGATGCAGAGAATCAGGGTGGTTACAAAATTGGAGGAGGCATTGGCAAAGCCCTGGTTTACAGCCAGGGAGATGACAGCCAGGAGAACAAAGTAGAGAAGCCCGGCGGCAGCTCCCCAGATAAATTTCCGGGTTCCCATCATCTTCCCCTCCAGGAAACCGGCCAGAAAGCAGGAAATAATGTAAATCGCTATGATTCCCACATTGACCCCGGAGCGGGACAGGTGGAACTGGTAGAGCAAAAAAGCCAGTAGGAGCAGAAGCCCTCCAGTCAGTACATAGGCAGTCAGCAGTGCTTTTAACATTCGAAGTATGAGATTGGAAATGTTTTTTCCCTTGTCCATGTTTCCCTCCCGAGCATTGGATTTTCAAATCTATCCCAATATATGCGGCGGCAGGGATGGATATGATTGGATCTTTCTCTTGCAATTCTGCTGCAAATACGGTATATTTTAATATGTGTATCTATTGATTAAGTATGGATGAAACCATACTTCCAGACAAAGGAGTGAACTTTTTTGGATTCGAGTGACGCCATACAGCTAGGAAGCTTAGTTGTATTATTGGCATTGTCCGCATTTTTTTCCTCTGCGGAGACTGCGCTGACCACGGTGAATAAAATCCGGATCAGAACCATGATGGAAGAAGGAGATAAAAGGGCAGAGCGAGTATTTCGCCTGGTAGATGACCCCTCCCGGATGCTCAGCGCGATTCTGATTGGAAACAATCTTGTAAACATAGGCATGACGGCCCTGGGTACTGTGTTGGCCACCACCTTTTTCGGAAGTGCCGGAGCCGGGATTGCCACCGGGGTACTTACGGTTTTGGTCCTGATTTTCGGCGAGGTTACGCCCAAGAACTGTGCGGCCATCTCAGGAGAAAGGCTGGCGCTTTTGTACGGGGGACCTGTTTACGCGTGGGTGAAGGTGATAACTCCCGTTAGCCGGGTGATCAATGCCATATCCCGGGGACTGATGCGGTTGCTGGGTGTGGACCCAAACAAGAAATCTGATACCTATACGGAGACAGAAATCCGCAGCATAGTGGACGAGAGCCATGAGGATGGCGAGATAGAAAGCGAAGAGCGCAAGATGATCAACAATGTGTTTGATTTGGACGATCATCTGGCAAAGGATATTATGGTTCCCCGGGTGGACATGGTGTTTCTGGAGCTGAATTCCAGCTATTGGGACACCCTGGCTGTCTATAAGGACTGCATGTTTACCCGCCTGCCTGTCTACGAGGAAAACACGGACAATGTGGTGGGAATCATTAATGTAAAGGACCTTCTCATATATGAGGATAAGGAGCATTTCCGGGTGGAGCATATTCTGCGAGACGCATACTTTACCCATGAGCATAAGAAAACCTCAGAGCTGATGTTGGAAATGCGGGAAAATTCCATCTCTCTGGCCATTGTGCTGGACGAATACGGGGCCACCGCCGGGTTGATTACCCTGGAGGATCTGTTGGAGGAGATTGTGGGAGAGATCCGGGATGAGTACGACGAGGAGGAGGAGAATCTTATTCAGGAAATCACGGATCGGGAGTACATTGTGGAGGGTTCCACCAAGCTTGATGATCTGAATGACTGGATCGGGCTAAATCTCCACTCGGAGGATTACGATTCCATCGGCGGAATTGTGATTGAGCTTCTGGACAGGCTGCCCCAGGCGGCAGGCGAATCTGTGGTAACAGATTCGGGGATTCGTTTGGTGGTGGACGAGATCGACAAGAACCGCATTGACAAGGTGCACATTTACCTTCCCGAGGAACCAGAGGAGGAAGAGGAAGAATAAAAACATAAAAGAGCCAAGTATGGCTTGCTGGAAAAAGCACAGAGATCCCCCAGGTAGGATACAAAATACTACCTGGGGGTATTTTGATGTGCAAATATTCTCTTTTGACAGGAGAAACCATTGAAAAGGATCTGGAAAAATCGTAAGATTCTTGTAAGAGTTTTCACAAAATGTTTGTAAGATTTCTTTTATAGCATAGAGACAGGCAAAAGGAGGAAGCAGGATGAAGGAACGGATATTGGTGGTGGATGACGACCGGGAGATAGTAAAGGCCATTGGAATTTTGCTGGAGCAGGAGGGATATCAGGTGGAACGGGCTTATGATGGATTGCAGGCCCTGGAGATCCTGGCAGAGCAATCAGTGCAGCTGTTGCTTATAGATGTGATGATGCCTAAGCTAGATGGCCTTTCCGCCATTTTGAAAATCCGGGAGCGGCAAAACCTGCCTATTATCGTGCTTAGCGCCAAGAGTGAGGAGACCGACAAGATCCTGGGGCTTTCCATGGGGGCGGACGATTATGTGACCAAGCCCTACAATCCCAGGGAGCTGGCGGCCCGGGTCAAAAGTCAGCTTCGCCGGTATACCAGTTTGGGAGACATCCACGCGCCGGAGCGGGAGGACGAAATCTATAATGGAAGGCTCTGCTATCGCCTGAAGGAGCGGACCCTCTATGCAGATGGAGAGCCTGTCCGACTGACGGCTACGGAGACCAAGATCGTGGAGCTTTTGATGCGAAACCGGGGCAGGGTCTTTCCGGCGGAGGAAATCTATCAGCGGGTCTGGGAAGAGGTAAGCTTCGCACCGGAAAATACGGTGATGGTCCATATCCGACGCATTCGTGAAAAAATTGAGCTGAATCCAAAAGAGCCAGAATATATAAAGGTGGTGTGGGGAATTGGATACAAAATGGAAAAAATGCAAACAAATCGGTAGTTTGATAGCTCTGCTTGTAGGGCTGTACCTGATATTTATCAGTCTGTTAACAGGAGGGTGGTGGGCTCTTAGCCGTGTGCTTTACGGAGACGGAGGTACTGCCATCCGGGAAAAGCTGGAGGCGGATTACCAGAATACCTCAGAATTTCGCTGGTATCTGGGCAACCGCCTGGAGGACCTTTTAGTGGCGGCCTCCGGGGGGGAGCTTGGGGGGAGCTACGGGATATACTATGGCTATGATCCATACGATGAGGAGTACACCTGGTATAGTTATGGGAGCACAAGTGCCACTGTAGAGGAAGGCTACAGCTGGAAATGGGATTCAGACGCTTGGCTGGACTGGTTTTTCGGGACAGGTACCCAAATGCAGGAGGCCACCCTGGAGGTGGCGGATATTGCCGTTTGTCAGGAGAATGACTGGTGGGAGGAAGAGGATTGGTGGGAGGAGGACGATTGGAGACCACCTACCAAGGAGGAAAAGGAGAAGTATATCCGTCAATATATGGAGCATATGTCTCGGGATAAAAATCTCTTGTACCGGGTGAGCAAAAGCGGTCAGGAGCTGTACACCAACGCGGAGGGGCTGAATCTGGACTGGGAGACGAAAGCTTTGCCGGAGGGCTACAACTTTCTCCTGTATTTTGACGGAGAAAGGACCTGGCTGTACAAGGATGGCAGAGAACTGGATATCTATGAGAACCCCTACTATGAAAACGATGACCAATGGTATGTGCCCGGCTATCAGAATTTTTATGTAGATGAGGAGGCCAAGGACATAAAGGTCCTTATGGCTGTGGCCCGGCAGCCCAGGATGTATGTACAGGGAAATTACAGCGCTCATGGAAACCAGCAGTTTGGAAACCAGCTGTACTGGATGGACAGGAATCAGAGGGCTGGCCGGGAGGAGTTTCAGAGAGTGCTGGGAATGTTTATTCTGGGATTAGCCCTGGTGATTGTGGCCTGGTGCAGTAGGGAGCAAAAAAAAACGGTGGAGGAGAGCCTGGCCCAGCTGACGGGGAAGTGTTGGATTGAGTTAAAGCTTCTCCTGGGTCTTGGCATTCCCCTGACAATCCTGCGATCGGAAGAATTTTGGTATGGGTATAATGGCCAGCAGAGAGTGTTGGCGCTGGTAGATGTGCTGCTTTTATACCTTTTGGTAAATGATCTGCGTTATAACAGGAAGAAGCAAAAAGGCCTGCTGAAAAGCTTTGTGAGATTGTTCTCCAGGGAGGAGTTAAAGCTTCCCGTCCAGAGGAGAATGGTATACCGGCTTCTCAACGCCCTGTTGGCCTGGCCTCTGGGACTATTTTTTGTAGGCCAGGGCATCTGGATTGGGGACAGATTTTGGGACAAACAATGGCTGGGAAGCTTCTTTATCCTGCTGGGCGTGCTGCTTCTGGTGTTGGCCCTGGTTCTGACTGTGCGGTGTGTGCTATACAGCCGGAAAAACGGGGAGGACATTGGAGCGCTGGGCCGCCAAATTGCGGCTGTGCGGGCAGGAAACTTAACGGAGGGACTGGATATACCTGCTGACCGGGATCTGGGACAGATGGCTCAGCAGCTCAATGATATTCAGCAGGGTATGCACCGGGCTATGGAGGAGCAGATGAAAAGTGAGCGCATGAAGGTGGAGTTGGTCTCCAATGTGTCCCACGATATTAAGACGCCTCTCACCTCCATTATCAGCTATGTGGAGCTCTTAAAGCAGGAGGAGGGGCTGCCAGACCATGTGCGGGATTACATTGAAATTCTGGGGCGCAAGTCAGAGCGGCTGAAAACCATGGTGCAGGATGTATTTGAGGTGAGTAAGGCCAGCTCCGGCCAACTGCCAGTGCATATGGAGCAGTTGGATCTCCAGCGGCTGATCTGTCAAACCCTGGCAGACATGGATGAGGAAATTCGGGGAAGTGGCATGCTGCTGCGGACGGATCTGCCTTCCGGGGAGGTGCTGATTTATGCAGACGGACGGCGGCTGTACCGGGTATTCCAGAATCTATTGCAAAATGCGCTGAAATACTCCCTGCCTGGCTCCCGCATTCATGTGACTCTGACCCAGGAGAATGACCAGGCACTGGCTCGGGTCCAGAATATCTCCCGCGTGGAGCTGGAAAGTGGCGTAGACTTTACGGAGCGGTTTGTACGGGGAGATGAGAGCCGCACCGACGGGGGATCTGGTCTGGGACTGTCCATAGCCCGAAGCTTTACAGAGGCCTGCGGAGGTCGCTTTGGAGTGCGCATCAATGCGGATCTGTTTACGGCGGAGATAAGCTTCCCGGTGAGCAGACCTTGGACAGAGCAGGAAGAGCCGGAAATTTAAACGATTCTTTTGTCCTTAGTGGACCGGAGAGCACAGGGAAAGAAAATATCGGAGGACCAGAGAGCCATCACCGGTTTTATGGTTCTCCTTTTGCTCTGAGGCTGGGGATGACAAGGGGGAGTTGATAGGATAGAACATACGTTCTGGATGCCATTGCACGCCGAGAACTCTCCGGTTTGGGTGAAAAAGAGCCTCCAGCAGGCCATCCGGGCTGTACTGGGCTGGCAAGAGCTTTTCCCCCAGCTTATCCACTGCCTGGTGATGGGCGCTGTTTGTTACAAGGCAGGGCCCATAGAGGTGGAAAAGAAAGGTGTCAGGAAGGATTTCTGTGGGATGGATTTGATCTCGGCCCTGGTAGGCGTGGCGCAACCGTTTTTCCTTTGGCAGATCCTGGAGAATGCTTCCCCCCAGGGCAATATTGATAAGCTGCATGCCCTTGCAGATGCCAAGGATGGGTTTTTGGGCCTGATAAAAGGTGTGAAACAAATGGAGCTGAAGCAGATCCAGCCACAGATCCACCTGTTTGGAGCCCTGGTTACTTTGTCCGAAGAGCTCCGGATGAATATCCCCACCACCGGGGAGCAATAAGCCGTCAAACTGGGCGAGGGAATCTGGCAGGAGAGGGAGAGGCCCCAGGGAAGTCTCTCTCCTGCCCGCCAAAGCTTTGCCATTAAAAAAGCCCTGGGCACTACTTTGAAATTCCCAAGTAAAGTGGGCTGTGCGGGCTCCCAGACATTCCAGGGCCTGCTGGTAGTTTTTGGTCTGATTCTCATATCCTGCGATTAAAATATACATAAATAGAGCTCCTGTTCAAAAAAATGATGTTTATGATAAAAATAGGTTGACCTTCCAGTGGGTGGAGGGTGTAAAACAAAAAAATAAAAATTTTGAAGGCAGGCGGAGGGAAAAATCGTTCTATTATTGGGATATGAAAAAACCTAGAAAAAATACTTAAGATTTCCGAAAGAGTCTTGCGTAATTGTTAAAATGTGTTATTGTATTAAAAGAGTAATACAGATAGGAGGAAGATATGAGTGCACTGATTGAGGTAAGTGACATTTGCAAGGTTTACAATCCAGGGGAAAATGAAGTGCGGGCCCTGGACCATGTGAGCCTACGCATCGATCGGGGAGAATTTGTGGCCATCATCGGCCAGTCAGGTTCGGGAAAGTCTACACTGATGAATATGCTGGGCTGCCTGGATGTGCCAACCTCCGGTACTTATTTTCTGAATGGAAAAGACGTTTCAGACTTGACGGACGATGAGCAGTCAGATATTCGAAATCTGGAAATCGGGTTTATCTTTCAGGGCTTTAATCTGATAGGAAATCTCACGGCCCAGGAGAATGTGGAGTTGCCCCTTATATACCGGGGAGTGGGCCGGCGGGAAAGGCAGGCGCTTTCTGTGCAGTCCCTAAGGCAGGTGGGATTGTCTCACCGCATGGACCATAGGCCCAATGAAATGTCCGGTGGACAGCAGCAGAGGGTAGCCATTGCCAGAGCAATCGCGGCCAAGCCGCCGGTAATTTTGGCGGATGAGCCCACGGGAAATCTGGATTCGGCCTCCAGCAAGGAAATTTTGCAGATTTTAAAGGAGCTTCACAAGGAAGGGCGGACCGTAATACTGATTACCCATGACAATGATATTGCAGCCCAGGCCAAGCGGGTGATTCGAATTCGGGACGGCCGGGTTGAAGAAGATTATATCAATGACATTGTGTTTTAAATAGTAGAGAGAAAAGGGGAAGTTATGACAATGATGGTAGAAAGTCCTGCAAAAGAGTGGGAAAACGAAAGGGATCTCCGGGATGAGGAGCCGGGGAAAAAGAGACATCTCTTCTTTTTTGGCAAAAAGAAGGAGGGCCAGGGAGGCCAGAATGATTCGGGAGAAAAGAGATGGGGATTTGGCAAATCCGGGGAGGAGAAGCCCAGGAAGGAAAAGCCTCCCAAGAAAGAGAAAACCCCTCTCACCAAGGAGCAGAAAAAGAAGCGCAAGAAGCGTATTATCATAGGTGTTGTGGTGGTTGTGGTGCTGGCTTGGATGATTCTGCCTAAAATGCTGGCAGGAGAACAGCTGCCCATGGTGGTGGTGACGGATGTTGTCAAGGGAGATGTATCCCAGACCATTTCCGGAAGCGGTACTGTGAGCTCTGAGATTGAGACCTCCTATTTCTCTCCTGTGGGAGCCACTGTGGATAGCTGTAGCCTCCAGGTGGGAGACACCGTGGAGCGGGGAGACGTGCTGCTGACCTATGATGCCCGGGAGCTTGAACACCTGTATGATCAGGCAGAGCTTACCGGTCAGGCCGGTACATACGGCTATCAGGATGCCATTACCCGGGACAATGAAAATAGATCCGAGTATAATCGTTCTACCCATGATATCGGGATTCTGGAGCAGCAGGTGGATGACACCGAGGACTCGGTAGATCATCTGAATAATCGTGTCAATGAGTGGTCAGCCAAGCAGGCGGAGTCCACCCAGACGCTGGCAGCCAAGCAGGGAATTCAGGCTGAGCTGGAAGAAGAGCAGATCGCAGCCCAGGACAGACTGGAAAAGGCCCAGGCGGATTTAAAGGCTTTGGAGGAACAGCAGGGGGGGCAGACACCGACCAATCCAGCGAGTCCTGACGCTACAAATCCGGGTGCGGCTGGCCCGGATACTACAACGACAGGCGGTACAGATGGCCAGGGGGATCCCACACCTCCAAACAATTCCGATCCGGATACAGGAGCAGGGGATGAAGCGGCCCTGGAGGCAGCCCGGGCAGAGGTGGCTGCTGCCCAGCAGGCGCTGGATACAGTCAATAAACAGGTGGAAAAGGCCAAAGCGGATGTAAAGGTGGAGCAGGATTACTTCAATGAAGTAAATAGCAAGCTTTCTGATTACGAGAAGCGGCTGCGGGAGGCCAACGAGAGTTTGGCGGATTTCAATGAAAACCTGGCTAAGGAAAAGGGAATTCAGTCTTCCTCCGAGGCAGCCCAGCTGACGGGAGCCGCCCGGGCCCAGCTGTCAACCAACCAGGATTTGAATGTGCTCAATGCCACCATTACCAAGGAGCAGGTGGAGAAGGGCAGAAACGGCATTGTGGCGGAATATTCCGGCGTGGTGACCTCCGTGAGTGTCGTGGAGGGTGGCCCGGTGGTTCAGGGCGGCCAGCTGTTTACCGTTGCCAGCAATGAGGATGTGATGGTGGAGATGAATGTGACCCGGTACGACCTGGAAAAGATGGAGGAAGGGCAGACGGCCACCATCACCATGGCGGGACGGGAGTACACAGGGACCGTCACAAGGCTGAGCCGTCTGGCGGAAAAGAACGAAAAAGGAACCCCGGTGGTAAAGGCTCGGGTAAAAATCGACAATCCGGACGAAAATGTCTATTTGGGTCTGGAGGCCAATGTATCCGTATTGGGAAACCAGGCCAAGGACGTGCTGATGGTTCCGGTGGAGACGGTGAATACAGGGCAGGAGGGAAGCTTCTGCTATGTGGTGGAAAATGGCATTATCGTGAAGAAAAATGTGGAAACCGGTCTGGCTTCCGATACCATGGTGGAAATTGTCTCCGGTCTGGAATTTGGCGATAAGGTTGTCCACAGCGGCGGAATGATCATTGAAGAGGGCATGCAGGTTATGGCCGTGGAGGGATAGGTATGGCGCAGTTATTGGAATATGTGAAAATGGCCATCGACAATATCAGGGCCAATAAGGGACGTTCCATCCTGACCATGCTGGGCATTATCATCGGCATTTCCTCGGTTATTATGATTATGTCCATCGGTCAGGGGGCAAAAAGCTCCATTAGCGACGAGCTCAATGCCATTGCCGGAGGCCAGATCTTTATCAGCGGCGCCTACAGTGACAGTGAACAGATTTATCTGACCGTAGAGGATCTCAAGGCCGTTGAGGAAAACATCGAGGGAGTTAAGGGAGCTACTCCCGCAGACAGCATGCAGGGACGGCTGGTCACTTCCAGGGGAGAATTTGTGCTGTCGGTCTCCACCGGCACGGAAGGATTAAAATATACCCATAATCCGGAAATGAAATATGGCCGTTATTTTACAGCCGCAGATGTGGAGGCCATGAACCTGGTAGCCGTGGTGGGAGAAAATGACGCCCGCAAGCTTTTCGGAACCGACGATGTGGTAGGAATGACGGTGGAGGCCACCATCTATGATATTACCCAGGAAATTACCATTATAGGGGTCTACGCGGAGAAGCAGAGCGAAGGGGGCCTGACCTCGGCCATGATGTACAATACGGATCGGGTGACCTTCTATATGCCCTATACTGCAAACTATGCCTTCGGCTATATTCTGGATGAGTTTTACGGAGTTTATGTGATCTGTGAAACGGGCTATGGCGGGGCTGCGGTAGGGCAGGAGATTGTACAGCTGCTGGAGCGGCGCTATCATGTGGAGGGCCAGGAGAAATTTTATGTGGAGGATGCGGAGAGCCAGATTGCGTCCATCACGGAGATGTTGGATATGCTCACAGCCTTTATTTCCTTTGTGGCTGCCATTGCCCTCCTGGTAGGAGGAATCGGAGTCATGAATATTATGCTGGTGTCCGTCACAGAGCGAACCCGGGAAATCGGCATTCGAAAGGCCCTGGGAGCCCGGACCGGCTCCATTATGATGCAGTTTCTGGCGGAATCCGCCATTATCACGGCACTGGGCGGAATCATCGGGATTGGCCTGGGAATACTGGGAGCCAAGGGAATCTGTTCCCTGCCGGTGCTGAACATCGAGCCAAAAACCAGTATCTCCACCATTTTGCTTACGACTCTGTTCTCCTCCTGTGTGGGTATTTTCTTCGGCATCTATCCCGCCAGGAAGGCGGCCAAGATGAGCCCCATTGAGGCATTGAGAAGGACTTAGAGAACGGGAAAAATTGAAATTAGATCAATCCCCTCTGGATGGAAGAGAAAGCTTTTCCATCCAGAGGGGATTTTATTGTAGAAAGAGTTATAAAACCTGCACAAATTTACGCATAATAATTTAGTATAATTGTCACTTGTTCTTTTTTCAGTGATATGATAGGATATTCTTACATTAAATCTGTCTGACAACTGACATCGACCGACAGACAGAATGGTTCGTGAAAGGAGAATGTATGAAAAAGGCGTATAAGAATCTGGAAGAAGTCATTTTATGTATCTTGTTGACTATCCTGGTCTGCGTATCTGGACTACAGGTAATTGCCCGGTATCTGTTCAACAATTCCCTCACCTGGAGTGAAGAACTGTGTCGTTATCTGTATGTTTGGACAGGCTTTATCACCATCAGCTTTGTGATCAAGAAGGGCACGATCATCAAAATTGACACGCTGCTTTTGTTCCTTCCTGAAAAATTGAAAAAGCTATTGGATGTGATTACTTCCCTGATCAGTCTTGCAGTAGTATCCATATTATTCAAGAATGCGATTCTGATTGTACAGAAAGCCATGGCCAGTGGCCAAACCAGTGCAGCTATGAAGCTTCCCATGTGGATTGTATATATGGGACCGGCTATAGGCTTCCTTTTAGCCATCATTCGGTTAGCAGAGCATTTGGTCTTCTTATTTATGAAGAGAAAGGAGGAAAGTTAAGATGTCAATCGGTCTGTTTTTTCTGATTTTTGCTGGATTGCTTATCATTGGAACTCCGGTGTGCTTTGTGTTTTCTTCCATGGCTATGCTCCCGTCCCTGATGGCAGATAAATTTCCTTATACGGCGGACGCAGCAGTGAGAAGTATGGTAAGTGGCCTGGACAGCTTTCCGCTGCTGGCAATTCCTCTGTTTATGCTGGCTGGCGTCATTATGGCAAAAGGAAAGATCTCGGATAAAATCTTTAACATATTTGCTTATTTTATTGGCAACAAAACGGCAGGACTCCCCTGTGCGGTTGTGATTACCTGTCTGTTTTACGGAGCTATCTCTGGCTCGGGTCCTGCAACCACGGCGGCCGTAGGCTCCATGTGCATTCCCTTTTTAACAAGTGTAGGCTACGATATGCTGTTTTCTACGGCACTAGTAGCAGTATCTGGCGGACTGGGAGTAATTATTCCTCCCAGTATCCCGTTTATTGTATACAGCAATTCGGCCAATGTATCCATTGCCAATATGTTTATAGCCGGAGTGCTTCCTGGGTTTGTCATTGCAGGCTTCCTGATGCTCTATTCCTATTTCTACTGTAAGAAAAATGGCGAGGACAAAGAGCTGATTCAAAAAAAATATCAGGAGGTCCGCGCCAACGGGTTTTTCCATCTCTTGAAGGAAAGTATTTGGGCGTTGATCACTCCGGTGATTATTCTGGGATGTATTTATGGGGGAATTGCTTCTCCCACAGAGGCTGCTACCATCTCCATATTTTATGCATTGTTTATCAGTCTGTTTATCTATAAGACATTACGTGTACAGGATCTTCCGGGGATTATTTATGAGGGAGTTGTAACCTATGGTCCCATCCTGTTTGTGATTTCCTCTGCGGTTGCTTTCGGACGTGTGATTACTCTGATGAAGGTTGCCGAGACCGTTGGAACGGCTATTTTAGGCACATTTGAGTCCAAATTTGTGGTGCTTCTTATATTCAACTGTATTTTGCTGGTAGTAGGTATGATCATGGATACAGCCCCGGCTATTCTGGTGTTTTGCCCCATTATGCTGCCCATTGCAAGCTCTCTGGGAGTAAATCCGGTGCACTTTGGTATTATCATGGTGGTGAACCTGGCCATTGGATTTGTAACCCCGCCCATGGGTGTCAATTTATTTGTGGCCAGCAATCTGACAAAGCTTCCGGTAATGGATATTGCCAAAAAGGTTTTGCCTTTTATAGCCGCTTTTCTGATTGCCCTGCTTTTGATTACCTTTATTCCGGCCATCAGCCTTGCGTTGATTTGACAACATAGGATTTAGCGGCAGGAACACACATTGGCCTGTCGGTTTATCACAATAAAACCAAATCTATAGAAGTGGAGGAAAGAATATGAAAAGAAAGCTTGTAAGCCTTGTATTATGTCTGACCATGGTGGGAGTGATGGTGGGGGGATGTGGCTCCTCCTCCGGAAGCGACACCAATACCGATCCGGCGCCTGTAGAGCAGGAAGAGGAGGCAGCAGAGCCGGAGGCTCCCTCTGAGGGAGGAGAGGCTGCCTATGTGCTTTCCGTTGCAACCAACACGGCGGAGGACAGTGTAAATCACGAGTTGGCTGCTAAATTCAAGGAGCTTATGGAAGAACGCAGCAATGGCCAGGTACAGATTGATCTGTATGAGAATGGCCAGCTGGGTGGAGACCGGGAGCTGACAGAGGGTGTGATTGCCGGCTCCGTAGATTTCTGCATTGGCAATACAGGTACCTTGGTGGACTTTGTGCCGGAGGTGGCGATTTTTGACATGGCAAATGTATATCCGGATATTGAGACGGCAAGAGCCGTGTTTGATGGCAAGATTCTGGACGAGCTGAAGCCGGCCTACGAAAAAGCAGGTATCAAGCTGTTTGCCTATGCAGACGATGAGTACCGAATTATGACATCCAATAAAAAAGTCGAGACGATGGATGATTTTGCGGGCATTAAGATTCGTGTTATGGAGAATTCCAATCACATTGCATTCTGGAGTGCTCTGGGAGCTAACCCCACTCCCATGGATTTCAGCGAGCTCTACATGTCCTTACAGCAGGGAACTTTGGATGCCCAGGAGAATCCCATTGACCTTGTGGTAGCCAACAAGCTGTATGAGCCGCAGAAGTATATTATCAACACCAACCATATGGTTCATATGCTGGAGATGATCGGAAGCAAGGCAAGCTATGACGCATTGCCGGCGGAGATTCAGGAGCTGGTGGATACGTGTGCTGTGGAGGCTCATCAGTATGCCCGTGAGTGCGCGGATAAGAGAGAGGCAGAAAAAGAAAAGGTTGTAGAAGAGTATGGTTGTGAGATTATCGATCTGTCTGATGAGGTACTTGCACAGATGGGAGAGGCCGCTTCAAGTGTTTATGATCAAATCAGAGACCAGGTAGGCGCTGATCTGGTAGATCTTCTTCTGTCCGAAGTAGAGAATGCACAGAAACAATAGGAGCGATAGAAAAATGAAGTATGATTTTCTCATTAAACATGGACGTGTCTTGGACGCAGGGCAAGGCATCGACGAGATCAGAGACGTCTGGATCTATAACAGCAAGATTATGCCGGCGCCGGAAGAGCCAGATAAGGCGGAGGTGGATGAAGTTATTGATGCCTCCGGGCTTCTGGTACTGCCTGGATTGATTGATTTTCATACCCACCTGGGATATCGCAACAGTGATGTTGGCTTGCACCCGGATCTGTATACGCTGCCAAATGGCGTTACCTCTGCGGTGGATGCCGGGTCCGGAGGTTCCTGTAATTTTGAGTCCCTGGTACACGATAATATTTACGCTGCATGGATTACCATGCGGGCATTCCTCAATATTACTGCCACAGGAATTATTACAGAGCAGTATTTTGAAAACATGGAGCCGGAGAATATTGACCACAAAAGGCTGGAATATTTGATGGAGCGCTATGGGGATTTGATTTTAGGCTTTAAATGCCGAATCGGACATTTCTTTTCCAAGGAACTGGGGCTGATTCCTCTGGATGAGGCTCGAAAGCTGGGAGAGAAATTTCATCTCCCCGTATGCTGCCATGCAGTCTGGCCGGAATCGCCCTACCAGGATATTCTTTCCAGACTTCACCAAAATGATATTCTCTGTCATTGCTTTCAGTCCCAGGGAGAGTACAGCATTTTAGATGAGAATGGCAGGGTCCAGGATTGCGTCAGGGAGGCCAGAGACCGAGGGGTGATCTTTGACGGCGCCTCCGGCAGAAAGAATCACAGTCTTTCTGTGATGCAAAAGGCCATTGCCCAGGGATTTCTTCCGGATATTATCAGCACAGATGTGGTGACCCACAGCATTTACAGAAAGAATTTGTTTGGGTTGCCCTATACCATGTCGGAATATTTGGCTGGAGGCATGGAGCTGCTGGATGTCATTGGCGCAACCACGGCAACACCGGCAAAATTGATGCATCTGGAAGACCAAATTGGCACGTTGAAACCGGGAGCTATGGCTGATGTGGCGATTATGCAGCTGCTTGAGAAGCCTATGATTTTTCATGATATGGTGGGCAATGATATGCCTGCGGATAAGCTTTTTGTCCCGGTTATGACTTGGAAGGCCGGTCGTCTGGCATACAGAAGGATTGACTATACTTTCTAAAAAAATCTGCAGGACCACCGGAAAAGAAATACAATTAGACTTTTCCGGTGGTTTCGTTTATAATACGTCTTGTAATGGCAATCTCTGGAATAGAGGTTTGCAGGATAAAGGAAAGTAGAAATGAGGGCATATATGGCACTGGAACCGATTAGAAAAGTAAATATAACAAAACAGGTATTTGAACAGCTGAAGAATAACATTTTAGCCGGAAAATGGAAGGTAGGGGAGAAGATTCCCTCTGAGACAGAGCTGGCAGGTATTTTTCATGTTAGCCGCAGTACAGTACGTCAGGCTTTGCGCAGTCTGGCGGATTATGGTTTGATTGAGGTGCGGCTGGGGGCAGGTTCTTTTGTGAAACAACAGGATACCGGATTGTATATTAACGGCATAATGCGGTCAAAGCTGAATAAGAAGGATCTCTTAGAAGTGCTGGATTTCTGCTGTATTATGGAAAACGATATTGCTGCCATGGCTGCAAGACAGGCGGTGGCTGAGGATGTGGAAGAGCTGCAACGGATTCAGGATGAACTGGAGGCGTCTAAGGATGACTTTGAAAAAATGGCATCTCTGGATAAACAGTTTCATCTGAAGCTTGCCCAGATGACAGGAAATTCCCTGGTTATGCAAACCTATACAATCCTAAGCTCCCCTCTGGAGATGACAATTTATGAAATGTATATTACCATTGGCTCCTCGGCAGGATTCAAATATCATCGGAGGCTTATTGAAGCTGTGGATAACCACAATGCCCAGATGGCCTGGGAAGCGATGGACGCTCATGCCAGAAATCGAAAAGAGGAGTATCTGTCTCTCTGTAAAAATTTGTAAAATCCAGTTTTATAAATCAATACAAAAAGTTGTTGACACCGTAGATTCCTTATGCTAAACTATTTGGGTGACAGAAAGCAGAGTATCCACTCTCACCTTAGCGCAAAGGGCGTCTCGGGTTGATATGTGACCAGAAGAGCACGGGGAAGCCGGGCATTGTTTCTGAGTTTTCAGTGGATAGTCTGACTATCCACTTTTTTAATTGCGGCGTATGGAGAGCGCCGGATGAGGAGGGCATTACCATTAGCGATTTAATGATTAACGAACAGATCAGAGACAAAGAGATCCGGTTGATTGGAGAGGATGGAGCGCAGCTGGGCATTATGCCCACCAGAGAAGCGCTGCGGATGGCCAGAGAGGCGGAGCTGGATCTGGTAAAGATTGCGCCGGGAGCAAAGCCGCCTGTGTGCAAGATTATCGATTATGGAAAGTTCAAGTACGAGCAGGGCAGAAAAGAAAAAGAGGCCAAGAAAAAGCAGAGAATTATCGAGATTAAAGAGGTTCGTTTATCACCAAACATCGAGGAGAATGACCTGAATACCAAGATCGGTGCGGCCAGGAAGTTCCTTTCGAAGGGCGATAAGGTAAAAGTGACCCTGCGCTTCCGGGGGCGGGAGATGGCCCATGTGCAAAAAAGCAAGCAGATCTTGGATGTGTTTGCGGAAAAGCTGTCTGACATAGCAACGGTGGAGAAGATGCCCAAGCTGGAAGGCAGACAGATGATTATGTTTTTGACGGAAAAGCGTTAACCCTCCTTTGGGTTTGGCTTGCGTTAAAATAAAAGAGAGACTAAGTACAGGAGGAGATATACAATGCCAAAAATGAAGACAAGCAGAGCAGCTGCGAAACGTTTCAAAAAGACAGGTACGGGAAAATTAAAGAGAATGAAAGCTTATAAAAGCCATATCTTAACCAAGAAGTCTCAGAAGAGAAAGAGAAATCTTAGAAAAGCAGCTATGACAGATGCAACCAATGTAAAGAACATGAAGAAGATTTTGCCTTATATTTAATGGGATAAGGGTGAGAATTCAAGGAGGAAATAGAAGATGGCAAGAGTAAAGGGTGGCTTAGGAGCCAAGAAAAGACATAATCGGGTATTAAAGCTGGCAAAAGGCTACAGAGGAGCCAGAAGCAAGCAGTATAGAGTAGCAAAGCAGTCTGTGATGAGAGCGCTGGCCAGCTCCTACGCAGGAAGAAAAGAGAGAAAACGTCAGTTCCGTCAGCTGTGGATCGCACGGATCAATGCTGCGGCTAGAATGAACGGACTGTCCTACAGCAAATTTATGTATGGACTGAAGCTGGCAGGCGTGGAGATGAACCGCAAGATTTTGGCTGACATGGCAGTCAACGATGCGGCAGGCTTTACCACCCTGGCTGAGCTGGCTAAGAGTAAACTGGCATAAGAGGAAACGGATCAGAGCACTGCAAGGTGGCCTTTGGGCTGCGGGCAGGGCTCTGTTTTTTCATGTTAAGGCGGGCAGGGATAGGGAAGACTCCAGGATTTGACAAACCGGCGGAACGTGCTATAATTAGCAGTGTGCAGAGACGAGTGCTAATGGCTGGGCTTTGTCGGAGGGGAGAATTGGAAAAAGCAGAGAAAGAAGGGAATGGAAATGACAGAGATCAATATTATTTCTGGTTTTTTGGGAGCAGGAAAGACTACCTTAATTAAAAAGCTTCTGGAGGAAGTTTTTCAGGGGGAAAAGATTGTACTGATTGAGAATGAATTTGGAGAGATTGGCATTGACGGGGGCTTTTTAAAGGAAGCAGGCATTCAGGTCAATGAGATGAATTCCGGCTGCATCTGCTGCTCATTGGTGGGAGATTTCGGCGAGGCCTTAAAGCAGGTGTTGGAGACCTATCATCCAGACCGGATTCTTATCGAGCCCTCGGGGGTGGGCAAGCTCTCGGATGTGGCCAAGGCAGTGGAGACGGTCAGCGCCCATATGGATGTGAGGATTGACAGCGCTGTCACGGTGGTGGACGCTAAGAAGTGCAGGATGTATATGAAAAATTTTGGTGAATTTTTTAACAATCAGATAGAACATGCAGGCACCATTGTGCTGAGCCGCACCCAGGATGTAACGGATCAGAAGCTGGAGGAGTGCGTGGCCATGCTAAAGGAGCACAACGCCCAGGCCACTCTGATCACCACCCCCTGGACGCAGCTGAAGGGAGCGCAGATCCTCTCTGCCATGCAACATGCCCAGCTGGACATGCACAGAGATCCTGTGCATGAGCATGGGGAGCATAGTCATGATTGCTGCGGTCACGAGCATGATGGTCATGAGCATGGGGAACATAGCCATGATTGCTGTGGTCACGAGCATGGGGAGCATAGTCATGATTGCTGCGGTCATGCCCATGAGCATCACGAGCATGGGGAACATAGTCATGATTGTTGCGGTCATACCCATGAGCATCACGAGCATGATGGTCACGAGCATGGGGAGCACGGTTCTTGTGAACATGATCATGCCCATGCTGCCTCGGATCATCACCATCATGAGCATGGCCACGAGCATGGGGAGCATGGCCCTGGCTGTACCTGTGGCTGCCAGGATCACGATCACCATGGGCATCACCATCACGCAGATGAGGTGTTTACCAGCTGGGGAGCGGAGACGGTGCACAAATACAGCCGGGAAGAGATGGCGGAGATTTTGAAAAAGCTGGATGAAGGCGGTTATGGCAATGTACTGCGGGCCAAGGGCATTGTGGCGGCTGTGGATGGCAGCTGGATGGAGTTTGACCATGTTCCGGAGGAATCTGAGATACGCGCCGGATCTCCCGATTACACCGGACGCCTGTGCGTTATCGGAGCGGATCTGAATGAGGAAGCTCTCAGAGAGCTGTTTCATATTTAAGTAAGAGGTGAGGGCCATGAGCTTGCGAAATAAGATACCGGTCTATGTGATCAACGGCTTTCTGGAGAGTGGGAAGACCACGTTTGTCCGGGAGACCATTACGGACCCCTATTTTTCCGATGGTGGGACCACTCTTTTGATTGCCTGTGAGGAGGGGGAGGAGGAGTATAATCCCCAGTACCTGAAGGCCTTTGGAAATGTAATGGTGCAGGTGGAGGAAAAGGAGGACTTTACGGAGGCATTCTTAAAGTCCTGCCAGAAAACCCACGGACCCACGCAGGTGGTGATAGAGTACAACGGCATGTGGGGCATGGATCTGCTTCGAAATATGAGCCTGCCAGGGGGCTGGTTTCTGGCTCAGACTATCACCATGGCAGATGCGGAAACCTTTGATCTTTACATGCAGAATATGAAATCCCTGTTTATGGATATGGCCAAGGAGGCGGATCTGATTATATTCAACCGCTGCGTGGATGATACACCGGCGGATACTTACAAACGCAATATGCGGGCTATGAATCCCAACGCCCAGGTGGAATTTGAGCGGGAGAACGGAGAGCCCTTTGAATTTGAGGAGAGTCTGCCCTATGATTTGGAGGCGGAGATTATCGAGATAGAGGATATAGATTTTGGCATCTGGTATGTGGATGCCATGGACCATCCGGAGAATTATGATGGGAAAACCGTTCGGTTTAAGGGCATGGTTTATAAAAATCGCAACCTGGGCAGCGAATATTTCCTGCCAGGGCGCAAGGTTATGACCTGCTGTGCGGATGATGTGGCGTTTCTGGGATATCTGTGCCATACGAAAAACCTGGATAAGCTGAAAAGAGGTCAGTGGCTAATGGTGACGGCTCAGGTGCGCTATGAGGAGCGCAGGGAATATTCCGGCCGTTCGGGGCCGGTGCTGTATACAAAAGCTTTGAAATCCACAGAGGCGCCCCAGGTGGAGATGGTGTCCTTTTCGTAAGATCATGGGAAATGTTTGTCTTCCATGCAGGGACTTTTGTGGCCAGGGGCTGGATGCCTGGGAATCACAGCGGCTGTGGGGGAGCCAGCGAGAAATATTTACCGGGGTCCTCCAGCTGACTTAGCCGGCTGTTGTGGTATTGGGCGGAGTAGGTGACTTCCTGGCCAAACCAGGCTGGTGGTACAAAAGCCAGGGCCTGCTCTTCGGAGGAAAATTCCACCTCGGCCAGGTAAAGCCCCAGAAAGGGGGCGTCAAAAACATCCAGCTCAATGGTCAACTTCTGATCCTTATCCCCAGGAAGTGGCAGCAGATAGCGCTTTTTGCGGATAACATGACCGTCGGCCTTGGACTTTAGATGGGCATAGCTCTCGGCCGTCAGGGGCAGATTGTACTCCTCCCGGGAGAGAAGACCTTTGGACTTATAGGTGAGGGAATAGGAATCGTCGCTGCGGCGGACCCGCACAACGGGATTGGTACACAGATAGGCCTGCTCCAGCAGGTGGAAGGAATACTCCTCCAGATTCTCCGGCAGGACAGTGATCAAAAATTTGCGTTCAATTTCCATAGGGAAGCCTCCTTATCAAATACAGTATAAAGAACCGGGAGGCGGAATGCAAGAGGGTTTTGAGCCATTGGCAAAGGGAATCAGAAGGAGTTTGGGGAACATAACTAGAAGGAGGTTGGGAAATGAAGCAGACTTGTGTATTTTTGGCAGATGGATTTGAGGAGATTGAGGGCTTGACGGTGGTGGATGTACTTCGCCGGGGTGGCGTGGAGGTGACTACGGTTTCCATTAAGGAGGAAAAAATGGTGACTGGACGCAGCGGCATATCCGTTCTGGCAGATCAGACCTTTGGGGAGACGGATTTTTCCGGAACCGATTTGTTGGTATTGCCAGGGGGAATGCCGGGCACAACAAATTTGCGGGATTATACACCGTTGACAGAACTTTTGCAAAAATTCAATCAGGAGAAAAAATGGTTGGGTGCGATCTGTGCGGCGCCCATGGTATTTGGAGGATTGGACTTTTTGAAGGGCCGCAAGGCCACCATCTATCCAGGTATGGAGGGGGAGCTTAAAGGTGCGGATCCGGTGTTGGATCGGGTGGTTGTGGATGGACATGTGATTACCAGCCGGGGCATGGGAACAGCCATTGCATTTTCTTTGACCCTGTTGGAATTGCTTGAAGGAAAGGAAAAGGCAGAGGAAATTCGTAAATCCATTGTCTATGGACATCAGGCTTAGGGCCGCCATTTTTGGATGCAAAAATTACCAACATAAGAAATAGATGTTTCTCACACAATATGCTCATGGAGGTGAGAAACATGACAGGACAGTCTAACACAAACCAGATGGCAGTCCCCGAAGCAAAGGCAGCAATGAACCGCTTCAAGGAGGAGGTTGCCAGCGAACTGGGTGTACCTTTGAAGGAAGGTTATAATGGAGACCTGACTTCTGCACAGGCCGGTTCTATCGGCGGTGAGATGGTCAGAAAGATGATCATGAAGCAGGAACAGCAGATGAGCGGTAAATAAACAGGAGCCGCAGCTGCTTATGCGTCAGGAAAAATCCATGACGTGAGAATTGCACAGGGAAAAGCTCTGTTTTTTCGGCCAAGAGAACTATGACCGGAAGAATGGGGCTTTTCTGCTGTCTGGGTTACGTATCGGTTTGCTTTTCCATCTGTGTTCTGCCACGGTTCTTGACAAATTTTTAGCGCTCCTCTATAATATAGAAGAAATGATAATATCTATTTGATAATATCAGAGAGGAAATAATTTATAGAAAATAAAAAATCCCAGACACAACACGGACAGCGATTCTTTTGCTGACAAGTGACATGTGCCGAAAAGTAGAGGAGGTAAACATGATTTACAATGTGGAAGATTTGAAAAAAGCCTACAATGCAGGACAAAAAATGAAATTTTTGTTTTTCTGGAAGCCCACTCCGGCAGAGGACGGACATATCTGTGAGTCCTGCCTGGGACAGTGGTGGGAAAGCCGGTTTCAAGTGGATGGGGTGGAATATACCTGTGCAGAGCAATTTATGATGGCGGAAAAAGCCAGAATGTTTGGTGATAAAGTGATGCTTGCAAAGATCATGGAGACATCCTCCCCCAAGGAGATGAAAGCCTATGGCCGGGCAGTAGCAGGCTTTGACAAAACGACCTGGGACAACACCTGCTATGAGATCGTGAAAAGGGGCAATTTGGCCAAATTTACCCAGAATCCGGACCTTCTGGAGTTTCTCTGTACAACTAAGAACCGCATTTTGGTAGAGGCAAGCCCCAGGGATCGGATCTGGGGAATCGGCATGGGAAAAACCAATCCAGATGCCGAATGTCCTCCGAAATGGAGAGGGAAAAATTTGTTGGGCTTTGCACTGGCAGAGGTACGGGATCAGCTGCTGGCAGAAAAGGGAGAGGCAAAATGAATGACAGAGGAAAAGGGACATTACAAAGGGATCCTAACGGGTTGACCGAAGAAGAATTTCTGGCAGTCTATCAGCCGGGAGATTACCCAAAGCCTTCGGTGGCAACGGATATGGTCATTTTTACAGTGACCGACGAGGAGGAAGAAAACTACCGGAAACTGGCCAGAAAGGAGCTTCGCGTTCTGCTTATCAAGCGTGGTGGCCATCCGTACCTTGGCTCTTGGGCCTTGCCCGGGGGCTTTGTACGCCCCACAGAGACAACGGAGGAAGCGGCTGCCCGGGAGCTTCGAGAGGAGACAGGCGTGGATAAGGTCTACCTGGAGCAGCTCTACACCTTCAGTGAGCCGGACCGGGACCCCAGAACATGGGTTATGAGCTGCTCCTACATGGCTCTCATAGACAGTAGCCGGGTCCATATACAGGCCGGGGATGACGCGGCCCAGGCAGCCTGGTTTCAGGCATCTTTTCGAAAGGTGGAGCAGGAGGACCAAAGAGAGGTGTGGGAGCTGACCCTTTCCCACGAGGAAATCCTGTTGCAGGCCATTTTGGAGAAGGAGACGGGGAGGTCCTTTACGGATAGCAGGATACTGGATTTTGGCGGCCTGGCCTTTGACCATGCCCGTATTCTGGCCTGCGGATATGAGCGGTTGCGGGGAAAGTTAAGCTATACGGATCTGGCGCTTCATTTGATGCCGGAGTATTTTACCCTCACCCAGCTACAGCAGGTGTATGAGGTGGTTTTGGACAGAGAGTTTCCAGTGGCGGCATTTCGCAGGAAGGCGGCGCCTATGGTAACGGAGACGGAAAGTTATACGGAAAACGGGGGACACCGTCCTTCCAGGCTGTATCGGAAGAATCCATGACGGAGATGGAAAGAAAAAGGAGGAGCAAATGGATCGGAAAGCAATCGCAAGAGAAACGATAAAAATTATGGACCAGGGATATTATGAGTTGTCCCAAAAGGAGGAAAAAAGGATAGCTGGGACAGCCAGAAATGGCCAGAAACCAGAGACAAAACGGATTCCCGTAAAGGAAGCAATGGAGACCTCCATCCGCCGCAGCATTCTGATTTCCCCGGAACAAGGAGCAGAGATTCTTGAAAAATATAGCAACCAAAAACCTTGTGGGCAACCTAAGACCAGGGTTGAAAATATTTCCACAGTAGAAGCGATTCGTATTTTAAGCGAAGAAGGAAAAACTACAATCGGTGTCCTGAATTTTGCCAGTGCCAAAAATCCGGGTGGCGGATTTCTGAACGGAGCCATGGCCCAGGAGGAAAGCCTGGCGGCTTCCAGCACCCTCTATCCCACACTGACTGCTCACGAAACTTATTACCAGAAGAATCGGGCCAATTCCTCTATGATGTATCTGGATTATGGGATTTATTCTCCCGACGTGTTCTTTTTCCGGGATGGAGCCTTTCGTCTGACAGACACGCCGGTAAAGGCATCCGTTCTGACCTTGCCAGCAGTCAATATGGGACAGGTGATTTTAAAAGGAGAAAATGAGGAGGAAGCCAGACATGTTATGCGCCGGAGAATGAAGCTGGCCCTGGGGATCTTTGCCGAACAGGGAGTAGAGCATCTGGTTCTGGGAGCTTACGGCTGTGGGGTATTTCGAAATAATCCAAAGGAGGTGGCTTCCTGGTGGAAGGAGCTTTTGGAGGAGGGAATGGGAGCGCATTTTGCATCTATCTTTCATGCGGTTTTAGACCGGTCCAGGGGACAGGAATGTTTGAAAGCCTTTCAGATTGTATTTCGTGGATAATCCTTTTATCCGTCTGATGATTCCTGCTATACTTCTTGCTTATACTTCCGAGAAAAAATACTTTACAGCCGAAAAAGCCTGTGATATACTATTAAAATGACTGTAAGTATGTAAAAATATAAGGGATATATACACACAAGGAGGATTTTTTCATGAGCGTACAGGTTGAAAATTTGGAAAAAAATATGGCAAAGCTTACCATTGAAGTGCCTGCAGAGGAGCTTGATCAGGCTCTTCAGAACGCGTACTTAAAAAATAGAGGAAAAATCAGTGTGCCGGGCTTCCGCAAGGGAAAGGTTCCCCGTCAGCTGATTGAAAAAATGTACGGAGTTGGTATTTTTTATGAGGATGCGGCCAACGCGCTGATGCCTGGGGCTTATTCAAAAGCTGTGGAGGAGAGCGGGTTGGATATTGTGTCCCAACCGGAGATCTCTGTGACCCAGATTGAAAAGGGTCAGCCCTTTATTTTTACTGCCCAGGTGGCAGTAAAGCCACCAGTGACCCTGGGCGCTTATAAGGGTGTGGAGGTTCCCAAGGCGGACCTTACTGTGACTGAGGAGGAGATCAAGGCCGAGGTAGATAAGGAGCGGGAGAGCAATTCCAGAACCATCACTGTGGAGGATCGTCCGGTGGCGGATAAAGATATTGCCGTGATTGATTACGAGGGGTTTGTGGACGGAGTGGCCTTTACAGGAGGCAAGGGAACCGATTATCCTTTGACCATTGGCTCCGGTACCTTTATCCCGGGCTTTGAGGAACAGCTTATCGGCGCGGAGATTGGAAAAGAGATGGAAGTGCATGTAACCTTCCCGGAGGAGTATCATGCAGAGGAGCTGAAGGGGAAGGCAGCTGTATTTAAGTGCACCGTAAAGGAATTAAAGGTGAAGGAGCTGCCGGAGGCAGACGATGAGTTTGCAAAGGATGTATCAGAGTTTGATACTCTGGAGGAATACAAGGAGGACATCCGCAAGAAGCTGACGGAGAAGAAGGAGAAGGCTGCCAAGGCTGCCCGGGAAGATGCAGTGATTGCAAAGATCATTGAGGAGGCCCAGATGGAGATTCCCGATGCCATGGTGGAGACCCAGGCCCGTCAGATGGTGGATGAGTTTGCCCAGAGAATGATGTCTCAGGGGCTTTCCATGGATCAGTATATGCAGTATACGGGAACCAATGTGGAGAAAATGACAGAGCAGATGAGACCTCAGGCTCTGCAAAGAATCCAGAGCCGTCTGGTGCTGGAGGCTGTGGCAGCAGCTGAGAACCTGGAGGCTTCCCAGGAGGAGCTGAAGGAAGAGGTACAGAAGATGGCTGATATGTACAAGATGGAAGTGGAGAAGCTGGAAGAGATTCTGGATGATACTTCCAGAAATCAGATGAGGGAAGATATTGCCATTCAGAAGGCCGTGGAGCTGGTGCGGGATTCGGCCGTGGAGAAATAGAGCAGGAGGAGTCAAAATGAGTTTAGTACCCTATGTCATTGAACAGACCAGCAGGGGCGAGCGTTCCTATGATATTTATTCGAGATTGTTAAAGGAGAGAATTATTTTCCTGGGTGAGGAAGTGACCGATGTGACAGCAAGCCTGGTGGTATCGCAGCTTCTGTTTCTGGAGGCGGAGGACCCGGGAAAGGATATCAGCCTGTATATTAACAGTCCGGGAGGTTCTGTGACGGCTGGCATGGCGATTTATGATACCATGAATTATATCAAATGTGATGTGTCCACTATCTGTATGGGCATGGCGGCCAGCATGGGTGCATTTTTGCTGGCAGGCGGCACAAAAGGAAAGCGCCAGGCCCTGCCCAATGCGGAGATTATGATTCATCAGCCTTCCGGCGGAGCCCGGGGGCAGGCCACGGAGATTCAGATCGTGGCAGAGCATATTCTGCGGACCAAGAGAAAGCTTAATGAGATCCTGGCGGCCAATACGGGACAGTCTTTGGAGGTCGTTGAGGCGGATACGGAGCGGGACAATTATATGAGTGCCCAGGAGGCTTTGGCCTATGGCCTCATTGACCATGTTGTGGAAAATCGTTAGTAAAGAGGAAAAATCATGGCAAGAATGATAGAGGACAAAATCAGGTGTTCCTTCTGCGGGAAAACCGGAGAACAGGTCCGTAAGCTGATTGCAGGTCCCAACGGGGTTTATATCTGTGACGAATGCATTGATGTATGTGCAGAGATTATTGATGAGGAATTTGACCAGGAGGATTTTGGCCAGGAGGAGGATGAAATCAACCTGTTGAAGCCTGCTGAGATCAAGAAATTTCTGGATGATTACGTTATCGGACAGGAGCAGGCCAAGAAGGTTCTGTCTGTAGCGGTTTATAACCATTACAAACGGATCACAGCGGGAAAAAATCTGGAGGTGGAGCTGCAGAAGAGCAATATTCTGATGCTGGGCCCCACAGGCTCTGGAAAAACCCTGCTGGCTCAGACGCTGGCAAAGATTTTAAATGTTCCCTTTGCCATTGCGGATGCCACCTCCCTGACAGAGGCTGGATATGTGGGTGAGGATGTGGAGAATATCCTGCTAAAAATTATCCAGGCCGCAGATTATGACATTTCCCGGGCAGAGCGGGGAATTATCTACATTGATGAAATTGACAAAATAACGAGAAAATCGGAAAATCCATCTATTACCAGAGATGTATCCGGAGAAGGGGTGCAGCAAGCTCTTTTAAAGATTCTGGAGGGCACAGTGGCATCGGTACCGCCTCAGGGCGGCCGCAAACACCCTCACCAGGAGCTGCTACAGATCGATACCACCAATATTCTGTTTATCTGCGGTGGAGCTTTTGAGGGCCTGGATAAGGTCATTGAGCGGCGTATGGATCGCAAATCTATTGGGTTTGGCGCTGAGATTGGCAAGAAGCAGGAGGAGGAAGAGGGAACCCTTCTTCATCAGGTGTTGCCGGAGGATTTGGTAAAATTTGGCATGATTCCCGAGTTTGTGGGCCGGGTGCCGGTGACGGTGGCTCTGGATCAGCTTACCAGGGATGATATGGTGCGGATTCTGCTGGAGCCTAAGAATTCCATTGTAAAGCAGTATAAAAAACTGTTTGAGCTGGATGGTGTCAAGCTTTCCTTTGAGCAGGAGGCCATTGAAGCCATTGCAGAGCAGACCGTAACAAGAAAGACAGGCGCCAGAGGATTGCGTGCCATTATGGAGCATGTGATGATGGATCTCATGTACACAATCCCCTCGGATGATTCCATCACCAACTGCATGGTGACTAAGGCCATGGTAGAGGGAGAGGGGCAGCCTGTGATTACCAGTAATCAGATGAGATTCCGAGCGTAAGCGAGGAATCTCTTTTGTAATACATGCAGTCTGTGAGGGGGAGCAAGGAATCTTCCTGTGTGGCCTGGCGTCACAAAATACTGCAGGAGGATTCAGAAAGGGTGAGAAAATGAGTGATTTAATTCGTGTACTGCCGGCACTTGCTCTTCGGGGAATGACGATTCTTCCGGATATGGTGGTACATTTTGATGTGAGCAGGGATAAATCCAAGAAGGCCATTGAGCAGGCCATGCTCCAGGACCAGAAGCTTTTTCTGGTTACTCAGAAGGACAGCCAGACGGACGAGCCCACACAGGAGGAGCTCTATAAGATCGGAGTCATCGCTGCCGTGAAACAGGTGATTAAACTTCCCCACGGACTTTTGCGGGTTCTGGTGGAGGGGCTGGAAAAAGCCGAGCTGTGCCATCTGGACCAGGAGGAGGATTACCTGATGGCCGAGGTGGTGCGGTTTGAGGAGGAGAGCATGGAGCTTTCGGATGTGAGCCGGGAGGCCATGGTCCGTGCGCTCATGGAGATGTTTGCCCAGTTTTGCCAGGAAAGCGGAAAGACCGGAAAGGATCTGGAGCGTCAGATAGAGGAGACTCGGGAGCTGGATTCCCTGATGAGCCAGATGATGATCCATGTTCCCCTGTATTTTGAAGAGAAGCAGCGCTTTTTGGAGACGGTGAGCCTTACGGAGCGCTATGACACGGTGTGTGAGATTTTGGCCAATGAGACGGAGATCCTGCACCTGAAACGGGAGCTCCAGGAAAAAGTGAAAGCCCGGGTGGATAAGAATCAGCGGGAATATCTCCTGCGGGAACAGTTAAAAGCTATTCGGGAGGAGCTGGGGGAGGATACTACCGGTACAGATGCGGACCAGTTCCTGGAAAAGGTAAAAAAACTTAAGGCCTCCAAGGAGGTAAAGGAAAAGCTTGAAAAGGAAATTCGCCGTTTTAAAAATATGGGAGGCAACAGCTCAGAGAGCAGTGTGTTGCGTGGCTACATAGAAACCCTGTTGGAGATGCCCTGGGATAAAACCTCCCGGGACAGCAGCAATCTGAAGCGGGCCAGTGAAATTCTGGAGGAGGATCACTATGGCCTGGAAAAGGTGAAGGAGCGGGTGCTGGAGTTTCTCTCTGTGCGCATGCTGACCAAAAAGGGGGAGAGTCCCATTCTCTGTCTGGTAGGACCGCCTGGTACTGGCAAAACTTCGATTGCACGCTCCATTGCCCGGGCCCTGGACAAGAAATATGTCCGCATCTGTCTGGGGGGTGTCCGGGATGAGGCGGAGATCCGGGGACATCGCCGAACCTATGTGGGCGCCATGCCTGGTCGAATCGCGGCGGGACTGCGCACAGCTGGGGTAAAGAATCCACTGATGCTTTTGGATGAGGTGGATAAGGTGAGCAGCGATTACAAGGGAGATACCTCCTCAGCGCTTCTGGAGGTGTTGGATTCCGAGCAGAACAGCCATTTCCGGGATCACTATATTGAGCTGCCCATGGATTTGTCTGAGGTGCTGTTTATCGCCACGGCCAATGATATGCAGGCCATTCCCCGCCCATTAAGGGATCGGATGGAAATCATTGAGGTGAGCAGTTACACGGAAAATGAGAAGAATCATATTGCCCGGGAACATCTGCTGGCAAAGCAGCTTAGGAAAAACGGGCTTAAGGAGGAGCAGCTGTCTGTTAGCTCCCATGCTCTCTCCCAGCTAATTCATAGCTATACCAGGGAGGCAGGAGTGCGACAGCTGGAAAGAAAAATCGGTGAGCTCTGCCGTAAGGTGGCCAGGGAAATTCTGGAAAAAGGCCGAAAGGATGTGAAAATCACCGAGTCTAACCTGGAAAAATATCTGGGCAAGCCCCGGTATGTGTTTGACATGGCAAACGAGACGGATGAGATCGGCATTGTTCGGGGACTGGCCTGGACCAGTGTGGGTGGGGACACTCTGCAGATCGAGGTGAACATTATGCCGGGAAAGGGTGAGCTGTGTCTGACTGGGCAGCTGGGAGATGTGATGAAGGAATCTGCCCGGGCAGGAATCAGCTATATCCGTTCTATCAGCAGCCGTTATCAGGTGGACAAAGAGTTTTTTGCGGAACATGACATCCACATTCACATTCCCGAGGGAGCTGTGCCCAAGGATGGTCCTTCCGCTGGGATTACTATGGCTACGGCTATGCTGTCGGCCATTACCCAGACCCCGGTGTATGCCAATGTGGCCATGACCGGTGAGATTACCCTGCGGGGGCGGGTGCTTCCCATTGGAGGCTTAAAGGAGAAAATTTTGGCTGCCAAGAGTGCGGGGATTAAGTCGGTGATTGTTCCCGTCAAAAATAAGCGGGATGTGGAAGAAATTTCCACAGAGATCAAGCGGGGGCTAGAAATTGTCTATGCGGAGACTATGGAAGAAGTCCTGGCGGCGGCTCTGTGTGGCGGAGAAGAAAAGGCCCTTTGAGGATGTAAGGGAGAAATATTCATGGTGATTCGAAATGTAAGTCTGGAGACGGTCTGCGGCATTACCAGCAGGCTTCCGGACAATCGGCTGCCAGAGGTGGCTTTTGCGGGGAAATCCAATGTGGGAAAATCCTCTCTGATAAACGGTCTGGTAAATCGCAAGGCTCTGGCCCGGACTTCCCAGAGCCCGGGAAAAACCCAGACCATTAACTTCTATAACCTGAATGAGGAGCTTTATCTGGTGGATCTGCCAGGCTATGGCTATGCCAAGGTCTCCCAGGAGATGAAGGAGAAGTGGGGAAAGCTTATTGAGCGGTACCTCCAAAGCTCCAAACAGCTTCGGGCGGTATTTTTGCTTATTGATATCCGGCATGAGCCTTCGGCCAATGACAAGAGCATGTATGACTGGATTTTATATCAGGGCTATTCCCCTATTATCATTGCCACCAAGCTGGATAAAATCAGCAAAGGAAAGGTGAGCGCCCATTTGCAGATGATACGAAAGGGACTGCATGCAGGGCCTGACACAAAGATTCTGCCCTTTTCCGCTCAGACGAAGCAGGGGCGGGAGGAGATATGGGAGACCATTGAGCAGGTTTTAAAGGAGGAGTAGGAAGCGGTTTTGGATGGGGGTGAGGAAACATGCTGCAAAAATATGGAAGAAGTCTTCTGAATATTGTCTGCTTTATCTTGGGATGGTGTGTGGTTCTGTTTGTGGTGCCCCGGTTGCTGATTTTTTTTATGCCCTTTGTGGTGGGGTGGATCATTGCCATGATAGCCAATCCCCTGGTTCGTTTTCTGGATCGCAGGCTGAATATTCTGCGCAAGCACAGCTCCATGCTGATCATTGTGGGGGTGTTGGCGCTGATTGTGGGAGGATCTTATCTGGCTATTGCCAAGATTTTCCGGGAGTTCCGGGGATTTCTCTCCACCTTGCCAGATCTGTATGGGGTTTTATTGGAGGATTTAGCTCAGATTTCCAAAAATCTTCAGGGAATTTCTTCTCGTTTACCAGCCCAGGTGGGGGAGAACATCTCCCAGGTGATGAGCAATCTTACCAGCTATCTGGGAGACCTGGTGGGAGTTATCGGTGCGCCTACAGTGGCGGCAGCGGGAAATGTGGCAAAAAACATTCCCTCCGTGTTGATTCATATTATTTTTACCTTTTTGTCTGCCTATTTTTTTATTGTCCAGCGGGAACGAATTCTTGGCTTTATGCGGGGGCGGATTCCGGCGGATATCTCGGAAAAATGGAATTTTATCTTGGGACGGTTTAAGGCGGCAGTGGGCGGATATTTTCGGGCTCAGTTTAAGATTATGGGCGTGGTGGGCGTGCTTTTGCTGGTTGGCTTTATGATACTGAGAATCAATTATTCTGTGCTGTTAGCCCTGCTTATTGCATTTTTGGATATGCTTCCCTTTTTCGGCACAGGGACAGCGCTGCTCCCCTGGGCTTTGTTTAAGGTGCTGAGCGGAGACTATTCTTTTGCCGTGGGACTGTTGATTATTTATCTGGTTACTCAGCTGGTACGTCAGCTGATTCAACCCAAGATCGTGGGGGATAGCCTGGGGCTGGACCCTTTACTGACCTTGGTTTTCATGTATATTGGTTATAAGCTTAGCAGTGTTTTTGGTATGATTATCGCGGTCCCTATTGGTATGATCGTAGTACAGCTTTATGAGGCGGGAGCCTTTGGGGATGTGCTGGAGGATGCGCAGGAGCTGACCCGGGGCTTAGGAGAGCTGCGGAAGAGAAAGAGAGATGAGGATGTATGACTGGAGAAGTACAACAGGAAAATAAAATGGGCGTTATGCCCATCAACAAACTTTTGATTCAAATGGCCCTGCCCATGGTTGCGTCTATGCTGGTGCAGGCTCTATACAATATTGTGGACAGTGCCTTTGTGGCCCGTGTCAATGACAATGCGCTGACGGCTGTATCTATGGCCTTTCCCGTGCAGAACCTGATGATTGCCGTGGGCGTGGGCACGGGCGTGGGTGTCAATGCCCTGCTATCCCGGAACCTGGGGGAGAAAAATTATGAGTCCGCCAACCTGGCGGCAAAGAATGGATTGTTTTTGGCCTTGATGAGTTATGTGGTCTTTGCTTTGCTGGGGATTTTCGGCTCCCGGTTATTCTTTCAGGCCCAGATTGAAAATGAACAGGTGATTACCTATGGCGTCCAGTATACCATGACAGTGACGGTTCTGTCCTTTGGCTCCTTTCTGGTGATTATGTCGGAAAGGCTTTTGCAGTCCACAGGCCTGACCATTTATACCATGTTTACCCAGCTGACGGGCGCTATTATCAATGTGATTTTGGACCCAATTATGATTTTTGGCCTCTTTGGCTTTCCCAGGCTTGAGGTGCTGGGAGCCGCTTTGGCTACGGTAACCGGTCAAATTGTGGGAATGCTGCTGGCCATTTATCTGAATGTGAAGAAGAATAAGGAGATCGACATTCATATGGGGGGATTCCGGCCTCATCTTCCCACCATCCGGGTGATTTACTCTGTGGGCCTTCCCTCTATTATCATGCAATCCATTTCTTCGGTAATGGTCTTTGGTATGAATAAAATTTGTATGCGGTATCTGTCGGCCCTGGCGGTGAATGTGTTCGGCATTTATTTTAAGCTTCAGAGCTTTATCTTTATGCCAGTGTTTGGCCTAAATAATGGAATGGTGCCCATTATCGCCTACAATTATGGCGCCCGGAATAAAAAGCGGATTTTGGAGACCATTCGGCTCAGCGTGTGCATTGCAGTGGGGATTATGCTGGTGGGGCTTCTTATCTTTCAATTTTTTACTCCACAGCTTTTGGGAATTTTTGATGCCTCGGAGGAAACCATGAAAATTGGCATTCCGGCATTGCGGATTATTTCCCTCAGCTTTATGTTTGCGGGTTACTGCATTATTCTGGGATCGGTGTTTCAGGCCCTGGGAAATGGTGTGTACAGCCTGATCAATTCCGTTGCCCGGCAGATGCTGGTGATTTTGCCTGTGGCCTACTTTTTTGCCCGGTTCTGGAAGCCGGAGGCCCTTTGGTGGTCTTTTCCCATTGCGGAGATTGTGTCGGTAATTTTGAGCACCTTGATGCTTATGTGGATTTATAAGGGGAAGATTGCACCTTTGGGGGAGAGAGCTTAGAGGAAGGATTTGGGGTCCTGGGAAAATTGAATCTATTCTTTGTGAAAAGTGGTAAGTGGAAAGAGTTGTTGAGGAGAGAGAAGAGAAATCAGGAATTGGCTTGGATAATGTGAGCTTTGCATCAGAATAGTTTATAGGAGATAGGGGAAGCCCGTGGTGTCTTGTCTGTAAGGATGAGATGCCACGGGCTTTGTTTTGCGTGGATTTGTGTGGAATTTTTTTGAATTTTTTCACGAACTTTTCATGATCTGGTAGATAGGCTTTTAAGGAGATGACCTTTCCCACAGGTCTTATGGCGTTTAAGATAAACATAGTACCAGTGAAAAAGGTGCAATTAGGCAGATAAGAAATACCAGGAAAGGAAGTGGAATATCATGGGAATGCTCTATGGATATGTACGTGTCAGCACAAAGGAACAAAAAGAAGATCGGCAGCTGCTAGCTTTGGGAGAGGCGGAGGTGCCTAGACAGAATATTTTTATGGACAAACAATCTGGAAAGGATTTTGAGCGGCCTATGTATCGGCAGCTTCTAAAAAAACTGAAGCAGGATGATTTACTCTTTGTAAAGAGTATTGATAGGCTGGGGCGAAATTATGAGGAGATTCTGGAGCAATGGCGGGTATTAACCCGGGAGAAGGGGGTGGATATTGTGGTACTGGATATGCCACTTTTGGATACCCGACGGGGAAAGGATTTGATGGGAACTTTTTTGAGTGATATCGTATTACAAGTGTTGTCTTTTGTGGCGGAAAATGAGAGGAGTATTATTCGGCAGAGGCAGCGGGAAGGAATAGAAGCGGCCAAGCAAAGAGGCGTTCGGTTTGGACGTCCTCAAAAACCTCTGCCAGAAAATTTCGAACAGATGTGTCGCCGGTGGATAGCCGGGGAGCTGTCCGGACGACAAGCAGCCATGTTGTGTGGAATGCCGGTGACTTCTTTTTGTCGAAAAGGTGGGAAATGGAAGGAAGAACAGTGGATATGAGCTGAAAGGTGTACTTTTTGGATAATAATTATATCGACAGAACTATGAAGAATTCTAACATAGATTCAAAATAAAATCAATAATCTCAAAGGGAATTCTTCTGGATGTCACTGGCAGCCTTTCAAATTATGGAGGACTAAGGAG
>JAAWAC010000010.1 GCA_022791975.1 Lachnospiraceae bacterium | reverse complement strand
TGGGCCGTGCCATCGTGCGTAACCCCAAGGTATTCCTGATGGATGAGCCTCTCTCCAACCTGGACGCTAAGCTGCGTGTACAGATGCGTATTGAGATTGCTAAGCTTCATGAGCGTCTGGGCGCTACCATTATCTATGTAACCCATGACCAGACAGAGGCTATGACTCTGGGAACCCGTATTGTGGTTATGAAGGACGGCGTGGTACAGCAGGTGGATACTCCCCAGAACCTGTACAATAAGCCGGAGAATCTGTTTGTAGCCGGATTCATCGGATCTCCTCAGATGAACTTCTTTGATGCTAAGTGCACGGTAGTGGGTGGCAAGGTTGTGCTGGAGGTTGGCTCCAACAAGATTTCTCTGCCAGATGACAAGGGCAAGGTTCTCATTGACAAGGGTTATGAAGGAAAGACTGTTGTAATGGGTATCCGTCCTGAGGATGTGCACGATGCCCAGATGAAGTCCGGGGAAAGCGTTATCGAGGCACCCATTAAGGTATACGAGTTGCTGGGTGCAGAGGTTTATCTGTATGCAGAGGTGGAGGGTGCCAATATGACGGCTCGTGTAGACCCGAGAACCACTGCCAAGGCTGGGGACACCATTAAATTCTCCCTGGATACAGAGAAGATTCATGTATTTGATAAGGACAGCGAGAAGGCCATCGTGAACTAGTTCTTTCCCTAAAGCATACACGAAAATTAGCCATAGATTTTACAGAAAAGAAAAAAAGAGCGTGTTTGGATTTACACGCTCTTTTTTTTTTGCTATACTGGCAGGGTAAGAGGAAAGCCAAATCAGGAGGGATAACATGATTTCAAACCAAATGATACAGAACAGCATTGATGATGTACGCGCCATTACCAGAATTGATTTGTGTGTGTTGGATTTAAATGGTGCTTTCATAGCAGCTACCTTTGAGATGGAGGAGATGCCGGAAAATACAGTAGAGAGCTTTGTCCAGTCACCTGCTGAGAGTCAGTCCCTTCAGGGTTATAATTTTTTTAAGGTATACGATGAGGAGCAGCTGGAATATATTTTGGTTGCCAGGGGAATCAGCGAGGACGCCTATATGATTGGGAAGCTGGCAGCATGTCAGCTCCAGGCGCTGATTGTGGCCTATAAAGAGCGGTTTGACAAAAATAATTTTATTCAGAACCTCCTATTGGACAACCTGCTGCTGGTGGATATTTATAACCGGGCCAAGAAGCTGCACATTGAGCAGGAGGCCTGTCGGGTGGTGTTTCTGATTGAGACCAAGTATGAGAAGGACACGGTGGCTCTGGAGACGGTGCGCAGCCTTTTTGGGAATTCTGCCAAGGATTTTATTACGGCAGTGGATGAGAGGAATATTGTGCTGCTCAAAGAGG
The DNA here is from genome assembly GCA_022791975.1 of Lachnospiraceae bacterium. Lineage (GTDB taxonomy): Bacteria > Bacillota > Clostridia > Lachnospirales > Lachnospiraceae > RGIG4284. The sequence goes on along the minus strand of JAAWAC010000010.1, from coordinate 64,228 downwards.
TCAGCAAGTATGAGGATTATGAAAGCCTGGAGAGCGTGGCGCGGATGCTGGTGGACATGCTTAACGCAGAGGCTATGACCCAGGTGCGAGTTTCCTATGGGACCATTGTGCAGCAGCTGAAGGATGTGTCCAAATCCTACAAGGAGGCCAAAATGGCCATGGATGTGGGAAGGATTTTCTATGTGGATAGAACGATAATGGCTTACAATACCCTTGGCATTGGGCGTTTGATCTATCAGCTCCCCATGTCCCTGTGCGAGATGTTTATGCATGAGGTCTTTGGGGAGAATACCCCGGATACTTTCGATGAGGAGACCTTGAGCACCATTCATAAATTTTTTGATAACAGCTTGAATGTGTCGGAGACGGCCCGGCAGCTTTTTGTGCATCGCAATACGCTGGTATATCGTTTGGAAAAACTGCAAAAGACCACAGGGCTGGATATTCGGGTGTTTGAGGATGCTCTTACCTTCCGCATTGCGCTGATGGTGGCCAATTATATGAAGTATTTGGATACTCTGCGGTAGTTGGCGCAGCAGTGTATTACCATTGGTTGGCGAAATAGGGAAGAATTGCGGAGGAGAATTCCAATGAAATGGAAAAAATATACCCTGAAAACCAGGGCTGAGGCCGAGGATATTATCAGCAATATGTTGATGGAAGCGGGCATTGAGGGCATTGAGATTGAGGACCGGATTCCTCTGACAGAGCAGGAAAAGAAACAGATGTTTGTGGATATTCTGCCAGAACTGCCAGAGAATGACGGGGTGGCTTATATAAGCTTTTATCTGGAGCCGGAGCAGGACCAGGAGGAAATGCTTCGCCGGGTCCGGGAGGGGCTTTTGGAGGTGAGTCAGTATTGTGATATTGGCGAAGGCACTATGGCAGCCTCAGAGACCGAGGACAAGGATTGGATTAACAACTGGAAGGAATATTTTCACCAGTTTTATGTGGACGATATTTTGATTAAGCCTACCTGGGAAAAAGTAAAACCAGAGGATGAGGGAAAGCTTTTGATAGAGATTGACCCGGGGACAGCCTTTGGCACAGGCATGCACGAGACCACCCAGCTGTGTATCCGGCAGCTGCGAAAGTACCTGACTGAGGAGACGGAGCTTTTGGATGTGGGAACAGGTAGCGGCATTCTGTCCATTATCAGCCTGAAGCTTGGGGCCCGGCACGCGGTGGGCACGGATCTGGACCCCTGTGCTGTGGAGGCTGTCCGGGAAAATTTAGAGGTCAATGGGATTTCTCCGGGGCAGTTTACCATGATCCTGGGGAATATCATCGACGATCCGGCGGTACAGGATCAGGTTGGTTGTGGGTGCTATGATATTGTGGTGGCGAATATTCTGGCGGAGGTTTTGGTGCCTTTGACCCCAGTAATCAAAGAACGGTTAAAACCGGGAGGGATTTATATTACTTCTGGAATTATTGATGATAAAGAGGAAACCGTGGTGAAGGCGGTAGAGGCGGCCGGGTTGGAGGTGCTGGAGGTAGGGCGCCAGGGAGAATGGGTTTCGGTGACAGCCCGGAAGCCTGTATAGAATTGAAACATCCAAGTGGAAAGTGTACCAGGATACCAGGATCCAGGTGGAAGGTTTTAAAGGATAGGAAATATGTATCATTTTTTTATAGAGCCGCAACAGGTGCAGGGACAGCAGATTTTGATTACAGGGCCAGATGTGGTTCATATGCGAAATGTGCTGCGGATGAAGGCTGGAGAAGAGGTCTCAGTCAGTGATGGTCGGGGAAGAACGTATGTTTGCAAAGTGGAAAGGGTGGAATCGGAGCAGGTAGCGCTCTATATTCAGGAGACAGAGGAAATATCTACGGAGCCCGGTGTGTCTGTGACCTTATACCAGGGACTCCCCAAGGGGGACAAAATGGAGCTTATTGTCCAGAAGGGAGTGGAGCTGGGGGTTGCCCGGATTGTTCCTGTGGTTACCCGCCGGACCATTGTCAAATTGGATGAGAAAAAGGCGGCGGCCAGAGTGAGCCGGTGGAATGGCATTGCCCGCAGTGCAGCGGAGCAGTCCGGCCGGTGGATGGTGCCGGAGGTGGCGGCAGTTTGTTCTTTTGCCCAGGCGGTAGAGGAGGCCGGAGAGCTGGATCAGGTGGTGATTCCCTATGAGCTGGCCCAGGATATGGCCAAAACCCGGGAGATTTTGGGCAGTGTCAGGAAGGGTCAATCGGTGGGGATTTTTATTGGCCCGGAGGGCGGCTTTGATGAAGCGGAGGTGGAGCAGGTAATTCGCCGGGGAGGACGCCCCATTACACTGGGACGGCGGATTCTGCGCACGGAGACGGCGGGAATGGCTGTGCTGGCTATGCTGACTTTTTTGTTGGAGTAAAGGGTAGGGAGGAATATATGGAGGCTTATCTGGATAATTCTGCTACCACTCGGTGTTTTCCGCAGGTGGCGGCATTGATGGCCCGGGTGCTGACAGAGGATTATGGGAATCCTTCCTCCATGCACCAAAAGGGTGTGGATGGGGAAAGGTATGTGCGCAGGGCCCGGGAAATCATTGCCGGGAATCTGAAGGTGCAGGAGAAGGAGCTGTATTTCACTTCAGGTGGCACAGAGAGCGATAATCTGGCTATTATAGGCTGTGCCCTGGCCAATCACCGATCGGGAAAACATCTGATCACCAGCTCTGTGGAGCATCCCGCTGTGCTCCGGGCCATGGAGCATCTTAAGGAGCTGGGATTTTCTGTGACCTATCTGCCTGTGGGAGGAGACGGCCGGGTGCGGGTGACGGATCTGGAGGCAGCTCTACAGCCAGATACCATTCTGGTATCTGTCATGCATGTAAACAATGAAATTGGGGCCGTACAGCCGATTGGAGAGATTGGGGCTCTCTTAAAAGCACAGGATCATCCCATCTTGTTTCATGTGGATGCCGTGCAGAGCTATGGAAAATATCGGATCTATCCCAAACGGCTGGGAATTGATCTGCTTTCTGCCAGCGGGCACAAGCTCCACGGGCCCAAAGGAGTGGGTTTTTTGTATGTGAGGGATAAGGTAAAGATAAAGCCCCTGGTGTTTGGCGGCGGGCAGCAGGGAGGACTGCGCTCCGGGACAGAGAATGTGCCGGGGATTGCTGGGCTTGGGGCGGCTGTGGAGGAGTGCTACCGGGAGCTGGAGGAAAAAATGGATAGGCTTTATGAGCTGCGCCAGCTATTTTGTGAGAGGGTAGAAGAGCTGGAGGGCGTCACGGTGAATGGCTTGCAAGGAAGAGAGAGTGCGCCCCATGTGGTCAGTGTAAGCTTTGCCGGAGTGCGCAGTGAGGTGCTGCTCCATGCCCTGGAGGAGAGGGGGATTTATGTCTCCGCGGGATCGGCCTGTTCCTCCAACCATCCGGCTGTGAGTGCCACCCTAAAGGGAATTGGGGTGAGGAAGGAGCTTTTGGACTCCACCCTTCGATTCAGCTTCAGCGTGGACACCACCAGGGAGGAGCTTTCTTATACCTTGCAGGTGTTGGGAGAGCTGTTACCAGTGCTCAGAAGATTTACCAGACATTGAGGGAAGGGTTGGAAAAGGGAGGAGTTTAGAATGTTTCAGGCATTTTTGATAAAATATGGAGAGATCGGCATTAAGGGAAAGAATCGCTACCTGTTTGAGGATGCCCTGGTGAATCAGATAAAGCATACTCTCAAACATGTGGAGGGACAGTTTCGGGTGACCAAGGAGCAGGGGCGCATTTATGCGGAGGCCCTGGAGCCCTTTGACTTTGCGGAGACGACCCAGGCGTTGCAGCGGGTGTTTGGCATTGTGGGAATCTGTCCTGTAGTGATTCTGGAGGATGAGGGCTTTGAGCGGCTGGCGGAGGAGGTTCTTTCCTATATAAAAAGACAGTATCCCCAGGGAAATCAGAGCTTTAAGGTACATGCCCGCAGGGCGAAAAAGACATATCCCATGGAGTCCATGGAGATAAATCGGGAGCTGGGAGGCAGGATTCTGGAGGCTTTTCCGGAAATGCATGTGGACGTGCACACCCCGGATGTTCTGCTGTGTGTGGAGATTCGCCAGAAGATCTATGTGTACTCGGAGGTGATTCCAGGGCCAGGAGGCATGCCTGTGGGCACCAACGGGAAATCCATGTTGCTTTTGTCCGGGGGGATTGACAGCCCTGTGGCCGGCTATATGGTGGCTAAGCGGGGAGTAAAGATTGATGCCGTGTATTTTCATGCGCCTCCTTACACCAGCGAGCGGGCCAAACAAAAGGTGGTGGATCTGGCCAGAAAGGTGTCCCTTTACACAGGGCCTATTTATCTGTATGTGGTGAATTTTACGGATATTCAACTGTATATTTATGAGAAATGTCCCCATGATGAGCTGACCATTATTATGCGGCGTTACATGATGCGTATTGCGGAGGAGATAGCCAGGAAGACGGGATCTTTGGGCTTAATCACTGGGGAGAGCATTGGGCAGGTGGCCAGTCAGACAGTACAGAGCCTGGCGGCTACCAATGAGGTGTGCACCATGCCTGTATTCCGTCCGCTGATTGCCTTTGACAAAGAGGACATCGTGACCATCTCCAAAAAAATCGATACCTATGAGACCTCGATTCAGCCTTTTGAAGATTGCTGTACAATTTTTGTGGCTAAGCATCCGGTGACAAAGCCCAATGTGAATATTATTAAGCGATCGGAGGTTCATCTCCAGGAAAAAATTGATGAGCTGGTACAAACAGCCCTGGAGACAGCGGAGCTGATTGTGGTGGGGTGATTTGCAAAAGAGCTGACATCCGAAAGGGAAAGAGACAGAGAAATGGCTGGCAAAATGAAAAGGACCTGCCTCCTGGGCAGGTCTTGAATCACGGATATATATTTCAAGCTTGTCAGACTATGTGGTGAGAGGGAAAGTCCTACTCCACAATATAGGGAGCCAGAACCTCCAGAATGTGCTCTGTGCCGTCCTCTGCATGGATATTGAGATCAATGGACTTGGAAAGGTCCAGGCTGAAAATACCCATGATAGATTTTGCATCAATCACATAGCGACCGGATACCAGGTCGAAATCGGTCTCAAATTTGGTGATGTCGTTTACAAAGGACTTTACTTTATCAATGGAATTTAAACAAATTTTTACGGTTTTCAATGGATCGTTACCTCCTTATACTTGTTATCATCATCTTAATACGCAGTGGGGTAAAAGTCAATGAAAAACTGCCTGAGATTGGAAATATTGTTGCTTTTCGGATACTGGCTGGACAGGAGTTCCACCGTCTATGGGGTGGCTGATAGACAGGGAAAAGCGACAGAAATTTAGTTGCAGAAAGGAAAACATATATGGGCAGAAAGGCGGCTTTGCATAATCTGGGCTGTAAGGTGAATGCCTATGAGACGGAGGCTATGCAGCAGCTGTTGGAGGAGGCAGGCTATGAGATCGTGCCTTTTGAGGAGGCTGCGGATGTATATATTATCAATACCTGTACAGTAACCAATATGGCAGATCGAAAGTCCCGGCAGATGCTTCACCGGGCCAGAAAGCGCAATCCCCAGGCTGTGGTGGTGGCGGCCGGGTGTTATGTGCAGGTGGCTGGGGAGGCGTTGACTGCGGATGGGGCCATTGATCTGATTGTGGGTAATAACCGGAAGCAGGAGTTGATCTCTCTTTTGGAGGATTTCCTTCAGGGGCGCAAGGAGGCTGGGCTTTTGGATCTGAAACATGGGGCGGAATACGAGAGACTGTCTCTGTCCCGCACGGGGGAGCATACCCGAGCCTATGTAAAGGTGCAGGACGGCTGCAATCAGTTTTGCAGCTATTGTATTATTCCCTATGCCAGAGGGAGGGTTCGCAGCCGAAAGCGGGAGGATGTGTTGGAAGAAATTAACCGCCTGGCAGAAAACGGGTATCGGGAAGTGGTGCTCACCGGAATTCATTTAAGCTCCTACGGGGTGGATTTGGAGGGGGAGAGCCTGCTGGATCTGATTTTGGCAGTCCATGAGGTGGAGGGAATCCAGCGGATACGTTTGGGCTCCCTGGAACCAGGGATTGTGACGGAGAAATTTGCCAAGACTCTGGCTAAGCTTCCCAAGCTTTGTCCCCATTTTCATCTATCCCTGCAGAGCGGCTGCGATGCCACGTTAAGGCGAATGAACCGGCGTTATACCACAGAGGAATATGCCCAAAAATGCCAGCTTTTGCGAAAATATTTTACCGATCCGGCCCTGACCACAGATGTGATTGTGGGATTTCCCGGGGAGACGGAGGAGGAGTTTGCCACAACAGAGAGATTTTTAGAGGAGATCTGTTTTTTTGAGACCCATGTTTTTAAGTATTCCCGAAGAAAGGGAACCCGGGCGGACCAGATGCCAAATCAGGTTCCGGAGCCAATAAAGACCCTGCGCAGCAGCCGTCTGCTGGAGCTAAACGAGAGAAACCGGCAGGCGTATCAGAAGCTCTTTTTCCACAGGGAGCTGGAGGTATTGCTGGAGGAGCCTATGGAGTATGAGGGACATTCCTATCAGAGCGGACATTCCAGGGAATATCTGCCTATGCTGGTTGCACTTGAGGAGGATCGAAGGAATCAGATTTTGCTGGCTAAGCCCTGTGAAATTTTGAAAAACGGGATGCTTTTGGCCTTGCCTGTGGAGGGAGAGAAGGAAAGCTTTATTTTTTAAATATGGGTTATGAAAGGCAGAAAAACAAGGTGTTACATATAGTATGCAGAGATCTGGCGCCGGAAATGGAGAGCGTAGGAAGGGGCAAAAGAGAAAGAAAAAAGACAGCAAAAAATCCTGGAAAAGGCGTAAAAATTGCTTGACTGTCCGCGCAGACGTGCTATAATTTAGTTATAAATAGGTTCGTAAATATGTACGAGTTCTTATTTAAGAACAATCAGAAAGAAAGGATGGGGGTTTTTATGAAGGAGCAGGTTATTCAAAATGTGTTGGACAAAAAGATCATTGCCATTATCCGGGGCATGGACCCTGAGGTATGTGTGAAGCTGGCGGAGGCTTTTTACGCTGGTGGAATCGATATGATTGAGGTGACCTTTAATCAGGCAAAGCCGGAGGAATTTTATAAGACAGCAGATGCTATCCGGGCTATTCGGGAGAAATTTGCCGGCAAGGTTATGGTAGGTGCCGGTACGGTGATTACCATGGAGCAGCTTAAGATGGCAGCAGATGCAGGAGCCCAGTACATCATTTCTCCCAGCGTGGATGTGGAGATTATCAAAAAGACCGTGGAGATGGGCCTGGTATCCATGCCCGGCGCTATGACGCCCTCGGAGATTGTGACAGCTTATCAGGCAGGGGCAAGCTTTGTAAAGGTATTCCCCATTGGAGATCTGGGCGCTTCCTATTTGAAGGCTCTGAAAGCTCCCTTAAGCCATATTCCCCTCCTGGCCGTGGGCGGTGTGAATCCGGACAATGTGGCAGATTTCATCAAAGCCGGCGCTGTGGGAGCCGGTGTGGGCGGCAATCTGACAAATAAGGCCTGGATTGCAGCGGGAGAATATGATAAAATAACAGAGGTAGCTGCTGCGCTGGTAAAGAATGCCAGAGGGTAGATGTGGGTGTACCAAAAAGGCCAAAAAGCATGGCCTTTATATAAGGAAACACCGCAAGGGTGTACCAAAAAGGCCAAAAAACATGGCCTTTATATAAGGAAAGGAGATTTACAATGGCAAAAAGAGTAGTGTGTTTCGGGGAGATTATGATGCGGTTAAATCCGGAAGGGTATCTGCGGTTTGTGCAGGCTGGCAAGTTTGAGGCTTCCTATGCAGGCGGCGAGGCGAATGTGTCTGTGTCTCTGTGCAATTATGGTCTGGACGGAGCTTTTGTGACCAAGTTGCCGAAGAATGATCTGGGTCAGAGTGCGGTCAATGAGCTGCGTCGGTTTGGGGTGGACTGCAGTGACGTGGTTTGGGGTGGCCCCCGTCTGGGAATTTATTTTGTGGAGAAGGGTGCTTCTCAGAGAGCTTCCAAAGTAATTTATGACCGGGCTGGTTCCTCGATTGCACTGGCTAAAAGAGAGGATTTTGACTGGGAGAAGATTCTCGAGGGTGCAGATTGGTTCCACTTTACCGGTATTACCCCGGCTCTGGGTGGCGAGAATCCGGAGATTTGTCTGGATGCTTTGAAGGTTTGCAAGGAGAAGGGAATCAAAGTTAGCTGCGATTTGAATTATAGAAAGAAACTGTGGACCAGGGAGCAGGCTGGAGAGACCATGGGCAAGTTAATGCCTTATGTGGATGTGTGCATCGCCAATGAGGAGGACGCGGCGGATGTGTTTGGCATCCATGCAGAGGGAACCGACATTGAGAGCGGTAAAATCAGCAAGGAAGGCTATGTGAGCGTGGCGAAGCAGCTGAAAGAGCGTTTCGGATGCTCTTATGTAGCTATTACTCTCCGGGGAAGCATTTCTGCTACGGATAACAAGTGGGCAGGTATGCTCTTTGATGGAGAGGAAGCTTATTTCTCACCGGAATACCTGGTACATATTGTGGACCGCGTGGGTGGTGGTGACTCCTTTGGCGGTGGTCTGATCTACTCTCTGATCAGCGGATACAGCACCCAGGATGCCATTAACTATGCAGTGGCAGCTTCCTGTCTGAAGCATACCATTGAACATGACTTTAACCTGATGAGCGTGGATGAGGTGAAGGCTTTGGCAGCCGGAAATGCTTCTGGACGGGTGCAGAGATAAGAGGAAGCATAATCTGGAGATGCGCAGGCAAAAGAGCGCAGAGGAAATACAAAGAGCTGGCGTGTACGCAAAATAGCGGAATGCCAGACCAGATATAAAAAAGAGTGGGTGAAAGGGTATAGCCTTTGCCCATTCTTTTTATTTAGCAAAATCTCTGTAGCCCAATTTCCTGTAAAATGCTGTGCCTTCTCCTCTACCTGTGTGGAGGTCAGGGGTATGCCATATCCCTGGGATTTCATATCCTTTTCCCCATATTCCATGAGCTTTCGCCCATAACCTTGTCTGTCACGAACCTTATGTGCATATTTTGCCTCGGGCAAATGCTTATCTACGCTGAATCAGAATTCTTTATTGCGCATCTGCATATACCGGATTTCTTCCACTTTGATATCCTCCCCAAAATCACTTTTTCATTTTAAGCTTGCCGTGCAGGGCTGTTTCCTTCAAGACGAAACGAATGGGTGTCAATGGAACAGAGGGAATATTGGAATCAGGTATCAGCAACCAAGGAATTTACCACTCCTTTTCAGATGGCAGAATTCGAGAAATATGTGGGGAAAAACGCCACAATTCTTGATGTCGGATGTGGCTACGGCCGCACGCTGTGCGAGCTGCATGAGCTTGGATTCTGTCATTTAGTGGGAATAGATTTTTCTGAGGGAATGATCGAGCGGGGCCGGGCACAATCCCCTTATCTGGATTTAAGGGTACAGGAATCGGAAAAAATTGATTTTCCAGATGAGAGTGTGGACGCTGTTGTGTTATTTGCGGTTTTAACCTGTATCCGGGAGAATACTTCCCAGAAAGCCCTTCTCAGGGAAATTAAACGGGTGTTAAAACCTGGTGGTATTTTATATGTGAATGATTTTCTTTTAAATGAGGACGAGAGGAATAAGAAACGGTATGCTGAATTTGCTTCTCAATATGGGACCTATGGGATCTTTGAACTGCCAGAGGGAGCCATCTGCCGTCATCATGAGGAGGCGTGGATTTTAGAGCTACTCTCGGAGTTTGCTACCTTGAAGTATGAGCATTTGATTTTTACTACAATGAATGGCAATCGATCCAATGGATTTTATTTTATTGGGAGGAAGGGATTTGGCATAAGCTTATGGAAATCCAGTTCTCATAACTGAAATCAAAAGTTCGGATGGATATGGTATTGAGAGAATTGCTTGAGACAGAAAAGAGAAGCGGTCAGACGTGAGAAGGCGTCTGACCGCTTGGATTCGTGGGAAGACTATATCCTCTGCCCCTGGTGCGCGTACTCTTGCCAGTGGAGTAGAGGTTTCATACACAATTTTCGTAGAGTAATCTACTCTTGGTAAATCTTACATTCATGTTCTTAGTTCAACAGGTACTATTATAACCAGATTTTTCGATATTTTCAATATGAATCTTAATTTCCCTTCTTTTTTTATTAAAAAATTGCTAGTCAATGAAAATTGTAAACATCTATGGAGTAATAAAATCTGATAATTTTATGAGAAATATAAAAATTATTTTATTTGTTTGTGTATTTTAGACAGAACTTTCTTGGAGTAGATTACTCTACGAAAATACTTACAGAAGACATTTTGTTTTCCCAGATAAAAGGGGGCCATGACCATCTGGTATGCAATATATTGTTCAAGTGAAAAGGAACAGAAATTTCTCCAGGTCTGCCAGCAACATGTAAGTAAAGAGGTGTTGCAGGATGCCTTTGTGTTTACCTATGACCGTATGCGGCGGTATGAGGGGGCCTGGCATTTGGAGAGACAGAAGATGTTTCCAGGATATGTGTTTTTGGAGAGTGGAAATCCAGGACAGCTGATTCAAGAGATGAGAAGGATTCCCTATCTGGATAAAATTCTTGTTGGCCATGGAGCAATAATTCCCCTGAAGCAGGGGGAGGAGTTATTTTTGAGGAGGCTCTGCGGAGAAGGACATCATTTTGGTATGTCCCGGGGATATATTCAGAATGGACGAACCTTTGTGACAGAGGGGCCTTTGCAAGGGCAGGAGCAGCTGATCCGGAAGATTGATCGACATAAACGGGTGGCTCGGGTGCGGATGCCGGAGGATAGATTAGACTTTGCTTGTACCCAACTGGACAGAGAGAATGCCAGAGATAAGGGAACAGGGATTGAAATGAATTTTCCGAAAGGGCTTCGGGAGTTACAGATGGGGCTTGAGATAGTGTCCAAGAGCTGATGAGGATAGATTTTTTAGTAAATGGCCAGAAAAGAAATGATTTTCTGGAAAACACCTGGTCAAAGAATTTAGGGACAAGTACCAGGCAGGCTTTACAGTTTTAGACTGCGAAGGTTGCGGAAGTACAGGATATGGAGTGGATGGAATTTGCAACTTATAGTAGTTGCAAAGTGGCGAAGCATACCCTTTTCACAAGAAGATTTTATAGAGGAGTTTTATAGTAGATATTTTTTTGCGGAAACATTTTATGGGTAAAGTGGAAGCCTGGAGGGATATGTGAGAGATGTGGTATGCCATACAGACAATTACGGGAGATGAGGAGGAGACCATTCGTACTATTCGCAAGGTGATTGCGCCGGAGATCTGTGAGGATTGCTTCCTATTAAAAAGGGAGGCAGTCTGGCGGATTCAGGGAAGCTGCAAAAGGCATACAGAGCGATTATTTCCAGGATATGTGTTTGTGAGCACAGCTTATCCGGAAGAGTTTTATCGACAGTTGAAGCTGGTTCCTCAGTTTACCCGGATTTTAGGGAAAGAGGAGCAGGAGTTTTATCCGGTTTCTGCGGAAGAGGAAGCGTTTTTAAAGGAGCTGCTGAATGGGGATAAAGAGTATACGGTGCGGCTTTCCATGGTAAAGGTGGATGGACAAGGAAATATTGTGGCGTGTGGAAAGCCGCTTAAGAGGTATCTGGGATGTGTGGTGAAAAAGCGGATTCGGCTTCGGTATGTGGTGATTCGGGTGTGGCTGTTAGGGAGAGAACGGGATGTTTTGTTGGGGATTTGTTTGGAGGGAGATTCATGGGATTGTCCGTAAAGATATTGGTAGGAGAGGTATGTTATGGATACTAAGTTAGATGCGAGATTTCAGGGAATTGAGCCATTTAAGACACGGCTATGGCTGAGTAGCCCTACCATGCATGGGGAAGAAAAGCAATATATGTTGGAAGCTTATGAGACAAACTGGATGAGCACTGTAGGGGAAAATATCAATGAGCTGGAATGCATGGCCAGCGAATATATAGGCACCCAACACGCGGTGGCACTTAGCAGTGGAACCGCGGCACTCCATCTGGCTGTGAAGCTGGCGGCCGAGAGATTATATGGCAGTAGCTCGGGAGTGTCCACACCGAATGGGTTGGGGCGAGGTGGCAGCCTCTATGGCCGGCGGGTGTTTTGCTCGGATATGACCTTTGATGCAACGGTGAATCCCGTGGTCTATGAGGGTGGGGAGCCCGTATTTATTGACACAGAATACGAGACCTGGAATATGTCACCAGAAGCCCTTGAGAGGGCTTTTTCTTTATATCCGGATGTAAAGTTGGTGGTGATGGCCCACCTTTATGGAACGCCAGGAAAGATTGCTGAGATTCGAAAAATATGTGACATTCATCAGGCGCTGTTGATCGAGGATGCAGCCGAATCCCTGGGTGCAACCTATGGGGGAAAGCAAACAGGGACGTTTGGCGATTACAGTATAATCAGCTTTAACGGAAATAAGATTATTACAGGCTCTTCCGGCGGAATGCTACTGTGTCACACAAAAGAAGATGCCAATAAAGCACGAAAATGGAGTACCCAGAGCCGGGAGGCAGCACCGTGGTACCAGCATGAGGAGCTGGGCTATAATTATCGCATGAGCAATGTGATTGCCGGTGTTGTTAGAGGACAATTCGGCTATCTTTCGGAGCATATAAAGCAGAAAAAGAAGATTTATGAAAGATATCGGGAGGGACTAAAGGATCTTCCGGTGAAAATGAATCCGTTTGATGCATCCTGTAGTGAACCGAACTTTTGGTTGAGTTGTTTGCTAATAGATAGGGACGCCATGTGTGAGAGTGTGAGATCGGAAGAGCGTTTCTTTTATAAGAGTGAACAGGGAAAATCCTGTCCGGATGAGATTTTAGAGGTGTTGAGTAGTTTGAATGCGGAAGGAAGGCCTATCTGGAAACCCATGCATATGCAGCCGGTTTATCGGAATCACGGGTTTGTTACGGTGAACGGAAATGGGCGGGCGAAGAGTAATGCTTATATTAAGGAAGAGAAGGCAGTGGATGTGGGGGCAGATATTTTTCGAAGAGGGGTTTGTTTGCCTTCGGATAATAAGATGACAGCCGAGGAGCAGGAAGGAGTTATGGAAATTATTTGTAGGTGTTTTAAATAAGTCATAGTCAGATAAAAATTTTTTTGTGTCTTAAAAGTTGTAGTGTCAGTCTGTAGGGCTAGGGAGTTAATTAGAAAGTATTTAGTAATTAAAAGAGGGACAGAAAATGTGAATAAGGGATTGATAATAGTGGGAGCCAGCGGACACGGGAAGGTTGTAGCGGATATTGCAAAAAGAATGGATAGTTATTCCCAAATTTCTTTTTTAGATGATGACCAGACAAAGCGTATATCTGGATATGAAATGTTGGGAGCTATAGCAGAATATAGAAGATGGAAAAAAGACCATGATTTTATTGTAGCAATAGGAGATTGTAGAATCAGAAGTGAAATTCAAAGAGATATAGAACAGGAAGGCAGAATTGCTACATTGATACACCCAAATGCAGTAATAGGAGAAGAAGTTTTTCTGGGGGCAGGGACAGTTGTAATGGCCAATGCTGTAATAAACTCGGGAAGTGTGATTGGAAAAGGAGTTATTGTGAATACAGGAAGCACTATTGATCATGATTGCAGGATTGGAGACTATGTTCATGTAGCTCCAGGATGTCATATATCGGGAACAGTATCCATTGGTGAGGGAACCTGGGTAGGAGTGGGAAGTTGTATTATAAACAATCTAAGTATCTGTAAAGATTGTGTTATAGGAGCAGGTGCAACGGTAGTTGCAGATATTGAAAAGAGTGGTACTTATGTGGGAGTGCCAGCAAAAAGAATAAACCATAAAGTAGGAATTGAGAATACATAGGCAGAGGATTTCCGAAGATATGTGAAAATAATTTGGGGAAGTAGAAAGATTGGAAATGGAACAAAGAAAAAGGATATATGAAAGTATTATAAAACGATTATTGGATATTGTAATTTCTTTTATGGTTTTAACCATATGCAGTCCTATATTTGTATTTGTAGCAATCATGGTGCGAATAAAACTGGGGAGTCCTGTAATATTTAAGCAGGAACGACCAGGGAAAGATGAAAAAATATTTATTCTTTATAAGTTTCGAACAATGACAGATGAGAAGGACAAAAATGGAAAATTACTTCCGGATGATAAACGCTTGGGTAGATTTGGAAAGATATTGAGAAGCACCAGCCTTGATGAATTACCGGAATTTTGGAATATTTTAAAAGGTGACATGAGTGTTGTAGGGCCCAGGCCATTATTAGTACAATATTTGCCCTTATACAATGAATGGCAGAAAAGACGGCATGAGGTAAAACCTGGGTTGACGGGCTTAGCCATGTCCAAGGTAAGGAATGGAGCTGGATGGGATGTAAAATTCAAGTATGATTTAGAGTATGTAGAAAATATTTCATTTGGATTAGATTTAAAAATAATTTATTGGACAATTAAAATAGTAATAAAGAGAGAAGGAATAAATGAAAAAGGGTATTCAACAAATAGCATGTTTAAAGGGGAGCGTATAGAATGAAATCAATATTAATTGGGGCAGTAAGCTCCAGCAAAAAAATGTTAGAAAGCATGATTGCAACAGGGTTTCCTGTCACCTATGTGTTTTCATTGGATGAAGAGTATTCACAAAATGTATCAGGGTATCAGCCCATTCATATGATTGCCGAGAAGTATCATATTCCATATCAAAAGTTTAAGAAAATAAATGAAAAAGAAAATATAGAGATTATAACAAAAATAGAACCTGATTACATCTTTGTTATTGGCCTTTCCCAGTTGGTAGGGAAAGAAATTATGGATGCCGCAAAAATTGGCGTCGTAGGATTCCATCCCACACCACTCCCTAAAATGCGTGGAAGGGCGGCAAACGTTTGGCAGATGTTATTAGGAGTACATCGGACAAAATGCTCGATGTTTATGATCGATGGAGGAATAGATTCGGGAGATATTCTTGGGCAGGAAGAATATATAATTGAAGATACAGATTATGCTTCTGATGTAGAAATAAAAATTAATGAAGCGCTTGAAAGATTGGCAAGAAGAGTTTTAAAACAAATCAATGCTGGAACATTAAGGGTAAGAAAACAAAATGAAAAAGAGGCGACGTATCTATTGAAGAGAACACCGGAGGATGGTTGGATAAACTGGTGTGATCCGATAGAGTATATTTATCGCTTAGTGAGGGCTGTATCACGACCGTTTCCTGGGGCTTATGCTCTCTATGATAAAGAGCATAAAATAATAATTTGGAAAGCAAAACCTGTAGAAAATATAAAATACATTGGAATTCCTGGGCAAATTGCATATATAGATGAACACTATATGGATATTGTCTGCAAGAATGGAATATTAAGAGTTACAGAATATGAGAATATCGATCAGGTGAAATTAATTGTTGGACATAAGCTTAAAGGGACCACAGAAGAAAGTATAGGCTGCTTCTCCGGAAAGGAGATTTTATGAAAAAAATTTTAATTGTTGCTCCTCATGCGGATGATGAAGTATTGGGGGTGGGAGGAACAATGGCGCGAAATATAGCGGAGGGGAATGATGTGTATGTGTGTGTTGTAACACATGGAGAGGAACCGCTATTTTCAAAAGAGATTACAGAAAAGCTCAGACAAGAGACCCTACAGGCTCATCGTCATGTTGGAATAAAAAAGACTTATTTTCTGGAGTATCCAGCAGTTATGTTAGAAAATGTACCAAGATATGAATTGAATAACAGTATTATGAAGGTAGTAGAGGAGGTACAGCCAGATGAGGTCTACCTTCCCCACAAAGGAGATATGCAAAAAGATCATCAGATAGTCAGCGAGGCTGTTATGGTAGCAGTGCGACCAAAATATGAACATAAAATACATGCGGTTTATGCATATGAAACATTGTCAGAGACAGAATGGAATATTCCAAATACAGGAAATGCATTTATTCCTACAGTATATAAAGATATTAGTGATTATCTGAAGTGCAAAAAAGAAATGTTAGGATATTTTACAACGCAATTAGCTAACTTTCCCAATCCACGCTCTATTGAAGCTGTAGAAGCGTTAGCAAGTTATCGGGGGTCAACCATAGGAGTGAGAGCTGCAGAAGCATTTGTGTTAATCAGGGAGATTTTATAGATAATAGTCCCAATCTGTTTGCTAATGAATAGTCTGCGAGATAAAAAAGGATTTGTTTATGAATGTGCTTTTTTTAACATTATTAGATTTTAGTACGATAACTGAACATAACATCTATACTGATTTACTTCGGGAATTTGTAAATCATGGGCATAGGATATATACCATATCACCTGTTGAAAAAAGAATGAAACAGGGAACCCATATTGTAAAAGAGAAAGACAGCACAATTTTAAAGCTTAAAATAGGCAATATACAAAAAACAAATGTAATTGAAAAAGGAATAAGCACGATAACGATTGAATCCACTTATATAAGGGCGATAAAAAGATGGTTTGGTAAGATAAAGTTTGATTTAGTTCTCTATACGACGCCTCCTATTACTTTTGGAAGAGCTGTTGCATATGTTAAAAAACGAGATGGAGCAAAGACATATTTATTGTTAAAGGATATTTTTCCTCAAAATGCAGTAGACATGGGAATGTTAAGCAAAAATGGCATAAAAGGAGTTTTATATAGACATTTTAGAAAAAAAGAAAAGCAGTTATATGTTGTTTCTGATAAAATAGGATGCATGTCTATGGCTAATTTGGAATACATAAAAAAGCATAATTTAGAGGTATCACAGGATAAGCTGGAGATATGTCCCAATACAATAGATAATGTAGATATACAAGCTGTGGATAAAAAGAAAATTAGAAGAAAATTTCATATTCCACAAAATAAGTTGATTTTTATATATGGAGGAAATTTTGGAAAGCCACAAAATGTAGATTATATTCTTCGTATTTTAAAAGAAAGTAAACGTTATTCATTTGCTCATTTTGTTATGTGCGGTGCAGGTACAGATTTTTATAAAATTCAAGCATATAAAGAAAAAGGGGCTGAAAATGTAACGGTTATAGGGACATTACCTTATATAAAGTATGTGGAATTATTAAGGGCATGTGATATAGGTATGATATTTTTAGACTATAATTTTACAATTCCTAATTTTCCATCTAGATTATTAGATTATTTGAATTATGGAATGCCAGTGATTGCAGCCACGGACAAAAATACCGATTTAAGTGAAATAATTATAAAGTATAAGTTTGGCTGGTGGTGTGAGAGTAATCGTGTAGAAAATTATATGAAATTGTTAGAACAGATTGGCAACCAAATACAAATAATTTCACAGAAAGGTGAGCTCGGAAAAAAATATATGATGGAGAATTATACTACAGGGCATGCCTATGAAGTGATTGTAAATTCATATAACAGTGTAAGAAAAGAAGATAGTGAGGAAACTCTATGGAAAAATTGTTGACTATAGGAATAACTTCATACAATAGGACAAAGGAATTAAAAAGATGTCTAGAAAGTATAGAAACGAAATTCCCAGAAAAAATAGAAATTCTTGTAAGCGAAGATAAATCACCATTGCGAAATGAAATAGAAATGTTGGTTTCCGAGTTTGCAAATAAAACAGAATTTCAGGTACGCTTTAATAGTAACCAATATAATCTTGGTTATGATCGAAATTTAAAGAAAATTATTAATTTGGCAGAAGGACAATATGTATTTTATATGAGTGACGATGATGTTTTATATCCTTATGCAATAGATAAAACGATTTGTATTTTGGAAAAGGAAAAACATGCTATGGTATATGCGCCCTTCTATCTGGCGATAAGCAAGGAAATGAGGCGTGCATATAATAAAAGTTATGTTATCAATAATAATTTACGATATGTTGCTAAACATGTATATGATAGTATTTTGTTTTCAGGTCTTGTATTTAGGAGAGATTTGGTCGTTGGATTAGACGCAGAACCATTTTTAAATAAGAATTATTTTCAAGTATATATGTTTTTGTATTGTATAAGTAAATTTGGTGGGTATTACATGAGTAAACCTACTGTTTGTGCTATGGGTGATGGAGAAAATGCATATGGGCATTCAGACTCATCTGAAAAGAATAAATTATTAGCTGATCGTACATCTGTTTTTTCAAATTTGGAATTTCATAAAGGACTGATATTTGTTATAAAAAAATTCGATGAAGATTATCATATGAATATATTCGGAGAGTTTGAAAAAGAGTATAACCTGCGGAGTATTGTTGGAATGTCAAATGCTGAAGCGAATGGAAAAAAAACATTAAAAAGATATTGGAGCAAGATGAACTCTTTGAATGTGAGAATAAATGCTATATCGCGAATATATTATATAATGCTGATGGTTTTTGGAAAAAATGTTACATTAAATATCTTGAAGATACCTAAAAGGGTATTGTTGAGGAGCAGGAATGAAACACAATGAGTCTGTGTCTATAGGTGCCGTTATTATAGCATTTAACCCAGAAATGTCTAGACTTCAAGAAAATATAAACGCTATTATAGCACAAGTAAATGAAATAATAGTTGTAGATAATGCTTCTGATAATCTGGTTGAGATAGAGAGATATATTCAGAATCTAGAAAATGTGTTTTTGATAAAGATGGTATCTAATTGTGGCATTGCCAGAGCTTTGAATGAGGGAGTTCGTTATTTGCAAAAGAAGGGGTATGAGTGGGCTCTGACACTTGATCAAGATTCCGTTTGTCCATCAGATCTGATAAGGGGTATGCTTCATCATCTAGAAAATTCAAGATATGGGATTTTATGTCCAAAAATTCAATATGAAGGGTGGAAAAGCTGGAAAAGTGACCCAAAGGAAACATTGGAAGAAGTTAAAGCTTGTATGACGAGCGGAAGTTTGACAAGAGTATCTGCGTGGAAAAAGGTAGGTGGATTCTCAGAGGAGTATTTTATTGACTTTGTAGATAACGATTTTTGTGAAAAACTTAAGATAGCAGGCTATAAAATTATTAGAGTTAACAGTGTAGTATTAAAGCATCAACTGGGGGATGCACGAGAAAAGACAATTTTGGGAGTTGTTATCAGATATACCTATCATAATCCTTGGCGTTACTACTATATGACAAGAAATAATTTATATTTTATTAAAAAATATAGAGAAAGATTGAACGTACCAAAGGAATATCTGAAGGTATTATATATAATAATGAAGGGATTAGGCTTTGAAAAAAATAAAATTGAAGTACTTCGATATGTAAAAAAAGGATTTCAAGATGCTTTAAGAGATAAAATGGGAGAACTAACAGTATGGTGAAAGGATTATACTTTGTTTATGGAAATATAAATTTTAGTAAGCCTACTGGAATTGATAAGAAGATTTTGGCCCAATTGAATTGCTTCCAAATGAAAGGTATAGATATCCGGCCGGAGATCTTAAAAAGGAGAAGAGGAAGTTTTTGGAATTATGATAAATCCTATTCGAATGTTAATTTTATTTATTTTAGAAAGTGTACAACAATTGATTGGCGTTTTTATAATTTCTTTAAATGTCTGAAACGTGATAATCCCAATATTGTTGTGTTTATGGAAATTCCTACGTTTCCTTATGATGAAGAAGGGTTTCATACTATTTATGGGAAAATAACACTTTTGATTGACCACTTTTTCCGTTTGAAAATAAGTAAGTTCATTGACAGAATAATTTTAGTGGCAGGACATACAGAGAAAGAATTATGGGGGATTAGAACTATATGTATGAAAAATGGTATACAAGTAAGCGATATCACCCCGCGAGTAGTAAATTCTGAATCAGATGCTATTAATATTTCTTGTATTGCTAGATTCTCTGCATGGCATGGGTATGAAAGATTGATTAAAGGTATATATAAATACTATACATCAGGGGGCAAGCGCAATATACAAGTACACATGGTTGGTGATGGAATCGAGCTGGAAAATTATAAAAATTTAACAGAACGTTTAAATTTAAAAAATCATGTAATATTTTATGGAGCACTATATGATGAAGAATTAAATGATATTTATAATCAGACAGATATTGGATGTTGTTCATTAGGACGCTATAAAACAAATATTAATGTAGTAAGTGATTTGAAAAGTCGGGAATTTCTTGCGAAAGGAATTCCTTTAATTTGCGGTTGTATTGTAGATGCTTTGGATGAGATTGATTTTAAATATGCAATTTATTTTTCAAATGATAATTCTGAAATTGACATAAAAAGAGTAATTGATTTTTATGATGGATTATTAGTGGATGAGAGCAAGGAAGAAATTACAGGCAGTATTAGAAAGTTGGCATTTGACTTAGTGGATGTAAAAAATACCTTTTCCAGAGTGCTTGAAGAATCCACTAATATACTCAAAAAAGAATAGGATTTTGGTATGGTAAAGTTAAGGGCTATAAAACAAAAGCATTTAAAACAAAAAAGAAATTTATTAGTGTTTAGTATCATTATATTTTTAATTATTTTTAATCCACCGATTATAAAAGATATAAGCTTTACAAAACTCTTTCTTATAATTGCATTTGGAACATGTATTATAAAAAATTGTTTGTTTGAAAAAATTTTTTTTAACAGGATTATTTTTAACTGGATAAAAATAATCCTGTTCTTTTATGCTTATTACATGTTGGCAATGGCTGTTAATATGCTTATATATAGTGATCACATGTGGAGCATACTAATTTACTATATTAGTTCAGCAGGGCAAATGGGATGTTTGTTTATTATTGGAATTTATATGACAATCATGGGAATACAGCTTAAGCTTTCAGAGACAGAGATATTAAATAGTTATGTGATAGCAGGGCTATGGCAGGCAATTATGGGGATTGCTTGTTTTATATTTCCGCCTATTAAGTTTTTTTTCAATTTTCTTATGGCATCTAATTCAAATTCAGAAAAGATAGCACATTATGCCATGCAAACACATAGAAACTTTGGCTTTGCAAATCAATTATATGATGGATTTGGTATTACTATGTCCATACTGGCGATTATTGCGTTAGTTTGTGCTATCAAGGGAAAGAAAAAGTATTATTTGTATGCTGCCATGATTGCATTTGTAGCTTTTATTAACGCCAGATCAAGTATTGGATTTCTTGCAGCAGGTGTATTTGTCGTTTTTATTTATAACAAAAGGATAGATACAAGTGAGATCTTAGGAAAAGTAATTATAATTGTGGTGGGGGCTATCTTAACTGGCTATTTGATACAGTCTGTACTAACAGGAAGTTCAGAGAGTGCAGTTTGGATTTCTACTGGCCTTGAAGAAATTATAGGGATTTTTAGAGGACAAAGGATAGGATACTTTGATACTCTTATTAATAATTTTATATTCTTTCCTGACACCTTACTGGGAAATCTCATAGGTACAGGAGCAACGCCTATGGTAATGATATCAAAGGGAACAGATGTGGGATATATATTAAATCTTTGGCAATATGGGATCATTGGTTCTGCATTTATATTCTTTTTTTATGCTTATCCTATAAGAAAATGGGGGAAAAAAGCAAAAGGAAGTATAGCAAATTTGCCATATGCTATAGGGGCTATGATTCTTGTCTATATGGTTAAATTAAATTGTTTTGGCTATGGTCAAGCATCTGTTCTTGTTATTTGTATTTTTATTATGGAAATTTATCTGGAATATGGCATGGATTTTAATAAAAGAAAGGAAGAGATAGAAGAACCTAGAGATTTACAGCTACGATATTATGTAAAAGGAGAAAGAATTCATGATACCAGTAATGAATGTTTTAAGACAATATGAGTCTTTAAAGGAAGAGCTTGATCAGGCAGCATTGGAAGTGCTTCATTCTGGCCAGTACATTCTTGGAAAAACAGTAGAAAACTTTGAGAGGGCATTTGCAGAATATTGCGGTACAAAATATGCGATTGGTGTGGCAAATGGAACAGATGCACTAGTAATAGCATTGAAGGCGTGTGGAGTCAAACCAGGTGATGAGGTTATTACATGTGCTATGAGTTTTTTTTCTACTGCAGAATCCATTGCAGCATTGGGAGCAATTCCAGTATTTGTTGATTGTACACAAGATACTTATTTATTAGATGTGGGGAAGATTGAAGAGAAAATAACAGAAAAAACAAAAGCAATTATTCCAATACATCTTTATGGTCAATGCGCAGACATGGATGCCATTAATGTAATAGCAAATCGATATAAGCTAAAGGTCATTGAAGATACAGCGCAAGGGACAGGAACATTATATAAGGGGAAAAAGGCTGGCAGCATAGGAGATGTGGGATGTATATCCTTTTTCCCGACAAAGAATTTGGGAGCAGCTGGTGATGGGGGAATGATTATTACAGATCATGAAGATATATATAGACAATGTCTGGCTCTTAGGGTACATGGAAGCGGATTGAATGGATTATTCACATATGAGCAGCAAAATGGGATAAAAACATCAGAGGATGATGTAGACTTTAAAGGAAATTTGCCTAAGTATTATAATTTTGTAATTGGATGGAATTCGCGGCTTGATGCATTACAAGCCGCGATTCTTAGAGTTAAACTAGCATACTTAGATAAATGGAATAGCAAAAGAAGAGAAATAGCAAAACAGTATAATGAAAAAATTTCTAATCCTATAGTTGTTAAACCGTACATTGCCGAATATAATCAGCCTATTTATTATGTATATGTAATGACTACAGAGAAGAGGGATTCTCTGAGAAAATATCTAGAGGAAAAAGGAATTATGACTGGAGTATATTTTCCGATGCCTCTGCATTTACAGAAAGCTTTTGAACAACTAGGTTATAAAAAAGGCGATATGCCAAATTCTGAGTATTTATCTGAACATAGTTTTGTTATACCAATGTTTCCAGAGCTTAGACAAGAAGAAATAGATAATGTAATAGAGGCTATTAATGAATGGAATCCAGATATAGACTAGAAAGGAGGCAGAGATGCGCAAAAATGTAAAGATACATTGCACGGCAATCCTTGGTGAAAAAGCTTCAATAGGACAAGGGACATCTATATGGCAGTATTGTATTATTCAAGATGATGTAATAATTGGGGAACATTGTAGCTTTGGTGCTAATGTTTTTGTAGAAAATGGGGTACAACTTGGGAATAGAGTAAAAGTAAAAAATAATATTTCATTATATACAGGCGTAATTTGTGAAGATGACGTTTTTCTTGGGCCAAATTGTGTATTTACCAATGTTATTAATCCCAGAAGTTTTATAAGTAGGAAGAATGAATTTCAAGATACTCTTATAAAAAAAGGGGCATCAATCGGGGCAAATGCAACAATTGTCTGTGGAAATATCATAGGAAAATATGCCATGGTAGGCGCTGGTTCTGTTGTTACGAAAGATGTTCCTGATTATGCACTTGTTATGGGAAATCCAGCACAAATCAAGGGATATGTTTGTGAGTGCGGATGCAATTTAGATCCGAATATGAAGTGTACAGAATGTAATAAAGAGTATGAGATGAAGGATGAGATATTAGTGAGTAAAAGTTTGAGATAAACTTCTTAAATTTATCAAAAATAATACGTAGAATGAGAGGTTAATTAAAAATATTATGAAGTATGCATTAATTGGGTGTGGTCGCATCGCCGTAAATCATATTAAGGCTGCGTTAAATAATCGTTTGGAGATAGTGGCTGTATGTGATATTGAGTTAAAGAAAATCCGGATATTGCTTGAAAAGCATGGATTGGACAATGATAAAAGTATAAAAAGGTATACAGATTACAAAAAACTTATTGAGGAGAATCCAGATCTTCAACTTGTCAGTATAGCAACAGAAAGCGGTATTCATGCAGAAATAGCATTATATTGTATCGACCATGGAATTCATACTATTATAGAAAAACCTATTGCAATGTCGATAAAGGATGCAGATGAAATTGTAAAGCGGTCTGGTGAAAAGAGGGTAAAAGTATCTGCTTGCCATCAGAACCGCTTTAATATTGCAGTTCAGAAGATGAGGAAAGCACTTGAAGGAGGAAGATTTGGACTGATTTCTCACGGTTCGATCCATGTTCGTTGGAACAGGAATAAAGAATATTATGATCAGGCACCCTGGAGAGGTAAATGGGAATCAGATGGAGGAGCATTGATGAATCAATGCATTCATGGGATTGATCTTCTTCGCTGGATGATGGGAGATGAAGTTGAGGAAGTTTATGGTGTTACAAAACAACAATTTCATGATTATTTGGAAGCTGAGGATATAGGTATGGCAGTTGTAAAGTTTAGAAATGGTGCAATTGGAACAGTTGAAGGAACAGTTAATGTATATCACCAAAATTTAGAAGAAACGCTTTATCTTTTTGGAGAAAACGGTACAGTAAAACTTGGTGGAACATCAACAAATAATATAGATGTATGGAATTTTTCAAATATGGAGTATGAAGATGAGTCTACACAGAGACTTCGTGAAGAAACGAGTAATGTCTATGGAAATGGACATACTAGTCTTTTTGCAGATATGATTGATGCAATAGAAAATGATAGAATGCCCTATGTAAGTGCACAGGATGGACGCAATGCTTTAGAGCTTGTGCTTGCTATATATAAGAGCCAAAAGACGAAGCAGCCAGTGAAATTACCTTTGACTGATTTTGCAAGTAAAGATATGATAGGAGAATTTTAAACCTGGGATGAGAGTAAATAATGGATAAAAGTGTGTCAAAGACAGTATCAGGAATTCTTAATAAATATGCTGCATTGCCTTTACAAATAAAGGCTTCTTTTTGGTTTTTGATTTGTGCTTTCTTGCAAAAAGGTATTTCTAGTATAACTATACCAGTTTTTACGCGATTAATGACGCCAGGGGAATATGGACAGTACAATGTATTTAATTCTTGGTTTAATATTGTATCAGTCTTTGTTTCACTAAATCTTGCCAGTGGCGTTTATATGCAGGGACTTGTTAAATTTAGTAATGATAGAATATCCTATATTTCTTCCATGCAGGGATTAACTTTTACCCTTACATTGATATGGTCGGGCATTTATTTGGGATTTTATGAGTTCTGGAATCGCATATTTTCGCTGACAACAATTCAGATGTTAGCCATGCTTGTGATGATCTGGACTTCCACAGCATTTCAATTTTGGGCAGGAGAGCAACGGGTAGAATTAAGATATCGCAGTTTGATTATAGTAACACTTCTTACTTCTTTTGCTAAACCGTTAATAGGTGTTTATTTTGTATTGCATGCACAAGATAAAGTTACAGCAAGAATTCTCAGCTTAGTATTAGTGGAGATTGTTTTTTATACGGGGTTATTTTTTATACAACTTTTTCGTGGAAAGCAATTTATATCCAAACGCTTTTGGATATATGCGCTGCATTTTAATTTGCCATTGATCCCACATTATTTATCTATTATTATACTTAGTAGTTCTGATCGCCTTATGATCGACAAAATGATTGGTTCAGCAGAGGCAGGTATTTATAGTCTGGCTTACTCTATCTCTCAAATTATGACGTTATTTAATAGCGCTTTAAATCAGACTTTGACACCTTGGCTGTATAGAAAGATTAAAGATAAGCAAATTGGAGATATTGCTTCTTTAATTTTTCCGATAATTTGTTTCATTGCAGTTATAAATCTTGTACTGATTGTTTTTGCACCAGAGATTATAATGATTTTTACACCACCAGAATATTATGCAGCAGTGAATATTATTCCACCAATCACTATGAGCGTATATTTTCTGTTCTTATATGATTTTTTATCTGCTTTTGAATTTTACTTTGAAAAAACGAAGTATATTATGCTTGCAACTTCCTTTGGGGCGGGGCTTAATATAGTATTAAATTTCATTTTTATTAAAATATTTGGATATTATGCAGCAGGTTATACCACCTTATTTTGTTATATGATTTATGCATTATGTCATTATAAGTTTATGAGGAGAATATGCAAACAAAATCTGGATAATCAACAGCCCTGTGATCCGTATAGTCTATTCATGATAACAGCCTGTTTCTTGACAATAGGATTTTTGATTCAATTAACCTATAGCTTTAACTGGCTGCGATATGTGTTTTTCCTGGGGCTTATATTTATACTGGCATTCAAATACAAGAAAATAAAGAAGCTAGCAGGGCAATTGTCGAAAATACGAAGTAACAAACAATAAAATACAACTCGGAGAGCAAATGTACAATGTAAAAAGTACAATATTAATGAGATAAAAGATAGGTGGCTGCTGCTGTAGAAAACATTGAGCAGAAGCTGGAAAAGGAACTGAAAAACAAGGAATTAAAGAAAAAGTCAGAGAATTAAAAAAGGGATATCCTGTTCAATGCCAGATTTTTTACTGGGTAATTTTTTCAAGAAAAAGAGAGGGTGCCTCAAAACTATGAATCTAATTTTTCATAGTTTTGGAACACCCCCTTATTTATGTAAACGGGAAAAGTAAAAAAGTTAACATAAATAGAGAGGAAAATAGAATTTTATGTCATTATTTAATAATTCAATTTTACTAATCACCGGCGGCACCGGCTCCTTCGGCCACACCGTCCTAAAACATTTTTTAACCACAGATATCAAAGAAATCCGCATTTTTTCCCGGGATGAGAAAAAACAGGACGATATGCGCCATGAGCTGCAAGCTACTTATCCCAAATATGCAGACAAAGTAAAATTTTATATTGGAGATGTAAGAAATCCACAGTCGGTCCATGATGCCATGCCGGGTGTGGATTTTATCTTTCACGCAGCAGCTCTAAAGCAGGTGCCTTCCTGCGAATTCTTCCCCATGGAGGCTGTGCGGACCAATGTGGAGGGCACCAACAACGTACTCCACGCGGCTATAGACGCGGGTGTCAAGCGGGTGGTATGTCTTTCCACGGACAAGGCCGCTTATCCCATCAATGCCATGGGAACCAGCAAGGCTATGATGGAGCACATTGTAAAGGCCAATGCCCGAATCGCTGCGGAACGGGGAGGCACGGTGATTTGTTGCACCAGATACGGAAATGTCATGTGCAGCCGGGGAAGTGTCATCCCCTTATTTATTGACCAGATTAGAAATGGACAGCCTATCACTATTACAAATCCGGAGATGACTCGCTTTCTTATGAACCTGGATGAGGCGGTGGAGCTGGTTCATTTTGCCTTTGCACATGGAGCACCAGGAGATCTGTTTATCCAAAAGGCAGATGCCTCCACCATTGGTGTGCTGGCCCAGGCGGTTCAGAGACTATTTGGCGATACGGGAACCCATATTATAGGCACCCGTCACGGGGAAAAGCTCTATGAGACCCTGATGACCAAAGAAGAACGTCTTCGTTCGGAGGATATGGGACACTATTACCGAGTGTCTGCCGATAACCGGGATCTGAATTATGATAAATTTTTTATTGATGGTCAGGTAACCACAGAAGCTGGGGAAGCCTACACCAGCCACAATACAAAGCTGCTGGATGTGGAGCAGACGGTAGAGAAGCTACGGACCACAGACTATGTACAAGAACAGTTAAAGGCGGTGAAGCAGTGAAGATATTGGTGACGGGCGCTCAGGGATTTGTTGGCAGAAATCTTGTGGAGAATTTAAAAAATATCCGGGATGGCAAAAATAAAACCAGGCCCCAAATAGACATTACAGAGATTTATGAATTTGATATCGATACCCAGGAAGCTCTATTGGAAGAATACTGCAAAGATTGCCAGTTTGTATTTCATTTGGCAGGGGTAAACCGCCCTAAAGAGAGTGAAGAAAAGGCTCGGACAGATGCTTATATGAAAGGAAACTTTGGTTTTTCCTCCACCCTGCTGGAGACACTGAAAAAGCATCACAACACTTGCCCGGTTATGCTCTCCAGTTCTGTCCAGGCCAGTCTAGCAGGCCGGTTTGCAGGATCAGAATATGGCAAAAGCAAGCTGGCCGGAGAGGAGTTGTTCTTTCAGTATGCCCGGGAGACTGGCAGTAAGGTTCTGGTCTATCGCTTCCCCAATCTGTTTGGAAAATGGTGCAGGCCCAACTACAATTCAGCGGTGGCTACATTTTGCAATGCGGTAGCAAACCATCTGCCCTATAGGGTCAATGATAGAGCCACAGAATTAGAGCTTCTGTATATTGATGACTTAATTTGTGAGCTTCTGGATGCACTGGAGGGGAGAGAGCACCGATGCGAATATCCCAAAGACGAGAAGCAGGATGACATGACGCCTGTGGACAGCCTGGCGGGTCGGTACTGCTATGCACCCGTTACACACAGAGCCACCTTGGGGGAGATTGTGGATCTGCTGGAATCTTTCCATGCTATGCCAGATACCCTGGCCATCCCTGAGATACCGGAGGGCTCCTTTGCCAAAAAGCTCTACAGTACCTATCTGTCCTATCTCTCTTCGGGCTCCATGATTTATGATTTGAATATGAATAGGGACAGCAGGGGAAGCTTTACAGAGTTGATAAAAACCGACTCCTGTGGCCAGATCAGTGTCAACATTGCCCGTCCGGGAATTGTAAAGGGTCAGCACTGGCACAACAGCAAGTGGGAAATCTTTATGGTGGTTTCTGGTCACGGATTGATACAGGAGAGAAAAATAGGAGAGGATGAGAAGGGACAGCCCTATCCCATCCATTCCTTTGAGGTGACAGGAGAGCGGATGAAGGCTGTGCAGATGCTTCCCGGCTATACCCACAGCATCACAAACCTGTCAGAGACAGAGGATCTGGTCACAGTCATGTGGGCCAATGAAGCATTTGATGAAAACAATCCGGACACATTTTTTGAGAAGGTGGAATAGAGAAGATGGAAAACGATTACAGCAGAGGAACCTGGAAAAACAACGGAAAGCTGAAGCTACTGATCATTGTGGGCACAAGGCCGGAGATTATCCGATTGTCTGAAGTCATCAAGAAATGCAGAGTTTATTTTGATACCATCCTCTGTCACACAGGCCAGAACTATGATTACACCTTAAACGGGATTTTTTTTCGGGATTTGGGCCTGGAGGCCCCGGAGGTCTATTTAAATGCGGTGGGAGATGATTTGGGCTCCACCATGGGCAATATTATTGGAACTTCCTATAAGCTTATGAACAACATCCACCCGGATGCTCTGCTGGTTCTGGGGGATACCAATTCTTGCCTGTCGGCCATCAGCGCAAAACGTCTGCACATCCCTATTTTTCATATGGAGGCGGGAAACCGATGCAAGGACGAATGCCTGCCAGAGGAGACCAACCGGAGAATCGTGGACATTATCAGCGATGTGAATCTGGCTTACTCGGAACATGCCCGCCGCTATTTAAGTGATTGTGGGCTTCCCAAAGAGAGGACCTATGTGACGGGAAGTCCTATGGCAGAGGTGTTGGAGGCAAACTTACCGTATATTTTGAAATCGGATGTCCATGAGAGATTAAGTAAAGAAACAGGCATTCTCATAGAGCCTGGAAGATATCTTCTCCTTTCTGCCCATCGGGAGGAAAACATTGATACAGAAAAAAACTTCCTGTCTTTGTTTTGCGCAATCAATGCCATGGCGGAAAAATACCAGATGCCGGTGCTCTACTCCTGTCATCCCAGAAGCCGAAAAAGGCTGGAGCAGATGAGCGTGGAGGGAAAGTTTATTTTGGACGCTGGGGTGATTGCCCATGAGCCCCTAGGTTTTCACGACTATAACTGTTTGCAGATGCATGCCTATGCAGTGGTATCTGATTCGGGAACTTTGCCGGAGGAGAGCAGCTACTTCACTTCCATAGGTCATTCCTTCCCGGCCATTTGCATTCGCACCAGCACAGAGCGGCCGGAGGCACTGGACAAGGGCTGTTTTGTCCTGTCCGGAATTGATACCAGGGGACTATTGCAGGCACTGGAGCTGGCAGTGGAGATGAACCAGAATGGCCTGAATGGAATTCCGGTGCCAGATTATACGGATAAGAATGTGAGTGCTAAAGTGGTGAAGATTATACAATCCTACACAGGAATTGTGAATCGGATGG
Source organism: Lachnospiraceae bacterium (assembly GCA_022791975.1). GTDB lineage: Bacteria > Bacillota > Clostridia > Lachnospirales > Lachnospiraceae > RGIG4284. Next base: position 34,354 of record JAAWAC010000010.1, on the reverse strand, counting down.
TATGGAGGAAGGAGAGATAGAGGTAGTCGGGGCTAACTGGGAGGTTGTTTAAGCATAGATGCGGTCTCCTTATAGACTGCATCTATGCTACCGTTTATGGCCTTGCGGTCCAGCAATTAAGCCCATCGAAATGGAATCTATGTAAGCCTTCAGCGCTTCGTAAATTCTTGTGTCAGTCCAATAGCTAGCTCCACAAAAGCCAGTTTCTTTAAAAAGTCCACCAAGAAAATACAGACGTTTCTTCTTAATATATCTTTTTCATCTTTAGCGAATCTAAATATATTGTCCCATTGGCCAATGATAATGACAAACGAAAACGAACCAGAGAAAAAGCATGAAAGGGAAAGTAATTATTAGCTAAATAACAATTTATAAAAAAATCATTGAATTTTTAGACAATATGGTTTACAATAAAACGTAGTAGTTTCAGGAGCGTGCAAAATGGGTAGATTAGATAACACACAGAACTTCAGAGTTCAGTCAGAATCCGAGACCCGGGTGGGGGATATCCTGCAGCAGGTCTATAAGGCTATGACAGAAAAGGGATACAACCCGGTAAACCAAATCGTGGGTTATATTATGTCTGGTGATCCTACCTATATTACCAGCCATAATAACGCCAGAAGCCTGATTATGAAGGTAGAGAGAGACGAGCTGGTGGAGGAGCTGCTGAAGGTATACATTAAAAATACAGTAGGAGACTAGACTTTATTCCAGGAGGCCCTTATAGCATAAGGCACGGGCCGGACAAGGGTCTAGGCAGGAGAGTCGTTGTCTATGCGGATTATGGGACTGGATTACGGTTCAAAGACGGTGGGGGTTGCCATTAGCGACGCCTTGTGTTTGATTGCCCAGGGAAAAGAGATTATCAGGAGAAAATCGGAAAATAAGCTACGGCAGACTCTGGCACGGATTGAAGAGCTGATACGGGAATATGAGGTTGAGCTGATTGTGCTGGGGTTTCCCAAGAATATGAATAATACCATTGGAGACAGAGCGGAGAAATCTCTGGAGTTTCGGGAAATGCTTCAGAGAAGAACAGGTCTGTCTGTTGTGATGTGGGACGAGCGCCTGACTACAGTGGAGGCAAACCGGACGCTTATGGAGGCCGGGGTGCGCAGGGAAAACAGGGGGCAATATGTGGATCAGCTGGCAGCTGTTTTCATTTTACAGGGCTATTTGGATGCGAGGAGCAAAGGCGAATGGAGAAAATAACGTTTATTCCGGATGATACCCAAGAGAAGGTGGAGTTTTATGTATTGGAGGAGACCCGCCTGAAAGGCGTAGATTATATTCTTGTCACAGATTCTCAGGAGGGGGATGGAGAAGCCTTGATTCTGAAGGATTTATCTGCGGATGGAGAGGCGGAAGCCCTCTATGAGATCGTGGATGATGAGGAAGAGCTGACCTGCGTTATGGAGGTATTTGAGCAGCTTCTGGAGGACGTGGATATAACCCTGTAAACAGATCAGGGCAGGGAATACGGGGGTGAGCAGGTGACCATTGACAGAGAAAAGTTTCGGAAACTACTGAAAGAAAAGGGATTGAAGGTTACTTCCCAGAGACTGGTTGTGCTGGAGGCCTTGGGCCGCAACCCGGAAAAACACCTGACAGCGGAGGAGATTTATGAAATAGTAAAGGTAGACAATCCGGAGATTGGATTGGCTACGGTGTATCGGACAGTTCAGCTATTGTTAGAGCTGGAACTGATTGAACGGATTAACCTGGACGACGGATATGTGCGGTATGAGATCGGGGATATGGAAGAAGTTCCCCACCACCGGCACCATCATTTAATCTGCTTAAAGTGCGGGAGTGTTTCGGCATTTCAGGATGATATGCTGGAACAGCTGGAAAACAGCGTGAAAAGCTCCATGGGATTTCAGGTAACGGATCATGAGGTGAAACTCTATGGATACTGCGTGAACTGTCTGGAAAAGGAAAGACAGGAGGAACGAAATTGAGAAACGTAAACAATTCCAAATTGAGAATCATTCCGTTAGGCGGCTTGGAGCAGATCGGATTGAACATTACTGCCTTTGAATTTGAAGACAGTATTATTGTGGTGGACTGCGGGCTGGCCTTCCCGGAGGATGATATGCTGGGAATCGATCTGGTGATTCCCGATGTAACCTATTTAAAGGACAACCTTTCCAAAGTGAAAGGCTTTGTGATTACCCATGGACATGAGGACCATATCGGAGCGCTGCCCTATGTGCTGAAGGAGATCAATGTGCCCATCTATGGAACAAAGCTAACCATTGGATTGATAGATAATAAATTAAAAGAGCATGGGCTTTTAAATAATACCAAGCGCAAGGTGATCCAGCATGGGCAATCCATTAATCTAGGGGCCTTTCGGATCGAGTTTATCAAGACTAACCACAGCATCTCGGATGCATCGGCCCTGGCCATCTATTCTCCGGCCGGGATTGTGGTACACACGGGGGATTTTAAGGTGGATTATACCCCGGTATTTGGAGATGCCATTGATTTGCAGCGGTTTGGAGAGATTGGCAAAAAGGGAGTGCTGGCTCTTATGTGTGACAGCACCAATGCAGAGCGGCCGGGCTTTACCATGTCAGAGAAAACCGTGGGAAAGACCTTTGACAATATTATCTCGGAGCACAAGACTTCCCGGATTATTATCGCCACCTTTGCCTCCAATGTGGACCGGGTGCAGCAGATCATTAACTCCGCGGCGAAGTTTGGGCGAAAGGTGGTTATCGAGGGCCGGAGTATGGTGAATGTCATCTCTACGGCGGCCGAGCTGGGGTATCTGGATATTCCCCAGAACACGCTTATAGATATTGAGCAGATGAAGAATTATCCCGATGATCAGATGGTGCTTATCACAACGGGAAGCCAGGGAGAATCCATGGCAGCCTTGTCCCGGATGGCAGCCAGCATTCACAAGAAGGTGCATATTAAGCCGGGGGACACGGTGATTTTCAGCTCCAATCCTATACCAGGCAACGAAAAGGCCGTGTCCAAGGTGATCAATGAGCTCTCCGCAAAGGGAGCGGATGTGATTTTCCAGGATGCCCATGTGTCGGGGCACGCTTGCCAGGAGGAGATTAAGCTTATCTATTCCCTGGTACGTCCCAAATATGCCATTCCGGTTCACGGGGAGTTTCGCCATCGGAAGGCGCAGATCAATCTGGCCAGGCAGCTGGGGATTCCCAAGGAGAACACATTTATGCTGTCTTCCGGCGATGTGATCGAGGTCGGCAACGACAGCGCCAAGGTGGTGGACCATGTGCAGACAGGAGCCATATTGGTGGATGGTCTGGGAGTAGGCGATGTGGGCAACATTGTGTTGCGGGATCGCCAGCATCTGGCGGAGGATGGTATTATGATCGTGGTGCTGACCCTGGAAAAATACAGCAGCCAGCTGCTGGCCGGGCCAGATATTGTATCCCGAGGCTTTGTCTATGTGCGGGAATCCGAGGATCTGATGGATGAAGCCAGAAATGTGGTGGACGAGGCGGTCCATACCTGCCTGAAAAAAGGCGTTACGGACTGGGGAAAGATTAAAAATGTGATTAAGGATTCCCTGGGGGGCTTTATCTGGAAAAAGACCAAGCGGGACCCCATGATTCTGCCGATTATTATGGAAGTGTAGGGAACAGAGGATGAATACAAAAAAAGCAGCTTTGATCGTGTTATCCATTACCTTGAAGATTGTAGCCATGGCTCTGGTGGCAATGTTTTTGTTGCGCCTGGGCACCACCGCTTATTACTATGGTCATGCGGTGTTTCATTCTGGCCCCCTGGATGCGCCTCCGGGAAGACAGGCGGCTGTGGTAGTGGAGGAGGATGACTCCGTAGGCGATGTGGCCAAGCTTCTGGAGCAGAAGGGTTTGATTAAAGATTGGAAGCTGTTTTATCTCCAGGTACTTCTGAGTAAATATTATAAGACCATAGGGCCTGGAGAGTACGTCCTGACCACCGCCATGGAACCCAAGGAAATGATGGCGATCATGTCCAATGAGGGGGACTCAGAGGAGGAAGATCAGGAGGACGAATAATTGATCGTGGAAGAGAGAATGGTTGCCTATATCAATTCGCTGGATATAGGCAACACTCCTTTGTTGGATGAAATTGAGAGGGAGGCCCGCCAGGAGGGAGTGCCCATTATCCGCCGGGAGCTTCAGAGCTTTTTAAAGACGCTTCTGGCCTGGAAGAACCCGGGACAGATTCTGGAGGTGGGGACAGCCACAGGCTTTTCCGCCTTGCTTATGAGTGAGTATGGGGGACCCAAGGTTAAGATCACTACCATTGAAAAATATGAAAAGCGGTTGCCCATAGCCCGGGAAAATTTCCGCCGGGCTGGGAGGGAGAAGCAGATCACGCTTCTGGAGGGGGATGCGATGGAAATTCTACCTAAACTTTCGGGCCTCTTTGATTTTATTTTTATGGATGCGGCCAAAGGGCAGTATCTCCATTTCCTCCCCCAGGTCCTGCGGCTATTATCCCCGGGAGGACTTTTGGTGTCCGACAATGTACTCCAGGAGGGAAGAATCATAGATTCCCGCTTTGCTGTGGAAAGGCGGGATCGGACCATTCACAGCCGGATGCGGGAATACCTGTATGCATTGAAGCATCACCCGCAGCTGGTCACCAGCATTCTGCCTTTGGGCGATGGGGTGACAGTGAGTGTGAAAATAGAGGAACTGGAAAATTCTGGAAATAGCGAGATGCTTTTGCCTGTGGGAACAGGAGGCACAGGGGAAAGGAAGTTGCCATGAAAAGAAAACCGGAATTGTTGGTGCCGGCCAGCAGCCTGGAGGTTTTAAAAACAGCGGTGATCTTCGGAGCAGATGCAGTTTATATTGGAGGAGAGGCCTTTGGACTTCGGGCAAAAGCCAAAAATTTTTCCAATCAGGATATGGTGGAGGGCATTGCCTTTGCCCATGATCATGGGGTAAAAGTTTACGTGACGGTAAATATCTTGGCTCATAACCGGGATCTGGAGGGTGTGCGGACGTATCTAAAGGAATTGAGGGAGATGGGGCCGGATGGGCTTATTATTGCGGACCCGGGGATTTTTATGCTGGCCCGGGAGCTTTGTCCAGAGCTGGAGCGCCACATCAGCACCCAGGCCAACAATACCAACTACGAAACCTATCGCTTTTGGTGGGAGCTGGGAGCGAAACGGGTGGTGTCTGCCCGGGAGCTTTCCCTGGAGGAAATCCGGGAGATTCGTAAAAAGATTCCGGAGGAGATGGAGATAGAGACCTTTATTCACGGAGCCATGTGTATCTCCTATTCTGGCCGCTGCCTTTTAAGCAATTATTTTACTGGCCGGGATGCCAATCAGGGTTCCTGTACTCACCCCTGCCGGTGGAAATACGCGGTGGTGGAGGAGTCCAGGCCAGGGGAATATTTGCCTATTTACGAGAATGACCGGGGAACCTTTCTCTTTAATTCCCGGGATCTGTGCATGATTGCCCATATCCCCGAAATTCTGGAGTCGGGCATTGACAGCCTGAAAATAGAGGGACGTATGAAAACAGCCCTGTATGTGGCCACAGTGACCAGAACCTACCGGCGGGCCTTGGATGACTGTCAGGAATGCCGGGAGCTCTACGAGAGGAATCTTCCCTGGTATCGGGAACAGATTTCCTGTGGCACCCACCGGCTTTTTACCACTGGCTTTTTCTTTGGACGTCCCGATGAGAAGTCCCAGATTTATGAGGAGAGTACCTATCAGAGGGAGGCCACCTATCTGGGAATTGTAGGTCAGGTGGATGCCAAGGGCCGGTGCCAGCTTCAGCAGCGGAACAAATTTTCCGTGGGAGAGCAAATCGAGATTATGAAGCCAGGGGGAGAGGATGTGCCTGTGATGGTGGAAGCAATTTTTGACCAGGAGGGAGTGCCCCAGGAGAGCGCCCCTCACGCCAGGCAGGACCTGTGGGTGCAGCTGAGCGAAAGCCCGGCCCCCTGGGATATTCTGCGGAGAACAGAGAGGGCCGGCGAAGGGGGGTAGTGTCAAAGGGTCTTACCCGTTAGCGCCATGGCGAAGCGATTTAATATAGGAGGATTATCATGAACCAAGAGAGAATACGGCGGGTAATTGCCAATATGGAGGCGGAGGGTCTAACCCAGATGATCGTCACGTCCACAGCCTCCCTGTATTACTTAACCGGGCTGTGGATAGAGCCTCACGAGCGGATGATTGCTCTTTACCTGGAGGACACAGGAAGAGCCTGGCTGTTTGCAAATGAAATATTTGGCATTGTGCCCCCGGAGGGGCTGTCCTTGTATGTGCACAAGGATGGAGAGAATCCTGTGAAGGATTTGGCGGGAAAGATTCAGCCTGGAAAGCTTGGCATTGACAAATTCTGGTCTAGCAAGTTTTTGATTGGCCTTATGGAGCTTAGACCCGATATGACACCAGTGCAGGGCTCTGGACCAGTGGACCGGGCCCGGATGTTAAAGGACCAGTTGGAAATTGAGGCCCTTCGCAGGAGTTCGCACTTCAACGATAAAGTGGTGGAGAAGGTTATTTCCCAGGTGAGGGAGGGGGCCGTGGAAAATCGACTGGCTGCGGAGGTGAACCGACTTTACCTGGAAAAGGGAGCGGACTGTGAGGGCGTGCAGCTGGTGTGTTTTGGTCCCAATGGGGCAGATCCCCATCACAGTGCAGACGGCACGGTGGTAAAGCCTGGGGACAGTGTGACCTTTGATATTTTTATTCCCTTTAACCGGTATTGGTGTGATATGACCCGGACCGTATTTTACAGGGAGGCGGGAGCAAAGCAGCGGCAGGTATATGAACTGGTCAGACAGGCAAACCTGGCGGCTATTGCTCGGATAAAGCCGGGGGTATTTTTGTCAGAGCTGGACAAGACAGCCCGGGATATTATCACAGAGGGCGGGTACGGTCCTTACTTTACCCATCGCCTGGGTCATGGGGTAGGGCTGGAATGCCATGAGCCACCTGATGTGGGAAATGCCTCTGCCTTTCCTCTGGAGCCAGGCATGGTATTCTCCGTGGAGCCGGGGATTTATCTGCCAGGAGAGTTTGGAGTTCGCATCGAGGACCTGGTGCTGGTGACGGAAAATGGCTGTGAGGTGTTAAATCAGGCACCCAAGGATTTGCAGGTTGTGGAGTAGGACAGTTGGGGTCGTTGTAAAAATAGGGAAAAAAAGATCCTCCGCTTGGCTGGGAAGCTGGGCGGAGGATCTTTTTTTATGAAAACACCATTCCCGAGGGAAGGTTTGTTTATTTCTGAGAGTGTCTTGACATATAAGTCTAATCATGTTAGACTATAGGTGTCTAATATAATTAGACATACAAACGGCTTTACATTTCCCATACAGAAATTTCACAAAGCCGGGAAAATAGAACATGCGCTTTTTGCTAAGATATGGCAAAATGGAAAGGAGACTACAGATGAAAACCTATCAGCTGGGAGAAATGGAAGAAAAATTTGCGGAGCTTATCTGGCAGCATGCGCCCGTTGGCTCCGGAGATTTGACCAGGTTATGTGAGGAGGCGTTTTCCTGGAAACGGACCACCACCTATACCATGCTTAAGCGGCTCTGTGACCGGGGGCTGTTTGCCAATGAGAAGGGGACTGTGGTGGTACGCATGAGCCGGGAAGATTTTCAGGCAGCCCGGGGAGAGGCATTTATTGACGAGAACTTTCAGGGTTCCCTCCCTTTGTTTCTCACGGCTTTTTCCAGGAAAAGGCGGTTGGGAGAGCAGGAAATACGCCTTCTTCGGGAGCTGATTGACAATTATGAGGAGGAGCCATGATGGAGCAGTTGCTGATTTTGCTATTGAATATGAGTCTCACGGCCAGCTATATGATTTTGGCGGTGTTGGTGCTTAGGCTTTTGTTGCGCCGGGCGCCCCGGATTTTTTCCTATGGACTGTGGGCCGTGGTGCTGTTTCGGCTGCTGTGTCCGGTTTCCTTTTCCGCCCCTGTATCCTTCCTGGGAATGCTTAAGGCTCCTGTGGGAGTACAGGGACAGATAGAATATATTCCGGAAAATATCGGCTATATGGGGCAGCCGGCAGTGGAACTGCCCATTCCTGCTATGGAGGAGGCCATCAATCAATCTCTACCGGCCGCCACGCCCATGTCCTCGATAAATCCCATGCAGGTGTACTTGTTTATAGGGGGATGGATTTGGCTTGTGGGAGCGGGAGCAATGGCTCTCTATGGGCTGGGGTCCCTGCTGTTGCTGAAAAGGAGGCTTCGGGGAGCCCTGGAGGAATCCCGGGGAATTTATCGGACAGACATGACAACCACGCCCTTTGTGCTGGGGCTTTTTCGCTATGGAATTTATTTGCCCAGGGATATGGAAGAGGAAAGGCTGCCCTATGTGCTGCTCCATGAGAGAACCCATATTCGCAGGGGAGATCCCATGATCCGAATAGCGGCCTATCTGGCTCTCTGCCTGCATTGGTTTAATCCGCTGGTCTGGGTGGCTTTTTTTGTAAGTGGCCGGGATATGGAAATGTCCTGTGATGAGGCTGTTATTCGAAAAATGGGAAATTCTGTAAAAAAAGAATATTCTCAATCTCTGCTGGCCATGGCGGTGGGACGCTCCCGGGTGCGGGGGATTCCCCTGGCTTTTGGGGAGGGAGATACAGGCAGCAGGATTCGCCATGTGCTGAGCTATCGAAGGCCTGGGGTGGCTATTTTGGGCCTGGCAGCCCTGGGATGTGGGATTGCTGCGGTGCTTTTGCTGGCAAATCCCGGGAAGAAACAGGAGGCAGTGACCTTTTACGGTGTTCTCTCAGAGCTTGACATGGAGGAGGCGGCGGATACCAGGCTGGTGGTCACCATTCCCGGACAGGGAGAGGTGCAGATCCCGGAGGCTGGAGAGATTTCTCCTTATATAGAGATGGATTTTAACGGGCTGGAGGCTGGACATCTGGTTCGGATTACCTTTTCTGGGGAGGAGGAAGTATTGATTCAGGAGACCTACCCAGCCAGTTTTTCTGCCAGGGCAGAGGAGATCCAGGTTATGGGGCTTGGATTTTCCCTGGAAAATGCAGGAAATGGCTTCTGGCGGTTGGCGATTCCCCGGGGAATGTCACCCCAGGCACAGGCTTTGGAGATCTTGGAGATTTATCACCACGATCCGGCTATTGATGGGCAGCCAGCAGAGCTTCTGACCGCTACGCCTGTGCTGGAAGTGGAGGAAGCTTGCCTCTGGGTAGAGCTCTCCTCTGAGGAGACAAGGACTTTTCTGGCGGAGTTTGGATTTGGCATCACCTGTTTGGCTACAGGGCAGAAGGGGACGCCTGCGGATGCCCAGGAGCTAGAGCAGAACCGTGGGGGAGAGGTGGGAGAGTCATCTGGGGAGCTCACCACACCGTCAGGGGAGGTGCCAGGCGCAGAGCTTTTAGAACCTTCTGTTATGGAGCTTTCCCGGGAACAAATTCAGGCGGGACGGATAGAGGACGGGACTTACCGAGTGTATATACGCTCTCTTTCTCGCAGTGGGCGGGGAATTGATCGGTACCTGGTGGAGGATCTGGAGGAGGGGGCGGAACTGCCTTTTTTAGCCTTTGCCCCAGACTGCGTGTTTCTGGCCAACGAGGAGATGGATACGCTACGCTACGAAAAGGTTTCTTTTGACACCTTTGCAGAGCTTGCCCAGGAGGGACTTGCCTATCTTTTGGTGCCCCTTGGGCTTACCTTTGAAAATGGACAGGTTGTGGAAGCAACCTTGGAGAGCTCTTTTTATGGAAGCGGAATTTCCTATGCTCCTGTTTTGGCAGATAACTGGTATGAGTTTCTTCTGGAGGAAGTGGGAACAGATGTATTGGAAAAATTTTACAGTTTAACGGATGCCCAGAAGCTGGATGTGGCAGACCGAGACGGGGAAGAGGAGCTGGAGACCTACACCGGCAATATCGGAGATGGGGACAGCGGTCTAGTGCTCATAAAAGGGGAGGATGGTCAGCTTCTTTATACCTTGTCCGCCCATGCATCCCGGGCAGGCTGGAATAACATTTATGCAGGCACTTTGGAGGGAAGTGGGTATCTGATGACAGTACACGTGGAGGACCGGGATGATTTTGGAAGTTATGGATACTATGTGTTCCGGCTGGGGGAGGAGGGGGAGATCCGGCAGATAGCCGGGGCTACCTTTACCTATGGGGACCATGTGCCTTACCAGGATTCCCTGTTTCGGAAATGGGCGGAGCGCCTTAAGCTTTATCTGGAAAACAGCTATTTGCTTCTCAGCACCCAGGAGGGGGAGCTGCGAACAGAGCATGTGTCGGAGGCAGACCGGTATTCCTATGAGACCCTTCACAGATAAGGATACAGGGAAGGAAAGGAGACAACCTTAAAAAAAATTTACATTTCCCAACCTTTGTGGTATACTGTATCATTGACAAAAACTATGGAGGAAGATGGGTGGCGACAATGGATCAGGGAAAAATCCGCAATTTTTGCATTATTGCTCATATCGATCATGGGAAATCTACGCTGGCAGACCGGATTATTGAGATGACAGGGCTTTTAACCAGCCGGGAGATGCAGGCCCAGGTATTGGACAATATGGATCTGGAGCGGGAGCGGGGCATTACCATAAAGGCGCAGACCGTGCGGACCGTGTATAAGGCCAAGAACGGGGAGGAATATATTTTTAATCTTATCGATACCCCAGGCCATGTGGACTTTAATTATGAGGTATCCAGAAGTCTGGCTGCCTGTGATGGGGCCATTCTGGTGGTGGATGCGGCCCAGGGCATTGAGGCCCAGACGTTGGCCAATGTGTATCTGGCTCTGGATCACGATCTGGATGTGGTGCCGGTGATAAATAAGATTGATCTGCCCAGTGCGGAGCCGGAGCGGGTCATTGATGAAATAGAAGATGTGATTGGGCTGGAGGCCCAGGATGCACCGCGGATTTCTGCCAAAACCGGTTTACATGTGGAGCAGGTCCTGGAGGCTATCGTGGAGCGAATTCCGGCGCCGGGGGGAGATGCGTCTGCCCCCTTAAAGGCGTTGATTTTTGATTCGGTGTATGATTCCTATAAAGGGGTGATTGTATTCTGTCGGATTAAGGAGGGAGCAGTAAAGCGGGGGACACCCATTCTTATGATGGCTACGGGAGCCACGGCGGAGGTGGTGGAGGTGGGCTATTTTGGCGCCGGCCAGTTTATCCCCTGCGAGGAGCTTAGCGCTGGCATGGTAGGTTATCTTACGGCCAGCATCAAAAACGTGAAGGACACCATGGTGGGAGACACCATTACCAACCGGGAGAAGCCTTGTGTGGAGCCTTTGCCCGGGTATAAAAAAGTGCTGCCCATGGTATACTGTGGCATGTACCCGGCGGATGGGGCAAAATATCCGGATCTGCGGGATGCGCTGGAGAAGCTACAGCTGAATGATGCCTCCCTTCAGTTTGAGGCGGAGACATCGGTGGCTCTGGGCTTTGGGTTCCGCTGTGGCTTTTTGGGGCTTTTGCATTTGGAGATTATCCAGGAGCGGTTAGAGCGAGAATACAACCTGGATTTGGTGACCACGGCTCCCGGAGTTATTTACAAGGTTCATAAGACCAACGGGGAGGTGATTGAGCTGACCAATCCCTCCAATTTGCCAGACCCCTCAGAAATCGAATATATGGAAGAGCCGGTGGTTAGCGCCGAGATTATGGTGACCACAGAATTTATCGGCTCCATTATGGAATTGTGCCAGGAGCGCCGGGGAAATTATCTGGGGATGGAATATATGGAGGAAACCCGTGCCCTTTTGCGGTACGAGCTTCCCCTAAATGAGATTATCTATGACTTTTTTGACGCGCTCAAATCCCGCTCCCGGGGGTATGCATCCTTTGACTATGAGATGAAGGGCTATGTGCAGTCTGAATTGGTGAAGCTTGATATTTTGATCAATAAAGAGGAGGTAGACGCCCTTTCCTTTATTGTGCACAGCGGCACAGCCTACGAGAGGGGAAGAAAAATGTGTGAGAAGCTGAAAGAAGAAATTCCTCGTCAGCTCTTTGAGATTCCCATTCAGGCGGCGGTGGGCAGCAAGATCATAGCACGGGAGACCGTAAAGGCCATGCGCAAGGATGTGTTGGCAAAGTGTTATGGCGGTGATATCACCCGAAAGAAGAAGCTTCTGGAGAAGCAGAAGGAAGGAAAAAAGCGCATGCGCCAGGTGGGAAATGTGGAGATTCCTCAGAAGGCCTTTATGAGTGTGCTGAAGCTGGATGACAAGTAGGAAGCCTGAATGGCAAAAAATCTGAGAAAGGCAGGAGGCCTAAATAGCGGGGAAGTTTTGGGAGAAAAAAAGGAGCTGGAGATTTATATACACATTCCGTTTTGTGTGAAAAAGTGCGCCTACTGTGATTTTTTGTCGGCGCCTGCAAAAGCCTCCACCCGGGAGCGCTATGTGGAGGCATTAAAACAGGAAATTCGGGAGAGTCGCAGCCTAAGGGAGAGCTATGAGGTATCCACCGTCTTTGTGGGAGGAGGGACGCCTTCCCTTTTGGAGGACAGACAGCTTGCCGGGATATTGGGGGAGCTGAGAAACTGTTTTTTTATCCGGGATCAGGCAGAAATTACGGTGGAGTGCAATCCTGGAACCTTGACTGGGGAGAAGCTTAAAAGTCTTTGGGATTATGGCGTCAACCGTCTGAGTCTGGGGCTTCAATCCGCACAAAAGGAGGAGTTGGCTCTGTTGGGGCGGATTCACACCTGGGAGGAGTTTTTAGAGAGCTTTTGTCTGGCCCGGGAGGCGGGATTTTCCAATATCAATGTGGATCTCATGTCCGGTCTGCCTGGGCAGACCAGGAGGAGCTGGCAGGACACGCTGGAGCAGGTGGTGGCCCTTAAGCCGGAGCATATTTCGGCCTACAGTCTGATCTTGGAGGAGGGAACCCCTCTTTATGAGCAATATGGCAAGACGGCGGAAGAAAGGACCGAAAAAAATACGGGGGGAGTCTGTGAAATTCCCCCACTTCCCCATGAGGATACGGAGCGGCAAATGTATTACGATACAAGGGAGATTCTGGAGACCGCCGGATTTTCACGCTATGAGATTTCCAATTACGCCAGGCCAGGCAGGGAATGTCAGCACAATCTGGGATATTGGCGCAGAGTGGAATATAAGGGATTTGGAGTTGGGGCGGCCTCCTTGCTGGACGGTTGCCGCTTTCGGAATCAGGAGGCTTTGGAGCCCTATCTGCAAAGGCAGTTTGCTGTGACCGATTATGAGAGGCTGACGCCGGGGGACGTATTGTCGGAGACCATGTTTTTGGGGCTTCGCACCCGGGAGGGAGTCCGGATTACCGAGCAGATACACAAGGTATATCAAAAGGAGCTGGAGCGCTATGAGAGGCAGGGCTTTCTAGTGGAACAGGAGGGCTTTCTGCGGCTGACAGACAGGGGAATCGATGTGAGCAACTGGATCTTGGCGGATTTTTTGCGATGAGAACATGAGTTTGGTGTTGGAAGCCGGCTTTTCTGGCAAAGGCCCTGTGAAGGGGCAGAGGCCAAGCTTGTGGGATAAAGGAGTAAAACAAATGGATGCTTTAGAAATATTACAAAGGCAGCAGGTAAGCCCGGGACTTCTTCGGGAGCTGGAAAAATTCCGGAAGGAACATCCCCTGGAGGAACATTTGGTCTACCGGGTAGCCAGGCCGCCGGTTCCCTTCTATGGAAAAGAGATTCTGGAGATGGCTATTACGGCTCTGTTACAGGGGGAAAACCTGCTGTTGTGCGGCGCCAAGGCCACGGGAAAAAATATTCTGGCGGAAAACCTGGCCTGGCTGTTTGGAAGGCCTTTATATAACATTTCCTTTCATGTAAATACGGATAGCAGCAGTCTTATTGGCACGGATACCTTTCGGGACAATGAGGTGCAACTGCGCCAGGGGCCGGTATACCAATGTGCCCAGTACGGGGGCTTTGGGGTGCTGGATGAGATTAATATGGCAAAAAATGATGCGGTTTCCGTGCTGCATGCCACCCTGGACTATCGGCGGATTATCGATGTACCTGGCTATGATCGCATCAGCCTTCATACGGCCACCCGGTTTATTGGCACCATGAATTATGGCTATGCAGGAACCCGGGAGCTGAACGAGGCCCTGGTCTCCCGGTTTCTGGTGATTCGCATGCCGGATTTGACAGAGGAAACCCTGCTGCTGATTCTGGAAACCAGCTTTCCGGAGGCGAAAAGGGAGGCTCTGGTCCAGTTTGCCGGCCTTTTTCTGGATCTGCAGGCAAAGGCGGCCAACAGCGAGATTTCCACCAAGGCCCTGGATCTTCGGGGGCTTTTGGCGGCTTTGAAAACGGTCCGGGGAGGTCTTCGCCCCAGGCTGGCGGTGAGCATGGGGCTGACCAACAAATGTTTTGACGGCTTCGAGCGGGAGCTGATTGAGGACATGGTAATGACCCGCATTCCGGAGAGTTGGGGCACGGAGGATGTGTTTTAAAAAGGAACAGGTGAGAGTGGAATGGAAAGGTCCTGGGGATATCCAGGTTCTCCGGGAGGGGAGCCGGACGAAGCAGAACGCCAGATGGAAATTGAGCAGCGTATGCAGAATCTTTGCTGGACTGTCAGCGGGGATTATTCCCTGCGCCTGAAACTGGACACAGAGGCCTTTGCCCGATCCCGGTATGCGGCCCTCTATGATGCCGTAAAGCAGGGAGCCTTTGCGAAATATTTTTCCAAGGAAGTGCTGGGCATGTATCTGGTGAAAAAGCTGTATTTTGGGGCAAAGGAGCAGGAGCTCTTACAGCTGTCCCAGCTCTGCGTGGACTGTGCCGTGCTTCGGCGGATAACTGGAGAGCGCAAAGGGGTGGAGGAGCTGCGAAAAAAGGCGTTTCTCGATCTCCTGGATCAGGATTTTCACCGAATGGCATCCTCCTTTTTGGGCCAGGTGAAAATTAGCCTTATGAAAGAGGCCGTTTATGGGCAGGAGCCCATGACAGAGCGGATTCGTGGGGTGGTGGACCGGTTGCAGGAGCTTTATAAGGCAGAGAACACCAGGGAGGTGATCCGCTGTCTGGATGAGCTGTATAATCAACTGGTGGATCGAACGTTTGAAAAAAAGTACGGTTCCTTGGAGAAAGTGTTGGCTGTCACCATGGAGGATCTGAAGGAATTCAACTGGAAGGATTTCCTGGAGGAGGAGCTCTATGAGGAAGATTTGGACCGCTATCTGGAGCAGCTGACCCAGGCAGCGGCTACCCTTAAGGAGAGGGAGAGCCAGGAACCCCAAGCCCGGGCAAAATCCCGGGTGGTGCTGGTGGATGAGGAAGCCGCGGCCAAGATGTATTCCTATATAGAGCTGAATTATGGACGTTCCTACTTAAATGAGCGGGAGCAAAAGCGGCGCAACCACCTGCTCTGCCGGGGAGCTCATGGGGATTGTCAGCTATATTTTACTGACGGAATCCTGGAAAACATGGTGCGCAAGAATTACCAGTCGGAATACGCCAGGCGGGCCAAGGAGGTAAACCTGCGCATATATGGGAATCATTTTCGGGTAGCACGGCGGAATATTGAACAGCTGTCAGATGCTCTTCGCAGATCCCTACAGGCTCGCAGTGAGCGGGAGATGATTTCCATGGATTATGGAAGCATTGTGCCAGGTCGGCTTTGGAAGGTGGGGCGCAGCAGGGATACCCGGCTATTTCAGAAGGAAATCCGCAAAAACAGCACAGATTTTGCTGTCTATGTGCTGATTGATGCCAGCGGTTCCCAGAGAAACCGGCAAAGTCTGGTGGCTATCCAGGGGTTTATGCTCAGTGAAGCTCTAAGCAATGTGGGGATTCCCCATATGGTGACAGGGTTTTGCACCTTCTGGGATTACACGGTGATGCGGCGCTTTCGGGATTATGAGGAGGGACGGGAGGCCAACCGGCGGATTTTTGAGTTTCATGCCTCCTCCAACAACCGGGATGGATTGGCTATCCGCACAGCGGCCTGGAGCCTTTCCCAGCGGGAGGAGGAGAATAAGATCCTGATTGTGCTCAGTGACGGACGGCCCAATGACCAGGTTGTAAACCGGCCAAACAGCAGGAATCCGGCCTCCTACTGCGGAGAATACGCAGTGCGGGATACGGCCTTGGAGGTGCGTAAGGTGCGCAGCCAGGGAATTTCTGTATTAGGAGTTTTCGCTGGGGAGGAGCAGGATCTCCAGGCGGAAAGGCGGATATTTGGCAAGGACTTTGCCTATATTCGGAATATTATGAATTTTTCTCATGTGGTGGGATTGTATCTCCAAAAGCAGCTGGACGAAACTGGCTAAAATGGAATAATTTGGAAAATCTATTAGACATAGTTTGATAAAAGTGGAAGAGGGACTTGTCTTTGGAAAGGAAGGGTGGCAGAAATGAAGGAATATGAAGTGGTCCACGAGATTTTTAATCAGTGCTCGGGAAATCAGATGCGGGATGTTTTTATTGAGGAGGCAGAGATTTCCGATCTGGATGCCTATGTAAAGAGCCGGCATACGGAAAAAAGCGCCTCTTTTGAAAGGGAGGATTTGGCGGATGGCACCATTGTGTACCATGTGGATATTGCAGGGCTTTTGCAGCGGTACACGTTTACAGAGCTGTAGGGAAGGATAAAGTCTGTAAGTTTTGTATAAAATGTCTAAAAATACTGGCTTTTTCCTCCGTTTTAGTGTAAAATAGAGATATCAATTTACAGGACGGAGGTTATCGATATGAAACGTTACGAGCTGGTGAAGGAAAATTTAGGGTATTGTCCGGGAAATCAGGGTCGCAAAACGGCTATTGAAGAGGTAGAGGTAGCGGATCTGGATGAGTATATCAAAAATCTGCATTCGGAGAAGAGCTACAAATATGAAAAAGAAGAGATGCCGGGAGGTGTGGTGATCTATCATCTGGATGTGGCAGGTGTGGTGGAGCGCTATACATTTACGGAGATTCCTGATTAATCCAAAGTAGGTCTTTGATTTTTGAAAAGGCTGCAGAGAGACCTGCGGCCTTTTTTGGAGGATGCTATGCAATGGTCGTTTGAGTGGGAGGATCAATTTCTTCTGTTTTTACAGGAACAGGTGCGCAGGCCCTGGCTGGATCAGGTGATGGGGGGAATTACCCGCCTGGGCGATGGGGGGATTCTGGCTATTTTTACCTGCCTTCTGTTGTTGCGTATCCCATCCCTTCGGCAGACCGGAAAGCTGGCGGCTCTGTCCCTGGTGATGGATTTTGCCCTGGTAAATGTGTTGCTGAAAAATCTGGTAGGTCGGGTGCGGCCCTATGCCTATGGGGCTGTGGAGGGGCTGCTTCCCATCGCACGGCTTCCGGTGGATACTTCCTTTCCTTCCGGGCACACGGGAGCCAGCTTTGCTGTGGCCAGCGTACTGTTTTTGTGCTTTCCCAAGAGGGTAGGCGTGCCGGCCATGGCCTTGGCGGCACTCATTGGGTTCTCCCGGCTGTATGTGGGGGTACACTATCCCACAGATGTGCTGGCTGGGATGACGGTGGGAATCGCTACCGGGTGTCTGGCTGTTTGGTTGGGGAGGCGGCGGGAAAAATCCCCTGGCCAGGAAGCCTGATGAAATTTTTTCGAAAATAAAAGCGGCTGTTGCAAAATCTGGCAGTTACACCATATAGAGGGGATGCTTGTCGCATATCTATCCCCCATATTGCGTAAATCTGCTATCTGGCAACAGCCGCTTTTTTGCTATTTATTCCTCTGAAAAATCATCCTTGCCCACGGAGCAAAGGGGACAAACCCAATCCTCGGGCAGATCCTCGAAGGCAGTTCCCGGTGCAATCCCGTTGTCCGGATCGCCGATTTCCGGGTCGTATACATAGCCACAGATGTCGCAAACATATTTTGCCATTTCAGGCACCTCTCTTTCTTTCCTGTGTAGGGCGCCTATCATTTGGTCACCGATTTGGGACACAGGCCCAAGCTACACAGTCTTTTTTGTTAGGATACCCTCAGTTTACCAGGTCATACATGGTTTTGTAACGCAGCCCTGATTGGTCACTGGGGATATGGTTATCATACCAAATTATACCAGAAAAATCTATACTATTTTTTGTGCCGTCAGCTTGCCGTCCACCAGATCGATGGCAATGGTATCACCCTGGGAAATGGTTCCGCTTAGGATCAGCCGGGCCGTCAGGGTCTCCACATGTTTTTGCACATAACGCTTCAGGGGGCGAGCGCCGTAAACAGGATCATAGCCGTTGTCCACAATAAATTGCTCAGCCTTTGGAGTCAGGGTGAGGGAAAGCTCCCGGTCAGCCAGACGGGCATTCAGTTCCCCCATAAGCAGATGGATAATCCCGCCAATATGGTCCTTGGTCAAAGGCTTAAACAAAATAGTTTCATCCAACCGGTTTAAAAATTCCGGACGGAAATGAGCCCGCAGTTCATCCATAACCAGCTCCTGAGCCTGACTGCTGATTTCACCGCCGGCATCAATGCCTTCCAACAGATAGGAAGAACCGATATTGGAAGTCATAATCAAGATGGTGTTTTTAAAGTCCACGGTCCGGCCCTGAGAATCGGTGATACGACCATCATCCAGCACCTGGAGCAGCACGTTAAACACATCGGGATGAGCTTTTTCAATCTCATCAAAGAGCACCACAGAGTAGGGCTTTCTACGGACAGCCTCCGTCAGCTGCCCACCCTCCTCATAGCCTACGTATCCGGGAGGCGCTCCGATCAGACGGGAAACGGAATATTTCTCCATATATTCACTCATATCAATGCGCACCATATTCTGTTCATCATCAAAGAGGCTGGCAGCCAGGGCCTTGGCCAGCTCTGTCTTGCCCACGCCTGTGGGACCGAGAAACAGGAAGGAGCCAATGGGCTTGCTGGGGTCTTTAATGCCGGCTTTGGAGCGAATAATGGCATCCGTCACCTTCTGGACCCCTTCCTCCTGGCCGATAACCCGTTTGTGGAGCTCTTCATCCAGGTGCAGAGTTTTATTTCGTTCACTCTCCGTCAGCTTGGCAACCGGGATACCAGTCCAGCGGGAGATAATCCGGGCAATCTCATCCTCTGTGACGCTCTCGTGGACCAGGGACAGATCCTGATTTTTTATCTTTTCCTCCTCTATTTGGAGCTGTTGCTGGAGCGCAGGCAGCTGCCCGTACTGGAGTTCGGCGGCTTTGTTCAAATCGTAGGCCTGCTGAGCAGCCTGTATCTGCTTGTTGACCTCTTCGATTTCCTCCCGCAATTTTTGTAAACGCTCCACGCTGGTCTTTTCATTGTCCCACTGGGCCTTGCGGCTGGCGAATTCCTCCCGCAGCTCCGCTAACTCCTTTTGCAGATGCTCCAGCCGTTCCTGGCTCAACCGGTCCGTCTCCTTTTTCAGGGCTGCCTCCTCGATTTCCAGCTGCATGACCTTCCGGCTCAGCTCGTCCAGCTCTGTAGGCATGGAGTCCAGCTCTGTCTTGATCAGGGCGCAGGCCTCGTCCACCAAATCGATGGCCTTGTCCGGAAGAAAGCGGTCAGAAATATAGCGGTTGGACAGGGTGGCAGCGGAGACCAGGGCTCCGTCGGTGATTTTTACCCCATGGAAAACCTCGTACCGCTCCTTTAAACCACGGAGAATGGAAATGGTGTCCTCCACCGTGGGTTCGTCCACCAGCACCGGTTGGAACCGGCGCTCCAGAGCAGCATCCTTTTCAATGTACTGTCGGTATTCATCCAGGGTAGTGGCGCCGATGCAGTGGAGCTCGCCTCGGGCCAGCATGGGCTTTAGCATATTGCCGGCATCCATGGCGCCATCGGTTTTTCCGGCTCCCACAATCAGATGGAGCTCGTCGATAAAGAGGATAATATTTCCCTCGCTTTTTTTCACTTCCTCCAGCACAGCCTTGAGCCGCTCCTCAAACTCTCCCCGGTACTTTGCGCCGGCCACCAGAGCGCCCATATCCAGGGCAAAAAGCTTTTTATCCTTTAACCCCTCGGGAACATCGCCCCGGACAATCCGTTGCGCCAGACCTTCAATGGCTGCTGTCTTGCCCACACCAGGCTCCCCGATGAGCACCGGGTTATTTTTTGTCTTTCTGGACAAAATACGAATAATGTTGCGGATTTCCCCGTCCCGTCCAATCACTGGATCCAGCTTCTGTTCCCGGGCCCGTTCCACCAAGTCATACCCATATTTGCTCAGGGTGTCATAAGTGGCCTCCGGGTTGTCGCTGGTGACTCGCTGATTTCCCCGAACCGTGGACAGGGCCTGGAGAAACCGCTCTTTTGTAATCCCATATTCCTTCCACAGAGGTTTCATAGAGGGGCTCTGGTTATCCAGAAGAGCCAGAAAAAGATGCTCCACAGACACATATTCATCTCCCATGCGCCTGGCCTCATCCTCCGCGGAAATCAATGCTTTATTCAGGTATTGACCCACATAGGGCTGCCCACCGGAGACCTTCACCCGCCGGGAGAGAAATTCCTCTACCTTATTTAAAAAGTGCTCCCCATTGATTTCCATTTTGGCAATCAGCTTTAAAATCAGGCTGTCCTCCTGGCGGAGCAGGCTGGCCAACAGATGTTCCTGTTCGATTTCCTGGTTTCCATATTCGTAGGCGATCTTTTCCAGGTCATTGACCGCTTGCAGGGATTTCTGTGTAAATTTGTTAATATTCATAAAATTGGCTCCTTTCTCAAAAATAAAAGACCCTCACATTAAGCAAACTATGCTTAAGGTAAGGGCCATAATTCATTTACTACCTAGTATATAGCACCAATGGGGAAAAAATGCAAGAGGTTTTTGAAAACTTTTTGTGGGAGTGGGGAATAAGGGAGCGACTGTCCGTACAGCTTCGCCCATTGGCAGAATCGCATCTTAGGGCGCTTCCTGGGATAGCTAAACGGGTTTTATGGAAATCTTAAAAAACTATAAACAGTCTTGACAAATTAGGGTGGGAGTGATATTTTAATGTTAGCACTCAAGAGGGCCGAGTGCTAATAGGAAAAGTTGACAGGAGGTGGCAGGATGCAGTTGGATGAGAGGAAATTCCGGATTTTGCAGGCGATCATCCAGAATTACCTGGAAACAGGGGAGCCGGTTGGGTCCCGGACGATTTCCAAATATTCCGACTTAAATTTAAGCTCCGCCACCATTCGAAATGAAATGTCAGATTTGGAGGAGATGGGCTATATTATTCAGCCTTATACCTCCGCAGGGCGGATTCCCTCTGACAAGGGCTACCGGTTGTATGTGGATCATATGATGGAGGAAAAGGATAAAGAGGTCCAGGAGCTCAAGGAGCTTATGATCAGCAGAACAGACCGGATGGAACAGGTGTTGAAGCAGGTGGTAAAGGTGTTGGCAACCAATACCAATTATGCAACCATGGTTTCCACGCCCCGCTCCAGAGGCAATAAGCTGAAATTTATCCAGCTTTCCAAGGTAAACAGCACCCAGATTTTGGCGGTCATTATGATGGAGCGCAATCTGGTCCGTAACCGGGTGATTGATGTGACGGAGGAGCTGGATCAGGAGACAGTTCTGAAGCTGAATATCCTTTTAAACAGCATTTTAAACGGCTTGTCCATTGAAGAGATTACTCTAAATATGATTATGGCTTTAAAGGAACAGGCCGGCGTCCACAGCGCTCTGGTGGGGGACGTGATTGATGCGGTGGCAGAGGTTATTCGGGCTGAGGAGGAAGTGGAGATTTATACCAGCGGGGCCACCAATATTTTCCGGTATCCGGAGTTGACGGAAAATGGAAAGGCCAGCGAGCTTATCAGTGCCTTCGAGGAAAAGAAAGAATTGACCGATTTGGTCAATGAGACCATGGCAAACAGCGAGGAGCGGGGGATTCAGATTTACATCGGACAGGAGGCGCCGGTGCAGACCATGAAGGATTGCAGTGTGGTGACTGCCACCTATGAGCTGGGGGAAGGGCTCCAGGGAACTATCGGCATTATCGGACCCAAACGGATGGATTATGAGAAGGTGGTAAATACTCTGAAAACCCTGACAGAGCAGCTGGATGATATATATGGAAGAAAGTAACTGAAAACATGCCAGGGGCCGGCCAAAGGATAAGGGCCGAAAGGCAGGACCAGGGCGGAAAATATAGAAGGAAAGGGGCAGTACCCGTGGATCAGGAAAAACAGAGAGAAGAAGCACAGGCTGCAGAGGAGTTGCAGGAGGAATATAAGGCAGGAGAGGAGCCGCAGGCCGGTGACAATGTAGAAAACCAAGAAAATGCAGGAGAGGAGCCGGAAGCTGAGGCAGAATCAGAAGCCCAAGAGCAGGCGGAAGAGGAGACCCAGCAGTCACAAGGGGAAGAGGCCGAAGCTGAGGAAAAGGAAGCAGATGGAGGAAAATCCTTTTTTAAAAAGAAGAAAAAGGAAGATAAAAAGGAGCTTCGCATTGCGGAGCTGGAGGATCGGGTAAAACGTCAGCTGGCTGAATTTGAAAATTTCCGAAACCGGACGGAAAAAGAAAAATCTCATATGTATGAGGTGGGAGCCCGGGATGTGATTGAGAAGATGCTTCCTGTGGTAGACAACTTTGAGAGAGGACTGGCAGCTGTTCCTGAGGATCAGAAGAGCGATCCCTTTGTGGAGGGGATGGATAAGATCTATAAGCAGCTGATGACCACCCTTTCCGAGCTGGGTGTGGCTCCCATAGAGGCTGTAGGCCAGGAATTTGATCCCAACTTCCACAATGCGGTGATGCATGTGGAGGACGAGGAGCTGGGAGAGAACATGGTGACAGAGGAATTCCAGAAGGGCTATCTTTACAAGGAAACCGTTATCCGCCACAGCATGGTAAAGGTGGCAAACTGACGCGAAAGAACCGAAGGTCTTGAGGGTCAGCACTTAAAAGCAAAAACACCAAAAGCGTGGTGCTGGCAGGAAAGCAATCGTTTAACTGGAAAAGTTTACAACGTAATTTGGACAATAAATCAAGAAAACATTTGAGGAGGTCTCTATTATGAGCAAGATTATTGGTATTGACTTAGGAACAACCAACAGCTGCGTGGCAGTCATGGAGGGCGGGAAACCAGTGGTTATCGCCAATACAGAGGGCGCACGGACGACACCGTCTGTGGTAGCCTTTACCAAGACAGGAGAAAGATTGGTGGGTGAGCCGGCCAAGCGTCAGGCTGTAACCAATGCAGAGAAGACCATTTCTTCCATTAAGAGAGAGATGGGAAGCGATTACAAGGTAAATATTGAGGGAAAGAAATATTCTCCCCAGGAGATTTCTGCCATGATTCTCCAGAAGCTTAAGGCAGACGCGGAGAATTATCTGGGTGAAAAGGTAAGCGAGGCGGTGATCACCGTGCCGGCCTACTTTAACGACGCCCAGCGTCAGGCGACCAAGGATGCAGGTAAGATCGCAGGTCTGGATGTAAAGCGCATTATCAATGAGCCCACGGCGGCTGCTCTGGCCTATGGTCTGGACAATGAAAAAGAGCAGAAGATTATGGTATACGACTTGGGCGGTGGTACCTTTGATGTCTCCATTATTGAGATTGGAGACGGCGTTATCGAGGTACTGGCTACAGCTGGAAACAACCGTCTGGGCGGAGATGATTTTGACCAGAAGATTACAGACTATATGTTGGCCGAGTTTAAGCGCATGGAAGGTGTGGACCTGTCCAATGACAAGATGGCGCTTCAGAGATTAAAGGAAGCGGCTGAGAAGGCGAAAAAAGAGCTGTCCTCTGCCACCACCACCAACATTAACCTGCCCTTTATCACGGCAACGGCTGACGGACCCAAGCATTTTGATATGAACCTGACCCGGGCTAAATTTGATGAGCTGACCCATGACCTGGTGGAGAGAACCGTAGATCCGGTAACCAACGCTCTGCGGGATGCAGGCGTAACGGCCTCGGAGTTGGGCAAGGTGCTGCTGGTAGGCGGTTCCACCCGTATCCCGGCTGTACAGGAAAAGGTAAAACAGCTGACCGGTCATGAGCCCAGCAAGACCCTGAATCCGGATGAGTGCGTGGCGCTGGGAGCCTCCATCCAGGGCGGAAAGCTGGCAGGAGACGCAGGCGCAGGGGAAATCCTGCTTCTGGATGTGACACCTCTGTCCTTGTCCATTGAGACCCAGGGAGGAATCGCAACCCGCCTGATTGAGCGGAATACCACCATTCCTACGAAGAAGAGTGAGATTTTCTCAACAGCGGCAGATAATCAGACCGCAGTGGATATTAAGGTGGTACAGGGAGAACGTCAGTTTGCCAGAGACAACAAAACTCTGGGTGAGTTCCGGCTGGATGGGATCCCGCCTGCAAGAAGAGGCGTACCCCAGATTGAGGTTACCTTTGATATTGATGCCAACGGCATTGTAAATGTGTCTGCCAAGGATCTGGGAACTGGCAAGGAGCAGCATATCACCATTACCGCAGGCTCCAATATGTCTGACAGTGATATTGACAAGGCTGTAAAGGAGGCCGCCGAGTACGAGGCACAGGATAAGCGGCGTAAGGATGGCATTGACGCCAGAAATGACGCAGATTCCATGGTGTTCCAGACCGAGAAGGCTTTGGAAGAGGTGGGCGATAAGTTGGATGCCGGCGATAAGGCTGCTGTGGAAGCGGAAATCACCTCTCTGAAAGCGGTTCTGGATCGGACCAAGGATCAGAGTGATATCTCCGACGCAGACCTGGATGAATTGAAGGCTGGCAAGGAGAAGCTGATGGAGGCAGCCCAGAAGCTGTTTGCAAAGATGTATGAGCAGACCCAGGGTGCCCAGGGAGGAGCTGCGGGAGCAGGTCCAGATATGGGTGCAGGCGCAGGTCCTGCGGATGATGTGGTAGATGGAGATTACAGAGAGGTATAAGAAGAGCCGTCTGCCCGTGAGGGCTTGATGAGAAGATACTTGTGACAGACATGATATGCAGCACAAACATGTGTGCTGCATATCGTACTGCCTGCATGCTTGATGAAACAGGAAAAAGAGGAAGGTAACAATGGCAGAACAGAAAAGAGATTATTATGAAGTCCTGGGAGTGGAAAAGGGCGCCGATGATGCGGCCATAAAAAAGGCATATCGTCAGCTTGCGAAAAAGTATCATCCAGATATGAACCCTGGCGACGCGGAGGCGGAAAAAAAGTTTAAGGAAGCCTCGGAGGCGTATGCGGTACTTAGCGACCCGGACAAAAGGCGGCAGTATGATCAGTTCGGACATGCGGCCTTCAGTCAGGGAGCAGGGGGCGGCGGTTTCGGCGGTTTTGATTTTACCGGCGCAGATATGGGAGATATCTTTGGGGATATTTTTGGAGACCTGTTTGGAGGCGGCCGCAGCCGTAGGGCCAATAATGGGCCGATGCAGGGTGCCAATATCCGGGCCCAGATTCGGATCACCTTTGAGGAGGCCGTATTTGGCTGCGATAAGGAGATTGAGCTGAATTTAAAGGACGAGTGTGGCAAATGCCATGGTACAGGCGCTAAGCCGGGGACCTCACCGGAAACCTGTTCCAAGTGTGGCGGCAAGGGGCAGGTGGTGTACACCCAGCAGTCCTTGTTTGGCATGGTGCAGAATGTGCGTCCCTGTCCGGATTGTAATGGAACGGGAAAAATTATCCGGGACAAATGTCCGGATTGCTATGGTAGCGGGTTTATCTCCAGCCGGAAAAAAATTGCGGTTACTGTGCCAGCGGGCATTGACAATGGCCAGAGTATTCGGATTCGCGGAAAAGGAGAGCCTGGCATTAACGGCGGTCCCAGAGGTGATCTGTTGGTGGAGGTGGCTGTATCCAGGCATCCCATTTTCCAGCGCCAGGATATGAATATTTATTCCACAGCTCCCATAAGCTTTGCGACAGCGGCTCTGGGAGGTGCAGTGCGGATAAAGACTGTGGACGGCGAGGTGGAGTATGATGTGAAGGCGGGAACCCAGACCGACACCCGGGTACGGCTTCGGGGGAAGGGAGTTCCCTCCCTGCGGAATAAAAACAACAGAGGTGACCATTTCGTGACTCTGGTGGTGCAGGTGCCCACGGATCTAACCAGAGAGGCAAAGGAAGCCCTGCGTGCCTATGATGATGTGTGCAACGGCAAGAGCACTTCCACGGGAAAGGGAAAGAAAAAGGGCTTTATGGGAAAGGTAAAGGAAGCTCTGGACGAATTGGACGAATAGGAAAGAGAAGATAGAATTGGTTGAATTGGGGGAATCCTTGAGAAATTCCAGGGGATTCCCCCGTATTTTTTTCGAATAGCATTGACAAACCAGCCTCTTTGGGATACAATGCTAAGGATAGCTTGTCGCTTTAACGCGCCGTAGTGGAAAAGTGGCAAGGCAATACACAAGGAAGTTAGGGAGGAATGTATCATGAAAAAATGTATCGCAATGATGCTGGTGCTGGCTATGACAATGTCCATGGCTGCATGCGGCAGCAAGGAGGAGCCGGCTTCTAACCCGTCTACGGCAGAGGCTGACGGACAGACTCCGGCGGAGGAGCCCAAGGCAGAGGAGGCAGACACACCGGAAGCGGGGGCAGATGACAAGGTATTCCATGTGGGCGTTGCTCAGCTGGTACAGCATGACGCTCTGGATGCTGCAACCCAGGGATTTAAGGATGCTCTGGTGGAGGAATTAGGTGAGAGAGTGGTATTCGATGAGCAGAATGCCTCCAATGATATTCCCACCTGTAGTACCATTATCAATAAATTTGTATCAGATGAGGTAGATTTGATTCTTGCAAATGCGACCCCGGTTCTCCAAGCTGCACAGGCTGGTACCGATAAGATTCCCATTCTGGGAACCTCCGTAACCGAGTACGGCGTGGCTCTCCAGATTGCAGATTTTAATGGAACTGTAGGCGGAAATATTTCCGGAACCTCGGATTTAGCGCCCTTGGATCAGCAGGCAGCTATGCTCCATGAGCTGTTTCCTGATAAAAAGAATGTAGGACTTTTGTATTGCTCCGCAGAGGCCAATTCCCAGTATCAGGTGGATACCGTGCAGGCCTATTTGGAGGATTTGGGCTATACCTGCAAGCAGTATCCCTTCTCAGATTCCAATGATCTGTCTACCATTGCCACCACGGCGGCAAGTGAAAGTGATGTAATATATGTTCCCACAGATAACACGGCAGCTTCCAACGCAAACATTATCCGGGGCGTGTGCGAGCCCGCAGGCATTCCCGTTGTGGCGGGAGAGGAAGGTATTTGCAAGGGCTGCGGCGTGGTAACTCTGTCCATTGACTACTATGATTTGGGGGTAGCCACCGGCAAGATGGCGGCCCAGATTCTCACTGGGCAGGCGGATATTTCAACCATGCCTGTGGGATACGCGGCAGAGTTTACCAAGAAATACAATCCAGAAATCTGCGAGGCCATGAATATCACGATTCCTGATGGCTATGAGGCCATTGAGATGGGAGAGGCCGCAAAATAAGCGGTACTGTTTCCACAGGTTACGGAATTTCCTGAAATTCTAAAAGGCAGCGAAAAAGGGACTTCCTTTTTTCGTTGCTTTTTGCTATACTAATAAAATCTATACGCATTAATGGAGTATCGATGCGGAACCGGAATAGGAGGAGGAAACGTGGAGATTGTGAAATTACTGAACATGCTGCCAGGAGCCGTGGCCCAGGGGTTAATCTGGGGCATTATGGCTATCGGTGTGTATGTGACCTATAAGGTTTTGGATTTTGCGGATTTGACGGTGGATGGAACCATGACTGCTGGCGGTGCGGTCTGTGTGGTTATGTTGCTGAGGGGACATTCTGTGGGGGAGGCGCTATTTTTGTCCTTCTTGGCTGGAATGTTGGCGGGTCTGGTGACAGGATTATTTCATACAGTTATGGGAATTCCTCCCATTTTGGCGGGGATTTTGACACAGCTGGGCCTGTATTCTGTAAATCTGCGGATCATGGGGGGAAAGGCCAACCAGTCACTGGGCATGGGAAACTATGATATCCTGGTGTCCTTGCGGTGGATAAAGGATGTACCCTTCTATCAGAATACTATTTTTGTGACAGCCATTTTTGTGGCTATGATTATCGGGGTGCTGTACTGGTTTTTCGGAACCGAGACTGGGTGCGCCATCCGTGCCACAGGAAGCAATCCCAACATGTCCAGGGCCCAGGGGATTAATACCAATCTGTGTAAGATTATGGGGCTTATGCTTTCCAATGGTATTGTGGCTCTGGGAAGCGGACTTTACGCTCAGTATCAGGGATTTGCCGATGTAAATATGGGTCGGGGAGCCATTGTGATTGGTCTGGCTGCAGTGATCATTGGTCAGGTGACCTTTGGAAGGATTCGGGGAAACTTTGCTTTTAAGATGCTGACGGTGGCCTTTGGCGCCATTATCTATTATCTGGTGATGCAGGTAGTGATTTGGCTGGGAATGGACCCCAACGATTTGAAGCTGCTCTCAGCTCTGGTGGTTGCGGTATTCCTGTCCATTCCCTATCTGAAGAGCAAATATTTTACAAAGCCCGTGAGAAAGGGAGGTGCTTCCCGTGCTTAGAATGCAAGAGATTTGGAAAACCTTTAATGCAGGGACAGTCAATGAAAAGACGGCCCTTAGCGGCTTGTCTCTGGAGCTCCAGGAAGGAGATTTTGTGACGGTTATCGGGGGAAATGGGGCCGGAAAATCCACCATGCTCAATGCGGTAGCCGGGGTCTGGCCGGTGGACGAGGGAAAAATTTATATTGACAATATGGATGTGACCAGGTTGGCGGAGCACCGTAGGGCGAAATACCTAGGGAGGGTATTTCAGGACCCTATGACAGGGACCGCAGCCAATATGCAGATCCAGGAGAATTTGGCTCTTGCTCTGCGCCGGGGAAAAAAGAGGTTCTTAGGCATAGGAATTACTCGGAGTGAGCGGGAGATGTACAAGGAGAAGCTTCAAACACTGGAGTTGGGACTGGAAGACCGGATGACCAGCAAGGTAGGGCTGCTTTCCGGTGGTCAGCGCCAGGCTCTGACGCTTTTAATGGCAACCCTGAAAAAGCCCAGGCTTTTATTGTTGGATGAACATACAGCAGCTCTGGATCCCAAAACGGCGGCCAAGGTGCTGGAGGCCACAGACCGGATTGTGGGCCAGGATCATTTGACAACCCTGATGATTACCCACAATATGAAAGACGCCATTGCCCATGGAAACCGGTTGATTATGATGCATGAGGGCCGGGTGATTTATGATGTGTCCGGGGACGAAAAGAAGCGTCTGAAGGTTTCGGATTTACTGGCGAAATTTGAGCAGGCCAGCGGCAGTGAGTTTGCCAATGACAGGATGATGTTGGCCTAGAAGAAAAAATATGTGGATGGTGAGCCCCTTTCTGTGCCAACATGACGGTGTGTGGCCTATGAAAGGGGCATTTTTTATGGAGAAAGCGAGGACTTCCTGGGAAAGGGAAACCAGTCTGAGAGGACGGATGGGAACAGGATGGGAAAAGGGATACAAAAGACATGAAATTTTATGATTTAGATGGTATGATAGACATTCCTATGATATGATAAAAAGGAAAGATGACAGAACAGAAAGGGGTATTTTCAATGGAAGATACGTCTGAAAATAAATCATCTGGCGGTCTGCCCAGACATATTACGGTGGGGCTTTTGGATTATGTACGAGCCGAAAACGGTCACTATGATAGGATAGGTTTTTTATATTCTAATGTATATTTTTAGTTGGCCTTGTTCGTTAAAATCAAAAACTGTATAGTGAGTGAAAGTCGTTTATTGTGAATAAATAGGTTGGGGGTTATGTCTTAATTTCTTTGGAAACATTTTTACTATAATTGATGATTGAACAAGCAGACTTTAAGGTTTGAGGCGATAAAAATATTTTTGATTATAGTGAAGAGGTAAGCACATGTTTATGCTTGAATTATTAAAAGTCATATCTAATTTGGGTTCTGCAGAGACAGAAAATATCTTAGTAACTGCCGGAGAAAGCACTTTGAAGAATATTAAAAGTGCCCATCAGTGGAGAAAAATACTAGTAGATACCGGAGAATTTTTTATTGAGAATGAAAAAACGGCAACACAGTTTTTTGATGATTTATCCCTCGCCCTTGCAAGAGAAAATATGAAGGAAGTTGCTAAAAACTTACAAAATACAGACGGATATGAGTTGAAAAAGCGCTTATTTAGTATACTGATGCAGCTTATGGTGAAATATGAAATCAATCATGAGCTGGCAGAATCCTATTGCCTGAGGATAATGTATGTAATTTTAGAGCAAATAAAAGTAATTAATCCTGATAAATATGAACATTACTTTCTGCAGGAATGGAAAGACGAGCAGGAAGCAAGCTTTGAGGAATTACGGAAAAAGCTTGATAAAATGTCAAATGATATTACCTTATATCAAAAGCAGAATATGAAAATCGAGTCATCCGGACAAATGGATATTTACCTCAGGCGGAGCACAGCACCGGCCATAGGGATTGAATTTTTTCAAGTGGATGACGAACGCTTTCAGGAAGCATTTGAGAAATATAGGTTTGGCGAGATAGTCTATGTGAGAGGACGGTGCCAGGAGGAAACGATTTATTGTGTTCTCAACGAACTTTGGAGGCTGCTTGAAAAGAGGCCTATCTATGTGGTAAAAAGCTTGGAGTCCTGGCAGAAGTTACAGAATATTTCCAGTGAGAACAATATTTATATTCCCTGGTTTTACGCAGATGAAATTGCGGCAATCGAAAATAACACCAATATTTTTGTGCTGAATGAAAGCACACCGGCATATACGCGGGATGTCATTGAACTAAGACCCAGGACCCAGAATACCATATGGAGATGCTTGCGTGAAGCAGGTATGGAAGGGGATAAAGCATATGCCTTGATTGTAGATACTCATGGACTTTATATTCCCATGAAAAAGCATCTGTTTCGGGGAGAGTATTTGAAGCATCCGGAATGGATGGATGGTATCAGCGATAAGGCCAAGAAGATTTGCCTGCTTTTGGGGAAGTGGGAGGAAATCGAGGGGGATAAGCTAATTGTTGAAAGCCTTTATGGAGGAGCGTATGAAAATTTCATCGAAGAGATTTTGCCTTATACGAAAGGTGAGGATCCCTTTCTTTATGTCATTAAAAGCAATTACGGAAATCGCTCTTTATTTTATTGTTTAGCCAGTACGGAAAATACGTGGGAATGCTTGGATATTTCGTTAGATGATCCATTATGGGAAAAATTTATCGAGATTTTTATGGAAGTTCTAAATGAATCGGAAAATTTGTTTAGTTATTCAGCACAGGAGAAATTGTTGGCCCAAATTAGGGGGGAAAAGCTGTTCTGGTCTGAGTCTCTCAGAAAGGGTATGGTCAGGACGCTGATTATGAAAGGATTTTACAGGAAAGCGGAAAATTGTCAGCTGGCAATGGATAGGGTAGTCAGCAAGATATTGGATTATATCTGTACAGAAAAACAGTGGTCCTATATTTCTACTTTTTGGACGGATTTGTGTGAGATATCCCCTAAGGCAGTGTTGGAAAGACTAGACAGGGAATTTGCCGAACCAACAGGACTTATGGGATTATTTGAAAATCAAAGTAGTGATTTTCTATTTGGGCGAAACGCATATATCAATATTCTGTGGGGGATTGAACAATTTCTTGTTCAGAAAGAGTTTGCCTGGGCCGGGCTTCAATGGTTGTTGAAATTGGATGATCGCAATTATGAGTATAACTCGAATGCTCCAAAAGATACTTTTGCAAAGGTATTCTGTACATGGCATAATTTTTCGGCGTTCAGAACGCCAGAGGAAAAAACTAAGGCTGCGGAATCAGCAATTAAGTTAAGTTGTAATTTCTGGACATATCTGTACAAAGCGATTCCCCATCATGGCGGAAGTATGATTGGAGGATTATCTGAACCTAAATACAGAAATCATACGATGATGGAACCGGTAACCGTTGATGACATGCAGATGGTGTCTATAAATTATATAAAGATTCTTTTGAATCATATGGATTTTTCTGTTGAAAGATGGAACAAAATGCTGAAAGTAACCGATCATTTTGATTTGGAACTGCGAAGGAATGTATTTGGTAGATTGCTGTATGAAGTGATTCAAATGAACGATTATGAAATTATAAGTATTAAAAATAATATCAGGAAGACCATATATCGACATAGATTTTATGCTTCTTCTTCCTGGGCTATGTCGGAGAAACAGCTGCAGGAATATGAGAAATTGTTGGATGAGATTCATACCAGTCAAGCTGAATATGAGTACGGATATTTATTTTTTGGAAGTATAGAGTACCCCTTGCTTCATCCAGTGCCATACGAAACAGAAGGGGAAAAGGCAAGTAATGAGTGTGCTACGGAAAAATTGATTCAGGAGAAGCTGCTTGAATTTCAAAGAAAGCACTATCGCTTAGAAGTATTGGCAGAACTTTGTGGTAAAGAACAATACAGCACTTTAGGACGCCATTTGGCGAAGTTCTGGAAAAAGGGAAAATGGGATTTTGAAACCTTTGAAAATTTATTGAAAGTTCAGCCATCCGGTACTATGGCAGTTGACTATATGTCAAATGTTATTGGCGGGGAGGTGAACTTATACCCTGGTATTATTTCAAAAGTAAAACAATTAGGATATTCGGATGAAATTTTATCAAAAATTTATCATTCAGAAGCATTTTGGACAGAGAACATTCCCCTGATTTCTGACGCGCCTAACAGCATAAAAAAGCTTTTTTGGAAGTTGAGGGTCTCATGCAGAAAGAGTAACGCCCGATGGGTTGTGAATGAGAGTAAAAAGTATTCAGACTTGAATGTCTTTTTGCAGCATATGTATTGGTTACATCATGATAGCCCGTTGAGTGCGAGGGAGATCTTTTCCTATATGGAAGGGATTGAACAGATGCCACATACTCAGAATGCTCAGATGATAGATTATTATATGAAACAGTTTCTTGAAATTATGCAAAAGGAGTTTCTGTGTGATGACGACAAATGCTTGAGAATTTCCCAAATAGAAATTTTCTTTATGGATCTTTTGGAATGGGATAATATGAAGTGTTTTCACCATATCATCAAGAAATCACCGGAACTCTTCGCTCAGTTGGTGGCAGGTCTCTATAAAAAAGATCATGAACCCAAAGAAGCCAATAAGCCAGACGAACAATATTTGCACAACATGTATACTGTGTATGATAAAGCGCATTTTTGCCCAGCAGAAGAGAAGGGGGAAATAAAGGAAGAAAAACTTCGGCAATGGGTTGAAAAATTTAGAATTCTGTTGGAGCAAAATGATCAGGGCGGTTTATTTGGAGCTATGTTGGGCCGTTTGTTTTCATTTTCGCCGATTGGAAAGGATGGGCATGAGCCATGTGAGGCAGTGAGAGTTCTCATAGAAGACTATTCTGATGATAGAATGCTCAGAAGTTATGAATCTGCTGTTTATAATCGGAGAGGGGTATATAGTCCGTCTGCCGGAAAAGAAGAACTGCGGATAGCGGAGGCGTTCAGAACCAACGCAGAATATTTAACTCCCCAATATCCAAAAACTGCAAAGATTTTTTACAGTCTGTTTAACAGATATCAAAGAGAATCTGAACGGGAAAGGATGGATGCGGAAAATGGGCGGTACTGATGCAAGAGATCCTGAATATTGTTGAAATTGGGAAGATATCCGTGAAGAGAGATTGGTTCTGTGTTATGGACACAAAAGCTCTTTAGCAGACAACAGATTGGGGGGATTGAAATGCCAGAAAGTCAAGATACCGAATATAAGGAATCGTGGAGAACAGAATATTTGAAATGGGTATGTGGCTTTGCCAATGCTCAGGGCGGGACAATTTATATTGGGATTGATGATGCTGGAAAAGTTGTTGGTGTGAAAGAAATTAAGAAGCTGATGGATGATATCCCGAATCAAATTCAGTCAGGGCTTGGTATTATTGCCGATGTCAATAGACGGACAAAAGACGGTCTGGATTATATTGAAATCAAAGTAAATCCCAGTACCTATCCGGTCAACTATCATGGAGAATACCATTATCGAAGCGGCAGTACGAAGCAGCAGCTTCAGGGTGCTGCCTTAACGGAATTTATTAGAGAAAAAACAGGCTATTTGTGGGATGCCATTCCTGTGGATAATATAAGTGTGAATGATCTTGACCGAAACAGCATTGACATATTCCGCAGGGAAGCGATAAGAAAGAAAAGAATGGAAAAAGAAGATTTGGAAATATCAGAAGAGGAACTTCTTGACCATCTTGATCTTTTGGCAGATGGGAAACTGAAACGTGCGGCTGTTATGCTTTTTTATCGCAAACCGGGTCGAATTATATCGGGATGCTATGTGAAAATTGGAAGGTTCGGCAATGGCTCGGATCTACAATATCAGGATACGGTGGAGGGGTCTTTGTTCAGCATTGCTGACAGGGTGATCGACCTGATTTATACGAAATATTTAAAAGCAGCAATTACTTATGAGCATGATGTGCGAGTGGAAACATACCC
>JAAWAC010000065.1 GCA_022791975.1 Lachnospiraceae bacterium | reverse complement strand
CCTTCTGCATCAGTCCCTTATCCGTCAGCAGAATCTCCGCTCCCACTAATAAGTGACTGTTAATAATCGACAAACCATATGTATAATTCATGGGAAGAGTCGTAATGGGCCGCTCTCCCTCATCCAGCTCCAGATACTCTACAATAGACCGTGCGTTGGACAGCACATTATTGTAACTCTGCCTCACTAGCTTTGGACTTCCCGTGGAGCCGGAGGTCGTAAGCAAAAGACACAGCTCCTCATACAGCGGACATCCCTTTTTATACCCGGTCTCAAGGAGCATATATCCAAAAGCCTCATATCGGGCAGTCAAATGTTCAAACCTATATGCCAAGTCTTCCGGCACCCACAGATAATCCGGCTGGTAAATACAAAGCAGCCCTGTAAGAAGCTCCTCATCCAGATTCCGGGGCAAAAGCAACGGAACCGAACCGCCATTCAGACAGCCTGTATATCCTGTCAAACCTCCCATAGTGTTGGAGCATAAGACAAAGACCAGGCTTCTCCCTCCCAACGCTTCTTCAAACCGCTGATTCTCTTCCTCCAGCTCTTCATAATATAGGGCTCTGCCCGATTCATCTACGGCAGCAATGCGGCCTGAAAACTGTCTGAAATCCCACATAAGGTTTCCTCACCTCCTCAATAACAATTTTCTCCAGATATATTGACAACATAAATAAATTTCAATACAATGTATATATCAATAGTAAAGAGAGGTATTATTTATGGCTCAAACAAATATTAATATACGCATGGATGACACATTAAAACAACAATTTGACCTTTTATGTAATGAACTTGGCCTGACTATGACAACTGCCTTCAACATCTTTGCAAAAACAATGGTTCGACAGCAGAGGATTCCCTTTGAGGTGTCTCTGAATGTCCCGAATGCCGAGACTCAGGCTGCTATTGACGATGTGAATTGTGGAAGGAATCTCAGTAAATCCTTTCACAGCGTTGCCGATCTTATGGAGGACCTAAATGCTTGAAATTCGGTACTCTACTAAGTTTAAAAAAGACTTTAAAGCCATTATGAAACGCGGATATAATCCAAAACTTTTGGAGATTGTCCTGGATCTTTTGTGCACCGAGCAAACCCTTCCTCCCAAATATAGAGATCATCCCCTGTCAGGGAACTACGAAGGCCACAGAGAATGTCACATTACTCCGGATTGGCTGTTGATATATAAAATTGAGCAAAGCATATTAACCCTCACATTAACCAGAACGGGTACTCATAGTGACTTGTTTTAATTAACCGGAATACTGTTTAAGCCAGTATTCCTTTTTTACATATATTTTCCCAAATGACCATTAATAATTTCCGCCATTCCCCTGTAATACTGATGAATAAAAAAATGGTTCTCCCCTAATTCATAAAAATCAATATTACCTTCCGTCAAATCCCTCCAGCCGTGGGCATTGACAGACAAAGGATCCTTGGAACTATAGATAACCGTTGTATCACAGGGAATTTTGTTCCCCTCTTCCCGGTACTTGTACTGAGACCAAACAATATAATCCTTTCTCACCGGTTCCATGTAAATCTCTAAAAACCTTTGATTCTCAAGAATCCTCTGATCAAATCCGCCCAAGTTAATTAATTTTTGTAAAAACTCATCATTTGGTAATTCATGATATCTCTGACTTATACTTTTATCCCTCAAATCACCACGGGCACAGATAAAGCAATGCTTTAAATCTCCTTTAATCTTCTTTTTTATAATGAAATCAAAGACCAAAACACTTCCCAAGCTATATCCCAATAATGATATAGGAAGACCATTACATCTGACATTAATGTAATTGGCTGTGTCTTCCAAAAATTTCTCGTAATCAGTAATAAATTTTTCCTTATGCCTGCTCATTCTGCCTGCATATTCTACGCTGATAACCTCTATACGGTTGTCCAGCAGTTCCGTCAGCTGCTTAAAAGAAGCAGAATTTCCCCCAGCAAATGGGAGAAGAAATAATTGTATTTTCTCATTATTCATATTGCTTAAAACTCTATATCATAGTTTTTTTCCAGGATTTCCTTACCCTTTTCAAAAGAGCTCAAATCTATAATATCATCTGTATCCATCATAATATCAAATGTATCTTCCAATGCAGCTATCAGCGTCATATGACCGACAGAATCCCATTCATTTATATCCTGATACTGCAGTCCACTTAATTTATTTTCATCAATTTCAAAAGTCTGCATAAAAATCTGCTTATATTTCTCAATATTTTCCATTTTTATCTTTCTCCCCATCCTTTATATATACGCATATAGATCATAATTTTCACTTAAGTCCCGCTAGAATGGCTTCTTTAATACATAATGCAGTAAGGTGACTTGTTTTCATCATATGCGAATAATCCCCTGCATGCAGAAACTTATCATCAATACCTAATCTTATCTGTTTACAAGATACATTGCTATCAGAAACTACCTCAGATATAATACTGCCTAATCCATTGCTCTTAAAATGTTCCTCAACGGTTATTATGTATTTATATCTACTAATAATACTGACCAATTCCTTGTCATCTATAGGTTTTAAACAACAAATACTGAATAGCGCACAGTTGATCCCTTCCTTTTTTAATGCCCGTGTAGCTCTCATACATTCAGATGTTATACTGCCTGTCGATATTATTGCAACGTCCTCTCCTTCTCGTAATAACGCAGGCTTATGGATACTAAAATCATAATCCTCATTAAAAACAGTTGGAGTACCATCAATACCTGTCAATCTCAAATATGCCGGTCCCTCATAATCGGCCAAAAAGGAAATGCACTTTGCTTCCTCCACAACATCTGCCGGACTTAACACTAACATACCTGGGATCGACCTCATCAAAGAAATGTCCTCCAAACAATACTGGGTATTTCCCTGAACACCCAATGACATCCCACTTGCCAATGCAACAATCTTTACATTTAGATTCATATAGCCTACAAGAGTTCGGACCGCTTCATAATTACGCATTGATACAAAAGGCGCAAAAGAACAGAGGAACACGTTGTGCCCTTCTTTTGCCATTCCACAAGCTATGCCTGTCATATTCTGTTCAGCAATACCAATGTTATAAAACCGTTTAGGAAATTTTTCCTTGAAATGAATAAGGTTCGCAGAATCTGCAACGTCCGCTGTTAAAGCTACTAATTCCGGATAATCCTCTGTCACGGACTCCAGCATCGAACCATATGCCTTCCGCATACCCAGCCTTGTCCAATTACCTATGTCTTTTCTATTCAAATTAATCATTGCACATTCTCCAGTTCCTTTTTAAAGGCCATATATTGTTCCTGTGTGAGTCTGGCATGATGCCATCCGATCCTCCCCTCTATGGAGGGAATACCTTTAGCTTTTATGGTATGCGCAATCAATACATTTGGTTTTTCCATTGAAAGACTATTAAACGCATCTAACAACTCAGAAATATTATTTCCATCGTCAATGCTTAAAACATTCCAGCCAAATCCCTCCCATACCTTTTTCATATCACAAATTGGCATAGTATCCATAGTGTACCCATCCAATGATTGTCCGTTCATATCTACGATTGCAATAATCTTATCTAATTTATATTTTGCTGCTGCCATCGCCGCTTCCCATACAGTGCCTTCATTACACTCGCCATCTCCCAACAGAACATAGGTTTTGAAGTTGGCTTTTTTCATTTTGGCACTTAGTGCAATTCCAATCGCTATAGACAATCCATATCCTAAACTTCCGCTGGAAATCTCTATGCCTTTTTCGATATTTATGATCTCATGCGTAGGAAACAACGTGCCAGGCTCCTCAAATGTCATCATTTCCTCTTTTGTTATGAAACCGCACTCTGCTAAAACTGCATAATGTGCAATGGCAGTATGTCCCTTGCTTAAGATAAATCGATCACGCTGGCTTTCCGTCACGATATCAGGAGAAAGATTGAGAACTCTGCCATATAAAGCTGCTAATATCTCCGCACTGGAAAACGCACCTCCCAAATGCCCGCCGTTTACTCCTGATTTATAAGTCATCTCCAGTACATCTTCCCTTATTCGTCTTGCAATAACAGCTAACTGTTCTATATTATTCACAATTAAAACATTCCTCCATCTACATGTACGGTTTGCGCAGTCATATAGCTTGACTGATCACTTAATAAAAAGCTGATTACATTTGCTATTTCATTTGGTTCTGCCACCCGTCCAATCATAATTCTATGTTTTAATTCTTCCCATACTTCTTCTGATGCAAGGTTTTTCATGTCTGTATTTACCAGACCAGGAGCTACCGCATTGACTCGAATACCTTCTGATGACAATTCTTTAGCCAAGATCTTGACCGCATGTGAAACTGCTGCCTTACTTCCGCCGTATGCAATATTGCCAATCTCTGGAATAAAACCAGACACAGAAGAAACAAATACTATACTTCCTGTATTTCTCGTTATCCTTCTCATCAGCAGCTGTGTGAGATACAATGCCGAAAAATAATTGGTGCTGAAAATATTCTTTATCTCATCAATCTTCATCATCTGAAGCTTGTTATATGCCGCAATACCTGCATTATTTACAAGACCATCAATCGGCCTTTTACTTTTTACGATGTTCTTGACAGCCTCCTTAATCTGACCTTCATCTGTAAGATCAAAATAAACAGGTTCAATAACAACACCATTTTTTAAAGCTATTTCGTTCAGTTTTTCCTCAAAACCGTCATCCTTCTTCCTTGCACATGCCCATACATTTGCGCCTTCAGATGCCAGCTTACAAACGATTGCCTTTCCAATACCTCTCTTAGTACCTGTGACGACAATATTCTTTCCCTGAAGCATCATTATTCTTTATCCTCCTCTCATTGAGGCGTTCTGAAAACTTTCTTATCTCATCTGGGTGGATCAGTGTAAAGCTCATTTCACAAACTTTTTTATCCTTAACCATTGCAGTTCCTGTATATTGTGCTATTCCATTTCTAAAACTCTCCAATACAACATGTGTCTTCAATACGTCACCTGGCCGAACCTCTGCAAAAATACTCATTTTGTTACAGTTGTTAAACATCATTAGAGGATTCTGTATCTCATCTCTTTGAGTAACAATCAATACACCAGTCTGCATAATTGATTCCATAACAAACCCTGCCGGCATCTGCAGTCCACAAAGTTTATAGTACCAATCCAAAAAAGATGAATATTTAGTCCCTAATCCAATGCTTGATGATACTTCAGCATAGTCAATAAATCGATATTCAACAGGGTCAGCCAGAAATCGATCAATATTAGAGTAATCAAATACTCTTCTCTCACCTTCACTGATTCTGAACGTCTCATCTGTCTTTCTATTTTCCCTCAAGATTCCCCTGCCCTTAAGAAGCATCGTAAATTTCATGGAGCAGGCCAGTAATTCCTTCTCTTCACCAAATCTCTCCAGTTTAATATCACCATGAAAGTTTGCGATTCCATGTTTAAAACTATTCAATACCACATGTGTTTTTAACACATCCCCAGGTCTGACAGAATGATACATGCGCATATTCTCACAGCTATGAAAGAGCATTGCTCTTTCATCAATATCAGGAAGTGATGTGACAATCAAAAGTCCTGTCTGCTGTAATGTTTCCATTACAAGTACTCCAGGCATAACCGGATTGCCTGGAAAATGAATCTTGAAAAACCAATCAAGGGAAGATACTGCTTTTCTCCCCCATGCTTCCGACCCAGGTATCACCTCTGCACAATCAATGAATCTATATTGAATTGGGATAGATGAATAGTCCTCTATGTTCTCCCACGTAATCGTTAAGCGTTTCATCTCAGTCCTCACTTCACATACAATGACTTGTGGAGGCGAACTATTCACAACCTAGATCACCCCAATATCTCCACATCCTGTATCATCACCGGCTTCCCGGCCTCCTGACACAGTCTCACCAGAGAACTGTGATCCCCGTAATAGGCGTCACACAGGGCAATGGCCCGGTCCATATCCGGTGTATCGTCATAGATCCCCCACCCAGCGCTCCGGTATTCCTTAACCAGCTGCTCATACTCCTCCCACAGCTCTGGTCTCATGGATTCTATGGTGGCCTTGATCAACGGATGGGGCCTCCACAGGAGGGCCACTTCCTCTTGCTTCTCCTGAAAGACTTTAAACACATCCTTCATCTTCTCCAGCATCTTCTTCTCATATCTCAATAGAGCACTGACACCGGTATTATAAAAGATGATTTTTTTCCAGCTTCCATCGGATTTTTTGATTACATTCATCCAATTCTTCGGTATCTCAACATCCGCTTTCTGGGTCCCCAAAGCTTTATCCACTTTCGGCGATCCCAATCCTAAGATCTTATCCTCCCAGTATTTCTGGTTCATTCCAGATTCCGGTCTGTCTTTAAAATACTTTGTCATCACATTGACATAGATTTTTTTCATGTCCTGCGACTGGACAACTACTTTATCTGCGTAGATCACCGCAGGAAGCGTGCAGAAATGTTCCATTCCCTCGACAGCCTTCTCATTATCCGGATCAATTTCTCCTAATATAAAATAAGGTATATATACTAATTTATCTGTAAACTGTTTCAAATTTTTTGAATAAAAAAACGGATGCACGCTAGTCACATAGTTGCATTCATCGTAAGGATTATGTATAAAGATCAGATCTGGCCGTCGCTTCGCAAAATCATACTCACGATAACTGGTTACCGGCACATACTTGGGATACAAATCCCCCTCATAATGCTCTTCCCGAAAGCTTCCATCCGGATTCTTATCAAAATAGGGAATGGGAATTACATAAGCATCACAATCCGGGTCTTCGTCGGCTGCCTTCCAGACACTCTCCAAGGAATCCCACATAGATGCTTTATATGGAAGAAACAAAACTTCCACCTGTTCCCGAATATCATTTCTCACGCTATTCTCAATCGTAACCAAAGCTTTTCGCAAATTCTTACCAGCCTGATTCGCAGAAACACCTGGCCCCTCTGCAAGCCCCTCATAGATCTGATATACAATCTCGCAATATTGCTCTAAGAGCGGAATGGTTACAAAACCTTCCCCCTCTGCCTCTTCAATACTCTCCCCCAACTGTATCGCCGCGTCCTGGCACTGTCTCAGAAGCTCCATGGCCTCTTCTCTTTGTCCCACTTTGATACTCTTTTTAATTCCCTCATGCACCTGCCCAAGCAGTCCAAGCAGCTCTTCTGCCTGTCTTTTCTGCGCTTTTCTCATACCCTTTGTCACTCCTGCTTCAGCACAGCCGATTTTTCACTTTTCAAAATAAAATAAAAAATATTGGTCACCCCTATAGGTGATGCAGATTTCTCTGCTTCGCTCCCTGCTACCTCACCCTTCCACTGTCAATACAAAGTGTCCACAGCTCATAGGCACATCTACATACCTACTTCAGGTGTTCCCAGGGTCTTGGCCTACCCAATGCGCAGATTTCAAACAGAAAACCTGCCTTCTAATGCCGTATCTTATTTTTTATATCATGAATGCACCCTCTGGTCCTACCGGTAAAAGAAAGGCTTTCCGCCTCCATTTATCCAGACAGTCATTCTTATGATTTTTTTCGCTTCTAGAAGTCAAAACCACTCCTATTCTCTTCACCGCGCCTTCTGGCGTTCAAAGCCGCGTTCTGCTTTTTGTTTATCTCTAACCCACACCAGGAGCAGAAAAACTCCTCTCTCCTACTCACACCTTGTGCCCCACACCTGCTACACTGAACGCTGATTCCCTTGCC
The DNA here is from genome assembly GCA_022791975.1 of Lachnospiraceae bacterium. Classification (GTDB taxonomy): domain Bacteria; phylum Bacillota; class Clostridia; order Lachnospirales; family Lachnospiraceae; genus RGIG4284. The sequence continues at coordinate 1,238 of JAAWAC010000065.1, read as the reverse complement.
AAATATCTCCACCAGCTCCACAGACTGCTCTGTGCATTTTTGCTTCAAGCGTCCCAAAATATATCCCCTCTGCCAGGTAGATGCCAGATGATTTATCCTCTTGACAGGGCCGCATACTCCCGGTCCTGGAAGCTTAGGTATATAAATGAGCTCCGGCTGTTCCTCCCTAAGAAACCGATTCAATTCCTGATTAATATAGCTGCGGAGCTGTTCCTCCAGTCTTTGTTTCTTTGTGTTGTACTTCTTTCTCCCTGGGTTTGCCATACGGTTCTGATTGTACATGCTGCTCTGTTCTCGAAGCCAATCGGAAAGCCTGGCCTGATAACTGCCCAGCTCCTCTCCATAGATATGCCCCTCTTCTGTCACCAGCATAGTACACATTCCCATAGATACTCCCAGGTGCCGGGTATAATTTTCATGCTTTTTTATGGCCACATACACCGGTACCTGGATCTCCACACTGCTCTTATCTGGAAACAGACGAATAAATAGCTGTCTGTCATACTGGTTTCCATCGGTAAGAGGAATATAAATTCGCTTCCTCTTCTCTCTTACCGAAATATAGATTCCGTGATCCCCATATCGATAAGCCCGCTCTCCTATAGAAAACCCATCCTCCCTATGGGATTCTGGCTTTCCATGGAGATTGCGAACCTGACGGCGGAGATAATTTTCCAATCTTCCGGCTTGTACTCTGGTCGCCAGGGAATCATATTGTCTGCGGATATCCGTGGGAAGTTTTAAATCTGTGCTATTCAGCACAGCCTCGAAAGCATTGTTGACTCTTAAAAGAAACCTAAGAAAATGCTTCTCCTCTTCCAAAAATCCAGAATTTCCATTCACCCGCTTCAAGACCAGCGTCTTCGTCCTACTCCACTGAATCTTTATGTCCCGCAACCCGTCAAACACTGCCAGATAGAAATACACTGCTGGCAAACCCAGTCTCTCCCGCAAGCCACTTTGGGTCATTTCATTCTGCACCGTATAACCCGGATACAATTTCGACAAGCCACCCACTCCCCCATAGCGCTGATATACCTGATTTTTCACATAAGAATAATCAACTGCTATTTCCTGCAATTTCTGCATTTGCTCTGGAGGAATAGGGATCTTATTATATTGACGGACAATCTTACATAAGGTGTTTCCTGGCATAGCCATATTCTTTGCTGTTTTTCAAAATAGCCTCCGATTTCACAGAATATCAAACTATTATCCAAAAGGTGTACTTTTTGGAT
>JAAWAC010000009.1 GCA_022791975.1 Lachnospiraceae bacterium | reverse complement strand
TGGAAATCAGATCCTCCACACCCACGCCTGTATTGTCAAATTTTTTTGCTATGTACACCACCAACCGCAGGTTATGCTCTATGAGCAGGGTCCGTGCGCTTCCACCTTCCTCAGTGCCCAGCCGTTTGATAGCCGTGGCCTCTGCCTCCGGTTCCAGAGGAGCTGGCAGCACCTCTGCGCCTCCTATATAATGAATGTCGCTCTGTCCTCCAAACAAAAAATTGGAAAAACCCGAGACCATTTTTAACTGTATTTGGTTTGGTACAGCCACCTTAATGAGCATTTGTTTTCCTCCTCTAATTGTCTACTGCATTTGGATTCAAGATCAAGGTATAGGAGCCGTCACTGGAAAGCGCTTCCTCCGCAAGCGCCAGGACTGGGCGCCGAATCAAACAGGTTCGCTTTCCAAGCTGCACGGTTAGATAATCCGCTATGAGCGCCTGGAGCATTCCATCCTTTTTTCCCACACTGTGATAGGAAACCGGAAATAAAAGCTCCTCCTTTGAAACCTCCGGCTCCAAAGCACTCCTCTCCACAATGCTCACCGGCTTTTGATGTAGGGGGTCATATAATTGATTCCCCGTGTCCCAAAGTCCTGTCAGCGTTCGGCATACCCCTCCATAAAAAAGGGTTACCTGGCAGAGGCTCGCCCGCTGTCTCCGAACGGAAAATATCCAGCTCATAGACAACTCCAAAACCAGCAGTCCCGGCACAGCCAGCAGCCACAAAGGCAATTTTGCAGGCCAGAACGCCTCCTGCATCCAGGTAAGGATTCCTCCCAACAGTAGACTACACACATAGAGCAGGCCTAAGGCCCGCAGCATTTCTCCCCTGCCCCTGATCCCATATCCAAGCTTTACCATAAGCATGCTGATTCCCACATAGGAAATCAGCATCCCTGGTACTGTCCATAACAGGGAGAACCAGCACAGAACACAAAAACTTAAGCTTCCCAGGCCAGCGGCCAGACACATTCTGAGCTGTGTGGCGGAACAGCCCAGGATTTGGCGCACCAGACGCAAGAGCAGGTAATCCAATACCAGGTTCTCCAGAAACAGTACGTCTATGTATAATTCATAATACACAGGCCACCTTCTTTCTGTTCCCATTATAGGGGAGGTGTGACACGAAAATTGTCGAAGCTCCGAGGAATCCTTCTCCTTTTTGTTTCCCGGATTCGACAAAAAAAGCCAGCTCCCACCGGGAAGCCGACCTTTTGTTTTCAGACTGTGAAACCATAAAATCCCCGGGGCCCAGGCCGGAAAACCAGCGGTTTTCTGCCGCGCCCTGGCTGTAGCCGCAAAAAAAGAGACTGCACACTTTCGCGCAGTCCCCTTATCTGCCAATCATCATTTATTTTTCTGTAAAAACTCCGGAATCTTTATCTCTGCCTCCTTCACATGGCTCTCCGGTCTCTTGGGAATATTCAGTCCCGGCAACGGCTTTACCTTCTGGGGCTGCTCCTGAACCCCAATAATGGAATCCACAGAGGGCCTTACCGGACCGCTGGCTGCCTTGGTATACTGCATCTTGGGCAGTACCTTATTGTTGCCGTTCTCGTTTAATCCCGTTGCAATCACCGTAATGGTGGCCTCATCGGTGTATGTATCGTCATACATGGCACCAAAGATAATATTGGCTCCCTCTCCGGCTAAATCCTGCACATAGCTGGCAGCGTCGTTGGCATCCATCAGGGAAATATCCCCAGAGATATTGATAATCACATGGGAAGCCCCCACAATAGTAGTCTCCAGAAGAGGACTGGCTACAGCCTGCTTGACTGCCTCTATAGCCTTCTCATCTCCCTTGCCACTGCCAATGCCAATATGGGCAATGCCCTTATCCGTCATAACTGTCTGTACATCGGCAAAGTCCAAATTAATAAGAGCTGGCAGATTAATAAGGTCCGTAATGCCCTGTACTGCCTGCTGCAAAACCTCGTCAGCCTTTTTGAGAGAATCGGGAATGGTTGTCCTGCGATCCACAATCTCCAGAAGCTTATCATTGGGGATCACAATCAAAGTGTCCACACACTCCCGAAGCTTGTCAATCCCGGTTAAAGCATTATTCATCCGAACCTTCCCCTCAAACTTAAAGGGCTTGGTTACAACGCCTACTGTCAAAATCCCCATATCCTTAGCAAGCTTAGCCACAATGGGCGCCGCGCCGGTTCCCGTGCCGCCGCCCATGCCACAGGTAACAAACACCATATCTGCTCCCTGGATAGCTCGTCCAATGTCCTCACTGCTCTCCTCTGCGGCCTTCTCGCCGATCTCCGGCTTTGCTCCGGCTCCCAGTCCTTTTGTCAGCTTCTCGCCGATCTGTATGGTACTTGGCGCTTTACAGTGGGTTAATGCCTGCTTGTCCGTATTAATTCCTATAAATTCCACTCCGCCGATCTGTTCTGTTACCATTCTATTTACTGCGTTATTCCCGGCTCCGCCAACTCCAATTACAATAATCCTCGCTGCGGATTCCAGTTCATTTGACATAATTTCCAACAAGGCAGTCCCCTCCTGTTCTCCTTACCGTTCCCGATCTATACTTAGCCGCCACCCCCGGCCACTTTATCCTAGACATTCACGTATATTATCATAGCCTTTTTTTAACAATTAATCAACTCTTTTTTCGGTATTTTTAAGATTTTTATATTTTTGTTACATATCCCGTTTAAAGCTTACCATACTGGAATCCTCCGAATAGTTTTCCATATGCAGGGTCCCCGATTCTCCCTCCAGCTCCGGGAGAAATTGTTTCAGACGTCCGATTTTCTCCCCCATCCATTCTCCTTTTCCCAGAGCCACCCTCACATTGGCAAAGTGGAGCTGCAATTCCAAATCTTTTTTGAACTCAATCCGATCTGGATACAGCTCATTTTTCTGGAGAAGCTGCGTCACATTGAGGATAACAGAGAACACCTGTTCGTCCTCCACCTCCAACTTCTGATATAGAGCCTGGGAAGTAAATGTTAGGCCCGAGATCTCCGGCACATCCTCTCTAACCTGGGAGGTACTCTCCACCACAATGCCGTCCTTATCAAAATAAAGGTTCGCCCCCAGATAAGAGACATATCCAATAAGGCTCTTTTCATAGACACGAATCCGCACCTTGCCGACGGACAAAAGACTCACCTCAATTTTATCCACAAAGGGAATTTGCTCTGTATGAAAATATCGATATTTTAAGTACAGATACAAAGAATTTTCAGAATACCGGTCCTTAATAACCAGGTCCTTGATCTGGTCTGCCGTATAGTGACTGTTTCCCACCACCTCCACTGTGCGGATACGAAAAATCCCCACCAAGGCTAATCCCACCAAAAGAAGCAGAAGCAGCACAACTGCCCCTGCTATCCATTTTCCTCTTTTTTGTAGCATTCTTTTACGGCTTCTATAACGCATAGCTTCTTTCCCTTGTCTAAGAGGGCACACCCAATCCTTCTATTCCTGGCTGATGATATTTTATCACAATTCCCAGCTTTTTTAAATCCCTAATAATATTTTCATATCCCCGGAATATATACTCACAGCCGCAAATACGAGTGACTCCCTGGGCGCTGGCAGCCGCAATGCAAAGGGCCGCCCCTCCCCGCAGCTCCCGGGCCTTTACACAGCACCCTGCCAGTTCTGTAGTCCCTGTAATCACCGCCGTATGCTCCTCCACCTGAATCTGAGCCCCCATAGCTCTTAACTCCTCCACGATCTTAAAGCGGGCCTCAAAAATGGTTTCCGTTAGACGGCTTACTCCCTGGGCCCGACAGAGCGCAGCCATTAAGGGGGACTGCATATCCGTGGGAAATCCTGGATAAGGCGCCGTATGGATCTGTGGCACACTGCGGCACCTTTCAGGTCCCCGCACCACCAACACTCCTGGCTCCCGAAACAGCTCCACACCCATCTGGCGAAGTACCGGAAACATCCCTTGTATATGCTTCACAGGAGCCTTTAAAAGAACCGCTTCCCCACCGCAAGCCGCAGCTGCCATAAGATAGGTGCCTGCCACAATCCGATCCGAAGCTATGGTATACTCTGCGTCATGGAGCTTTTCCACTCCTGTAATCCGGATAGTAGGGCTTCCGGCCCCACTGATTTTTGCCCCCATAGCTGTGAGAAAACCGCACAGCTCCAGGATTTCCGGCTCCTGTGCTGCTCCCAAAATCCAGGTATTTCCTCTGGCCAGCACTGCAGCCAGAATCAGATTCTCCGTGGCGCCCACGCTGGGAAAACCGAGAGTAACCCTGGTTCCTATAAGCTTTTTGCATCGAGCCTCCAGCTGTTCCTCCCCAGATCGAAAGCTTACCCCCAGCTGCCTAAGCCCCTCAAGATGCAGATCAATGGGTCGCTCTCCTATGACGCACCCTCCCGGATAGGAAATGCAGGCCTGCCCCAGACGTCCCAGCAAGCTTCCCAAAAGGGTGATGGAGCATCTCATTTTCTCCGCATGCTTTTTAGATATGACAAAGGAGTCCAAAGAACTGGCATCAACCCATAAGGTTTCCCCTTCCCAGCCAGTACGGCACCCCAATTCCTTAAGAATTTTCACCATTTCTTCCACATCCCGGATTCTGGGACAATGGTGCAGTACACTCCTGCCGCCATGCAAAATCGCCGCCGACAATATGGGTAACGCCGCATTTTTAGAACCCTGGATGCACACCTGGCCAGACAGAGGCCTTCCGCCCTCAATCTCCAAATAATCCAATCTTCCTTCCTCCTGTGCCATCCTATATCCTATGATATTCACAAGAGAAATTATGGTTCCTTTTTCATCTCCCGGGAAACGCTTAAGGCCAGCCCCATCTCCGACAGCAAAAACAGAACTGATGTTCCTCCATAGCTAATAAAGGGCAGGGTAATCCCTGTGTTGGGAATGGTATTGGTCACCACGGCCACATTCAGAATCACCTGGATGAGAATATGTCCCATAATGCCCACAGCCACCAGGCTTCCGAAGAGATCCTGTACGTTCTGGGCCACCACCAGCAGCCGCCAGATGAGTATCAGAAACAAAAACAGCAGAAATATGGCTCCCGCCAGGCCCCACTCCTCACAAATAATGGAAAATATCATATCATTTTGTGCCTCTGGAACAAAGCCTAGCTTCTGCATGCTATTTCCCAGGCCTACTCCGAACATACCTCCAGAGCCGATGGCATACAAGCCCTGCATAGTCTGATAACCTTTCTCATAAGCCTCCGGGTTGCGCCAGATGGCAAGCCGTTCCAGACGGTAGGACTCCACACTTAAAAACACGGCGATAAAGCCCACCCCCAAAGCCCCCATGCTGATAAACTGCAAATACTTGGGGCTGGCCACAAATATCAGAATCACTGCAATGCCCAGAATAATAATGGCCGTACTCAGGTTGTTGGTCCCCACCAGGCCCACGATGGGAAGTACCATCAAAATTACCCGAAACATCTGGGTTATCTTTCCCATTTTCTTTACATGCAGGGAAACCGTTCGGGCCAGCAATAAGATCACTGCCAGCTTGGCAAATTCCGCCGGCTGAAAAGACAGAGGCCCCAGGGACAGCCACCGTTTGGACCCATTATACTCATCTCCGAAAAACAATACTGCCGTGGACAGCACCAGGGAAATCCCATAGGCCAGATAGGTATAGCGCTCCCAGATCCGGTAGTCAACGCGAGATACTATCACCATGGCCACCACTCCCAGGGCTGTGGCAAAGGCCTGTTTTTTCAAATAATAAGCAGGATCGGCAAATTTTACCTGCCCGTTATAAGAGCTGGTACTGTAAAGCATGACCAGTCCAAAGGCCATGAGAATCAGCACGATTCCAAAAAGGCTGTAATCAAAGGATGCCCTTCGTCTCTTTCGTTGCTCCATGGTCTTTTGACTGGTCATGTCACCACTCCCTATGCACTTTTCTTTGGGGGCACCGGTTATTCCGGAAGCTGGTTCACATATTCCTTAAACATGCGCCCCCGCTGTTCGTAATTGTCAAACATTCCCCAGCTGGCGCAGGCTGGAGACAAAAGCACTGCATCTCCCGCCTCAGCCCTTCTGGCGCACTCCCACACAGCCTCCTCCAGGGTGTCCGCAAAGGAAAAGCCTAAAAATCCCTGTTCCTCACAGGTTTGGGCGATCTGCTTTGCCGTCTGTCCAATAAGCACCAGCCACTTAACCCGACCTGGAAAGACGGAAACCCAGTCACCAAACTCCACATGCTTGTCATAGCCCCCTCCGATAACAAGGGTGGGGCGGACCATAGCCTCCACCGCCTTGATAGACGCATCCGTATTGGTTCCCTTGGAATCGTTGTAATAGGCCACACCCTTTTTCTCCGCCACATACTCAATCCGATGCTCCACAGCTGTAAAGTGTGTCACTGTCTTCCGGATAAGTTCAAAGGAGACTCCCATAGCCACTCCTATAGCCATGGCTGCCATTACATTTTCATAGTTATGGGTACCCAGAAGCTTAAGCTCCCCGATTCTACAAATTTCCGTTTTTGTATTGCCATCATTGTAGATAAAAGCATCTCCTTCCAAGTACACGCCCTTATCCAATATATGCTGCCGGCTGAAATATATGACGGAAGCTCGTGTTCTACTTCCAAAATCCCGGGTTCTCTCATCATCGTAATTGAGCACACACACATCACTCTTTCGCTGGTTCTGGGCAATGCGCTCCTTAGCCTCCACATAATTCTGCATGGTGTGGTGCCGATCCAGATGATCCGGGGTAATATTCAAAATTGCGCTTACCTGAGGCCGAAAATCCTGCACGGTCTCCAGCTGAAAACTGCTGATCTCCGCCACGGTCACCGCCTCAGGACTCATCTCCAGGGCAGCGGCTGTATAGGCCTTTCCAATATTGCCAACCACATATACCTCTGGATAGGCCGCCTTCATAATCTCCCCCACCAGAGCTGTCGTGGTGGTTTTGCCATTGGTACCTGTGATGGCCGCAATCCGGCCTTTTCCAAACTGGTATGCCAGTTCCACCTCTCCCCACACAGGAATATTGGCTGCCTCCACAGCTTCTATTACTGGCAAATCCACCGGAACTCCCGGGCTCAAAACCACCAAAGCCAGGGAGGCTTGTACCTCCTGGGGAATTTTTCCAAATATCACCGGTGTGGAGCTGCCTGGCCTTAATTTTTTCCGAATATCTTCCTCTTTAAGCTTTTCATTGCTGTCGTAGAGAATGGGACAGGCCCCCAGCTTCTCCAGCATCTCCACCGCTCCAATCCCACTGATACCAGAGCCGATTACTAGTACGTTTTTTCCTTCTATATTGATCACTTTCTTCTCCTCTCCAGCTGCCGTCGTTCTTCACTCAGATCCCATCACCCAGCTGTTCTTTCTTTTCTCTCTTCTATCTGAATCCCAGAATGGGACGAAGCCATTTTACAGAGCTAACAGTCCCACCAGGCACAAAATCGCCGTCACAATGGAAAATACGGCCACCACCCGGGTTTCCGACCAGCCGCCCAGCTCAAAATGATGGTGTATGGGCGCCATGCGGAAGAATCGCTTTCCGCCAGTCTTTTTAAAATAAGTCACCTGGATCATCACAGACAAAATCTCTATCCAGTAAATCATGCCCACAATTAAGATAAACATAGGCATTTCCAGCATATAAGCCGTAGCCGCCACAAAGCCCCCCAGAGCCAGTGAGCCTGTGTCCCCCATAAACACACTGGCCGGATACACGTTAAACAACAGAAAGCCCATCAGGCTTCCCACCACCGCACAGGTCACAGGCTCCAGGCCGCTTTGGGTGCCCATGGCCACCACAGTGAAAAACACAGCTACCAAGACGGTTACGCTGGAGGCAAGTCCATCCAATCCGTCGGTAAAATTTACCCCGTTTACCGTGCCGATAACAGCCAAAAACAGCACTGGGATCGCCACCCAGCCCAAATGTAGGTAATGACCAGGATAAAAGGGAATAAGCATAGCCATCTCTCCCCCTGTGACCCGATAATAGTAAAAGGCAAACACCCCTGTCACCAAAATCTGTCCCAGCATCTTCTGTTTGGGAGTCAACCCCTCGGATCGCCGCAGTACAATTTTGATATAATCATCTAAAAACCCAATAATCCCAAAGCCCACAGTAACAAAGAGAATGGGAATAATCCTGGGATGGCTCTTTACATACAAAAGGGAGGTCAGCACAACAGCCGCCAGAATAATCAGGCCGCCCATGGTAGGTGTCCCGTTTTTTTTCAGATGCGACTGGGGACCCTCCGTCCGCTCCGTCTGTCCAAATTTCAACTTTCGCAGAATGGGGATTACTACTGGTCCCAGTATCACGCTGATGGCAAAGGATATGATCACAGGCAGGATCATAGCTTCTTTCATGTTATTCACCTCTCATCTCTATAGTCTTACCTTACATATATATCACTTTTGCTTCCATTAATCAACCTTGTTTTCATTCTCCTCCAAAACTTTTTCCTGTTCAATTCCCAGATAAGGCAGAATATTTTCAAAAAGCCCTTTGATGACGGGAGCTGCAATGGTGCCGCCATAATATACCCCCTGGGGGTTATGGATAATGCACAGAGCCAAAACCTGAGGATCATCCGCAGGGGCAAAGCCTACAAAGGAAGAGATATATTTATTGGTTCCCCGGGGAAGGGTCTGGGAGGTAGCTGTCTTCCCACCAATGCGGTAGCCTTCGATGCTGGCCTTATTTCCGCCGCCCTGGGCTACCACCTGCTCCAGCATATAGCGCATGGTAGCCGAAGTCTCCTCCGACACAATCCCCTCCTTTGTCTCATAGGAAAGCCTTCGCAAAAGCTCCCCCTCACTGTTTCGAATCTCCACCCCAAAATGGGGCGTCACCCGCTTTCCCCCGTTGATAATGGAGCTTACGGTGGTGGCCAGCTGTACCGGCGTGATCTGAAAGGACTGTCCAAAGGACATGGTAGCCAGTTCCACAGGCCCGATATTGTCAAGCTGATGCATAATGGTCCCAGCCTCCCCGGGAATATCAATGCCTGTCTTGGTCATCAGCCCAAACTGTTGAAAATACTGATAAAAGTCCTCCGCACCAATGCGCTGGCCCACATCAATAAAAACAGGATTGCAGGAATTCATGACTCCCTGGACAAAGGTTTCACTTCCGTGGCCTCCCACCTTGTGACAGCGAATACGCCTGTCATCCACCACACGAAAGCCCGGGCAACTAAAAGTATCTTCTGGGGTTACCACCCCTTTTTCCAGCCCCGCTGCCGCCGTAATCACTTTAAAGGTCGAGCCGGGTTCATAGGTATCGTTGACACTCTGATTACGCCACATCTGGTTGCGCAGATCCTGTATCTCCTTCTCGGAAAGGCTGCTGGTATCCACCGTGGAGGGCAGGGCAAAGGGATCATTCAGGTTAAACTCCGGCACATTCACATTGGCATAGATCTCCCCATTTTGGGGATTCATCACCAAAATGGACACATAGGTGGCCTGCTTTTCCTCCAGGGCCTTTAAAGCCGCCTGCTGAGCATAGAGCTGAATATTATAGTCCAAACTCACATAGAGATCATTTCCTGCCACCGGCTCCACCCGATCCTCCGGCGCTCCCTCAATCTCCACTCCCCGGGCATCGGTGAGGGTCAGAATGGTTCCGTTGATCCCCTGGAGATATTCATCATAAACCACCTCCAGGCCAATGATTCCCTGGTTGTCACTGCCTGTAAAACCCAAAACCTTGGAGGCCAGAGAGCCGTAGGGGTAATAGCGCTTGAAATCCTCGTCCACCTTCACTCCCTCCAGCTCATAGGAGCGAATCCGGTCCCCGATCTCCTTCTCCACATTGGTCTTGATCCGCTCAATAGAGCTTCTTTTTTCCACTCTTTTTCGCACAGTCTCCTCCGAGAGCCCTAGCTCCTTACAGAGAATCTCTATGACCCGCTCTGGCTCCTTGATCTGGCTGTGTATGACGGAAATGGTACATACCGTCCGGTTAGTGGCCAGAACCGTACCGGAAGAATCAATGATCCGGCCCCGGGCAGCCTTGATGCTTCGCTCCCGCTCATGGAGATCATCCGCCAGCTCCTGATAATAGTCCGATTCCACCAGCATCAGATATACCAGGCGGCCGGACAACACAAACAACATAAAAACGCAGGCCAGAAATACCACCAGCATTTTCTTTCGGTTATAGGTTTTGCATTTTTCCCGCATAAAAACCCCTTAAACATGCTTTTTTACAGCCTATTATAAGGGGTTTTCTTTTATTCATATCTTTTCCACATTTGTCCGACCCCTAAGGGGCATTCTCATCCATGGAGGTGTCAATGGTCCCTGTCAAAAGTCCGTCTCCCGCTCCGTCCGGAATATTGGGGGCATTCTCGTCAATATCCTCCGCTTTGGGCATTTCCACTGTCTCCCCTGTCTGGGGATCGACCAGGCTGCCCTCAGGAATAGGTTCCTTCTCATCCTCCGTGCCCTCCTCTGTATCCTCCTGTGGCTCCTGAGCCGCCTGCTCCGCCGCAACCTCCTCCTTCATATCCTCGGGGATCTCCTCTGTGGGATAAATATTCAGATAAGGCATGGCTTCCTTCATAATGTTTTTGAATATTTCCTGGGCAAAGGAAGAATTGGCCTGAGCCTTGGAATCTGCCGCGTTGGGCTCGTCCACCACCACATAGCAAACCACCTGGGGATTCTCCACCGGTGCAAAGCCGATAAAGGATACCAGATATTTCCTGTCTGAGCGGGGGATTTTCTCCGCTGTCCCTGTCTTCCCACCCATAGCGTAGCCTGCCACCCGGGCTTTTCGCCCTGTGGCACTGTTACCGTTTCCATCTACGGGACCATACATGGTATTATACAGGTACTGACGCACCATAGCAGAGGTCTTACTGGAAACTGTCTGCTTTACCAGGGTCCCGTTAATCGTTTCCACAACTCCCCCATTGGCATCCAGCACCTGCTTTACCACATGAGGTTTGTAATAGTAGCCTCCGTTGATCACAGAGGAAAATGCCGAGGCCAGCTGAATCATGGTGGTATTAAAGCCCTGTCCAAAAGAATTGGTTGCCAGCTCCGTGGGCCCTGTGGTGCTGGATGTATAAACCGTGGAGGCATTGTTGGTCTCCCCGGGAAGATCAATATTGGTTTTTAATCCAAAATTAAAAATTTCCTGATATTTATAATAGGTATCATAGCCCTCCATGGCCCCAATCTGCATCAGGGCGTCGTTGCAGGAGAACATCAAGCTTCCCTCCAGGGTAATGATCCCATGACCCGTATTTTTGTTGCAGGAAATTTTGGTGGGTCCCACCTGCTGATAGCCATTGCACAGAAAGGTCTCGCTGCCGGAGAGCACCCCGGAATCCAGGGCTCCGGCCACGGTCATAGGTTTCATGGTAGAGCCCGGCTCAAAGCCATCGCTGACACAGAAATTTCGCCACATCTGATTCAGGGTCTCCAGCTCCTCCTCCTCCGTCATGGCGTCCACTTCCTCCTGGGTTCGGTAGCCATTTTCCACCAAATCATAGGGGTTGTTCAAATCATAGTCCACATCCCCGGCCATAGCATAGATTTCACCATTTTGGGGATTCATCAAAATGACCCCAATGCGTTTGGCCGCCGGTCCGGGTACGTTTTTATCTGTATAATCCTCTATAAACTTATCAATGTATTTTTCTACTATCTGTTGCAGAGTAAAGTCCAGGGTGGTTACCAGGGAATTTCCGTCCGTAGCTGCCTTTACGCTTTTAGCCTGCTCCAGGTCCTCATTAAGGTAATTGTAGCTCCGGCCATTGACGCCGTTCAACACAGAACTGTACTCCTGCTCAATGCCTGTCTGCCCCTGGTTGCCGCTGACTGTATAGCCAATCACATTGCAGGCCAAAGAATTATAAGGATATTTCCGGATATAGGCCTCCTCAAACCAGACCCCCTTTATCTTTTCCCCAGTCTCCTCATTCTCCATCTGCTCCTGAAATGGGGCAATCTCCTCCTTGCTGAGCTCCTTCAAAAGTGGCACATAGCTGGAGGTAGCCCGCTCCGACAAAATGGTCCGCAAATCTCCCTCCGCCAGCTCAAAGCAGGAGGTGAGCGCCTTCAGGGTAGGTTCCACACAGTCCTTTTTGGCGTCCTTATTGGCGTTTTCCAGCAGTACCTTAGGATCCAGAATCAGGTTATACACCTTCTCACTGGTGGCTAACACAGTCCCGTTTCTGTCCAGAATGTCCCCTCGCTTATATGGCAATAAGGTACTGGCCGAATCCTGCTGTGCCAGCACCTTTTTGGTATACTTATCTCCATTTGTTTTATTGATGTAAGCCAGGCGCACATTAACTCCAATGAGTACCAACACAATGGCCGTGAACAGCAGGGCCAGCTTATGCTTCATCTTCAGGGTCATCTGCCCTTTTCTTTTTTTTCTCTTTTTTCTGCTCAAACTCCTCACCTACTTTGAACCCAGCAAACTGTCCAATATAGAAGTCTCTTCCTGGGGAATCTCTCCATACTGCCGTACATAATCATTGGTATGACTGTCATACAACACTACCTGATCTGCATTGGCATATACCATCCCCAGCTCCTCTATGGCTGTCTCCCGGATCTTATTTAAATCTACAGAGCTCAGCAGCCGGTTGTATTCATCATCATTCTCTGTCCGCAAGGCTGTCAGTTGCTTTTCCAGAGCCGCAATGTTTTTTACCTTCCGAGTATTCTCCGCTTGCATCTTGAGATAACCTGTGCAAACCCACAGCGTCACTGCTGCACACACGGCCAGCACCACCACATAGCCAAAACCAAAGTGCTTTTCCTGCACCTGTCCGCTTTTAGCCTGATGTCTGGACTGTTTCCCCTGCTTTGGCTTTGGAGCCCGCTCCGGTTCTCTCTGAGGCATGGACACCACGTTAAGCTTACGGACCGTATTTCCCTCCACAAAGGTATCATGGCTTGTTCTTTTGGCCCCACCCCTTTTGCTTTCGTATCCAGTTCTTCTTGCTGCTCTCTCATTTCTCATATACTCTCACCCAAGGTTGCGTTCAAAAACACGAAGCTTTGCACTTTTAGAACGCGGATTTTCAGTCATCTCCTTTTCCCCTGGCACAATCGGTTTTTTTGTGGCTACCCTGCCCTTCGATTTTTTGCCACACACACACACAGGGAAAGTTGAAGGGCAGGTACAGGGATATTCATTTGTTTTAAAATTGGTTTTTACAATCCGGTCCTCCAAAGAATGGAAGGTGATAATACACAGCCTTCCCCCCGGATTCAGCATATCTATCATAGTATCCAGAGACTCTCGTAGCACCTCCAGCTCCCGGTTTAACTCAATCCGAATAGCCTGAAAGGTTCGCTTGGCCGGATGACCGCCAGTCATCCGCACCCGGGCAGGAATGGCATTCTTAATAAGCTCTGCCAGCTCCCCGGTAGTCTCTATGGGCTTTATCTCTCGTGCCCTTACAATATGTCGGGCAATGTTCTTTGCGAATTTATCTTCTCCGTAATCACGAATGATCTGGAAGAGCTCCAGCTCGGTACAATCGTTAACCACATCCCGGGCCGTTCTGGTCTGGCGCTGGTCCATACGCATGTCCAAAGGTGCGTCCTCCCGATAGGTAAATCCTCTCTGAGGCGTGTCCAGCTGATAGGAGGAAACTCCCAGATCCAGGAGAATCCCGTCCACCTTCTCGATGCCTAACCGCCCCAACTCCCTGCACATATGACAGTAGTTGCTGCGGATAATGGTCACCCGCTCTCCGTAGGGTTTCAGGCGCTCTCCTGCTGCTGCAATGGCAGCCGCATCCTGGTCAAACCCTACAAACTGGCCTTTCTCGGACAAACGCCCACAGACCTCAAAGGCATGTCCGGCACCTCCCAGAGTCCCATCCACATAGATTCCGTCCGGCTTAATATGTAGCTGTTCTATAGTCTCCTCCAGCAGAACGGAAACATGGGCAAAGCTCATAAGGACTCCTTTCTCTTCCCTGGCAGCTAAATACTCAGCCCTAAATCTGTCAGCTGCGCTGCCACCTCATCCATGTCAATTTCATCGTAATTGTTGTTTTCCTTCCACCGCTCCTCACTCCATATTTCAATATGGCTCAAAAGACCAGCCAGGATCACGTCTTTCTCAATACCGGCAAACTTTCTTAACGTGGCCGGCAGTAAAATTCTACCCTGCTTGTCAAATTCGCAGGAGGTGGCTCCGGCGGTCATAAAACGTGCAAAGGCTCTGGCATTTTTGTCGGTGAGAGGCAGCTTCTTTAATTTTGCCTCAAACTCCTCCCACTCGCTCATAGGATATACAAACAGACAGCCGTCCAGTCCCCTCGTCACAATAAACTCCTCGCCCAGCAGCTCACGAAACTTGGAAGGGATGATCAGCCGGCCCTTGGGGTCTACACTATGACTGTATTCTCCTCTGAACATGCCCTGTCACCTTCTTTTTGTGCCTGGAAGAATCCACCACTTTTCCTCTTTTAGGCACCACTATTCACCACTATTCACCACCTATAGCTTAATAATATATGAATTATTGGGGAAAAGCAAGAACTTTTTGAAAAAAGAAAAATGCAAGAAACCCTTAAGACACAAAAAAAGCGTTTGGGATGCCCTGTTTTCGGCATCCCAAACGCTTTCAAAAAATATTCTTTTTTTCCTGTCTTTTTTATAATAAACTCTAGACCAGATACCGGAATGGTTGCATAATGAGTCCTACCACCCGCCAGGCTCCCCGTTTCCAAAGGGGGGCCTTTTGGGGTGTTCTGCCATTTGGAAGCACAGATTCTCCCTCTGCCATCACCTGGCGGCAGTCCTGGTGATACCCTTCCATATATGCAAGCAGTTCCCCCGCCAGCTCCTGGCTATCAATCACCAGCATCAGCTCCGTATCCACATAGCTGCTGCGCAGATCCAGATTGTAAGAACCTACAACTACCGTTCGGCCATCCAGCACCATAGACTTCCCATGGTAGGAAGTGCCTCCATCATACTCCAGCAGAGAAATTCCTGTGCCGAGAAGATCCTTTCTGTGATATACGTAATCACTGGAGGCCATAAAATTATCCCCGTTCTCCACCGCGTTTAGCATGATCGTTACCTTCGGAACCTCCAAAGCCACCTGGGACAATGCCTCCAGCATAGCATCATTGCAAACCGCATAAGGAGTATGAATGATTACCTGCTCCCTGGCTCTTTTCATCCGCTCCGTCAGCTCATAAAACACCCTGGGCTCCTTGCCATAGATACCTGTGGGGTTGGATATCAGAGAAATTCCCCGGGTCTCATAGGTACAGGCCTGGTAATCCGGTGTTTCAAACAGTTGGGGATTTTCCCTCTTAAGCTTTTCATACCGCTCTGCAAGCTTCTGTCTCTCTCCAATCACCTGCTTTTTTTCTGCCAGCTCCGGCTCCCCGTGAAAAACAGTACATTCCTTTTGATTCCAGACACCAGTAAAATAAGTCTCCAACTCTAAAAGAGAGGAGGGTGCAGCTCCAGCCTTTCGCGAATCTCCGCTGTAAACCAGCACCTCCCGGTCATAGCTGCGGCTGTTGGTAGGATAGGAACCAATAAAATAGTCAAAGGAATTCCGTCCCCCCAGAATATAGGCCAGATCATCCACGATAAGATACTTGTCATGCATGCGCCCCTGGGTTTTCCAGGGCTTCAGAAGATTTAGCCGATTATACAGCCGGATTTCCACCTGAGGATGACTGGAAAGGGCATAAAACAAAGGATTTCCATCCATGCGTACCACACCACTGATGCCATCCACCAGGATCTGCACCGAAACTCCTTCCTGGGCTTTCACAAGCAACATAGCCAACAGATCCCGGGTACTCTCCCCCTCCCGCATGTCAAAAGTGGACAGGATGATCCGCTTCTGGGCCTGATTCAACAGACGTATCCGCTCCTCCCAGGCGCTCTCATTGCTCTCCAGCAACATCACCCGGTCACAAAAACTGCCATCCTCCTCCTGGGCCCTTAGCAGCTCCTCCTCATCCAACCTTTCTTTTACCTGCTGCTTGGTTTCCGGACTTACCTCCTGGTATGTCCAAAAAGGCACTATGGCCCCCACAATCAGATACAAAAGCAGAAAAAGCAGAAGGCCTCCTGCTCTGCAAAGTCCTCTCTTCATCCTCTCATCTTCTTCCCGTCTACTCCTGAGGCTCTTTTTCCTTTTTGCCAGTCCGTCTGCCAAGCTTCCAATGCTTGTATACAAGAAACGCGCCTACCCCCAGAAACAGAACCAGTGCCAATACCTGGGACGCGGGAATGCCGATACCCGGAAGCAACAGCGGATCGGTTCGCAGCCCTTCGATCCAAAACCGGCCCAGGCCATAGCCCGCCAGATATATACAAAAAATCTCTCCGCCAAATTTTTTACGCTTCCAGTACCAAAGCATCAGAGCCAGCACACACAGATTCCACATCCCCTCATACAGAAAGGTAGGGTGAACCTGGATAAACTCCACTCCGTCAATGATCTGGATATGCTCCCGCAGATTCTCCGTAATATCCCAGGAGCGCACCTGAGACACAGGCAGCTGCATAGCCAAAAGACTGTCTGTATAGTCTCCAAAAGCCTCCCGGTTAAAAAAGTTTCCCCAGCGTCCAATAATCTGCCCGGCAATCAGCCCTGGACTTCCCGTATCCAGCAGCGTGGTAAAGGAAAGCTTCCTCTTTTTACTGAACACATAGAGGGTCAGCACTGCTCCTATAACCCCGCCATAGATGGCCAAACCACCATTTCGCAGGTTAAAGATGGACAGCAAATCACCTTTGAACATGTCCCAGGAAAAAATCACATAGTACAGGCGTGCGCCCACAATGGCGAAAAACACCGCGTACAATACCAGATCCAGATAAATCTCCGGGCTCTGTCCCGATTTTTTTGCAATCCACTCGGCCAACAGAAAGCCCACCAGAATACCCAACCCTATGATCATTCCATAATAGGCGATCTCAACCCCAAAAACAGTTATAGACTTTCCCACATGCTCCAAGGTAATCCCCAAATGGGGAAAAATAATACTGTCCTCCATAGATTTCTGGCCTCCTTAAACATTAAACCGGAATAAAATCACGTCTCCGTCCTTCACCACATATTCCTTCCCCTCCAGGCCCACCAGCCCCTTTTCCTTGGCCGCCGCATAGGTACCGCAATCCAGCAGATCCTGATAATTTACCACCTCTGCCCGGATAAACCCTCTCTCAAAATCTGAATGGATCTTTCCCGCCGCCTGAGGCGCCTTGGTTCCCTTTTGAATGGTCCAGGCCCTGGTTTCCGTCTCCCCTGCTGTCAGATAGCTGATAAGTCCCAAAAGACTATAGCTGGCCGCAATAAGCTTCTCAAGACCGGATTCCTTTAACCCCAGGTCCTCCAGAAACATGGCCTTTTCTTCCTCGTCAAGCTCCGCTATCTCCTGCTCGATCTGGGCGCAGATCACAAAGACCTCACTGCCGTTCTCCCCGGCAAATTTCCTAACCGCCTGCACATAAGTGTTGGAAGCTCCATCATCAGGCAGATCGTCCTCCGTCACATTGGCGGCAAAGATCACGGGCTTTGCTGTCAGCAGATTATATTCCTGAAGCCATCCCAGCTCATCTTCATCCTCGGTCACATAGCCTGCCGCCAGCTTTCCCTCCTCCAGAAATGCCTTTAAGCGGTTTAATAACTCCAGTTCCTTTGCCAAGGTCTTGTCATTGCGGGCTCCCCGGGCTGTCTTGGCAATCCGACGCTCCAGGATTTCAATATCGGAAAAAATCAGCTCCAAATTGATAGTCTCAATATCCCGCAAGGGATCGATGCTGCCATCCACATGAATGATGTTGGCGTCCTCAAAACAGCGAACCACATGGACGATGGCATCCACCTCCCGAATGTTTGCCAGAAACTGATTTCCCAACCCCTCTCCCTTGGAGGCGCCCTTTACCAGCCCGGCAATATCCACAAACTCAATCACCGCCGGCGTAACCTTGGCCGAGTGATACAGATCTGCCAAAAGTCCCAACCGCTCATCCGGCACAGTTACCACCCCCACATTCGGGTCGATGGTACAAAAAGGGTAGTTGGCTGATTCCGCCCCAGCCTTTGTCAGGGAATTAAACAGTGTACTTTTGCCCACGTTGGGAAGACCAATAATGCCTAATTTCATTTTTCTATATACCTCCTTGAAAATGCCTTAAAATAGGCACTTTGTGTAATTTCTATATTTCTCCGAGTGCCAATCCGAGTACCAATTTTAGATGATTTTGAACATTTTTCCATATTCTGCACTTCCTCTGCCTTTTCATCATCGGTCACATGGATGTACAGATTCATGGCGATGCCTATGTATGAGTGCCCGAAAGTCATCTGCAAGGTCTTTGGTCACATGCCACTTTCCATACAGCGGGTGGCAAAGGGTGGTCTTTCTTTTTCCTTTGAATTGCCATGAAAGAGTCTGACATAGTATATTATACTACCACAACCATTCTCTTATTTCAACTTTATATTTCAATATTCTTCACTAAATGCCTTTCACATCTCCCATAGGTTCTTTTCCCCACTTATAGGTGTGAATCGTTAACAAGATTTAAATAGAATTCTTTTACCTTTTTAATATCATTAGTTCTATTTTTTATAGCAAGCGCATCCCAAGTAAGCTGTTTATATGGAACTTTACTATTATCACCTAATCTTGGATCTATTATTGAGACTATCCCAGAATCATTCTTGTTTCTAATAAGTCGTCCCATACCTTGTTTTAACTTTATAATCATTTCTGGAACTAACACGTTCATAAGCCCATCTTTACTTTTACTTCTTTTATAATCTATGATAGGTTCTGGTACAGGAAATGGCAATCTGAAAATTATTAGATTTGACAATGTTTTTCCTTCAATACTAATTCCTTCCCAATACACTCCTGTTCCAAGTAGTACGGAATTTGTATCTGCTTTAAATTCTGCAATGATATCTGTTTGTGACAAACCCTCTTTTTGCATCAAAATCTTATACGGAACTCTTTCAAGTAATTTCTTGTACACTTGTATCATGTCTCTTTTTGCAGTAAACAGTATTAGAGCTTTTCCCTGGGTGATATGTAACAGATTCACCATTTCATCTACACCCTTTTCTATAAATGCTTCTCTTTCGTTACTGGGGTGCGGTATATTTTCTGTATAATATAAAATAGCATGACTATTATAATCAAATGGTGATTCCTTGGAGTCACATACCATTGTCCTATCCAATGGTAAGTTTGTATTTGCAACAAAGTAATCATAATTATTTCCTCCACTTGATACTGTTGCCGATGTCATAATCGTTTGAAAAGTCTTGCTGGAAAATAATAACTGTTCTGCAATCTCATGAACATTTTTAGGACATTTATAAACAATGATCTCGTTTTTGTTTTTTGAATTAGCTACCATCCAAAAAATATCTTTCCTTACATCTTTACGCAACGAACTAAAAAAGTCATACTGTTCCTCTAATGCCTCTAATGTTTCATCTTCTCCTCTGTTTCTATATGTGTCTTCCATACCAAAGTCTAAGGATGTTACATCAATAATGCCTTTTAATGCCGAAACTAAATCACATAATTCCTTTATATTTTTATTTACATAATATTTTTCAATTTCTTTATCTTCTTTTACAGCATTTTTATCCTGTTTCTTTACTTGCGACAATAAATTTCCAAAAACTAGATCAAGCAATGTAAGACAATATTCTATCTTCTTATCTAATAGTCCACCCATCTTTTTACTATTTTTGCTTAAATCCCACATCACTCTTTTGCAGTCGGAGTAGGACACCGCTATGGTATACGCACTACGGATTTTGTTTTCCAGGTTGTGTACTTCGTCTATAACGATATATTCATAATTGGACACAAATATCTCCGTATTTCCTCTCTTGCGCTTTTTCATATTCATAGCCAATAAATCTTGATTGCATAAAATAAATCCATTTGTTTCTCTCAGTTCCATCCGCAACTGATAATAAAAACACCTATCTTTATATGGGCATGTCTGCCTACATAGAACGGGATTAAACGTCAAAACATTGATTCTATTCCATATTTTATCAGGGATTTCTATATCCCAATTTGATTTTTCATACCCACCGTGATTGATTTCCTCATAATACTTATATTCTTCTGTCCCCTTTTTCCCGACAAAATAATTTTCCAGCCTATTTTTACACAAAAAATGGCTCTGTCCCTTCGCAATAAAAATTTCCGGATAATAGTCAAGAATCTTTTCAATAGTTTTTATGTCATTTGCTAACTGCTCTTGCAAAGATATTGTTGATGTAGCTATGATAATAGGTTTTCTATATTTTTTATGATAGTACAGCAATGGGACCACATAAGCATATGTTTTTCCTATGCCAACACTGGCTTCAACTAATATATGTTTCCTATCAATCATTCCTTGTACAATGTCCATGGCCATTTCCCATTGACCAGGTCTCTCTTCAAACTTCAATTCTTGGATTTTATCCATAAAGAAAGAATCCACTTGTGTTCCAATTAACCGCAAATTTTTCTTCCACTGTCTTTCCTCTTCTTTTTTGTCTCTTTCAGCGTCCCAAAAAACAATCATAAATCACCCTATCCTCCTCTTTATACAATGACTTATTATACTATCACGAATCACACCACTATTCAACTATATATTGTATATTAATGATTTATTATTTTCAATATATTGTATATATCAATTCAAACAGCAGAAAAGCCATTTCCTCTAAAGTCCTCTGCCAGCTCTTCTCCACCCTATAAAAGACGACCTCCATCTCTCTTATACCGAGTTCCGTAACAATCCGTTGCAAGGCGACAGTCACCCTAGTATCTGTAGTTGGTGGAATTGTTCCATATATCAATAGACATTCATGAGAAAAAAGATTATACTGATAAAATAAGGAGAGATGCCATATGAAAAAGATAACCAAAAATGCAATAAAATGTAACCTTTGTGGCGATATTATTGTTTCTAAAACCAGACATGACTTTGTGTCTTGCAGTTGTGGCTGCTGCTCTGTGGATGGTGGAAACGATTATTTAAGGCGGGGATATACGAACTCTCGCAACGATTTTACAGAACTGAGTGAGTTTGAAGATGAAAAAAATTCTTGACTTATGAACCGATTTCTAATGGAAATGGTGTGCACAGAAAAATGCCTACACTTCCAAAGGAAATGTAGGCATTATCTGTATAAAATTTTAGATATTTCACCTGTCTACTTGTGTTCTCCCTTCCTCCTATAAAAAAATCATCCTCACATCATTAAACAAAACCAATACCATCACGGCCATCAGCACCATCAAACCTGCAAAGTGGACCATGCCCTCCTTCTCCGGATCAATGGCTTTGCCCCGGATGGCCTCCAGAAACAGGAAGACCAGACGTCCTCCATCCAGCGCCGGTATGGGGAGCAGATTCATCACTCCCAGATTGGCTGTAAGCAGCAGGGACAGATAGGCCATACTCAGGAGCATGCTGTAAATGCCCTCCGATCTGCTGGTCTCATAGGTCTCCCCGATAATATTCACAATCCCCACCGGACCGGAAACCTCATTGACACCCACCTGGCCCCGGAACAGCATTCCCAGACTCTTGATGGTGGTGGAAATCCAGTATTTCACTTCATAGGCACTGTATCCCAGAGTCTTTAGTATTCCGCCCCTAGTCCGAGCACCGCTGCTGCTAAAGCCCAGATAATACTGGCCATTATCTGATTCCTTTGGTTCCAGGGTCACCGTGTGCTGGGCACCATCCCGCTCATAGAGCACCGTGACCGTCTCCCCTTGATGCTGCTGTACATACTGGTTCACTTCCCGATACACATGCACCCGGGTGTCATTTAGCTTTAAAATCCGATCTCCCGCCTGCATGCCAGCGGCCTGAGCCGGAAAGCCCTCTGTCACAGCTTCCACCAAAGGCTCATCATAGCCGATGTTGCCGATAATAAAGAGTGCCAGGAAAAAAGCCAGAATAAAATTAAAAATGGGACCAGCCACTACCACGGAAATCCGCACCCACACAGACTTGGCCCCAAAGGCATAGTCCGGCAGAGCTCCAGCTCTTTTTGTCTCCACTCTTTCCCTAGAAACCTGCATTTCCTCCACAGAGTGCAAGCTTTGCACCAGAGAATTCGATTCCTCCCGATCTGCTCCCGGGGAGTCCTCCTCATAGACCCCATCCTCTCCCTCCATCATACAGGAACCTCCAAAGGGAAGAAGCTTTAAAGAATAGCGGGTCTCTCCGATTTGCCGGCTAAGAAGTCTGGGTCCCATACCCAGGGAGAACTCATTTACCCGAATGCCTCCTCTTTTAGCCAACAAAAAATGGCCCAGCTCATGGAAAATAATAATGAGACTGAAAATCAATAATGCTATCAATAGTTTCAAATTACCACCTGCTCTCAATCAATTCATAGGTTTGCCTTTCGGTTTCCAAAATCTGTTCCACATCCGGATTGGGAACAACTCTGTGCTCTGCCATACACCATTCAATGATCTCCGGAATGGCCAGATAGGAAATCCTTCGGCTTAAAAACCAGCTCACTGCCAGCTCATTGGCCGCATTGTATACGGTTGGCATGGAGCCTCCTGCCTTAGCAGCTGCAAAAGCCAGCTTAAGGCCCGTGAAAGTCTCCATATCCGGCCGCTCAAAAGTAATCTCTGTTAGTTTCCAGAAATCCAGCCGCTCTCCCGGCAAGTCTCTCCGGTGAGGATAATACAAGGCATACTGAATGGGAAGCTTCATATCCGGCGTTCCCAGCTGAGCAATCACCGCTCCGTCTGCAAATTCCACCATAGAATGGATAATGCTTTTGGGCTGCACCACAATTTGAATATCCTCCGGCTCCACCTGAAAAAGCCACCGTGCCTCCATCATTTCCAGTCCTTTATTCACCAGGGTGGAGGAATCAATGGTGATCTTCTGTCCCATAGACCAGTTGGGATGCTTTAAGGCGTCCTCCACCTGGATATGCTCCAGATCCGATCTCTTTTTTCCCCGAAAAGGTCCTCCGGAAGCTGTCAGCAAAAGCTTTCGGATCTCTCTTCGATCCTCACCGTTCAGGCACTGGAAAATGGCACTGTGCTCGCTGTCCACAGGGAGAATCCGCACCCCGTATTTCTCCGCCATGGGCATAATCAGATGCCCGGCTGTAACCAAGGTTTCCTTATTGGCCAGGGCAATATCCTTTCCCGCCTGAATCGCCGCGATAGTAGGCCGGATGCCAATCATGCCCACAATGGCTGTCACAACAATCTCCGCCTTCGGATACGTGCACACCTCCAAAAGTCCCTCCATGCCGGAAACCACCCGCACAGATAAATCCCCTACCAAAAGCCGCAGCTCTTTTGCCTTCTCCTCGCTCCACACAGCCACAAGCCCTGGGTGAAACTCCCGAATCTGCGCCTCCAGCCGCTGGATATTCGATCCAGCCGCCAAAGCTGACACCTGCAGATCCTTGTTGGAACGAACCACCTCCAACGTCTGGACCCCGATAGAGCCGGTGGATCCAAGTATTGCTATTTTCTTCATGTACTTTTCCTTTCTCTTTCAGTGGGGATAGCCTTTTTACCCCACCAGGGTATTTCCCTGCATCAGCAGCACTGCTAAAACGAATATAATAGGTGCAGTAAAAATCACACTGTCAAACCGATCCAGAATTCCACCGTGCCCTGGGATCAATGTTCCGTAATCCTTAATTTCATGGTTTCTTTTAATGGCCGAGGCCGCCAAATCCCCCACCTGAGACACCAGGGCTCCCACAGCGCAGATAAGAGCGCAGGCTCCCTCATCGCCTAAAAACAATCTGCCATAAAGAAAGCCTAAAAGCGCTGCTCCAATCACACCCCCCACAGCTCCCTCTATGGATTTTTTAGGACTTAAGACAGGTGCCAGCTTGTGGCGTCCCAAAAGCATTCCCACTGCATAGGCGCAGGTATCGCATCCCCAGGAGCAGATAAAAATAAGAAAAAACAAAAGCTTCCCCTCTACATTACCCACGGAAAGCTCCCGCGTGAGATAGAGAAAAGACAACATGACCGGCACATAGAGCAGGCCAAACAGGGAGGCCATAATCTCCTCGGTCCGGAATTTGGGAAAGGTAAATACATACACCCCCATGATAAAGACCAGATAGGCCAGTACCATCACCAGTCCCACCTCCATGGGCATCCTCTGATGCCGCAGGCAGAAATAGTAAAGAAGCGTAAATGCCAGTCCGGAAATACCCAGAAGGGTCCTCTCCAGATGAAACACTCGGCAAAACTCCCAGAATCCAATCAGGGAAATCATCAGCACAAAGACAAACAGCGGCCAGCCGCCCAAAAGTCCCAGGGTGATAATCAGGGACAGCAACACAATTCCGCTGAGCAGCCTTATGAAAAATGCCTTCATCATGTTTCCCCCTTTACCCCACCGTATCTTCTGTCTCTTTTATTATACTGCACTATAGCCTTTTCCAATTCCCCTTTTGTAAAATCCGGCCACAAAACATCTGTAATATAAAATTCTGTGTAGGCCAACTGCCACAAAAGGAAGTTGGAAAGCCTGAGCTCTCCGCTGGTACGGATAAGCAAATCCGGGTCTGGTATCCCGGCTGTGTCCAGGTAAGAGGCAAATCGCTCTTCCGTAATCTCCCCAACCTCCAACCGCCCTGCAGCCTGGTCTTCAGCCATCTTTCTCATAGCCCGCACCATCTCATCCCGGCCCCCGTAATTAATGGCAATCTGGAAACGCAGACCATCATTTTTCTTAGATGCCTCCTCCAGCTCCAAAATCCGCTGGCGAATATCCCAATCAAGACCAGATAAATCC
Organism: Lachnospiraceae bacterium; assembly: GCA_022791975.1. Classification (GTDB taxonomy): domain Bacteria; phylum Bacillota; class Clostridia; order Lachnospirales; family Lachnospiraceae; genus RGIG4284. The sequence continues at coordinate 11,668 of JAAWAC010000009.1, read as the reverse complement.
CCAATCACACGCACACGCATGCGGTTTTTCTCCGCCGTTTTCAAGCAGGTTTTCATATAGTTGCGAAGAAGTCCCATAAGCGCGTCCACCTCATCCTTGGGTCGCTTCCAGTTCTCCGTGGAAAAGGCATACACAGTCAGATACTGAATTCCCATGCGATACGCTTCCTCGCAGATTTTTTCCACTGTCTTGCTTCCCTGGACATGTCCGTAATTTCTGGGCATACCTTTTTTCTTAGCCCAGCGGCCATTTCCATCCAATATGATCGCCACATGGCGGGGAATCCTTCTCTCATTATTTTCCATATCCATAAACTGTAAATCCCTTTCTCTCACCCAAACTGTCAGCCACTTTTCCCATCTGCGTATCCACCCCTGCTTGTCCCTGCCCTCTGTCTCCACGTGAACAGCAGAAACGGGGTTTACATAACAAACCCCGCCCCCTTCTATCTCTTTTTCGCTTCTTACACGGTAAGGATCTCTCTGGACTTCTCCTCCACCGCCTTATCCACATCTGCTACATATTTATCCGTCATCTTCTGAACCTTGGTCTCCAGCTCTTTCTGATCATCCTCGGAAATCTCGCTGGACTTATTCATTTTCTTAAAGTTTTCGTTGGCATCCCTGCGGATATTGCGCATGGCAACCTTAGCGGCCTCACCCTTTTTCTTAATATCCTTTACCAGCTCTTTTCTTCGCTCCTCCGTGAGCTCCGGAAATACCAGACGAATCACCGATCCATCACTGCTGGGATTGATCCCCAGATCCGAGGTGAGAATGGCTTTTTCCACCGCTTTTAACAAGCTCTTATCCCAGGGCTGAATCTGCAACATCCGAGGCTCCGGCACGGATACATTTCCCACCTGCTGAATAGGCGTGGGGGTACCATAGTAATCCACCTTGATCTTATCCAGCACATGGGGATTGGCCCGCCCTGCACGGATTCCTGCGAAGTCCCGCATCATGGAATCAAAGGACTTGGTCATTTTTTCCTCATACATTTTTAATCTCTCATCCATACCTTAAAACCCTCCGTTTATGCTACTGTAATTTTTGTTCCCGTAAACCTGCCCTTCACGGTATTCACAATGCTGTTAGGCTCACCCAGCCCAAACACCAGCATAGGCATACGATTCTCCATACACATAATAGAAGCCGTCAGATCCATCACAGCCAGCCGCTTATCCACCACCTCTGCAATGGAAATCTCATCAAATTTCTTTGCATCCGGATTTAACCTGGGATCACTGTCATATACCCCATCCACAGCCTTGGCCAACAGGATCACATCCGCCTCGATCTCAATGGCCCGCAAGGTGGTGGTGGTATCCGTGGAAAAGTACGGATGCCCCGTGCCGCCGGCAAAAAAGGTCACCACACCCCGATTCAGATATTCCAGAGCCAAATCCTTGGTAAACAGCTCCGCAAATCCGCCGCACACAAAAGGCGTTAGCACCCTTGTCTCCATGCCCACATGGCGAAAAATCTCCGATACATAAATACAGTTCATGACCGTGGCCAACATCCCAATCTGATCCGCCTTAGTCCGATCCATATGTTCACTGGTTCTTCCCCGCCAGAAATTTCCACCACCGATGACAATGCCAACCTGGATGCCCGCATCCACCAGTTCCTTTACTTGTCCAGCCACTCCCAACACGGTGGCCTCATCAAAGCCGGTATGCTTTTCACCGGCAAGGGCCTCCCCGCTTAATTTCAGTAATACCCGCTTCATGTTCCTCTCCTGCTTCTTTTGACGCTTCCACGCCTGTGCTCATTCCCTATCTACGCCTAGTATAACACAATCTAAAAAAAATTCAAGGCTCCCCCGGCCCAATCCTGTGAATAAAGAGCCCGCTCCGAAGCTTAGGCTCAAACCAGGTGGATTTCGGGGGCATTAAAAGACCTGCATCTGCCACCGCAAACAGCTCCTCAATAGAAGTGGGGTACATGGCAAAGGCCACCTTCATATCCTGATGTACTCTGCGCTCCAACTCCGAAAGTCCCCGGATACCGCCAATAAAATCAATACGCCTGTCTGTTCTGGGATCTGCGATCCCAAGTATGGGTCCTAACAGATGTTCCTGGAGCAAAGACACATCCAGCCCCCCAACCGGGTCTTGGCTTAAAATATCCGCTTTGGCCCTAAGAAGATACCACCTTTCCTCTAAAAACATGGTAAACTGCCCCTTCTCCCCAGGACCTTGCCGCTCTTCCAAGGGTTCCACTGAAAAATGCTCCTGTACCTTACAGAGAAATTCTGATGCCTCAAGTCCATTCAGATCCCGGACCACCCGGTTGTAGTCCAGGATTTTCAGCTCCGTGTGGGGAAAAGCCACTGCCAAAAAGAAGTTAAAAGGCTCCTCCCCAGTAAAGTCCGGGTGCTGCTCTCTGCGCATCTGCCCCACCCGTACAGCCGAGGCTGCCCGATGGTGTCCGTCCGCAATATACAGGTTTTCCAGTCCAGAAAATGCCTTAGACAGCGCTTCTATCTGATCCTCTCCATGGATTTTCCAGCCCCGATGTCCCACACCGTCCTCCGATACAAAGGAAAAGACTGGTGGTGTCTCCTTTACCTGTCTCACCACCTGCTGGATATGCTCTTCCTCCCGATAGGCCAGAAAAATGGGGCCGGTCTGAGCGCCACAAGTATTCACATGACAGATTCGGTCCTGTTCCTTCTCTGCCCGGGTGTTTTCATGCTTTTTAATCACCCCGGAAAGATAATCATCCACAGAGGCACAGCCCACAATACCTGTCTGACTTCTCCCCTCCATGGTCAGCTCATAAAGATAGTAGGCCTCCTCTTTGTCCTCCACAAACTCGCCGGCCTCCACCATAGACCACAGAAGCTCCCGGGCCTTCTCATAGACACAAGGGTCATAGGTTCCCACAGATGCCGGAAACTGAGTCTCCGCCCGGTCAATCCTAAGAAAAGAACGCGCATGTCCCTGAAGGGCCTCAACTGCCTCCTCCCGGCTGTACACATCATAGGGCAGGGCCGCAATTTCCGCCTCCAGCCCGGTTGCCGGATGTATACAACGAAATGCCTGAAAAATCGCCATTACTGGATCACCCTCACCTTCAAGACTCCTTTAATCTGTTCCAGCTTACCAATCAGCTCCGGGCTGGCCTTGGACTCCAAATCAAACATGGAATAGGCATAATTCCCCCGGCTTTTGTTGGTCATATTTCCAATATTGTGGTCCTCGCTACTCATTATCGCTGCAAACTGCTTTAGCATATTTTTAATATTCCGGTGGGCAATGGCAATCCGACAGGGATAGGCGGGAATTCCCATGTCACAGTCCGGGAAGTTTACGGAATTCTTGATATTTCCGTGCTCCAGATAGCAGCGAATCTCCTTTACCGCCGCCCGGGCACAGTTTTCCTCCGCCTCTGTGGTGGAGGCCCCCAGATGTGGAATCACAATGGTTCCCCTGGCCCCGGCTGTGGTGGGATTGGGGAAATCCGTCACATACCGCTTTACTTTTCCCTCCCGTAGAGCCGACACCATATCCTTCTCATCTACCAGAAGATCCCGGGCAAAATTAAGCACCACCACGCCCTCCTTCATCCGGGAGATGGCCGCTGCATTGATCATCTGCCGGGTGCTGTCCAACAAGGGCACATGAATGGTAATGTAATCGCATTCCCGGTAAATATCATCCACATTGGTGATGTGTCGAATGCTCCGGGACAGATTCCAGGCCGCCTCCACGGAAATATAGGGGTCATATCCCAGCACCTCCATGCCAAGATGGGTGGCCGCATTGGCCACCTGGACACCAATAGCCCCAAGACCAATGATCCCAAGCTTTTTCCCCAGAATCTCCCGGCCAGCAAACTGCTTTTTCTGCTTTTCCGATTCCTTGGCAATCTCCTCGTTCATACGCTCCGATTGCACCCAGTTCACGCCCCCGATAATATCCCGGGATGCCAGCAAAAGTCCTGCCAACACCAGCTCCTTTACCCCGTTGGCATTGGCTCCCGGCGTATTAAATACCACAATGCCCTGCTCCGAGCATTTTTCCAGAGGAATATTATTGACACCGGCCCCAGCTCTGGCCACAGCACAAAGCTTCTCGGGAAGCTCCATATCATGCATGGCGGCACTGCGCACCAGCACCGCATCAGCCTGCGCCAGCTCCTCCGCCTCCTCATAATCCTTATTAAAATAATCCAGCCCAAAGGAAGCAATGGGATTTAAACAATAATAATGAAACATGTCTACAGATTTTCCTCCTCAAACTTCTTCATAAAGGACACCAGTGCCTGAACCCCCTCCAGAGGCATGGCATTGTAAATGCTGGCCCGCATACCGCCTACGCTCCGATGTCCCTTGAGATTTACAAGGCCTGCATCTTTCGCTGCCCGAACAAATTTTTCATCCATCTCCTTGTTTCCTGTCACAAAGGGCACATTCATCAGGGAGCGGTCCTCTTTTCTCACACTTCCCTGAAACAGCCGGCTATTGTCCAAATATTCATACAAAACAGCCGCCTTTTTCTCATTGCGCTCCTTCATAACCTCCAGACCGCCCATGGCCTTCAGCCACTGAAACACCTTGCCACACACATAGATACAGTAGGAATTAGGCGTATTGTAAAGAGAACCATTGTCCGCATGAATCTTGTATTTCAGATAGGTAGGAGTTCCCGGTAGGGTGTCCTCTCCAATCAAATCCTCCCGGATAATCACAATCACCATACCAGCCGGGCCAATATTTTTCTGCACCCCTCCGTAAAGAAGGCCATACTGGGTCACGTCCACCGGCTCCGACAAAAAGCAGGAGGACACATCCGACACCAGAAGCTTTCCCTTGGTGTTGGGAAGCTTGTGAAACTTTGTCCCATAAATGGTATTGTTTTCGCAAATATACACATAGTCCGCATCCGGGCTAATCGGCAAATCAGAACAATCCGGAATATAGGAAAAGGTCTGATCCTCCGAGTCTGCAATCTTATTCGCCTTCCCAAAGATGGCAGCTTCTTTCCAGGCCCGTTTAGCCCACTGGCCAGTAACAATGTAGTCCGCCACCCGGTTTTTCATAAGATTCATGGGAATCATGGAAAACTGCAGATGAGCTCCACCCTGGAGAAAGAGCACTTTATAGTTATCTGGAATCCCCATCAGATCCCTTAAATCCTGCTCTGCTGTTTGAATAATCTCCTCAAAGGCTGGGGATCGATGGGACATTTCCATGACCGACATACCGGTCCCCCGGTAGTCCATCATCTCTGCCGCCACCTCCTTTAGAACCTCCTCCGGCAACACAGCCGGCCCCGCCGAAAAGTTGTACACACGGCTCATTTTTTCATTTCCTCCTCCTGTCTATGTACTCTCGTACCTTCCTATCCTAATAATACGTGATCACTGGCATCCCCAACTCCACATGCTCAAACAAACTGGGCATCACGGAGGGCGGAATATTCACACAGCCGTGGGAGCCATTGGTCTTATAAATGCTTCCCCCGAAATTTCCCCGCCAGGAGGCATCATGGATACCATACCCCCGGTAAAAAGGAACCCAGTACCGCACAAAGCTTTCGTAGTCCTCTCCCCGCAAAATCCGGTTTCGCTCCTTGCTGTATACATAAGCCAGTATGCCTGGGGTTCCCCGGCGAAGGCCCGTATTTCCTGTAACCACATCGGTTTCCAGAACCATCTTTCCCTCCCGGTACACCCACAGATGCTGCGCCCCCATATCCACCTCCACATAGGTATCTCCAATCTCAGAACCCATGCTGGGACCTTCTGGTACCTGATAGTAAGGCTCTCGATGAATCTTGCCACCCTCCTGGATACAGGCCGTTAGAGCTGCGATCTCCGCTTCCCTGTCAATCAGCCACTGATGGCGTCTGTCTGTCAGCACAATCCGTCCCCGGTTGGTGCTGTAAAATACCCGCTTGGTGCTCTCCTCGTCGTAGGCATCCGCCAAAATATTTATATAGTCCGCAATCTTTTCTGTCTGCAGCTCTGCCTTTCCTTCCGCCTCTGAGAGGAGAATCCATTCCTGTATCTGCCTGGCATCCACCACCAGGGGCTTCTCTCCAATCTCATAGGTTACCTGGGCAGAAAACCACACATCCAGCTGCTCCGTCATCTCCTGAAACTCCTGGGTATCACTATAAATAGCCGGCTCCACATAGCAGCCCTTCTCCTCCAGATCTACCCTGGGCTCCAGCCTTGCAAAGGCCTGCCGGATCGTCTCTGCGAAGGCCTCCCGATCAAGCTTAAGTCCTCTGGCTTCCTCCAGCACCCGATATCCCGTATCGGTAAACACTATCCCGGCATCTCTGGGCGCGATCTCCTTTTGTATGCAGTCCAGAGCCTCTAAGCCCTGCCAAAAGGCCTCCTCCTCAAAAACAGGCTCCGGGTAAACCTCATAGCTGTCCCTGCTCCAGAGCATCCGCGGCCAAAGGAATCCATTCTGCTGGCGCTTCGCCTTTAACACCTGATGATGAGGCTCAAAATAGCCCCCCAAGTCCTTCATAGTAAGCTGCTCTGTTCCACCGCCCCGCTCCGAAAGCTCCAGGGTATATACCTCTGCCTGAGAAAAAATCCACTGCTCTACCTCAGACACATGTAGCAAGCCGCAATCTTCTCCATTAATCTGGGTACCCGGAAAAAAGCGCTCCATAAAAAATATGGACAAAGCTAAATATACCAGGGCTATCCCCATAACAGCCCCAAATAGAATTCGGTTCTTTTTTATTCTCTGCACATTCATAGGGAAAAACTTCCCTGATAAAAATCCGGTTTTGTCATTCTCAGCCCGTGCTGGAAATCAAAAATCACCCTATATCCCTCCTACAGAAAAGGGACCGCCGCAAAACAACCGCCCCCTTTTCTCTGTTTTTAATTATTTATTAAATCCTCCTCGTCAAAGGCCTCCTCAATGGCCGCTCCTGGCGACACCATGGGGAATACCTTATCATCCGACTCAATCTGACAATCCAGCACCACCGGACATCCCATGGCAATAGCCTTTTCCAGTGCAGGACCCATTTCCTCCCGCTTGGACACCCGAATGCCCGCAGCACCCAGTCCCTCAGCCACCTTCACAAAATCCACGGAATCATCCAGCACCGTGGAGGAATACCTCTGTCCGTAGAACAGAGTCTGCCACTGGCGAACCATTCCCAGCACGTGATTGTTTACCACAATCTGAATAATGGGAATCTTATGTCGGGCTGCTGTGGCCAACTCATTTAAGTTCATGCGGAAGCACCCGTCTCCGCCAATGTTTACCACGATTTTCTCCGGATTTCCCACCTTGGCGCCGATACAGGCTCCCAGACCATAGCCCATGGTTCCCAAGCCGCCGGAGCTTAGAAAGGTGCGGGGATTTTTATATTTAAAATACTGGGCCGCCCACATCTGATGTTGCCCCACATCCGTGGTGACAATGGCGTCCCCGCCGGTTACCCGATAAAGCTCCTGAATAATATAAGGGCCGGTAAGCTTATCCTGCTCATAGCGCAGGGGATATTTTGCCTGGAGCCCCTGAATCTCCTCCAGCCATTCTGCATGCTCCATCTGATCTATCCGGGGATTCAGAACCTGCAAAACCTCTTTCACATCTCCGATAATGCTTCCATCCACCAAAATATTTTTATTGATCTCCGCCGGATCAATATCGATCTGCAAAATCTTTGCCTTCCCTGCAAACCGCTCTGTATTTCCTGTCACTCGATCGCTGAACCGGGCTCCGATGGTAATCAACAGGTCACAGCGGGTAACACCAAAATTGGCTGTCTTGGTGCCGTGCATACCCAACATTCCTGTATACAGGGAATGCTCTCCGGAAAAGGCACCCTTTCCCATCAGGCTGTCGCACACCGGAGCCTGGATCTTTTCCGCCAGCTCCGTCACCTCTCTGGCCGCATCGGAGAGGACTGCACCACCACCTACGAAAATAAAGGGGCGCTTGGCCTTTGCAATCATTTTCAGAGCCTTCTCCACATCCTCCTCCCGGATGGTATCCTTTACCCGCTCTATGGGTGCAGGCTTCTGGGGTGTATATTCCGTCTCATTGGCTGTCACGTCCTTGGTAATATCCACCAGCACCGGGCCAGGCCGGCCGGATTTGGCAATAGCAAAAGCCTTGCGAATGGTATCCGCAAGTTTTGTCACATCCTTCACTATATAATTATGCTTGGTGATGGGCATTGTGACTCCTGTAATGTCAATTTCCTGAAAAGAATCCTTTCCCAAAAGGGAGGTGCCCACATTACAGGTGATGGCCACCAGGGGAATGGAATCCATGTAAGCCGTGGCAATACCGGTAACCAGATTGGTAGCTCCCGGACCGGAGGTGGCAAAGCACACGCCCACTTTGCCCGTGGAACGGGCATATCCGTCGGCTGCATGGGACGCCCCCTGTTCGTGGGAGGTGAGAATATGGCGAATCTCCCCATGCTTATACAGGGCATCGTAAATATTTAAAATGGTTCCGCCCGGATACCCAAAAATGGTATCCACCCCCTGCTCCTTCATACATTCAATTACAATTTCCGCTCCTGTCAGCTGCATATAGTTCTATTTCTCCCTTTGCTCTCTATTTTTCCAGAATGGCTCCCCGATTACCGGAGGTTACCATTTTTGCATAGCGGCTCAAATAGCCTGTGGTAATCCTGGGCTCTCTGGGCTGCCATTTTGCCTTCCGGGCTGCCAGCTCTTCATCGGAAACTGCCAGCTCCAGCCGATTCTCTGGAATATTGATCCGGATAATATCTCCCTCTTCCACCAGGGCAATGGGGCCGCCTACCGCTGCCTCCGGAGACACATGTCCAATAGAGGCTCCCCTAGAAGCACCGCTAAACCGGCCATCCGTAATCAAAGCCACACTGGAGCCCAGACCCATGCCTGCAATGGCCGAGGTGGGATTCAACATCTCCCGCATGCCCGGACCTCCTTTGGGGCCCTCGTAGCGAATCACCACCACATCGCCAGCCACAATCTTTCCACCCTTGATGGCTGCAATGGCATCCTCCTCACAGTCAAAGACTCTGGCCGGACCTTCGTGCACCATCATTTCCGGCACCACCGCGGAGCGCTTTACCACGCCGGAGTCCGGAGCCAGGTTTCCCTTGAGCACAGCAATTCCGCCGGTCTCGCTGTAGGGATTGTCAATAGGACGAATCACCTCTGGATTCCGGTTGACACAGCCCTCAATATTCTCTCCCACAGTCTTTCCCGTAGCCGTGAGAAGATCCGTGTGAAGGAGTTTCTTCTTATTTAATTCATACATCACCGCGTAGACGCCCCCAGCCTCATTTAAATCTTCTATGTAGGTGGGGCCTGCCGGAGCCAGATGACACAGGTTAGGCGTCCGGGCGCTGATCTCATTGGCAATATCTAAATTCAACTCCACGCCGGCCTCATGGGCAATGGCAGGCAGATGCAACATGCTGTTGGTGGAGCACCCCAGAGCCATATCCACGGTCAGGGCATTTAAGAAGGCCTTCTCCGTCATAATATCCCGGGGACGAATGTCCTTTCTCCACAGCTCCATAACCTGCATGCCTGCATGCTTTGCCAGCTGCAACCTCTCCGAGAACACTGCGGGAATGGTTCCGTTTCCTCTAAGGCCCATGCCCAGCACCTCCGTCAGGCAGTTCATGCTGTTGGCTGTATACATACCAGAGCAGGACCCACAGGTGGGACATACCTTCCGCTCAAACTCCTCCAGCTCCTCCGCCGTCATGGTTCCCGCTGCGTGAGCGCCCACAGCCTCAAACATGCTAGAAAGACTGCGCTTCTGTCCCTGTACATGGCCAGCCAGCATGGGGCCTCCGCTGACAAATATGGTGGGAATATTGATCCGTGCCGCAGCCATCAAAAGTCCTGGCACATTTTTATCGCAGTTAGGAACCATAACCAGGGCGTCAAACTGATGGGCCATAGCCATACATTCTGTAGAGTCTGCAATTAAGTCCCGGGTCACCAGGGAATACTTCATTCCCGCGTGTCCCATGGCAATGCCGTCACACACTGCAATAGCCGGGAACACCACCGGGGTTCCCCCTGCCATGGATACGCCCATCTTTACCGCGTCCACAATCTTATCCAGATTCATATGTCCCGGCACAATCTCATTGTAGGAGCTGACAATTCCCACCAGGGGACGCTCCAGCTCTTCCTTTGTATATCCCAATGCATAAAACAGACTTCTATGGGGCGCCTGTTGAGCACCCTTGGTCACTGCGTCACTTCTCATATCTCACACTCTCCTATTCTTTTTATTTTCCTGTCTTTTCCGGTACAGTCCAGTCTTCCCGGTCCCCTTTAGGTTTTCTCTTTTCCCGCCGGTTTCGTTTCAGATTCCGTTTTTATCCCCGGATACGCTCCGTGATAAGATCGCCCATAGCCACGGTTCCCACCTGGGTACAGCCCTCCGCCATAATGTCTCCGGTCCGATATCCCTCCGTCAACACCTGCTGGACAGCAGCCTCCACCGCGGCCGCTTCCTGATCCAAATCAAAAGTATATCGCAGCATCATGGCTGCCGACAATATGGTGGCAATGGGGTTGGCCAGGTCTTTCCCGGCAATATCCGGGGCAGAACCACCACTGGGTTCATAAAGTCCAAATTTTGTATCGTTTAAGCTGGCGCTGGACAGCATACCGATGGAACCTGTCACCATGCTGGCCTCATCAGACAAAATATCGCCGAACATATTTTCGGTTAAAATCACATCAAATTGCCGGGGATCTTTCACCAGCTGCATCGCACAGTTGTCCACCAGCATATGTTCCCAGGATACCTCTGGATAATCTTTTGCTACCTCCTCCACAACCTTTCGCCATAACCGGGAGGAATCCAACACGTTCGCTTTGTCCACACTGCACACCTTTTTCCGACGCTTCATGGCAATATCAAAAGCACGCTTTGCAATTCGGCGGATCTCCATCTCATTATAAGTCAAAGTGTCCACCGCTGTCATCACACCGTCTATCTCTTCCGTTTTCCGCTGTCCAAAATAAAGCCCTCCTGTCAACTCCCGCATGATCATCATATCAAAGCCGTCCCCGATGATCTCATCCCGCAGGGGACAGGCACTCCGGAGCTCTTTGTAAAGGTACGCTGGACGCAGATTGGCAAACAGTCCCATTTCTTTTCGAAGACGCAACAGGGCTGCCTCCGGCCGCTTCTGGGGCGGCAACTGATACCAGGGGGAGGTGGCCGGGTTTCCTCCCACAGATCCCATTAAAATGGCATCCTGCTGTCTTATGACCTCTAATGCTTCATCTGTCAAAGGCTCTCCACATGCGTCTATGGAAGCGCCGCCCATAAGAACCTGGGTGGCCTCAATCTGGTGACCATATAACTGCGCTACCCGATTCAGGACCTTTCTCGCCTCTCTGACAATTTCCGGACCAATCCCGTCTCCCGGAATCACTGCAAGCCTTAGTCTCATTTTTCATCACTCCTCTTTATAAAAGCCTATTGTATTTAATATAACGTAATTCGTCATTTTTTTCAACTACTAAATTTAGGGGGGAGTTCCACCTTGGCGAAAAACCGCCTCTCATTACTTCCTGTTTTTAAAGAAATCGAGTAGGGGGAATTTAATCCCCCTCTCACACCACCGTACATGCCGTTCGGCATACGGCGGTTCAACATATCTTCAAAGCATGACGTTCTACGTAATAATCATAAC
>JAAWAC010000008.1 GCA_022791975.1 Lachnospiraceae bacterium | reverse complement strand
TACGCCTATGTGGACTTTCACCACAGAACACAGGCATGCCCGTCATACAAGCAAAAGCCGCAGGATATATTTAATACATCCTACGGCTTACCGCCGTTCTCTATTCCTTTTCCCGGCATATTGCTTTTATCGCCTCCAGCACTCTGTCTGTCAGCTCCAGCTGTTCCTCCCTGGACCAGCCATCTCTGACTAAAACCCGCTCCAGCATCTCTACGTAAAAGCATTCTGTCTCCAGGCGTACCAGCTCCCTGGCCCTGGACAAATCTCCTTCTATCCGGCACGCCACGTGGTGCTCCCTCATCCTAAAGCCTTCCCTTTTGCTCTTGCCATATCTTATGCAATGGCGGCCTGTACTCTTTCCGGGAGATATGCTTTTTAAAGGGGCTTTTTCTATTTCTGTAAGTCCTCTGCCAGGGGTTCGATCTCCTTTTCAAAGGAATCCAGGTCCGGTGCCTTCTGGAATTCCTTCCCTTTCTTCTCGGTCCTTCCCTCTTCCTGTACCTCCATCATACTGGACAGCGCAAAAAGCACCTGTTTTTCTGTGGCATAGGTATCACCCCCCATGGTGGCCTTCATATCCAAAGACACCTCTTCCACCCGAAGCTCCAGCTCATCCAGCTGCTCCTGGGAGATCCCACTGTCCGGATCCGCCGTCCTCATCATCTGAAGGCTGTTTTGAAGCAACCGGCGCTTCATCTGTAAATTCTTCACATGCTCCAGCCTGTCACCCTGGCTGACTGGCGACAGATTTCCATAAAACCCCGCTCCGATTCTCATGGACTTCTCTCCCTCCCTGCTCTTTTCTAAAATTATAACACAGGAGAGCCAAAGAGGCAAGGGTTCCTGAAAAGGAGACTCCTACCCCAACTGCTGTCTCAGCCTTTCGTTGGTTTCCTCCACATTCATCCGGGAAAGTACCAGAGTAATCAAGAGACTAATGATCAGGGGCACCCACAGATACATAAAATACAGCATTTGGATACAGGATTTTGGCTGTACAGCCAACGTTCCTTCAAATCCGCTTATGGCAAGCATCCAGCCTGCAATGGCTGTCCCCAAGCCGCCCCCAAGCTTTACCCCCAGGGAGGTGCAGGAATACATGGTCCCATCCACTCGCTTGTGCTTTGTGAGATAGGTATACTCCGAGCAGGAGGCGATCACCGCATTCATGTCCCCCTGCCAGGGCCCCTGCCCAAGGGCTGCCACACCGGTAAAAAAGAGCATGAGAGGCACGCTTCCCAGATAGCCTGCCACCACCACCATGGCCCGCCCAAGGGTCCCCAGGATATAGCCCCGCAGGTTCAGCTTGTACATTCCCCTCCATCTAGCCACCAAGGTGGGCGTCACCAGCAGGGCCCCAATCAGGGGAATATTGATGGCCCAGGAAAATACGCCGTATAGATTTTCATTTTTCAGCACATAGGTCATATAATAAATGCCCATATTTAACATGGCACCATACACCTGCTGAAGAATATATACCCCGCAGATCATAAGATAAAATTTATTGGAGACCAGCAGTTTCGCCGCAGCCATTAGGCCATAAGGTTCTTCCCGAAAAGGCGCAGACTCTGCTACATCTTCCGTTCCTTTCATAGTCTCCGTATTTTCTCCGGACTCTATCTCTCTCACAGCGCCCATTCCTGTATTTTGGCTTCCACCAAGCTCTTCCTCTGAGAGCTCCTTTACAGACAAGACGGAGAGGGTATTGACCAGAAGACCCACCAGCGCGTAGATCACAGCCACAGCTCTCCATCCGGCTGCTCCGCCCCCAAAGAGCCCCACAGCTCCAATAGTTATGGACTGAATGAGAAGGCTTGTGGTAAAGGCAAAGATAAACCGGCATGACCCCATCTGCACCCGCTCTCTGCTGTTTTTGGTCACAAGAGCAGTTAGCGCAGAATACGCGATATTGTTGGCCGTGTAGAATACGGCATTTAGCAGCGTGTAGGCAATAAAGAACCAGGCATACTGGGCGCTCCTTCCCAGATCCACAGGGATAGCAAAGATGGCGGCCAGCGTCACCGCGCAGCCTATGTACGCATAGAGCATCCAGGGTCTTGCCTTTCCCATCCTGCTTTTTGTCTTGTCAATCATGGCTCCAAAGAAAATATCTGTGATCCCGTCAAAAAATTTGGATACTGCAATCAACGTCCCCACAATCCCGGGATTTAACCCTACAGTGTTAGTGAGATAAATCATCACAAAGGAGGATAGAAATGCATATACTACATTACCTGCAATATCTCCGGAACCATATCCCACCTTGTTGTACCATTTCAGATACTTCTTTTCCTGCATAAAAATGTTCTCCTTTCCATGCCCCTTTGCCAGCAGAAGCTTGCTCTCTCCTGCCAGTAGGAACTTATTTTGCACTCCCCCATTCTGGAATATCCGGTTCCGGATTGATGCATGCTGGGATACCCTTACATAGGGGATTGCTCTCTTAACCTTACGCCTGCCCCTCCTCCTTGATTCCAAAGGGCACAAGCTTTATACAAAATGTAAATGTTTCCTCCTTAAACCGATATTTATCCAGCACCTCTGGCCCACAGCTGTTAGAGCCTATGCCATTTTGGGCATAGTCCAGGCACAGCACTGTGCTGCCACAGGGCTCCAACTCATAGTTGTGAGCCTTCTCCTCCAACTCTTCCTGGGGATACACCGAGGTCTGAAAGGAAAAGGGCACCTGGGACACAGCCGTAAGGCCCCGAGAGCCCTGAAACAAGGTCACATACGCACATCCCATATGGCTTCCATTCTCCTGGGGACGGATATAATCCTCATGTAGCTTCCTAACTGTACCGTGATAGAGCCCGTGAAGGGAGGCTCGGTGCTTATCCCTGTAGCTCTCATAGGGCCCCATGCCATAGTAGGATACCTGCTCAAACTCCTGTTCCAAAAACAGCCGAAGTCCAAATCTAGGAAAATCTGGAAATTCTTTGTTTTTTCGTACCTGAAAGGTCCCCTGAATCCCCCCACTGCTATCCACCTGCCAAACCGCCTCAATATCCATTATTCGCTGTATTGAGGGCCCAGTCATGGACATGCTACTCCATATTTTTAAAGCCGATCCTTCCTGACAAATCCGGGTTTCATAGGCTCTTGCAGAGGCCCGGTGGTACTGGGCTTTTTTCCAGTTTTCCTTGCTATACCTGTCATTGTCTGTGGGAGCACGCCAGATATTCAATTCCATGGGCCTGGTAAGATATTCCCGTCCTTTATAACAAAGCTGGGAAAACACCCCCGTTCGCCTGTCATAGGTATAGGTAAAGTCAACCCCTCTTAAAACAATAGCAGCTTTCGATTCTATCCTTTCCATAAGCATGGGCCCCTCCTTTGTGCGGGAAAGTAGCCCAACGCCAGTCTGGTTTCGGTTATCTCCTGTCTGAAGGGGGATCTCCTCATATCCCAAAAGGCACCCTGCCGGCACCAGCGCCTCCGATCGTTTCCTGTAGTAATACAGCCTGAGATAAACCTGCCCTCGCTCTGGCACATTCACGGAGAGAAACACACTGCACTCCTGTCCCGGCTTTGCGGCAAACTCCCGAATTTCCCCGGATTCCCCACAAACTCCGTCGCAGTTTACCTCATAACGGATGTCCAGATAGTCCTGTAAATCCGTAAATTCCCTGTAATTTCTCAAGGTCAGTCTGCCCGTACTCTGATCAAAGGAGACAACCCGGGCCGGGCGGTAGACATTTCTATATTCCAGCAGTCCCGTATGGGGCGTTCTGTCGGGATAGACCAAACCATCCATGCAAAAATTTCCGTCGTGGATCTCCTCCCCGTGATCCCCTCCGTAATAATACATAGTCTTTCCTTCCGGGGTTTTCCCATGGGCCACAGCGTGGTCACACCACTCCCACACAAAACCGCCACACATTCTGTCATTCTCCTGGAACCGCTCAAAATAGTCCTCCAAATCCCCCGGCCCATTTCCCATGGAATGGCAGTATTCACAGAGAATCAGGGGTTTTTGAGACTCCCCATCCAGATATTCCTGTATCTCCTCCAGAGAAGGATACATTCTGCTGTACAAGTCCAGACAGGAAAAATCATAGTCTTTTCCCGCTTTTCTATATCGGGCACTCTCATAGTGGGTCAGCCTGGAAGGGTCATGGGCCTTTGTCCACTGCAAGGCCTTTTGGAAATTGCAGCCATAGGCACTCTCGTTTCCCATAGACCAGATCACCACACAGGCCCGGTTCTTATCTCGCTCTACCAAAAGCTGCACCCGATCCAGGATAGCCTCCTCCCACACCGGATTATCCGCTATAGCTTCATTCCACCGGTCAAATTTATTTTCCTCCCGCTTGTCCTTATAGTAGAATTCCACTGGCCCATGGCTCTCTATATCCGCTTCATCCACCACCAGAAAGCCATATTTATCACACAGCTGATAAAAAACTGGCGCATTGGGATAATGACTGGCCCGGATAGCATTGATATTGTGGCGCTTCATCAGTTCCAAATCTCTTTTCATTTGCTCCACGGAGACGGATGGTCCTGTGACTGGATCAAATTCATGTCGATTTACTCCCCGAAAGATGATCCGTTTCCCGTTAAGCAAGACAGCTTTCCCTTGTATCCGGATATCCCGCAGTCCCACATAATCTGCGATCACCTCCGCCTCCGTATCAATCACCAGTGTATACAGAAAGGGCGCCTCTGTATTCCAGAGAATCCCATCCGGAATATGTAAGGAAATCACCCCTCCCTCTTCTGTCCCAACCGAATCCACCCTCTGCTTATCTCTGTCATAAAGGGAAACCATTGTGGGAATCTTCTTCCCCCAATACTGGAGCTCTATCCGTACCTCCGCTTCTTTTTCCCCTATGATTGTCCTCACAAAATAATCCCTTACGCACTCCCGGGGGCGTTTTAATAGATATACCTCCCGAAATATGCCACTGATGCGAAATTTATCCTGGTCCTCCAGATAGCTTCCGTCACACCATTTCAGCACCAGCACAGTCAGACGGTTTTGTCCCTCCAAAAGCATTGCTGACACGTTAAATTCACTGGTACAGTGGGATACCTGGCTATATCCCACATAGACCCCGTTAAGCCATACATAGAAGCAGGAGTCTACGCCCTCAAAATTTAGATAGGCCTCCGGCGCCGCCTCATCTTTCCGGTAATCAAAATCATGTACATAGACCCCACAGGGATTGTCCTGAGGTACATAGGGAGGATCAAAAGGAAAGGGATACCGAATATTGGTATACTGGTGGGCATCATACCCCTCCATCTGCCATACCCCGGGAACCTTCACCGGCCTGTAGACAGAGCTGTCCAAATTTCCCTGATAAAATCCCTCCTCCAGATCATAGACACTTCTGTGATAACAAAAATTCCATTCGCCCTTTAGCAGCTGCAACCGGTCCGAAGCTTCCCGGTTCTCCACAAGGTTATCCATCCATGCAGATGCCGGGATATAGTAAGCCCTGGCTGGCAGAGTGTTCTCGTGGAGCACCCCTAAATTTTCATAGTGTCTTGGTATTCCCATATTACAACCTCCTATTTTAAGTTCCGCATCTGTCCTCCCGACTCCCTCTTCTCTGGAAGGATTTTTCATCCGCTTACGCGTCTGCAAATTCCTTCCGGGCGTCGTCCGTAC
>JAAWAC010000007.1 GCA_022791975.1 Lachnospiraceae bacterium | reverse complement strand
TTGATAGTTCACCAGCCTGTGAGAGCCTTTTTACCATCTGATAGAAAAGGCTCTCACAGGCACCTGCCAGAAATCCTGTACGGAAGCGGGCGATGGTGCTGTGGTCAGGCGCTTTCTGGCCGGCTAACAGCCACATAAAGTTGACGTCACGCCTGCAGGCGGTCTCGATCTTTCTCGATGAATACATGTTTTGGGAATAAGCATAGGTCAGGATCTTGAACATGGTCTTTGGGTCCACTGCCGGATTTCTGCCCTTGGCAGAGTAAACCTGATACAGCAAAGTGTAATCTAATCCCTCCAGTTCGTGGCTCAGCAGTCTGACAGAATCATCATCAGGAACCAGACCTTCCAAACTTAATGGCAAAACCAGTTGATAAGGCTCGCCGAATTCGGTATAATTCTTAGTGTAATTTAAGTTACTCGTCATAACTTATTATACCACGGATGGCAGGTTCTTCGGAGCCTGCTTTTCTGTTTTTAGGCATAAAAGCGAAGCTGTTGCTCCGGTAGATTATTCATCTACTTTTGCAACAGCCCCTGCAAATTTAAACATATTTTATAATTCATCTCCACTGATTACCATAACAAGTTCGTCATGGGTATATTTGCTTAATACACCGTGACTGTATTCAGCCAACACCTTATGAGTGCCAGCCTCTTTCAGTAGTGTTTCGTATAATGGATAGAATCTATACATGGTGATTGTAGATGTAAACGCAGAAAAATCATGAGAAATAGAAGTAATAATATATTGATATTCCTTATCTGCATCGCTACGTTTATAAGACACTTTTTTATTTACATCAAGAAAAGGCAGGAGAGCAGTCGTAATCGTAATATTATCAGTTAATCTACAATTTTTCCAATTTTCCCATTTAGCCCGGTCTGCTGCAAGATCATCAGATGTAATATTTTCATATTCACCACTAATTTTAATATCAGGGATCTCCCCAAGCTTTTCAACTGTATAGGGAGAGTTTGGGATAATGGTCATGTCAACACGATCACAATTATAAAACTTCTGAAAATACTCTTTTGAATACAATTCGTATTGTTTGCCATCATAGCCAGTTACAAACTGACCGCTTTTTCTTCCATTTGTCAAAACATTCATGGCATGAACTTGCCATTGTCCCAATAAATAAGCCTGTATAACATCTTGATTATCCATGTGTTTTTTCTTTATTTTAAAAGCATAAACTTGATTGGGCTTTAAAACATTGGCACCAATAGGATTTTCAGTAGCTTCATTATATATTCCAACTACACCTAAACCATTAATATTTAATTTTGCATTTGCTTGGTTCGATAAGGGAATCCGCAGTGCAATTATATCCCCATTATAATAGTCATCATCATACCCAGAAATAGTTGAAGCATAGACATTGTTGGAATAGGAGCATGTATCACTATAAAAGTCAGTATCAATGATTTTCCCCCAAACCTCGCAGATATTTTTTATGCTGGTCATATCAATCGTAGAATTTTCAGAAATTAAAACTTTTTGAATAAAATCATTATCCAAAAACACATCATCGTTATAACACAAAGGCTTTAATTGGCAAATAAAAGTATTTGTTTCCATATCGAAAAACATCTCATAATTGGGATATAAATCGCGAAAAGCTATTAAAATAGAGAGTACGCTACAACCAGCCGAAAACTCCTGATCAAAAGGAATAGTATTCCAGGTAGTATCGTTTTCTTCCCTATACTTTTTCCAATTATCATTATATTCAGGCATTGCTTTGTACACGCCAATATCATTGACCCTGTGGTTTGTAATATGTGCCAATTTTTCCAAAGTTTCGATAACTGCATCACGTATAATATTATATTCGATTACTTCTCCTGTTAGCTCATTTTCTTTATATGCTGGATATAGGATTTTCAAAGGGCCAAGCTGCCCATTTTTTGTACCATCGAGTTTCTTCATAAAATCAGAACAATTTACAGTCAAACTGTTCGTTGTAGCGTCATAGGTTCCGGAAGTATCCGTATAGACATAAGTTCCCAGGGGATAATATTTATATTCCTTTGTGCGAATGTTATACAATCCTACAAATATTCTTATATCTTTATTCAACCATAGCAAGCTGTTTTCTGTTAGTTTGATTTTTTCTATTAAAGTTGGCTGTAATACGAAACTAGCAGTACGTCTAACATCGGAATCTCCGGATATTGACATGCTGCCATTCACTGTACCATAAAGAATACCAATAATTTTTTGTTTCTGATCTAACACTTCAATCCGCAATTTCGTTGTCATAGGAGCCGCAGATTGTTGGAGAACAAGCATCAGATCTTCGTGAGTAACTATATATGACATTACTTAGTCCACCATTCAGGTCCTACATCAGACAAACCTAAATAATACAAATCTTCTTCGGAATTGATATCTCCAACCTCAACCCAAGACCAAGAAATTTGGCGATTATTGTATACGGTATTTGCAGAATCCGTGGGATTCGGTGTAACCTGCACAATCCAAATCCTTCCATCTGGCAATTTTAAAATTTTTGGAATGCCATCACAAATAAAATTCATAAAAGCTTTTTGGTATTGAACACGCTGGTAATCATAGGAAGTATCAAAGGCCAATTCACAGGTTTCCTCATTTACAAGAGGAATAAGCGAGCCAGCACAATTCCCCGTGTCATAATTAGCAATCGTATTTCTAACAAAGATAGGATATTTACTGTTTAGTAATTCAACAGTAGAAGAGGGGACATTACGTGTTGTATCACAAAATTCGTCTGTCAGATCTGTTCCCCATACGGTATCCCCCTCAATTAAAAACATTTTTGTAAACTTGGGTGTCACCGTTGATGTAGCATAGTTACCTTCCGTTCCATACAAAACAGGAACGATTGCATATTCAACTGTTGCACCAGAAGCAATAAAATAGTCTGGATAATTGATAACAAAATCTTCAATCGTATTGATTTCTTTAACAAACAAGGTTTTCCAAAGAAACTCCCCATGATTTCTGCTTTTAAGCAAAAGATGCGATACAGTTTGAACATTCCAATCTACATTTCCGGCATTTGTATTATCATTAAACTTTGCCCATAAAATTGTATCAAAGTTCCACACTCTATTGTAATTATCATCTAAATCAAAATCAGTTGCTTTGGTGATATATAAATCATCATAAATACCATTTTTAAGTTCGATTTTATTGATATCTTCTAAATCCGTTGGAGTGAGAGCACAGGCCAATTCTCCTCCAACAAAATTACTACCGCATACAAACATGTGCTTTACTCACCTCCAAGCCATAAATCATTGATTATAGCATTTGCTGGTTCCATATCCTCCAAAAAGTTACGGAAACTATTTTTATCTACAACATAACTAATTTCTTCACTGGTATCTATCCAAGTATCCCGTTCTTTTGCACCTCTAACAGGCCTTTGTATTCCATACCACATATTTCCTTCCTGCGTAAATCGAAGCTCGACAAATACCTTTAATTGATAAACATTATTTTTTCGCCTAATAGCGATAGTAATCATATCTTCATTCTCAAAAACCTGTTCATCTGAATATAATAAATAATTTCCTATACCATTGGGCACAAGCAGCCGAAAACGTAATTTATCACCAGCATATATATGAGAACTTAATGATAAACCAAGGTTACCATTGCTCATTTTAAAAATGTCTGCATTTTGCCATAAATTCTTTCCACGAATCAATACTGTAAAATCATCTTTTATTAAAAAACCTTCATCGTAGTATAATGTTTTATTTACAAGATGAATCATTCCATCGTCATAAGTAAAACTATCAGTCCCATTATATTGTATAATAATTAAGTTACTTGCAACTTGTACACATCCTTGGGATGGGAGAGCGGTACTATAAATTCTGGAATAGGCGTTAGGATTTTCGTATTTTACAGTTATCTCTGTATATCCTGTATCCAGAGCCATTCCATTGACTGTAACTCCCATACATCTAATAAAATAAACCGTATTATTTTCTAATCCACGAAAAGCATAATTGATATTAAAAGAGTCCGTAAGCGTACTACTCTGTAAGAGCTGCTTTTTCGTAGCATCATACAAATAAAAGGCAAAGGTGCTAATATCCTCCCAATCAGGCGAATAATAATAGACAGAAGCAGTAAAAGAAGCGTTGGTAACCATGCCATTTTCAGGAATATTGTTAAATCGGAACTCCGGTGTCTCAAAAGTATAAAATAATATTTTATCAGATAATGGAGACTCGATGTTTTCTACGTCATACGTTTGAACTTGAATAACATATTTTTTTCCATTCGTTAATATATAGGGGGGAATGGTATGTTTTAATTCAAATGTAGATACCAAGTCATTAAATACTTCATTATTTGTATCATTATCGTATATTATAATCCTATTGGCATGAGACCTGTTGCCAGTCCACATAAAAGATATAATATGTTCTTTATTTGCATCAAAAGGACTAATTCTATAAAGTTGAGGCTTTGCCATATAAATCACCTCCATTTAAAAATGTTTATAACAAATATATTTACACCATTATGCCACTCCACAAATATGTATGCCTTTCAAATCTCCCATGGGCTCTTTTACCCATACGCTTTGCCCAACTCGTAAGACTATCCCTGGAATGCAGCATTTGACAGTGCGTTCGTTTCCTGTTCTATCAATGATAATATAGTCTTTTGCAGTGGTTCTTTTGATCACAGACTTGTAGGTCCGATCTACCTTGTAATTTCCGATGCTATTATCAATCATAGTCTGGATTGATTTTAATATTTCCTCTTTAAAATTCATTTTTTCCGGCTCTCACTTCGCAATTTTTGAAATAGTTATCTAACTCTACTTTGTTGGTCAGCATAATTATGAAACCCCCTAAATTTTTCATCCAATGCAGAACCTAAATTTTTCATAACTTCCTGGCTTGTTACACCAGGGCAGGTAACATGGATTTGGTTTTCAACATGAACTTGGCTAGCATTTGTATTGCTGATATTTTTAACATGATTCGTCATCTGTTCCATATCCCGCTGTATTTCAGTCATTGGAGAGAACAATCCCAGAGTATTCCTGTTAATACTTTCCGTAAATGTGGCAAGCTTCCTGCTGATCTCGCCATAAAGAGAGGTATCATTTTCAGAGTTATAAGGAGTAACCATCTGACCATTCGACAAAACAATTTCACCAGTATTCACAGTGCCTTGTGGAGAGATAATGTGACTTGCTTTTGTCTTTCCGCTCAGAATTCTTTTTGTCTGTTTTTCATTATAGATAACCGTACCCTTTGGCAGGTCACTCATAACAGGTCCTGTAGTTAATTCCGTTTTTCCGTTAGGATATACCGTCAATTCAGGCTGTCCATATTCGCTCCGCAAGGCATTCTTCTCTTTTTTGGGAAGCCCATGATAACCATCGGCAAATGCCTTACCCCCCTTTTTTTCTGTATGACCGGGAGTGCTTACCCCAGGGACACCAATGGATTGAATTTCACGCAATGCAACAATCATGTCATTTAATGCATCGACACACTGTTCAATCAATCCTTGTAGATCCTCAAACAGCAATTTTTCTTCAGGCAATGCCTCAGACACAGCTTCATACTGTGCAAGAATTGCCCCAATTAAATTTACGCTCTCTTCGGACCCACTGCCTTCTTCACTATCAAGGCCAATAGCCTTGGTTACAGCATCAACGGCTTGTTTCAACATGGTAAACTTGCCAATGACACCTTCCCCTTCCCCAGAGCCGCTTTCCTCTTCCCCAGAACCAAGAGCCTCATCGGTGGTCTTTTTTAATTCCATAATAGCATTTGTAAGAGAGCTGGCCCCGCTTTCATTCGTTCCTGTCCCAGATTTTTTTGCAACTCCTTTAGAGTCACCGCCAGAGACAGCAGCAGACACTTCTTTTACAGCCGTTTTCAAGTTCTGAAATTCAGAGACAATTCCCCCATCTTCCCCAGATAGAGAAATATTGCTGATTGAATTTAATGCCTCTACAAGACTACTAACAGCCCCCTCTTCTCCAATACCAAGAGCATCCGATACACTTTTGATAGCTTTACCCAGAGTAGTAAATGCCTCGGAAAGACTGTTGATATTTTCTTGGGAGTTCTGGATTGTTGAAACAGAATTGGACACTGCATTTATAGATTCATCAAGATTTGTGAGTTTATCAGCTTCTTCATCAATTACACCGTCAATCGTCTCACCAGCAGTATCCAGTCCAGACATGGAGCTTTTAAGAAGTTCTATATCATTGGCTACAACAGAAGCAGATGAGCTAAAATCATCTATATTTTGGACAGATTCCGCCATAATCTGACCAACTGTCTTAAAACCCTCAGAGGATTTTTCTGTTAATTCCCCTGTATTAGAGGACATCTTGGATGTAATATCATCCAGAAGCTTTGTGTTCTCTGTTGCCTTTAATAGAGAATTGTCAAGATTTATACCGAATAATTGAAGTTCTTCTGTTGTTCCTTTTACTGTATCAGAAACATTGGATACTTCACCATTAAGTATGCCTGTTTCTTCTGTTACTTTTAATACAGCATCTTGGAAAGTATTTGTTAAAGTGTTAAGTTCTTCGTTAGTTTTTTCAACTTTTGCCTCATCAAGATTGTCATTTAGAGTATTATAGGCATCATTTGTTTTATTGACATATTCCAAAATCCACGCAGAATAATTAGAAGCAGTCTCAATACGTTGCTCTACACCATCAACCAGTCCCAAGAAGTTATTGATATAAATATCATTAGAGCCTAGCAGCGCGTCAAGACTATTCTTAAAGTCATCTGTAACCTGACGGGTCTCTTTTAATCTATTGTACTCATCAACAAAGTTTGCTACTTCGTCTCTTAGTTTTGTATATCTTTCAACATCGACGCCACTATTAATTAGTCTATTTAATTCAGCAAGTGTGCCTTGTGCGGAAATTAAAGCATTCTCATCATCATCTGACCAGATATAATAGGATAACGATTTATTTTCCATTCCGTTATCACGGAGACCTTTCATAGCATTTCCAATACCGCCTGTTGCCGTTCTAGCAGCTATTTCTGTTTCCTGGGCTGTTTTCCTGGCCTCGTTTGCTTCCTCCCGCAAATTCTTAATCAAATTTTCATAATACTTGTTGGATTCCTCCATCATTTCTTTGATGGAGTCTTTTTGCTCTTCCAAGGCATCGATTTCATCCTGGATAATATCGATTTCGTCTTCTTTGAGATCGATTTTCTTTTGAAGATTGGCAATTTCTATATCTTCTTGGATTTCTGTGACCTTTTCACGTTTGTCACGAATACCTTCTGTATCGGCAACATAAATCATTCCCTTATCTTCGGTATAAACCAGCGAAGTCCGTTGATTCTCAGCTCTTTCCACATCATATTGTGCCTTTTGAAGGTCAATATCTCTTTTCCTGGCCTCAGACGCTTTCTTAATGGCATCCGCCTCATCATTAATGGCGTCGATTTCATCTTTGATTGCATCGATCTGTTTATCTTTTTCTTTAATTAGATCATCAATACCATCTATTTGTACCTGAAATGCTTCCTCAGCAGCTTCTTTTTCTCTTTCCAGAGCGTCGATTTGTTCATTAATTGCATCTACAGCTTCATCGGCGGCATCTTTTGCGGCTTTTCCTGCGGCTTTTTGAGAATTTTTTAGATTACCTAATTTCTTATTATAATTATCAAGGGCATCTGCATCTGGTGTATATTTATTATCACCCTTAAAATTGAAATCTGATAAGTCAATCGTTTGTGATGCTAGATTGGAAGATACAGATTTTCCAAAATTGCTTATAGCTGCACCAATGGCAGATAAGGATTCTCCATTAGCCTCTAATCCAAAATCAATCTTTGGAACTACACGGGGGCCAAGAATACCCATATCCAGAACTTTCCAAGATATCTTTTTAATGTCAAAGCTCACATCAACCTTAAAATTGGATATGGCATTTCCTAGGGTATCAAACAGCTGTCCTACAGAATCTGCCATATCCATGATTGCAACATTAGTATTTGCTGCAATAGCTTGGGCCGCAAGATTCTGGTTACTTACATTTTCAGACATGTTACTTGCAATTTCAGAAGTAGTTGTGCCTAGCGTATTTGCAATCTCATCTGCCATTTCTCCGCCTGACGCAACAATATTAGCCAGATCTTCCGCAATTACTTGTGTATGGGCTGTAAATTCATCTGTACCAGCCTCTACAGCACCAGACATAATCTGCTCAAGAGAATAAATGCTATCCTGATAGGATTCAATAGTGGAAATCGCATTATCTAAAGAAACTTGTGTACTATCCAACATTTCTGAGGTGGCATTGTCCATAGCGTTTCCGTTCTGATCCCAGGAGGCGGAGTTCTCTTGCAGTTCATCTGTCAGAGTGCTTAAGGTATTTGCAATAGAAACATATCCCTCCAGATATTCAGAGATGCCGATAGAGCCAGAATCAAATTTACTAATAAGATCCGATAATCCACTGGCCGTCTGCTGAATACTATCTGTAAAAAATTGTTGAGACGCAGCATTTGCTTCTTCTATGGAATTGGTGTAGTTTGAGAAATCTACATTGGCAATTTCATTATTGAGTGTATCAAAGTATTCTTTGAATGAGATTTCTCCTTCTTCGAACTGACTGGTGATATATTGTAGGCGTTCTCCGATTTGGGTGCCTTCAAAGGAAGAGAAAATCTGTGGAGTAGTATCATCTCCAGATAAATCCTTCTGTACAATTCCCAGATTAACCAGCAAATCAATAAGCTTTTGAACTTCCTTAGCAGAGTCATCAATTACAAATCCATATTCCTTTGCCTTGGAAATAAGATCATCAAATACTTTCTTTGCAGGATTTAAAGCATCAAAGGCCATCTTACCAGCAGGACTTGTGATGTCTGGAGTATTTGCCAATATATTTAGATCTAGCTCATTCATTCCCCTTATACTGTCAATGAGAGGTTGAATACTGGCTTCATTCCGAAGAGTATTGGCAAAATCAAAGGCTTTAGTATCTGCTTTATCAAACACTTCGTCTATTACTAGGGAATATCGTCCCCATTCTTCCTCGTTATCCTGAATAAAAGCTTGGATATCTGCAAGGTTTTGACGCGCAGTATTTACCTTTTTGTCATTGAAGGGATCTTCACTGTCTAGGATGACTTCGTTGAACTCATCCACGGCTTTAATAGCATCATCATATAATGTGCTTAGATCGCTGTCTATAATGATTTCGGACCTTAAAGCTTCAGTTACTTGAGTAATATTATCATCTATGATACTCTTGGCCTTATTTGATTCAAAAGATAGCAAATCTAATGCGGCATTAAATAATTCTGGATTATTAGATTCTTTCGCTATATTACTGAGATCTTCATAAAAAGCAAAAATTGTATCATATGCAGAAGTAGCATCAGCTTCTAACTTAATAGAAAACATAGAATATTTTCCATTGCTTAATTCCTCTTCTAATTCTACTCCTAAATGGGCATATTTTTCAGCTAATTTTTCTAAAGCAGAACCAACCTCAGTATCAGACATAATACCTGATTGGCTTAAGTTATAAGTATGCTGCTCTTCCATGGCCTCAAAAGAATTGCTGATTCCTTTACGATTTTCTCTTAGATACTCCTTTGCGGCTTCTTTATTGAGTTCTCTAATAACATTCGTCTGATCTCTATAGGCATTTGTTACCAGATTGATTTTTCCGTATTCTTCACCAAATTTATTATTGAGTTCTATTTGCAGGTCCAGAAGTTGCTTTTTGATATTGTAGGTTTCTTCCTCATTACCTTTTGCATCAACTAGAGCTTTCTGCAATTCTTGATATTTAGAAACATAATCATCAATGGAAGCTGTATGTTCTTTGTAGGTATTAGCTGCTTCCTCGGTAGCCTGGCGGATTTCTTCGAGATGCTGTTTGTATTTATTGAAAGCCATATAACTTCCAACCAATACTGCAATAATACCTATTAATGTTGCTTTCACAGGATTAATGGAGGAGATTAATCCTTTAAATGCTGTTGAAAGCCCACCAGTGGTTGCAGAAGCTTTTTTTTGAGAAGCGGAGAGAACGATAGCATTTAAAGCGGTTTCTATTTCTGCATTTGAAAGTTCTTTACTTGATAATATCGCTTTAATTTGTGTATTTGATAAGTTAGTTGTTGATAGCGCTGCAATAGTACTGTTTTTTGATAGATTTGCTACAGCATCACTTACTATTTCAAAATTATTCTTTGATTTTTCAATAATTTTAATTGCATTTGATAGATTTCCTAGATCTTTTAAGTGCATATTTTTATAGAATATTGTCAAGATAGGAGTGTAGTATAAATTTTTACTAGAAGAGTAGTATAAAAGGTAATATACTACAAATGCTTTACGTCAAGAATTTATAAACTTTCGTATCGCACTGTACCTTAAAAGTATCTTCAATAAGGTAGAAGATGCTCTGAGGATGGGCAGTCGTTGGGGATTCATCCTTGTTCAGATTGTTATTCCCGTCTATAGGGGTTCCTTTCCTAGAAAAATATTTCTCATGGATGCGTCCTGCTGATTTCTTAAGTAGCACTTGTTAATAACACTTAGGCACACTCTTTGCTTGCGCATTGATTACCATATGTCGAATAATTTCAGTTTTTTCTGCGTTTCGCAACTGACATATTTTAATATGACAGTCAAAATTATTCATGATGCTGTCCCAGCAATTACTCCTCGTTGGTTTATTTTAAAACTCCCAAACGCATAGACTTGTACTTTGAACCATTTTATCATTTTCTTATCTATGTTAGACCACTTAAAAAATCTAGGAAATTTTTTAAGTACCTTTTGGTAATCTAAGTTTTTTACAAAATTGAATATACCGAATCCACCAGCACTTACCATAATGGTTCCAAACAGATCTAATTTTTCGGTTACTCTATCTATTACTTCCATAAAAGCAAGTAAGATGTCAATAACCTTTTTAATATCTTCCTGTTGAAACAGATTTTGTGCAATTCCTGTGCCAGTTTCTTTTACTTGGTTTAATTTGTAATCAATAGAGTCCATAGCAATAGACATTTCAGCTTCTGCATTACCAGCTGAGTTTGCCATTGATTCCATAGATTTTTTTACAATATCATAGTTATTAAAAATTGAGCTAATGATTTCACTCTGCCCATTTCCTGCTAAAACTTCAAGCAAACCTATTTGATCATTGGCAGTTAAATCCTGATATATCTTAGCTATATCATCAAATAAGACTTTTGTAGATTTGAATTCAGTTTTTGCATCATCGGTAAAAAGGCTAATTCCATCTGGAGTTGATGCTGTTTTAGTAAAATGAGCAATTTCCCTATTCAGTTCTTTCATATCTTTGGTGTAACTTTTAGTTTCTTCATCATAGCCGCGAATACGCATGGAAATAGCTTTTAGAGCATCGCTTACGGATGTGGCATCTTTACCAATCTTTACTGCTGCGGTTCCTAGTGCTATTGTCTCTTCCAATGAGTTATTTGCTTCCGCCATTGCACTGGAAGAATGTTTCAATACCTCTAAAATGTCGCTATTATCTAGTCCTTGTGTAGTGCCAACTACATTTATTTTTGATATGATACCATCTGTAACTTCATCAGGATTTTTAAGTCCAATATTAAAACTTTTCATTACATTTGCAAGGCCATCCGTAGCAGAATTTAGATCCATCCCTGGAGAAATCATTTTAAACATAGAAGAGTATTTGGCCATCTTAGCAATGGTATCTTCTGAATTAAAACCAAGTTTTGACCAGGCACTTGCTTGTTCAATGACTTCTTTAGTGGTGGAGCCCATCTGTTTAGCAATATCATTTGCCGAATGATTAAAATCTTTCAACTGACTTGCCGTCATAGAGGTGGTTTTTTTCAAATCCACTAAAGCAGTATTCAGTTCTAAAACAGTAGATATGCCTTTTTTGAATGAAGAAATTATATTAGAGGTAATCACGTTTTTATTGGGAAATATAGGTGATGATTTTATTTTATCTATATAGCTATGAAACCATGTCTGCCCTGATTTTTCATTTGCTTTTGCCTGTTCATTTTCCATCGGAATATTACTTGCATCATTGTCTATATCGTGGTCAGATGGTTCCGATTTTGAGACAAAAGTGTTAGACTTATTTATTTTATTATTTTTGGCAGAAGATGTATTCTTTGTTTTCACAGAGGTTGCAGTGTATTCAGCAGTTTTATTATTGATAACAATTTTTTGGTTGAGAATACCTTCTAGTTGCCTTGTCAATCTTGCAATACTTTTTGGATCAATTTCTGCCTGTAATTTTAACTTATTAAGCTTCCCTTGGAGCTTGTTAATATTGGCATTAATATTTTCTTTTGACTTTGCTTCATCTAATTTCGCTTGAAGCAAGATTAAAAAATCATTCATAGATTATTTTTCCTTTCTATTTTTTATGGGCAAAATTAGAAGAAAACCTATTTATTTAAAAATTGCATGAAAAAAGGAATCTACATACAGTAAATTCCTTTACTTTTATATTATAAGATTAGTATAAAAATATTATAAGCAGATATAGACTACCTTTTCATAAATGTTATCCTTATTCCACTTCGGGTTTATCAAGATCTTTTGCTTTATCAGGTGATTGTACACCAAGAAGAGATAATATTTCATCTGCTGTTTTACCAGATTTTTTAATAGCATCTAAGATCTTTTTTTGATTCACTTGGGCAGATTTTTTATCGGCTTCTTTTTTTGCACGTAATTGTTCTTTATGGGCAGCCTTCAATTCAGATTTAAGAGTTTTTAATTTTTCCTCTGTTTGAATAATTTGTTCATATATTTTTAGTGCTTTACCTTCATATTGAACTTCTTTTCTTTGTCCTCTTGGCATGTTAAGACCTCCCTTTTATTTTCTAAATAAAAGAGTATCATCAATTTAGATATTTGTAAACAATAAATACAATATTTACTCATTTATTTTACCAAGGGATGTTGGGAAGAATAGCTGAAAGCAATCCCACAGAAGAGCCTCCAACAAGTAGCCACAATAATTTTTCAGTTATACTGTCAACCTTTTTCTTTGTCTCATTTGCTGGTCTGTTTTCTAAGATAGTAACCTTATCGTTTAGTTTGTCTTGACCTGATTTTACTTCTTTGACATCCTCTTTGATATAAGCCATATCAGTAGCAATCGATTTTACAGAAGAAGTCAAGTCATAAATGGCATCTTGCTTTTCGCGAAGCTTTCGAAGTTCATTTTCGTGTGTGTCAAGGCGGTGCTCATTTGATCTGCTGCGGCTGTCTACTTCCTGGATGTGGACGGCTAGCTCTGTATAATTTTCTTCCATTTAGACAACCGCCTTTCTTAAGTTTTGTTCATTTCATTACAAGCAGATTCTAGGAGGATACGGATTTGAGCTTTTGTAATAATTTCTTTTTTGGAATTAAACATTTCATCAATGAAATTAATTACATAGTCTTGTTTTTCAGCACCAGATTTGGGAGCATCAAATAATATTTCAGCAGCTTGGACAGCTTTCGTAATCCATCGAATAATTTCGTCCATTTGCGTGGCAGAAATTTTTGTTTTAATATATGGAATTAGAATTCCTGTAATTATTGTCCCAATCACTGGAACCATTAATAGTACAATATTGAATAATTGTTCGTTCACTTATGAAAGTTCTCCTTACTTATTAGTTGTACGAAATAAAAATCCTGCTAGAAACAGGAATGCAATTACAAAATCGGCAAATACGAAGTTATACCCGCTTTACATATTTGTCAGAGACATGAATCCATCCTGCCCCAGATTTTAAGCGCCCCCAAGCTCCTTGTGTTTCGATAATTGTATAAATGAATCCTTTTTTTGCTCCGTTTGTTAGTACGATTGTTCCATTGGGAGTTTTCAGGACATTAAGATCGGCGAGAAGTTTTACCTGATATGTGTCAAAAGTAGAAGAGGAGATGTTGTGGAGAGCATCTGGATAAACAATACATCCCATATTATCAAATACATAATATCCATTTTTACAAGCAGCTTTTGCATTATCTAAGGAAGAATAAGCTCCAATCTGGCTGGATGAATTAGACCAAGATTTTCTTACTCGATATATGAGCTTTTGTGTAGTAGGGGGATTACTTTCGGGCGTTTGTTGAAAAATAGGAGGTACCCCGGTAATTCCTTTCACAATAGCAGCGGCCATTTTATCAGAGTTATATAACATAGTGTCATCTTTATCATCTACAAAACAACATTCAATAAGTAGAGCCGGAGATTTGGTTTTTTTTAGAACATATAGCGCTGTAGAATATTTTACCCCTCTGTTTTTAAAGCCTAATGCAGAAATTGCAGCAGCAATATTTTGCGCATATAGTTTTGCTTCGGAGGTAGAAGAATATACAAATACTTCTGTCCCTGTAGTTACATGATTTCCTTTTTTGTCATTTGCGCCACTATTAAAGTGAATGGATATATCTAAATCAACGGGATGAGTATTACATTTTGCTACAATTTTATTTAACACGTCGTTCTGACTGGTTCCATTATCTACAGTACAATCATAGACTGTATGTCCTTGAGATACTAACATCGAAATGACTTTATCTTTTACAATCCTATTTTCTCTGGATTCATTTAAAATCCCTATAGCTCCACAAGCTATTTTATTTGCCGGATTGTGGCCTGCGTGTACATTTATTTTCATTATAACAGTTCCTTTTTAGTTTAAGAGTCCAAGATTTTCATAAAAGTTTGACAAAGCATCAAATAACTTTTTGCTTTTTTTGTATTTATAAATAGTTACTCCGTCTATAACCTTAACAAAATTATATCTGATTCCACAATAAGATAAATATAATTGTTCGGAATTTGATAGACAGCTGTATTCCTTATCTATTTTTATATGAATTTCACCACCTAAAAATCGTAAAAAATAGGGAAGTAAAAATCTAATTTATATATTAGAATCGTTACTTCCCTATATAATACTCTAATATATTCACTCTATTATTTGTTACTTTCTAAATCTTTATTAATGAGATCTACAGCGCCTAAAATGTTCACATTTCCATCGCTATCCATATAATCGCTTAATTCATTTTCTGTTTCCTTTTTAATTTGGTCTAATGGTTTTCTCTTAAGAAATCTAATTTCATCCTTAGACATATCTGTGCGATCTGGAAGAAGATCGGGGAGTTCTCCTCTTTCTCTTGCAGCTAACACTTCTTCGATATACAAACTGTAATGTTCTTTGCAACAAGCCATAGATTTCCAATTTTCTGTTGCCGCACAATATCCACAGCTGTAATAGTGTTTTCTTCCCCCGTTTTTACCAAGATTACACTTGGAATATTTGCATAATGTATTTGCCTTCATTATTTTCTCCGAAAAGAATAGCCCAAGAATAAGAATATTCTTGGGCTGCTTTTTAATTTGGAATCATTACAGGATTGTAGCATCATCTTCATCGAAGACAATAAAATCCCATAGCCTCTTAGTTGCAGAACTGCCACATCCACCAGATAAAGCTTCAAATTCCATATTCTGAACAGAGGGATCGTTACCAAAGGAGAGATCAAAATTGCCAGATGCCTTTGCCTTTGGGTAAACAATCTTGGCATAATAACTTTTATCAGTACAAATGTCCTTAGCAAAACAATCAGCAATTAACATTCCTGTTGCAGAGAATTTATCTTCATTATTGGAAATTCTCTTAGCATCCTTTACTTCAATATCATAAAAAGTATAAACGATTTCTCCTGCTTCAAAAGCACCTGTAGGCAGAGTGATCTTTTTAGTGACAGGGTCATACTTAAAGTTATCAGCTGTTGCATTTGCCGCAATCGCAAAGGGTTTTCCGACAGTACCATCTGTGTTTCTCTTATAAATAAAAGGAATTTCATTTCCAACAGGTCCAATAGGCTTAATCGTTATTTCAACACTTGTGCCATCACCAGTGGTCAACATAAAGAAATGCTTTGGAACAATGGTAGTCCCCTGCACAATATCAGACCCAACCTGCATGGCCATTACTCCGTCTACAATAGCGCCATTTGTTGCAGTGATCCGGCTTGCCTTATTTCTGTCCGCAGAACCAATTTTTACTCCATTTTTTCCTGTTGCGTATACTGTTTCCTGCTCGTTGGTCATGGTTGCCTCCTGCAAATCGTCAACAACGAACTGACAGGTACCATTGGCTAAATCAAAGAAACTTAAACGCTCCATATTCTGGACAATATACTTGTTTGAATTAACACTCATTTTATTTCCTCCTTAAAAAATATGCATGGAAAGGATCTACTTATGTAGATCTGGTATTATGTTTAAGATACTTTTGTCTTTCATTTTTGTAGAATCAATCGTGCCATGATAAATACCAGACATAATGTTATCTCTTTCATTATTATGAGTAATAAACAGGTAAGACTCATAAAGAAGATTTAATTTCATATTCATAACACTATGATAATCATACTTAAAATTTGAATTGTTAACACAGTATTTAATCATGTCAGAGATATTGGAATTGGATTTCTTTTTCCCAGATGCAAATTCGTTTGTCAATTTATTTCGTTTTCTTCGCATTCGATCAATGAGAAATTTTTTGGCCATAGAATTTCCAACATCATATTCTACTTTTTCACTAATAAAATGTATGTATCGCAAAAAAGTTACTATTTTTCTGTAGATAACTTCATCAATACAAATTTTATTATTATGCTTATTAACTAGACATTTGTAACCGTTTTCATTGTTTAAACACGGAACAAAATCTGTAAAATTTAACTTCCCAAATAGGATACAAGATAGTTCTATAGGTATTTTTGTGGCTGTTTCAAAGAATATATCCCAATCGCTTACAGACTGATAATCTATATCTTTGTCATAGAGTTCAACGGCAATATCGTATGGTCTTCTAACAAAAAGACTTAAAACATAATGATAAAGATTTTCACCAAAATCTCTGACTTCATATACATATGGACTATAAACGGTTATATATTCATTTACTTTAAAATTTTCGCCACCGATAGAATATTTTAGTTCATCTATGTAATTATTATTTATTAACATTTCACCAAATTAGTTTTGCTAAATACGTATACTTGTTATAAAATACTTTTTTAATATCCTCTCCCTATTTTACTATCTCTCAATTTGATTCAATAATGGAGTATGTTATGTGGTTCGGACTTTTATTTTATTGTATCATGGAGGTGCTAATGAGAGGATAAGAGGGAAACTTCAAAGGACGGCTGTTAACAATTTGATAGATACCTCATCGGTTATAATTTTTAGGAGATTTTAGTACTTCATAGATACTTTTCATATCATTCACCTGCTTTCTTTTATGATTTTTTTGGACCTCAAGAGTAATCAATACAATTATAGAAAAATTACACAGATAAACTCATATTTTATCTTATTTTTGCTAAGTTACATCATTTCATCAATTACCTCGTGGGATACAATTTTTCAGGATTCAACCGGTTTTATCCATGCCGGTTATTTACTTCGTTTTCGTGTTGTTTTGGACTTTAAAATTGGAGAGTGCTTTTTTCGCCATAATTTCAAAGTAGATTTTGAACCACATAATACTATGCAAGTATTGAAACAGGTGGTAATCTTACCAGAATAGTAATAGTACCACCTGCATAAGAAAAAAAGAGATAATATTTATGAAACTCTTCCATAATAAGAAAAATGAGTGATGGGCCAGAACCCCTTTGTATTCAATACTTTTAAGCCTTTTCTATTTTCCTAAATGTTTTTGGTAATATTTTTTATTTTGATTATTTTTGATTTCCTTGGCACAAGTATTACAGTAAAGACATTTGTTATTTGTTTTCTTTACTAATTGTTTACATTCTGAACACCTAATAAATTTTCCATTTCCAATATAGTTTAGATACTCATATCCCAGTTCTCTGAAATCACATATATGAAAAACAGGCGTGCCAATCATATCAACAAAAGTAATTTGAATATTTAAGTTATTATTCTTATTGGAAAATGATAGGAATCCTGCCTTTTCCAGATCATTCAAATATAAAAACTTATCTTTTTTGTATCTGGTGGAAACTCTAGCGATTTTAAATAGTTCTGGAATAGAAGTATTCACCCAACCATTGTTATTTTCAGATATAAGGTTATATAGCTTTGCATAACATAGCATGGTAAATAATAGCTGTTGATACTTCAAATTTTCTGTTTCTGAAATCTTATCCATTTCATTTTGTGTGATACCAATAAATTCAATTTCTCTTAGAGAATATTTGTCTGCTTTTTTAGAAATATTCTCAATAATATCTTCCCATAAAGCAGAATTATAATTTTTATAATGTTGTTGCATAAAGTCATTTAATTTAAGGAAAGTTACTTCCCTATTAAAATTTTCTTTTTGTCTGTAATATTTCCCTAAGAGGAAAAGGGTAGATGTTGGCTTGTTTCCAATCTTTCCTTTCGCAATAATGTGTTGAGCCTGCTTTACTTCATTTAATATAATGGGCATTGGGTATCCTCCGTTTCAATTTCAACCATATCTTTAATGTTTGTAGTATTCATACGAAAGCGTAAGCCAGAATATTCGATGTCTCCATTTTCATCTAAGGTAGGATAAGAAATGAGATAATTGTTTCTTTTTAATAAGTTTTGAATAAATACATCTCCACATATATCCCATGCAAATTGTTTGCTACAGTTAGATTTGGAATAACATAAGTCTAACACTATATTGCATAGGATATCCTCGTTTGGACAATGCTCCAGGCACTGCCTTTTAAATTTTTCTTTAAAGATAAATTTTTGTATTTGACGTTCTTCAGATTTGATACGTTCTGATTTTGCATATTGCATATAATTGGATAGATCATGTCGATAAGTGTCATATATTTTTTTGATCTGCGTATATAAGCGGGGGGAATACGCAGCGTTGCTTTTTAGTATGGAATAGTCAAAGTTATCGGATGTATGGTATTTCCTATCCTTGAAAATATTTTCTATTTTCCAACATATCTTGTTAATGGTACAAGGGGCAATTCCAAGAGGTATTCCCTGATAATAATAGTAGATAAAATTCTTCTCGTCTTCTGTCTTATTTTTCTTATTGAGTAATTCGTCTAAAGTTATTCTAAATTTCATAATACATTTTTCATTGTTCTTTTTTATGTAGTCATTCATCTTGGCCTTTTCTGCTGGATAAATATATTGCATAAAATACGGTTTCTTATCAGCTAAAAGTTTTCTATTTAACCAGTTTTCTTTTTTTTCTGAGGAGGTTTTCCCCTTACTAATCTTGTTTGAAATCCAGTTATACCATCTGTCGGGCATATCTTTCGCTTCAATGCCCTTGGTTTTCCTTTTTACCCTCGGTTTCCCGATATTTATTAGGGGAGTAGAGCACATCATCACCTCTTATAATGAGGGCAAGGCGCTTCTGAATAAGGATTTTCACCTTATTCATACAGACTTCATTATCTCTTAAAGATAGTATGTCTTGCTCGTTTGACCTTCTAAAATGTCACCATTTTAGCTTGGCACTGGGTTATCATGTACATAACAATTCAGATGGATGGAGAGGCATGTTTTCTTAACAGGTCCTTATATTTATCTCGATTGTTATATATTTAGATTTCCCCAGTTAGCATATTACCTAATTGTCATTTCCTACAATTCCTACACGTGTAATATACACCCTATATTTATAGGTTCACCTTGTTATTCCATACACATTACTGTGTAAGGCGACTAAAATTCATCGATCTGATTTTGCTGATAAAGTTGGCCGCATTTAATGCGATAATCTAGGATTCGATACTCGCGGCTATTCTTTTCATATCTTGCTCGGACTTCAAACATGGACGTGATTTTATTCGTTACTTCACCAACTCCATTTCCAAAACTGTTAATATTAGATTGCATAATATCATCTTCCGTAGGAACACATTTAGGCGCTTTTCGCTGTACACACACGACAGCAGGTAATTCCATGGTATTATTTATCAATAAAGGAAAAGATGTGTTGATTACGCAATCTCCATCCTTATCAAACCCATTCATAGCGTCGGCACATGTATCCCAACTGTTAAATATGGTGGGGGTAGTCATGTTTTTATAAAACTCATCCATTTCAGCGTTGTGTGTTACCGTTAATAATCGTATGTTATTATGAGATGTCATTGGTGCACGAAAACTTACAATTCTATCAATCCCTTTATCAATCCAGTATTTAGAGTACACTTGTCCTGCTTTCAACAACCCAGTTACTTTAAGACCAAACATGGACTGACAGAGAGAATAGGGATCTCCGGAAACTAGGGAATAATTTGCAGGCACTTTTAAAACGCCCACCTTTGCCTCGTCAATGCGTTTTTGAATCATTGTGTGTAACTGATTTTTTACATAAGGATCATCTTTCATACGGGGCTCAATCATAAGGGCAGTGGCAAAAGAACTGTCTAAGTGATGTATATTTTTTGTGTTTAAACCGATGCCTTTTGTATACAAGATGGTTTTTCGATAATCATCAGATAGGATATCTTTTATTTCTGTAATTGTGGGCATAATAAGTTCTTCTATTTGTGCATCTGTAAAATCATAACTCTGCAAAAATTGATAATTCATGGTTCTTTCGTTTTCCAATTTTTCTTTTGAAGATTTGGTAATAGCAAAGGTATAGTTGTTTTTATAACAATTTTCCAAGTAGTCCTCAATAGAAGCGTAAGAGTCCCACAATTTAAGCATTGATTCGGTTAAAACTAATTCCACATGTTCTATATTATAGGTCTTTCCCCAGACATCCGTAATTACATTTACACAGTGATCTCGTGCAAATTTTTGAAAATCAACAGGGAATACGGAACCTTTACAGAAGGAATTTCTGATTACGCAGCCTGGCAATAGAAAATTCTCACCAATTTCTTGTCCCCATCGTTCCAGTAATGAGGGCATTGCAAGCCCATATCCATCGCTATCATTTAGCTCTATATCCTTGTCCTTGATATATTTCATACTTGGCTGATGCAATCCCGTGTCATCTAATTCTATAACATCAGATTTGAAATGTGTTATACAATCATGAACTACTACAATCCCTTTGGGCCAGGAAACAGGAATAGAAGAACTACATACTAGAGCGTTATATGCTTCTAATTTTGCTGGTGTAAATGGTTTGCTGAGATCTCTGCCATTGTCAATTCTTCGTTTTAATTCAGGCAATAGCTCTTCATTTACAAAAACAATCGTATTACTTTTTACACCACCCGTTGTTCCCAACAATCTGCGATATGTAATTCCATTTATTTGAAAACCGCTTTTATAGATTTTCGTATAATCTTTGTTACTATCTATGACGATACAGACATAATCCTTTTTGAATTGATATTGATCTAATTCTTCATATAATTTTTTGATTTTGGGACGGGAATATGCCAAATTTTTTTCACGTTTCCATTTTTTTATTTGATATTTAATATCTGAAATATGCATCTCTGGATTGGTGATCCCGTTAAGTTCGTCAATAAATCTCATCAGTTGGCTTTCGTTTAAGGCAATAAGCTCTTTATTTTCTCTTGCCTGACTGATGGTTAATGTTAAATTCCATTTTGATCTCCGAAGACGAGAAGTATGCAGTTTAAAGACAAATCTTTGGGATGTTAGAAGCTTACTCAATGAATTACCTCCAAAATTGATATCTATTCTGTCAGATATACACTCCACAATTTTTACTTGTATTTTTCTTTAAGCTTGTTTCCTTGTTTTTTACATTGCTCATCAAATTTTTGATCCCATGCAATTCGATTTGCTATAGAAGAACCATTGGAACTGTTTTTTCCTCTAAAATCGGTATGAAAATCAGAGGGGTAAATAATTCCGCCAAAGCTAGAGGGATCTGGTTTGTAAATATCTTTTCTGCCAAATTTCCCAATCATTCGTTGATAACCCTCCTTTTTATTGAAATTTTGTTTGTCTGTTTGGTCCCCATAATCTTGTCTCCTTGTTGAGTGATAAGTTGGTATAGTGGTTATAACTTATCATTCTCCATTGGAACAGACGGGGATATCAAATTATTTGATACACAACCAAGGAGACCATTTGGCATGGGAACTGGAACTAAAAACAAACATTTGTTCTAAAATTTTCCAAAATCTTATTGACAAAAACGAACGTTTGTTCTATAATTGCTCTTGTAAAAACAAATATTAAAGACCCGTTCTCAAAGAGCGTTGGCAGAGACATGGGAAGGGTTTTCCATATAAATATAAAATAGGGCCGAAAAGGCAAGCGTTTTGGCTAATGGAGGATTTGATACAGAGAATACTGTGGGAAAGGAGTAAGAATATGGAACAAATTTTAAACGAATATTATAAAAACAATGCGAAAAAACTTCATAGCGTAGTAGATAAAATACTATTAAAATTTGGAGGGTTATCAGATAAAGATACGGATGATTTTTATTCTCTTGCAAATGAAATTTTTGTAGATGTAATGAAAAGATATGATAATTCCCAGTCATTTGATACTTTTTTGTATTCTTGTTTATTAAAGAGGATCAAAACGGAGATGACGAGGAGAAATCGCGAAAAGCGCAAAGCAGATAGAATGTCAATATCAATCGATACTCCTATAGACGATGATGAAAATAGTACTGTTGGAGATCTGATTGCCGATGACTTTATGATTGAAAAGGAATTGTTTGAAGAGAAGGAAGAAGGCTATAGCAAAAGAATGTTGATGTATCTTAACAAATTATCAAAAATGCAAAAAGAAGTTTTGGAGCTGAATGTAGCAGGTTATCTTCCCAATGAGATTAGAAAAGAATTGCAGATTAGTGAAAAGGAATATGCAGACTGTTACGCTGCGATTCATTCGTATAGAAATATTTCTGTGTTGTTTGGTTGAGAATAAGGTAGGGGGAAGAGAAAATGGCAAGACCTAGAAAACAAACGTACACTTTGGACATGTATCTGAAAAAGATAAATGATGGAGACATTGATAATAATGCAGATGTACAAAGGCGAATGGTTTGGAGCAAGGAACAGATTAATGAATTGGTAGTAACAGTTCTTACAGATGAGTATATTCCTCCTATTATCTTAGGAGAAGAGAATAATTCTCAATTACATATTACGGATGGAGGATGCAGAAGTGCGGCTTTAAATAGTTTTTGGAATGGCACCCATAAAATTACCTCTGCAATAGAAAATTCTATTATCTTTTATAAAAAGAAAATAAAAAGGGAAGATGGCAGTATTGATTGGGAAGATGCAGCCTTTGACATAAAAAACAAGACCTTTGAGAAACTCCCGGAAGAACTGAAAAAGAAGTTTAATGAATATCAAATAGAGACCGTGATTCATGAGAATTGTGATAGTTATAAAATTTCAAAATATATTAAAAGGTATAATAATCATACCTCAATGAATGCGGATCAGAAAGCATTTACATATATTGATAAATTTGCAGGATGTATCCGGAAGATATTGGATAGCAGATTCTTTTTAGATAATAGTGTTTATTCTGAGAATGATAAAACCAAAGGTGTGGTAGAGAGAATCATTGTGGAAACATTGATGTGTACAAATCATTTTGACTGTTGGACAAAACAACCAAAAGTAGCATGCAAATACTTAAACTGTCATGCCACAGAAAAAGAGTTTGAAAAGTTGGATGAGAATTTACATCGTTTAGAGAATATTATTGATAATGATGTAAGAGACATATTCAATAAAAAAGACTCCTTTATCTTTTTGACATTATTCGAAAGGTTTACAAACCTTGGATTTGAAGATGGACTGTTTGCGGAATTTTTGAGAGAATTTAAGGGGAATCTTAGAGAAAAAAGAAGAAACAGTCATGGATTATTGTTTGATGAGATTAAACAAAATAATAGTACAAAAGATAAGTCTGTGATTGCAGAAAAATTAGATATGCTGGAAGCATTACTGGCCGAGTTCCTACATGTTGATAAAAACCACACGAGTTTAGATAGCTTAGAAGAATTTATTGTGAAGACTCTTGGTATGAATGAAAAAGCAGTAAGAGAAGACATGAGTTTGTATAATGATTCGTTAGATATTTTGTTAGACAATACCGTTAAAATTGATTCTAAATTGCGAAATAAAGAGAATCGTCCCTCTTTACTGGCGATGATAGCTTATTCCTATAAAGAGGATCAAGATTTAGATAAATGGATGGAAGATTTTGCCAAAAACAATCCTTCATATTTGATTGACCAGAGAAAAAATTTTACACATATGAAAAATGCCTTTGAAGAATATTGTAAACTAGAAAAAAGTAATCAAACATAAGGAGGAAATGAAGTAAAAAGTATGAGCGCAGATAATGGGATTTATATTTTAAAAACCAGGGATCAATATAGAGTTGCCCATTTACAGTCTATCAGTAATATTTCATGGTCTGCCATTGATGGCGACTGGCAAAGTAATAGGGCAACCAGGGGAAAGTATGTACCTACAAGAGTTGTGGAGATGTGGGGCGATTGCAAATACACAAAAAATGCAGATATTGCAATGAAAATAGCCAATAAATGGGCAAAAAGTCTTTTTATTTGTGAGTATGGCATAAATGTAATTACATACAATAAAACATGGAAACTAATCGTAGAAGACGCAAAGGAATATGCTAAAAAAGAGATTGAATACTTGCAAAATCGTGAGAAAATCAGTTGCTTCTATTGGGATATGCAAAGCTTAAGAGCAATGGCGGACGGGAAATATTTTGAGTATCTAAAACACAAAAGGCTAGGTTAGCTGCAAAGTGATTTGAGAATGTTCATATTGCGGACAAATAGAAGACTTCAAATTCTGCTTGCTTTTTCCCCCTCATATGATATAATAAAGCAGAATTCAAATATCGAACAAATGTTTGATTACATATAAAGGGAGACAGATTATGGCAAAAAAATCAACATATGATGCGGACAGTATTGCCGTGCTGGAGGGGCTGGAGGCTGTGCGGAAGCGA
Organism: Lachnospiraceae bacterium; assembly: GCA_022791975.1. Taxonomy (GTDB): domain Bacteria; phylum Bacillota; class Clostridia; order Lachnospirales; family Lachnospiraceae; genus RGIG4284. Next base: position 151,446 of record JAAWAC010000007.1, on the reverse strand, counting down.
CCAGGGATGTATATTGGCAGCGTGTCCCGCAAAGGGTTAAACCACCTGATCTACGAGATTGTGGACAATGCGGTGGACGAGCATCTGGCAGGTTTTTGCTCCTGTATCTGGGTATATCTGGAAAAGGATGGCTCCTGTACTGTGGCGGACAATGGACGGGGGATTCCTGTGGGTATGCATGCCAAGGGGATTTCCGCCGAGCGGCTGGTGTTTACCACCCTGCATGCAGGGGGAAAATTTGATGATTCCGTATATAAGACCAGTGGTGGGCTTCACGGGGTAGGCTCTTCGGTGGTCAATGCACTGTCCGTGTATCTGGATATTGAGGTGAGCCGGGAAGGGGCAGTCCACCACGATCACTATGAGCGGGGGATTCCTACCATAGAGCTTAGAGACGGACTTTTGCCCATACTGGGAAAGACAAAGGAAACCGGTACCCGGATCAACTTTCTGCCAGATCCGGAGATTTTTGAAAAGACCCGGTTTAAAGCCGACGAGGTTAAGAGCCGACTCCATGAGACTGCATACTTAAACCCGGAGCTTAGCATTATCTTTGAGGATCGCCGGGGGGAGAAGACCGAGCATATAGAATACCATGAGGAAAACGGTATCATCGGCTTTGTGGAGGATCTGAACCAGAAAAAGGAGCAGGTCCATGAGGTGATCTACTTTAAGGGAGAGTCTGAGGGAATTACCGTGGAGGGAGCCTTTCAATATGTAAACGAATTCCACGAGAATGTCCTGGGGTTTTGCAACAATATTTACAATGCGGAGGGTGGCACCCATTTAACCGGCTTTAAAACCGTGTTTACCACGGTTATCAACAATTATGCCCGGGAGTTGGGGATACTTAAGGAAAAGGACTCCAACTTCACCGGGGCGGATGTGCGCAATGGCATGACAGCCGTGATCTCCATCAAGCATCCATCCCCTCGATTTGAGGGACAGACTAAGACCAAGCTGGACAACCAGGACGCCTCCAAGGCCACAGCGAAGGTGGCAGGGGAGGAGATTATCCGCTTTTTCGATCGGAATCTGGAAACCCTGAAAAATGTCATTGGCTGTGCGGAGAAGGCAGCTAAAATCCGTAGGACCGAGGAGCGGGCCAAGACCAATCTGTTAACCAAACAAAAGTTCTCCTTTGACTCCAACGGAAAGCTGGCCAACTGTGAGAGCCGGGACGCGTCCAAATGCGAGATCTTTATTGTGGAGGGAGACTCCGCCGGGGGATCGGCCAAGACCGCCCGGGACAGAAATTATCAGGCGATTTTGCCTATCCGGGGAAAGATTTTAAATGTGGAAAAAGCCAGCATTGATAAAATATTAGCCAATGCAGAGATCAAAACCATGATCAACGCCTTTGGCTGTGGATTTTCCGAGGGCTTTGGGAATGATTTTGATATTAGCAAGCTGCGCTACGACAAAATCATTATTATGGCCGATGCGGACGTGGATGGCGCTCATATCAGCACTTTGCTTTTAACCTTGTTTTATCGGTTTATGCCGGACTTAATCTACGAGGGACATGTATATCTAGCCATGCCGCCTCTCTATAAGGCGATGCCAAAGAATGGAAAGGAAGAGTACCTTTACGATGACAAGGCTCTGGAGCGCTATCGGAAACGCCATAAGGGGCCCTTTACCCTTCAGCGCTATAAGGGACTGGGAGAGATGGACGCGGATCAGCTGTGGGAGACTACTCTGGACCCCAAGAGCCGCATTTTAAAGCGGATTGAGATAGAGGATGCCCGCATGGCCTCCACGGTGACAGAGATGCTTATGGGAACGGATGTGCCCCCCAGAAGGGCTTTTATCTACGAGCACGCCCAGGATGCGGAATTAGATGTGTAATGTCTGATGAATAAACAGGACAGCAGCAAAAGGGCAGAAAGGCCCACAGGGAAAAGAAAGGATACTCCATATGGAACAGATAGAGGAACAGATTATCAGAACAGAATATTCCGATCTCATGCAGAAGTCCTATATCGACTATGCCATGAGCGTGATCATTGCCCGGGCATTACCTGATGTCCGGGACGGATTAAAGCCAGTGCAGCGCAGGACCCTCTACGACATGCACGAGCTGGGCATTCGCTTTGACCGGCCTTATCGAAAATGCGCCCGTATTGTGGGAGATACCATGGGTAAATACCATCCTCACGGGGATAGCTCCATCTACGAAGCCCTGGTGGTGATGGCTCAGGAATTCAAAAAGGGAATGCCTTTGGTGGACGGACATGGAAACTTCGGCTCCATAGAGGGAGACGGGGCCGCGGCCATGCGTTACACGGAGGCACGGCTTCAGAAAGTCACCCAGGAGGCTTTTCTGGCGGATCTGGACAAAAATGTGGTGGACTTTGTCCCCAACTTCGATGAGACGGAAAAAGAGCCCTCAGTGCTTCCTGTAAAGATTCCCAATCTGCTGGTAAATGGCGCCGATGGCATTGCCGTAGGCATGGCTACCAGCATCCCGCCACATAATCTGGGGGAGGTTATCGACGCGGCACGGGCTCTGTTAAAGAATCCGGATCTCACCACCCGGGATTTAATGGAATATCTTGCAGGCCCAGACTTTCCCACAGGAGGCATTGTGGTCAATAAGGATGAATTGCCGGCTATCTATGAGAGTGGCACGGGGAAGATCAAGATCCGAGGCCGGGTGGAGACGGAAAAGGTAAAGGGGGGCCGGGAACGGCTGGTGATCACAGAGATTCCCTACCCTATGATTGGTGCCAATATCGGAAAGTTTTTAAACGATGTGGCGGCTCTCATTGAGTCCCGCAAAACCACGGATATTGTGGACATTTCCAATCAGTCCTCCAAGGAAGGCATCCGCATTGTGCTGGAGTTGAAAAAGGGGGCGGACCCGGAGAACCTGAAAAATATGCTCTACAAAAAGACCAGGCTGGAAGACACCTTTGGGGTGAATATGCTGGCTGTGGCCGACGGCCGGCCGGAGACCTTAAGCCTTCGTCAGGTTTTGGAGTACAGCATTGAATTTCAGTATGAGCTGGCTACCAGAAAATACCGGACCTTGTTGTCCAAGGAGCTGGAAAAAAAGGAGATTCAGGAGGGACTTATCAAGGCCTGCGATGTGATCGATCTGATTATCGAGATCCTCCGTGGCAGCTCTGATATAAAGCAGGCAAAAGCCTGTCTGGTGGAGGGAAATACGGAGGGCATCCACTTTAAGTCAGAGAAATCCAGGAGGCAGGCCGCTAAATTGTGCTTTACGGAGCGGCAGGCAGGAGCCATCCTGGAGATGCGGCTCTATAAGCTTATTGGCCTGGAGATTAAGGCTCTCAGAAAAGAGTATGAGGCCACTCTAAAGAATATTGCGGAATATGAGGACATTCTGGAAAATCATAAGAGCATGACTCAAGTCATTGACAAGGAATTGGTGCGCTTTAAAAAAGAATTTGCGGTTCCCAGAAGGACTGCCATTGAAAACGGGGCGGAGATCATTTTTGAGGAGAAGAAAATCGAGGAGATGCCTGTAGTCTTTCTCATGGATCGGTTTGGATATGCCAGGATTGTGGATGTACCCGCTTATGAGCGGAATCAGGAGGCAGCACAAGGGGAAAGCCGCTATGTGATCCCCTGCCAGAATACGGATCGGATCTGCATATTCACCCACACCGGCAAAATGCATACCTTAAAGGTCCAGGAGCTGCCTCTGGGGAAATTTCGGGACAAGGGTGTGCCCATTGACAATTACAGCAATTACTCCAGCAGTGAGGAAGTTGTCACAGGGGTTTGTAGTATGGAGAGCTTAAAAGAGCGACGCTTACTCTTTGGCACCAAGACTGGCATGGTAAAATTGGTGCCAGGAACAGAGTTTGTTACAGCTAACCGAACTGTGGCAGCCACCAAGCTTACGGAAGGGGACCAGGTCTTGACAGCAGCCCTTCTGGAGGGAAATGAGCAGACTGTGCTTCAGAGCGCGCAAGGATATTTTCTGCGTCTGTCTTTGGAGGAGATTCCGGAGAAGAAAAAGGCGGCCTTAGGCGTGCGGGGAATCCGGCTGGGGGAGGAGGATTATCTGGAGGCCATCCATGTATATCCGGCCCGCACGGAGCTCACCATTGCCTATAAGGGAAAGGAGTTGGCCTTAAACCGGATCAAGCCGGGAAACCGGGACACTCGGGGAACCAAGGTACGGATTTAAAGGTGTGATTTAGCCGGAGAATTGCAAAATAGTGCTTTCCAACCCATGGAAAATGTGATATGATTACCCTCAGCTAACAAACGTAAATATCTTTGTTGGCGGAGGGTATTCTTCGTTGACAGGTGGATAAAGAAAGAGAAGAACAGGGAGATTCCTATTGTATTCAGGAGGGCGTTATGGAAAATGAAGTGATTTCCAAAAATTTTATTGAACAGATGATAGATAAGGATTTGGCGGAAGGCGTGTATAACATGGTGCACACCCGGTTTCCACCGGAGCCTAATGGTTACCTGCATATTGGACATGCCAAATCCATTTTGCTAAATTACGGACTGGCAAAAAAATATGGGGGAAAGTTTAATCTGCGCTTTGACGATACCAATCCCACCAAGGAAAAGACGGAGTTTGTGGATTCCATCAAGGAGGATGTGGAGTGGCTGGGGGCAGAGTTTGAGGACAGGCTTTACTTTGCCTCTGCTTATTTTCAGCAGATGTATGAGGCAGCAGTTAAGCTGATTCAGAAGGGAAAGGCTTTTGTCTGCGATCTGTCCGCGGAGGAGATCCGCTCCTACCGGGGAACCTTAACAGAGCCAGGCAAAGACAGTCCTTACCGGAACCGGAGCGTGGAGGAGAATTTAAAGCTTTTTGAGGAGATGAAAAATGGTGTGTATGCCGATGGGGAAAAGGTGCTGCGGGCCAAGATTGACATGTCCTCCTCCAATATGAACATGCGGGACCCGGTGATCTACCGGGTGGCTCATATGAGCCATCACAACACGGGAGACGCCTGGTGTATCTATCCCATGTATGACTTTGCCCATCCCATTGAGGATGCCATCGAGCACATTTCCCACTCCATCTGTACCCTGGAGTTTGAGGACCATCGTCCTCTCTATGACTGGGTAGTACGGGAACTGGAGTATGAGCAGCCGCCCCGACAGATTGAATTTGCCAAAATGTATCTGACCAATGTGGTCACCGGCAAGCGGTATATTAAACGCCTGGTGGAGGAGGGGATTGTGGATGGCTGGGACGATCCACGTCTGGTATCCATTGCGGCTCTTCGAAGGAGAGGCTTTACTCCGGAGTCCCTGCGGATGTTTGTGGAACTGTGTGGGGTGTCCAAGGCCCAGTCCTCGGCGGACTATGCCATGCTGGAGTATTGCATCCGGGAGGATTTAAAGCTTAAGCGTCCCCGGTATATGGCGGTGCTGGACCCCATTAAGCTTATCATAGACAACTACCCGGAGGGGCAGGTGGAATATCTGGACGCGGCCAACAACCTGGAGAATGAGGAGTTGGGCAGCCGGAAGGTGCCTTTCTGTCGGGAGCTTTATATTGAGCGGGAGGATTTTATGGAGGAGCCGCCCCGGAAATATTTCCGCCTCTTCCCGGGCAATGAGGTGCGCCTGATGCACGCTTATTTTGTAAAATGCGAAAGCTTTGTAAAGGATGAAAACGGCAAGGTGACAGAGATTCACTGTACCTACGATCCGGAGACTAAGGCTGGCAGCGGTTTTACGGGACGGAAGGTAAAGGGAACCATCCACTGGGTACCCGCCCCCTATGCTATGACGGCGGAGGTGCGCCTGTACGAAAACATTATTGATGAGGAGAAGGGGGTATACAATGAGGATGGCAGCCTGAATCTCAATCCCCATTCTCTTACGGTGGTGGAGCAGGCCTATCTGGAGCCCGCCTTTGCAGGGGCCAAACCCTTGGAGAGCTTCCAGTTTGTCCGAAACGGCTTTTTCTGTGTGGATTCCAAGGACAGTTCTCCAGAGAAGCCGGTATTTAACCGGATTGTCTCTCTGAAGAGCTCCTTTAAGCTTCCCAAATAGGAGTGGGAACATGCATGAACTGACCATTCATCTGGATCAAAAAAGCAAAATCCCCATGTATGAGCAGCTTTATGAATATATAAAGCAGGATATTCAGCAGGGCCGGCTTGGGGCGGGAGAGCAACTTCCCGCCCGGCGGGCCCTGTCCCAATATCTGGATGTAAGCCGCAGTACGGTGGATCTGGCCTATGAGCAGCTGATCTCCGAGGGCTATATTGAGGCAAAAGCCCGAAAGGGCTGTTATGTATCCCGGATTGAGGGCCTTTACCAGCTGTCGGGAGGGCCAGCCCCTGCTGTCTTGGTGCCAAAGCAGGAGAAGGGGGCATATCTCTATGATTTTTCACCCAGCGGCATTGATCTGGACAGTTTTCCCTATGGGATTTGGAGGAAAATTACTAAGAATACCCTTTTGGATGACAAAAAGGATCTGTTTCAGCTGGGAGACCCCAGAGGGGATTGGGAGCTGCGGGAAACTATCTGCGGGTACCTTCACCAGGCTCGGGGAGTAAACTGTATGCCGGATCAGGTGATAGTGGGAGCGGGGAATGATTACCTGCTTCTTCTGTTGTCCACCGTGCTGGGGCCTGGACAGAGAATAGTTATGGAAAACCCCACCTATCTACATGCCCGGCGGATCTTCCAGCAGTTGGGATATGAGGTCCTAACAGTGGGGATGGACACTGGCGGAATGCGGCCAAAGGAGCTGGAGGAAAGTGGGGGAAATATTGCCTATGTCATGCCCTCTCATCAGTTTCCGCTGGGGCTTGTGATGCCGATTAAACGCAGGCTTGAGCTTCTCTCCTGGGCTGGGGAAGCCCAGGGGCGCTATATTATCGAGGATGATTATGACAGCGAATTTCGGTACAAGGGAAAACCGATTCCGGCTCTCCAGGGAAGTGATAAGGAGGGAAAGGTAATCTACCTGGGAACCTTCAGCCGCTCCATTGCACCGGCCATCCGGATTAGCTATCTGGTGTTGCCTTCCGAGTTGGCCAGCAGATGGGGGGAGGCCTTGTCCCAATTTTCCTCCACGGTTTCCCGGATTGACCAGACCATATTGAACCGCTTTATCAAGGAGGGGTATTATGAGAGGCATCTGAATAAAATGCGGGGAATTTACGGCCGCAAGCACGAGGTGCTTCTCTCACAGATGCGCAAGCTCTCTTCTGTTTGCAGAATTCACGGAGAATATGCGGGGGTGCATTTGTTGGTGGAATTTACCAATGGCATGACCGAGAGGGAGGCCATTGCCCGGGCGCGGGCACAGAGAGTAAGAGTATATCCTCTGTCTGCCTATTATCAAGGGCAGCAAAGGTCGGCGGGAGAGCAGGTGCTTATGGGGTATGGAGTATTGGGGGAAGAGGAGATTTTGGAGGCGGGAAGGCGCCTGGAAAGGGCGTGGATGGGAGCTTAAGAAAAACTTAAGGATTTTTACTGTAAAAATTGTGAAAAAATCGTGAAAAACCAGTTGACAATATATGTAGGGGGGTATATTCTTATACACGGAAATAAATCCCTTAGGGGGGGTATTTCTAAAAAGGAAGAAAGGATAAAAGGAGAAGTAGAAAATGAAGAAACTGGTAAGCGGAATTTTGATCTCATGCATGGCGTTGGCATTGGTTGCCTGTGGAAAGGAGCAGAGCGTTACATATCGTTCTACCCAGGATGTTAGCGGTATGGTATTGACTGACACTATGACCCTGGATGCAAAGGGTGACAAGGTACAGAAGATGACCGAGAAGATCGAAGTGGATTTGACAGCTTTCGACGACTCCCAATACGAGCAGGTTGCAGCTACCTATGATGCAATGGTTGACCAGTACAATTCTGTAGAAGGTGTAGAGTGTACCGGATCTTCAGGAGATAAGGTTTACACCATTGATATTACCATTGATACCACCGGTGATGCCGTAAGTGAGCTGGTAGATATGGGATTGCTGGCTATTGAAGGACCTGGGTCCAGCAAGGGAATTTCTCTGAAGAAGACGGGAGAGTCTCTGATTGCTTCCGGATACGAAGAGGTAAAATAGGACCTGCGGATAAATAACCGTAGATAAGAGAAAAGGACATGCGCAAGCACATGTCCTTTTCTTTTTTTACCTTTTACAAACGCTTTATTCTGCCTCTTCCTTTGCCTTGGCGGTTTCAGCCTCAGCCATGGCGGCTTCCTTCTCTGCAATAGCCTCTGCGGAAACCTCATGGGCCTCTTGCGCTGGCTCCTGCACAGAATTAAGGGAAACATACTCCCGCTTGGGCTCTTCCAGATCCTCATCGAAACCGTCATTAAAATCGTCGTCAAAATCCTCCTCGTCCTCTTTCACTGCAAAGAACTTCTTGTAAACAGTGTAGGCACCTGCGGCAATACCGCCGATAATTGCCATGGATGCGAGGAATTTACCAAGCTTTTTCATTCCATAGTACCCCTTTCCAAGTAAAATTCTATTTCTTTTCAGAAATTTATTCTATTGTAATACGAATGAGGCAAAAAGAAAAGAAAAATTTAATAAAAATTTTATTGAGTTTCTATAAAAAGTATATTACTCTAATAAAAGAGACGGAGAAACAAAGGCAGAAAGGATATACACAGGATGAGACAGCTGATATTGGCCTCAGCTTCCCCCAGAAGGAGGCAGCTTTTAGGGCTTTTAAATATAGGATTTCAGGTGATTCCCGCCAGGGGGGAGGAGGTGCTTGGCACCCAGGACCCGGCTCAGGCCGTGAAGGATCTTTCCCGCCAAAAGGCAGGGGAGGTTGCCGAATGGGTAGATCAGGAGGCCGTGATCATTGGAGCGGATACGGTGGTGGCTCTGGGAGGAGAGATTTTGGGAAAACCAGAGAGCCGGGAGCACGCTTTTGCCATGCTTTTAAAGCTTCAGGGAAATATCCACAGCGTTTTTACCGGGGTGACTCTGCTTGAAAAGGACAGGCAGAGCATAATTCAGAGTCGTACCTTTGTGGAGGAGACCCGGGTGTCTGTAGGTCCTATGACTGAGCGGCAGATATGGGATTACATTAACCGGGAGGAATCCATGGATAAGGCGGGCGCTTATGCCATCCAGGGGCCCTTTGGTGTGTTTATCCAGGGGATTACAGGGGACTATAACAATGTGGTGGGCCTGCCTTTGTCACGGCTCTACCGGGAGTTTTTGGAGATGGGGATTGATCCTCTGGAGGAGTGGAAAACAGTATGATCGGGGCATGTATCTTTGATTTGGATGGGACCCTCTGCGACAGTGTAGTCTCCATTGGAACCTGCGTGAACCATGTGCTGGAGGAATTTGGGCTTCCCTCAGTGGAAATAGAACGGTTTTATTATTTTGTGGGAGATGGGGTTCACCAGCTGATTCTGCGCACGCTGGCTTATGTGGGAGCTCCGGAAAATCTAGCGGAAGCGGTGATGGCCCGGTATCTTAAGCGTTTCCGGGAGGAATGTCTGTATCAGGTAAAGCCCTATGAAGGCATTATAGCCATGCTGCAGGCCATTCATAAGAGGGGGATTCCCATGGCTGTATTGTCCAATAAGCCCCATGAGAATACCAGAAAGGTGATCTACACACTCTTTGGAAAAGACACCTTCGCCGTGGTGCGGGGGCAGCAGGAGGGGATTCCCAGAAAGCCGGACCCCAGGGGCGCCCTTATGGAGGCGGAGCTTCTGGGTATATTGCCAGAGGAATGTCTGTATGTGGGAGATACGGCCACAGATATGCGGACCGGGAACCGGGCCGGCATGGTGACTGTGGGAGTGCTCTGGGGCTTTCGAGATCGGGAGGAGCTGATGGCTAACCACGCGGCTCATATTATCGGACATCCCAGGGAGCTTGTAAATTTGCTAGATGGGACATTTGAGGAGAGGATATGGAAAGGGACAAGGTAAAATTAATTGCCACAGATATTGACGGAACTCTGCTTCCGGAGGGCACAGACAAGATAAACCCAGAAATTTTTCAGGTGATTCTACAGTTAAAAAAGCAAGGGGTGGTCTTTGCGGCGGCCAGCGGCCGGCAGTTTCACAGTATGGCCCATCTCTTTACGCCTGTGAGCAATGACATGATTTTTATAGCGGAAAACGGGGCCTATGTAAGCTGTCGCGGGCAGGATATGCTGCTGAATGTGATGGAGCGGGGAGCCGTGGAGCGTCTGGTAAAACAGCTGCGGGAGATTCCTGGGGCTTGCATTACCTTAAACGCCAAGGATATGTTTTACGTGGAGCACAGGGACCCTAAATTCTTGGATTTGATTCTCCATGGCTATAATAACAAGGTGAGTCAGGTGGAGGATGTGCTGGCTGTGGACACTCCGGTGGTAAAGGTGTCCCTGTATCTGGAAAAGCAGATTGATCAGGTGGCTGGGGAGCTGATTCCCCAGTGGGCGGAGATCTTTTCCGGCACTGTGGCCGGAGAGATCTGGTTAGATTTTATGAAAAAGGGAACAAATAAAGGAAATGCCTTGAGTACCGTGCAAAAGGCTCTTTCCATCGCGCCGGAGGAAACCATGGTCTTTGGGGATAACCTGAATGACGTGGAGATGTTTCGCTGTGCAGGCAGAAGCTATGCGGTGGGAAATGCACGGGCAGAGGTGAAGGCAGCGGCCAGGTATGTGACGGACACCCATGTCAATGACGGGGTCTTAAAGGTGCTGCGGACGCTGGTGGAGGGAAATTAGACCTGGCAAAATAGCTGGGAGACTGATAATTTGGAGGTTAAAATGGGTTACTATTCAAAACAGTGTATTGACGTTTTTTTGGAAAATCAAAAGCAGTTATTTGATAAGCCGGTGGCATCTACTCCGGAGGAGGCGCAGGAGTTTTTAGAGGACTGTATGGCAGCTGTGGCGGGCTCCTTAAAGGAGGTGCAGGCTTACCTGGAGGAGGGCGGCATGGATGTAAGCGGTCTATCCCCGGAGGAGCTTGCAGAGATGGCGGAGGTATTTCCCCTGGGCGACGGAACCTATCTCATTGTGGAAGCGTAGGCTCCCCATGGGAAGGAGGATGCCATATTGATGAGAAAGGAGATTACAGGGAGGAGCCTTAAGAAGGCGGTTGTGGCGATTTTCATTGGCCTTTTGAGTTTGACTTTGTGTGGCTGCTCTAAATTGAAAAATACGGAGATTGTCCTGACTACAGGACTTTCTGGGAATCAGCTATTTAAGGTGGGGAGCAGCGTATGCACCCTTCCGGAAGCTATGATCTATGCCAACACCTATGAGGAACAGTATGAGAGTGTATATGGGGTGGAAATGTGGGAGCATGATTTTGGAGGCGTTACCCTGGAGGAGTATGTAAAGGATAATATCATCGCTCAGCTGGCCACCATTAAGGCCATGACCCTTCTGGCGGAGGAATATGAGGTAGAGTTAAGCCAGCAGGACCAGGAACAGCTGAAAAAGGCGGCCCAGGAGTATTACGGGTCTCTGAGTCAGGAGGAGCGGGAGTGGATGAATCTCAGGGAGGAGGATGTGCTTTTGCTCTACCAGGACCACCTTCTGGCCAACCGGGTTTACGAGGAGATCACCAAGGACGTGAATACGGAGGTCAGCGATGATGAAGCTCGGATTATTACCATCCAGCAGATATTCCTAAAGACTACAGTTACAGGAGAAAACGGTGAGGAGCCCTGCTCAGCGGAGGAGAAACAGGAGATTTATGCCAAAGCCCAGGAGCTTCTGGAGCAGATAGAGGGGGGCCGGGAATTTTTGACGGTGGCTTCCATCTATAATCAGGATACCCAGATTACCCACACCTTTGGCCGGGGAGATGAGGATGTGGTCTATGAGGAGGCGGCCTTTGCTCTGGAAAAAGACCAGGTCAGTGGAATCATTGAGACAGAGCAGGGATATTATATTCTGAAATGCACGGAGAATTTTGACAGAACAGCCACGGAACAGAATAAGGTGACGATGATTGAGAAACGGCGGGACAGTATTTTCCGACAGGTGTATGATGAGCTTATAGCCAATACCCCCTCGGAGTTTAATAACCGGCTTTGGGAGACCGTGCATTTTGACAGTGCATTTCCAACCCGCACGGGAAAGAATTTTTTTGCTGTGTATGAAAATTATTTTGAAAGTTAAATGAAAAGAATAAAAAGATCCGGGATCTCTGCTTTCACAGAAATTCCGGATTTTATTATAGGAATAGAACTTTAGTCCATGGGCTCCCCGGTCCAATAGGCAGGTCTGGGAGGCGGATTTTTCTTTTTCCGCAGCCAGAACAGACAAAAGATGGTGACAGGTACTCCCACAACAAGCATGAACAGGTAGTAGACCAGATCCGGGAAAGGCAGCGAACTTATAAGAGAGGCCCCATAGGTTCCCATGAAATTAAACAGAAGGTGCAAAAGCATCCCGGCAAAGAGGGAGTGGTAAACCTCACATACATAGCCTAAGCAAAGCCCCAGTAAAAAGGCGTAGGAGCCCTGAATCCAGTTCATGTGGGCAATGCCGAAGAACAGGGCCTGGATGATGTTGGCCAGCCAGAAATAGCGAAAGGCCTTTTTGCTTAAGTTCAGGGTAATTCCTCGGAAAATAATTTCTTCGGAGAGGGGAGCCATCAGGAGGGTGCTGATGGTGGACAGGATGGTCAGATCCCCCAGGCCGGATTCCTCCACCATGGTTTGATATTCCTCCATCAGATCCGGGGTCACCACGGAGGAAAGCCCCATATAAATGGCAGTCAGAAAATAAATCCCTATGGAAAAGAGAAGAAAGATCCCCAGATCCTTTCCGCCAAAGAGTCGGTATAGAGGGGTGAGGGATTGCTTGCGACCGTAGGCCAGAAAATACCATAAAAAGAAGATCAAAAAGGTGATGCCCTGGATTAGCAGCATAAAGATATCATATTGTTCCATAAAGAGGGCATAGGGGTCTGCATTCCAGGGATCTCGAAAGGCCAGGGCTAACATGGACACAAAGACGACCACAACCTGGAGCAGAAGAGTCAGGAGGAGAGGAAGGGGACAGAGGAGAATCTGTCCTATTTTTTTAAGAATTTTCATGGGGAATTACCTTCTTTCTTTTATAAATTGTTGATAAGCCTATAATAATTCCTTCAGGCAATCCAAAAGCTCCCGATTTTTTTCCGGGCTCATAAAGCAGAACCGGATAAAACCATTGCCCAGGAAGGGGAAGGTGGAACAGTTGCGAATCATAAGTCCCCGGCGGATGGCGTGCTCAAAGAGCATTTGGGCATCCACACCCTCCTTCAAAATTCGCACCAGAACAAAATTGGCTGTAGGATCGTAGGCCTTTACAGTGGAAAGGGACCGGAGCTCCTCCATACAGTGGGCTCTCTCCTGGCTGATAAGCTGTCGGGTAGCTGTGATATATTCTGTGTCAGAGAACATCAGTTCTCCTGCTACTGCTGCCAGGCTGTTGATGGTCCAGGGATTTTTTAAGGTGTTGATCCGTCCCAATAAATCCTGGTTCCCTGTAACCGCATAGCCCAGCCGCAGGCCAGGGGAGGCAAAAAACTTGGAAATTCCTCGAAGAATCACCAGATTGTTGTAATAGTGGGTGAGAGAGATGCTGGATATGGCCTGGACATCCTCCGCAAATTCCACATAGGTCTCATCGATCAGAACGCAGATATGGTATTGCTTACACACATCCAGAATCTGTCGCATGGAGGTTGTGGGTATGGCCGTGGAAGTGGGATTGTTGGGATTACAGATTACCAGCAGATCCAGGGTCTCGTTGAGATGGGCACACAGATCCTTTGTATCCAACACAAAATTTTTCGGCTCTGGCAGGGGATAGTAGAGGGATAGGCCCCCAGCCAAGGAAATTTCCCGCTCATACTCCGAGTAGGTGGGGCCGATAATCATAGCCTTTTTGGGGCGCTCCAGCTGCATGATCAGGGAAATAAGCTCTGTGGAGCCGTTTCCCACCACAATATGCTCCGGCACGGTTTTCGTATAATCGGCGATGCACCGGCGAAGGGCTGTGTATTCCCGGTCTGGGTAGGAAGTGATACAGTCGATCCTGTCAATGAGAGCCCGGCGCATTTTTGGGGAAATACCCAGGGGATTTACATTGGCGCTAAAGGAGGTGATCTCCTCCTTTTTGATGCCATACTCGGCCTCTATCTTTTCCAGATCACTGCCATGGAAATGGTCAATATGCTTTAACATGGTGTAGTCCTCTTTTCTTTAACGCTTTTCAGATTGTGAAATTCGTGCTATACTTAATTATAACTGGAAGTGTCTGCAATGACAAGAGCGTAAATCACAGCAGATGCCGGAGGAATGGATGTGCGGGAAAAGATAGAACGTTTTGCTAATGGAAAATTTGAATATGAAAAGCAGATCCTGCTGCTCTCAGAGACCCAGATTGCCTTTACGGTGGCGGCGGATACCCAGAAACCGGGAGAATTTGTGATTAGTTCGGGCAGCTTGCGGCAGCTGAAGGGAATTGTATATTCCTCCACCAGCCGGATGAAGGTGGAAAATCCCTCCTTTTTAGCCAGAACTGTGCGGATTTATTATACCTTTGACAGCCGGGGCATGTATGGCTCTCAGGTGGAGGAGGGGTTCTTTTGCCTGGTGACAGATGCAGGGGAATACCGGCTGCCCTACCGGATTACGGCGGAGTTGCCAGTAAATCTGGAGTGGGATGATTATGCTTACTTTGTTACGGCTGATCCCATTGAGCCTCCCAGCGTGGAGGTGGTGGAGACGGGAGCTGACCGGGAGGAGTTTCGAGTAGAGATTATTGAGCCGGGCGGGGAGGAGCTGTCAAAGGAGGAAGCGGAGCGTCTCTCGGTGCTGGCCATGAAGAGCAGGCAGCCTCAGCCGGGACAGCTACTCCGGCTAAAGCATGCCTATGAACGCTATCAGACAAAAGAAATCCTGGCCGGGATTATAAACAGTCTTATCAAAGAGGAGCGGACGGATAAGGAGAGCTTCATCTGGTATCGCCTGGGGGTGGAGCAGGAGGTAAAGATCACCAATCTCTATGAATTTTTTATCCGCTCGGCACCGGAAGAGTATCCGGAACTAATGCCCAAAAATGTGCTGCTGTATTTTCTCTACAATAATACTCTCTCAGCCAGTCAAAAGGCGATTCTCTACGCCAATGTGGTCCGCTATGAGGATAGCTCCTCCAGCCTGTATCGGGAGTACCGGCGGCTGATAGAGCCTTTTATGCTGGATCAGCTGCTCCAGCGAAGGATTACGGATAATCTGGCAGTTCTCTATGAGACTTTTCTGGTGGACAGCCTTTTGACCATTGATTTTGCCGAGGCCCTGGCGGATGTGATGTTTATCCGCAGGCTGGAATGCAAGGACAGGCGAATCAAGGAGGTTCAGGTGCTCTATGAGCCCTTAAGCCAAAGGATTGGCTTTCCGGTGAAAAATGGCAAGGCATATATTCCCATCTATACAGCTGGGGCAAAGATTGTCCTGGTGGACGGACAGGGAAACGCATATGCCACCAGTGTTCCCTATACCTTAAATCGGCTGCTGGAAGAGGGGCGTTACATAGACAGGTGCCGGGCCCTGCTAAAATATCATACCGGGCTCTATCTGCACCTGTGTGACAGCATACCAAAGGATCGGGGTCCCAACAAAGAGGCTGTAGAGCTATATAAGCAGGTGCTACAGATTGAGGGATTTACAGAGAGTTATCTCCAGAGCCTTCGCCAGGAAATCATACAGTATTATTATGTAAACCATGAGCTGGAGGAGCTGGACGAGACCTTTTTTATGGCCCAGGCGGATGCCATGCTGCCAACGGATCGGGCTAAATATGTGGAAATTTTAATTTTAAGAGGATTGTACGAACAGGCCTGGGATTTGACTCGGCGCTTTGGACATGCTTTGATACGGCCCAAAATTTTGGTGCGTCTGGCAGCCTGGCAGATTCGAGAGCGGGGTTATGAGCGGGAGGATTACCTGGTAAAGCTGTGCTATGAGGTATTCCAGAGCCATAAATACAATGAGAGCATTCTGGAATATCTGGCAGGATACTATCAGGGAGATTTGGAGGCCTTGCTGGCCATCTGGCAGGCCGGGATGGAATTTGAGCTGGATGTGTTTGAGCTGGAGGAGCGGATTTTAAGCCAGATGCTTTTTACGGAGCAGTTTGTGGAAAGCGCCTTCCCTCTATTTATGGATTATGAGCGGACCGGAGGCCATTCCCTGGTGAGCAGAGCTTATTTGGCTTGGTTATCCCACGTGGACTTTGTGCTGGGACAGAAGATTCCGGAGGAGACCTATGAGTATCTGGAGCAGGCCATTGCCTGGGAAACGGACTTGCCGGATGTGTGCAGGTTGTCTTATTTGCGTTACCTGGCCGGGAAGAGGCGTCTCAGTGAAGTGCAGCGGCAGCAGGCTTTCCGGCTGGGAAAGGAATACCTGTACCGGCGACTGCGGTTTGGGTTTATGAAGGAGCTTATGGCCCGGTTAGGCAGCCCCCATCTCTTGGAGGATAAAAGCTTTGTGGAGTACAGGGCACATCCAGGGCACAAGGTGGTGATCCATTATGTACTGGAAACCCCGGGACAGGAGATCTGCAACTATGTGGCGGAACGCATGTATCCCACCTCTGTGGGGGTGTTTATCAAGGAATTCACCCTGTTTTACGGGGAACGTCTTACTTACTTTATCACGGAGACCCTGGAGGATGAAAGCGAGCGGACTAGCCCCCGCCAGGTGCTCAGCGGTGACTGCCAGGAGCAGCTGGAAACCGGCAGCAAGTATGCGGCCATCTACGAGATGAGCCGATCTGGGCAGGAGGGCAAGGAGGCTAAACTTATGGAACAGCTTTTGGCTTATCGGAAAAAGCAGTATCTGGTGGAGGCCTTATTTAGGCTGAAATAGGGATTTTTCAGCGGAAGGACGAGAGAGGAAATGGATCAGTTTGTAGTAGGAATTGACTGGAATACAACCTATTCCCAGGTGAGCTATTGGAGGCCGGGGAGCCCGGAGCCAGAGTCTTTGTCCGTGGGCAAAGGAGAGGAACAATATGAGATTCCTGCGGGGAGTCTGGAGGAGCTGTTGAAGAAGACTATGCGCCTCCTGCGTCCGGTAGAGCGGCTGGGTATGGCGGCTGCGGTGGTGTTTTCTGTGAAGCAGGCGGATACACAGACCGTGGAGCAGGTAAAGGCGGCAGCCATGCAGGCAGGCATCCAGGAGGAGCGGATTTATGTGCAGACCGATGAGGAGAGCTTTTGTGCCTATGTAATGCATCAATCCCGGGATATCTATAGCCATCAGGTTGCTCTATTTTCCTATGAGGAGAATTGTCTGAAAGCTTGTATGCTGGTTCTGAATCAGAGGCGTCTGCCTTGTCTGGTTCGGGTGGAGGAGCAGGAGGAATGGCAGATCCCCGATATGGGGGATCTGACGAGGGAGGAGCAGGACGCCTATTTTGCCAGCTTAATTTTGCGGATGTTTGATCAGAGGGTGGTATCCACCGCCTATCTTTTGGGCAATGGGTTTGAGGAACGGTGGTATGAAAATTCCCTGAAGGTTCTGTGCGCCGGGCGCCGGGTGTTTGCAGGAAACAACCTCTTTGCCAAGGGAGCCTGTTACCGGGCGGCAGAGCTTTCCGGGGAAGAGCCTCCAGTATCTTATCTGTATTTTGGAAATGACAAGATTCCCTGCAATGTGGGAATTTGTGTGATGAATGGCCAGCGGGACGGGGTGGAGGTGCTGATTCCGGCGGGAGTGAACTGGTATGAGGCAAAGGCAGAGTGCGAGGTGATTCTCTATGACAAGCCGGTGGTGGAGATTTTGTTCCAGCCCCTCCAGGGAACGTCTATGTTGAAGGAGAGTATTCTGTTGGATGGTTTGCCGGAGCGACCTTCCCGGGCCACCAGACTGCGGGTAGAGGTGACCTTTACGAAAAAGACCTCCTGCCAGGTGCGGATCTGGGATTTGGGTTTTGGAGAGCTGTTTCCGGCCACAAATCTTAGCTGGGAAGAGGAAGTGGATGTATAAGAAGGAGAAGCGATCATGTGCGCGGTGATTTTATGCAGGAAGAAACGGGCGACCGTGCCCTATGAAATCGAGAGTATGGGGATTCATCTGTATTCCATGGAGGAGCTGGCCTACTTTCTCTTTGAAAATGTCTATATGGTGGATCGAAAAATGCTGGGGCGGCGGCTGTACCGGTGGATTGCAGAGGAGATCGGTGACCAAGACCTGGCGTTACGCCTGGAGAAGGGCAGTGAGTCAGGGATTGGCATTCCCAACCTGATTTTGACGATTCTGCGGGAGGTGGATTACTATACCAAGGAAGAGTTGAACACCCTGTCTGAGCGGATGAAGCTACTGGCCACCTATCAGGAACAGGAGCGGTTAAAGCTTCGGGCGGACGAATATTTTATCCACGGAAATTACCAGGCGGCCATTTACGAATATCAAAAGATCCTGGATATCCGTCAAAGTGACCGGCTGGGCGTGGAGTTCTACGCACATGTGTGGAATAACCTGGGGGTTTGCTACTGTCGTCTGTTTCAGTTTTACAAGGCGTCCAAGGCCTTTTGCACCTCCTATCAGTATCAGAGGGATTCGGAAGTTTTGGCTTCCTATGTGTATGCCCTGCGCTTTTGTCTGCCAGAGGGAGATTTTGAGGAGGCCATGGAGCTGCAAAATATCCGGGGAAAGCAGCTGGACGGGATACTGGAGCGCTTGGAGCAGCTGGATGGGGAGGCTAAGGAACATATTCCGGTGGATGTGGATCCCCGGGAAAGCCTGTATGCTCTTCAAAAAGAATACCTGAAAAACATCCGCTTTTCCTAAAATGTACAAAGAGGGTGGCGCCGGCATAAATTCCCGGCGCCACCTTTTGATCTTAAGAAGATTTTTTGTCAAAGAGGCTGTGGATCCCCAAAACGGCAGAGTATAGAACACCGGCCACAGGCCAGATAATCCAGCTTCGCCCCCAGTCAAAGGTAATAAAGCTGTAGGCCAGATAGATGGCAGTGGTAAGGGACCAGTAGACCTTGGCAAGGGGCTCCGAGGAGGCCTGACGCTGCTTTTTCTGTCTGGAATAATCTCCCTCCTGGAGAAGCTTCTCAAAGCTTGCCCAGATAATGTTGGTGCGGACTAAAAGGATGACACCAATCCCTGTAATTCCAAAGCACAGGGAGAGCATAGTTACTAAAAACAGATCATTTTCACTGATCAGAATGCCACCGAAAAGAGGGAGCAGGGACAGGATACACAGGCAGGTGCCAAGGATTGTGTTTTTGGTGTGGGTGTACTGATACTGTTGCTTGCGAGCCTTTACCATGCCAGTGACTCCATATTCTGTCTCAAAGGTTTCACTTTCCAGATAGTCAAAGGAAGCTGTTTTGCTGCGGCAGGAGAGGAAGATAGCCACCGCACAGGCTACCAGAAGCAGCAGGATGATCATGCCAATGCCACCGGCGGCATTTTCCGTCAGGGTGTTAGGTTGTTCGCTGAGAGCGGCCAGTATAAAAAGGCAGATAGGTGAAATAATGCACAGAAACACACCGTAGGAAATGGGATGGGCTGTTTGGCTTTTTATCTGTAGGAAGCGGTTAGCCTCCTCCAAAGAAACATGCCGAAGCTGAGAGGACTGTGCTGGATCTGGGTCTACAGTGGCGGGCTCCAGATCCTCTATTTCATCTTTTAATAGGTAGTCAATACTCACGCCGAAGATCCGGGATAGCTGTACCATTCGCTCCAGATCCGGCACAGACTGCGCGCCTTCCCATTTGGAAACAGACTGGCGGGTGACCTGCATTTGTTCTGCCAGATCCTCCTGGGACCAGCCATTTTTCTTTCGAAGCTGAATAAGTTTATCTGCGAAAATCATAAGAAACCTCCCTAAATTATTTTATGAATGAAAACTTCCCCATTTGCATGCGTTGGGTTATCTTAGGATGGATTTAGTATACCAGGTTTTGAGGTTGCATGCCACCTATTCCCGCTTTGCAATGTGTCAACCGGCGGTTGCAGAAGTGCTTGACAGGCTGATTTTGGTGTGTTACCATTACAAAGTGCTTTATTATAGTACAGTAACTCATTGATAAAAGAGAAAAGCCGCCTGGGCGGTTAGGTTGAGGAGGAGTATATGAAAAAGAAATGGATAGCAGTATTGTTGTGTTTTAGTATGGCAGCGTCCCTGGCCGTTGGCTGTGGAAAAAAGGAAGAAGAGCCACAGGCGAATAATACGGAGAGTAACGAGAGCGGAGAAACGGCCGCGGAGCCTGAGGAGAATGCTGAGGAGCCAAAAGAGGAGGAAACAGGGGAGAGCTTGGAGGAGAAGAAGACCTTTACTGTGGGCTTTGACGCAGAGTTTCCGCCCTATGGATATAAGGATGAGAATGGAGAGTATGTGGGCTTTGACTTAAGCCTGGCAGAGGAAGTGTGCAAGCGGCAGGGATGGGAGCTGGTCAAGCAGCCCATTGACTGGAACAGCAAGGATATGGAGCTGTCCTCAGGAGCCATTGACTGTATCTGGAATGGCTTTACCATGAACGGACGGGAGGATGCTTATACCTTTACCGATCCCTATGTGGATAACAGCCAGGTGTTTGTGGTGGCGGCTGATTCCGGCATTGCCAGCTGGGAGGATCTGGCTGGCAAGGAAGTGCTGGTGCAGGCGGATTCCTCTGCTCTTCATGCTTTGAATACCTCAGCGGAGGATACAGACGATGCAGAGCTGGTGGCACAGATGCAAAGCCTCAAGGAATCCTTTGGAAATCTCACGGAGATTCCAGATTACAACAGCGCCTTTAACAACCTGGAGGCTGGTGCGGCCGATGCCATTGCCATGGATATCGGTGTGGCCCGGTACCAGATTTCCCAGAGAGGGGATGACAAATATGTGATTCTGGACCAGGAGATTGCAGCAGAGCAGTATGGGGTAGGCTTCCTGAAGGGAAATACAGAGCTTCGGGATGTGGTGCAGGAGACCCTCTATGAGATGGTGGAGGACGGAACCTTTGCCGCTATCGCCAAGGATGCAGATGGCCGCTGGGATGTGTCAGAGTCTGTTTGTCTAGGAAAATAAGAATCGGGAAGTTCTGGGGAGCGGGCTTTCGCTCCCCTTTCAATCATGTTCAGGAGAAGAAGGAATGAGTCTGCAAACGATGTTACAAGAGCTGTCGGCAGGTATGGTGATTTCGGTGAAGATTTTTGTCTGTACCCTGCTGTTTTCTCTGCCCCTAGGGATGATTCTGTGCTTTGGGCGCATGTCCAAATGGTGGCCTGTAAAGATGCTGACCAAGCTGTATATTTCCATAATGCGGGGAACCCCTCTTATGCTACAGCTTTTGGTGGTCTATTTTGGCCCCTATTTTATCTTTGGCATTAAAATTACCCCAGGATACCGGATGATTGCCATTTACATTGGCTTTTCTATTAATTACGCGGCCTATTTCGCGGAAATTTTCCGAGCGGGCATTGAATCCATTCCTGTAGGACAGTATGAGGCTGCGCAGATTTTGGGGTATTCCCGCTCACAAACCTTTCTACATATCATTCTGCCCCAGATGATAAAGCGGGTGTTGCCCCCGGTGACCAATGAAACCATTACCCTGGTGAAGGATACTTCTCTGGCCTATGCTCTGTCTGTGACCGAGATGTTTAATACGGCAAAACAAATCGCGGCGGCACAGACCACCATGGTTCCCTTTGTGGTGGCTGCTGTGTTCTACTATATTTTTAATCTGTTGGTGGCTGTGGCCGCGGAAGGGCTGGAGAAGAAGCTTAGCTATTATCGTTAAGAGAGGGGAGTAGGAAACATGAGTTTATTGGAGATCCGTCATGTGCAGAAAAGCTTTGACGGGCTGGAGGTACTAAAGGATATTTCCATGTCCGTGGAGGAGGGACAGGTGGTGGCCATTATCGGGCCCTCCGGATCCGGGAAATCCACCCTGTTGCGGTGCTGCACTGGCTTGGAGAAGGCGGAGAGCGGGGAGATTCACTATGAGGGCACTTTTGGACTGGTGTTTCAAAATTTTAATCTCTTCCCCCACTATTCGGTGCTGAAAAACATAATGGATGCACCCATAAGGACCCAGAAGCGACCAAAGGATGAGGTGCGCCAGCAGGCTATGGAGCTGTTGGAAAAGATGGGGCTTTCCGACAAGGCAAATGCCTATCCCTATCAGCTGTCCGGTGGGCAACAGCAGCGGGTATCCATTGCCCGGGCATTGGCCCTGAACCCCAAGATTCTCTTTTTTGATGAGCCCACCTCAGCTTTGGACCCGGAGCTTACCGGGGAGATTTTAAAGGTGATCAAGGAGTTGGCCGCAGAGCATATGACCATGGTGATTGTGACCCATGAGATGAATTTTGCCCGCAGTGTGGCAGACTACATTGTGTTTATGGACCAGGGAGTGATTGCGGAGGAGGGAACACCGGAGGAGTTGTTTCACTCGTCCAATCCCCGGATGCAGGAATTTTTGCGGAAATTTGATGAATTATAAGGGGAAATCCAGAGCAATTTTCGTGAGCAAAGCTCTATTGCTTTTTTCAGGGGGATTTGATAAGATAAAGCTGATATTTGTAGAAAATATGGGGCAGTGAGGCCGTAAGGACCCTGCTTTCGGAGAAAAGGATGGATGAGAATATGGAAAAACGGGAGCTACTCTACGAGGGAAAAGCAAAAAAAGTATATACCACAGATGATCCGGATGTTTTGATCGTGGATTACAAGGACGATGCCACAGCCTTTAACGGCCTGAAAAAGGGAACGATTATGGGCAAGGGTGTGGTAAATAACAAAATGAGCAACCGGGTATTTCAGCTTTTGGAGGAGAAGGGAATTCCCACCCATTATATTCAGCAGCTCAGTGACAGAGAGACAGCAGTAAAGAAGGTGGAGATTGTTCCCCTGGAGGTGATTATCCGCAATGTGGCGGCGGGAAGCTTCTCCAAACGTCTGGGTGTGGAGGAGGGTACCGTTTTAAAGGCCCCCACACTGGAGTTCAGCTATAAAAATGACGATCTGGGCGATCCCCTGATCAACGATTATTTTGCCATAGCCCTTAATCTGGCCACCCGGGAGGAGATTGACACCATCAGCCGGTATGCATTCCAGATCAATGAGGTGTATAAGGAGTATTTTGCCAATGCAGGCATTGAGCTCATTGATTTCAAGATTGAGTTTGGTCGCTATAAGGGACAGATTATCCTGGCCGATGAGACCTCCCCGGATACCTGTCGTCTGTGGGACAGCAAGACCCATGAGAAACTGGACAAAGATCGCTTCCGCCGGGACATGGGAAATGTGGAGGAGGCTTACAACGAGGTATTTCAACGCCTGGGGTTGTAAAGAGGTGGATGCCGCCTGACTGAAGGGTATGAAAGGGAAGCAGGAAGCTTGGGGCAGCTATGAGAGATAGCTGCCTTTTCAAGGCTGTGGCTTTGGCTACAGACCTCAATCACACAGAAGGAGCGAGGAGGAAAGTCTATGAGTACGGATTGTTATCAAAGTCCCTTGTCTGAGCGCTATGCCAGCAAGGAAATGCAGTATATTTTTTCACCGGATATGAAATTTCGTACCTGGAGGAGGCTGTGGGTTGCCCTGGCCGAGACAGAGAAGGAGCTGGGCCTTCCCATTACCCAGGAGCAGATCGAGGAGCTGAAAAGCCATCAGGAGGATATCAATTATGAGGTGGCAAAGGCCCGGGAAAAGGAAGTGCGTCACGATGTCATGTCCCATGTGTATGCCTATGGGCAGCAGTGTCCCAAGGCCAAGGGAATCATTCACCTGGGTGCTACCAGCTGCTATGTGGGGGACAATACAGATATCATTGTCATGGCGGAAGCTTTAAAGCTGGTGCGCAAAAAGCTGGTGAATGTGATCGGAGAGCTGGCCAAGTTTGCGGACACTTATAAGGGACAGCCCACCCTGGCCTTCACCCATTTTCAGCCGGCCCAGCCCACCACAGTGGGAAAGCGGGCCACCCTGTGGCTTCAGGAGTTCTGTATAGATCTGGAGGATCTGGAGTATGTGTTAGGGTCCCTGAAGCTTTTGGGGTCCAAGGGAACCACCGGCACGCAGGCAAGCTTTCTGGAGCTGTTTGAGGGGGATCAAAAGACTATTGACAAGATCGATCCCATGATCGCAGAGAAGATGGGCTTTTCCAGCTGCTATCCTGTTTCCGGACAGACCTACTCCCGGAAGGTGGATACCCGGGTGTTGAATGTGTTGGCGGGAATCGCAGCCAGCGCCCATAAGATGTCCAATGACATCCGGCTTTTGCAGCATTTAAAGGAGGTGGAGGAGCCCTTTGAGAAGTCTCAGATTGGGTCCTCAGCCATGGCCTACAAGCGCAATCCTATGCGCAGTGAGCGCATTGCCTCCCTGTCCCGCTATGTGATGGTGGATGCCTTAAATCCGGCCATTACCTCTGCAACCCAGTGGTTTGAGCGGACCTTGGATGATTCTGCCAATAAACGGCTGTCTGTGCCGGAAGGCTTTCTGGCCGTGGACGGTATCCTGGATTTGTGCCTGAATGTGGTGGATGGTCTGGTGGTGTATCTCAAGGTCATTGAAAAGCGCTTAATGTCGGAGCTTCCCTTTATGGCTACCGAAAACATTATGATGGACGCGGTGAAGGCCGGGGGAGACCGACAGGAGCTTCACGAGCGCATTCGGGAGCTTTCCATGGAGGCCGGGCGGAATGTGAAGGTAAATGGCCTGGAAAATAATCTTTTGGAGCTGATTGCGGCTGATCCCGCTTTCAACTTGTCCCTGGAAGATTTGAAAAAGGCCATGGAGCCGTCTCGCTATGTGGGGCGTTCCAGAGAGCAGGTGGAGGCTTTCCTGTCCCAGGTGGTACAGCCGATTTTGCAGGCAAATGCAGACATGATTGGAATGAAAGCAGAGATAAATGTATAAACTATAAATAGAATAGGATTGTACAAAAACGAATTTTCTGACAGGTGGGACGATACATGGAATTTCTCATATTGGCATTGGGCGTACTCTTTCTGGTAAAGGGGGCGGACTGGTTTGTGGGGGGAGCTGCAGCTCTGGCCCGGTATCTTCGGATCCCCTCCATTGTGGTGGGGCTGACCATTGTGGCTCTGGGTACCAGCCTGCCGGAGCTGGCCGTGAGCTTGACAGCAGCTGTGAAGGGCAGCAATGCCATTGCCCTGGGGAATGTGCTGGGCTCTAATATTGTAAATCTTTTGATGGTCATAGGCTTGAGCGCATTGATTCATCCCATTCAGGTGGAGCCGTCTGTGATGAAGCGGGATTACTCGGTTTCCATCCTGATGGCGGTAGTACTCTTGTTTTTCCTGTCGGATTTTCTGTTTCACCGGGAGATGGTGCTATCCAGACCGGACGGGGTGATGCTGCTGGGCATTTTGGGCATTTATATGGTTCAGATGGTGAGCCAGGCTTTAAAAGGGCGGCCGCAGGCAGATAACCTGGATATGACCCATGGGGTTCTATGGAATGTGGCTCTTTGTATCTGCGGTTCTGTGGCTATTATCATTGGAGGACAGATGGTGGTAAACGGAGCTACGGAGATTGCCCGCAGCTTTGGACTTAGCGAGACCTTAATCGGGCTGACCATTGTGGCGGTGGGAACCTCTCTGCCAGAGCTGGTCACCTCTGTGGTGGCGGCCAAAAAGGGAGAGAGCGACATTGCCCTGGGAAACGTGGTAGGGTCCAATATTATGAATATTGGCTTTATTCTGGGGGTGTCCGCGGGAATCTCGCCTATTCGGGTAGAACCGGAAAACGTGTATGATGCAGCTATTTTGCTGGCTGTGAGCCTGTTCTTCTTTCTTCCCCTCTATGCCCGAAAACGGGTAACCCGGGGAACAGGAGCCATGATGGTGTTGGTTTACGTGATTTATACGGGATATATTTTGATGCGATGAGAGAAGACCTATCGGAAAGTGGGAAGTCCCCTGGGAGAAAATTACAGAATGCATAACAGAGGAAATGATTTTGAGAGAGCTATTTGAGAAGGTTGATAGGCAGCAGGATTTAAGGGAAAGTCTGATTGCCATGAAGGCAGCTATCCAAAAGCCGGAGAGCCTGGGGGAGCTTCAAAAGCTCTTTGACGCCAGGCCCCAGGTGCTGTTTAGCTGCCTGAACTACGAAGAGGACCCCAAAGTGCGAAAAAACGGGGCGGCTATCCTGGGGAAACTTACCGGGGAGGAGATTCCCGAAAAGCTGTGGGAGGCCTATGAAAGGGAACATCAGCTTTTTGTAAAAAGTGATTACCTGAAAGCTTTGGAGAGCTTTCCCTGCGAGCCCTATGTGGAAGCTATGAAGCAGCGACAGGCCCAGATAGAGGAAGAGTTAATGGCTGCTGGGAAACAGACAGAGAAGCAGCCCTCAGAAAAGCATCTGCGCCAGGAGCTTTGGGTATTGCGCCGGATTTTACTAAGCCAGGAGCCTCCCCGGTTCCATGGCTTTGTTGGGCTGGGACAAAAGGCGGATGTAATGCTCCTGACCAACCAAGGGCAGGAGAAGCTTACGGCCGGGCAGATAGGGGATGGGCAGATTCGCCTGGGAAAGGGCGCAGTTTTGGCAGAACAGGCCACCATAGAACCCTTGCTTTCCATCCGCACTTACCGGGAGCTTTTCTTTTGTCTACAGGGCAGCGGAAAGCTTAGGAAAGAGGCGCTTGCTAAGGAGCTTTTGGAGACGGATCTGTTGGAGCTTTTGGGAAGGCTTTTGAAGGGAAAGCCCCCCTATTATTTCCGGGTGGACACTAGGCTTCGGGGCGCCTCCCAGACTCCAGGGGATCTGGCCAAAAGATTGGGTGCTCAGTTGGAGGAGCAGTCGAATGGAAGGTTGATAAATGCTCCGTCCGCCTATGAGATAGAGCTGCGTTTGATGGAAGACAGGGGGGGAAGTTTCTTTCCCCTTCTTAAGCTTAAAAGTTTGCCAGACCACCGGTTTGCCTACCGGCGACAGGTGGTGGCGGCTTCCCTGGCACCAGTGCAGGCAGCCATCTGCATGGAGCTGGCTTCTTCCTACTTGAAGGAGCAGGCCCAGGTGCTGGACCCTTTTTGTGGAGTGGGGACCATGCTTTTGGAGCGGAATTATAAGCTGCACGCCCATACTCTGTATGGCATTGACCTGTATGCGCCGGCTATTGCAGGAGCACGGGAAAATGCCCAGGCTGCTGGAGTCCCGGCTCATTTTATCAACCGGGATTGTCTGACATTTGCCCATGGATATCTGTTTGACGAGATCGTGACCAACTTTCCAGTAAAGGGAAAGCGGATGGATGCTCATGCCATTGACAACCTGTACGGCCAATTTTTGGACAAAGCCCGGGAGCTTTTAAAGCCGGAGGGAATTCTGCTGGTGTATTCCCGGGACAGGGGATATTTGAAAAAGCAGCTGCGTAAGCGGCCAGAGTGGAAGCTTATGGAGGAGTGGTGCATCAGCCAGAAGGAGGAGGCCTATCTGTTTTGTATAGGAAGGGGATAAGGCGAAGCGGCTTTATTTTGTGTGAGCGGAAACTTTTAATAGGAACTTAAAAACTGCCCCTGGCAAAGACGCCAGTGGGCAGTTATATTTTGGTTGTTACTCCAGATTCAGCTGTTTGGACAGGAAATACTGGGTGACAAAGAAGGAAATGGCAGCCACGACCAGGGAAAAGACAATCTCAAACCAGGTCATCCGCCCATTGCCCAAGGAACTGTTGGATATAATAAAGAGAGATCCCACCCCTGATCCTCCGTAGGGGATAGTCAGGATAATGGCAGCCAGGGTATTCACCAGACTGGTACCGATGTATACGCCCACGTAGATGGCAATGGAGATCAGCAGCTTATACTGGTTGAAGCTGTGGCCGATGGCCATACACATATAGACCACCAGGATTCCTCTGGCACAGTCTGCCAGCAGGCTGAGCACATAGGTAATGGTTCCCAGCACATAGTCAAAGCCTGTGAAGCTAACAATCATGTCCTGAAGCATTTCTATTAATTGGGGCCAGGATTCCAGTATTTCCGGATTGATCGTCATAAGGAAAATGGACAGGCCAAGCAGAAACATGTCCAGAATAATCCAGCACATGGACACGATAAGCTTGCTCCAGATATGCTGGGCCGGGGTGACCGGTAAGGTGTGCATCAGGTAGCCCTCATCGGAGAACCAGTTTCGATGAGGCCGCAGAATGTACAGATATACATAGGTCAGCACGAAAATAGCAAACAGGGCAAGCACATAGAACATGATCAGGGAAGCATGAAGCAGGGCAAAGCGGTAGCTGAGATTGTCCAGGGCAAACTGCACATAAAAGCGTCCCACAAAGGTAATTAAAATCAGTGCCAGATGGAGAGGCAGCAGAAAGCGTGAAACAGCATGGAATTCGTATTTCATTAATTTTCCTAGCATCGGAACACCTCCCGGAACAGTGTGTCTACAGATTTTCCCTCCCGCATGCGGATGTCGTCCACAGAGCCGGTGAGCATAACACGGCCATTCTGAATAAATATGGCATCATCCAGCACATTCTCAATATCAGAGATTAGATGGGTGGAGATAAGGACGGTTGCGTTTTCACGGTAATTGGTTATGATGGTCTGGAGAATGTAATCTCGAGCCGCCGGGTCCACACCACCGATGGGTTCATCCAGGCAATACAGGTCCGCATTCCGGCTCATGACCATAATCAGCTGCACCTTTTCCTTGGTACCTTTGGACATGGTGCGCAGCCGGTCATTTTCATTGATATTCAGCCGGTGGAGCATTTCCAGGGCACGCCGGGAATCAAAGTCCGCGTAAAAATCACTGAAAAAATGGAGAATATCCGTGACCTTCATCCAGCTGTTGAAATAGGTCCGCTCCGGCAAATAGGACACTACCTTTTTGGTCTCCACCCCAGGCGGATGGCCGTTGATATAGATATTGCCGGATGTGGGAGCCAGGATACCGTTGATAAGCTTGATGAGCGTGGTTTTTCCACTTCCATTGGGCCCCAGAAGGCCGATGATTCGTCCGCGCTCAATGGCCAGATTGATGTGATCCAGAGCGATTTTGTTGCCATAATGTTTCGAGAGCTGTTGGCATTCCATTAGTGTTTCCATCTGCGCTCCTCCTTCAAGGTTTCTTCCATAAAGTGAAGGATCTCCTGATTTTCAAAGCCCAGCTGCTGCATACTGCTGAGAAACTGCCGGATTTGCTCCTTGGCCAGGTTTTCCTTCATGACCGTTACTTTTTGTGCGTCCTCCGAGATAAATCGTCCGCTGGTCCGCTGGGTGTAAATAAGTCCGCTGCGTTCCAGTTCCATAAGCGCTTTCTGCATTGTGTTGGGATTTACTGCGGCATCCATGGCCAGATCCCGCACGGAGGGCAGCTTATCTCCGGGCCGGTAAATACCGGAGATAATATCTGACTGAATTTTATTGGCAAGTTGTAGATAAATGGGTCGGGAGTCATCCAATACCCATGCCATGTAGTCACCCCTTTCTCTGCGCGAGCTTACAGGGATTATTTCTGCAAGCCCCGGTATACCCGCCGAACAGGAGGCAAATTCTCCCGGGGGGGGGTAAATTGTATTACTATAATAATACAATAATATAAAAAAGAGAAAATGTCAACCCTTATCTTGTGAAATATGAAAAAATAGTGTATACTTGTTAAGATTTCATAAGGAGGAGTTTGCGCTATGTATCGAGAGGTTGCAAAGCTGATTTTATACCGGGATCTGGGAGAGGACAGCATTTTGCGGAAGCTGTCGGGGATTTTCCGGGATTTTGATAAGGGCAGCTATGACAGTGCCCAGTTGATTACGCGAATTTATGAGCAGATGAAGGCGCTTTTGGATTTGTCCACCCTCTATGGGTTTGACAAGAATCTTTGGCATAATTATCTGACCTTTATTTTGCTTACCAATGAAAATTCCTTCAGCATGACCAGCGAGAAGGTGGGAGCCAATGAGGGCACGGTGAATCATTTTGCAAAGAATGATTTCCGAGTGTTTCAAAAGCTTTTCCATTTTGATTTCGGGCCCATAGAGGAGGCTCTGGGGATTGACTGCTTTACCACGGTCTGTCATTATCAGGCTATTGGGAAGAAAGAGCGGATGTACAATAAAAATGTCAGCGAGAAGGTACAGGCGGTAAGCGCCCAGATTGGGAAGGCGGCCGATGAGGAGGAGATCTTCCGCATTGTGACGGATTTTTATGCTGCCTATGGGGTGGGCATGTTTGGCCTTAACAAGGCCTTTCGCATTCGGCGCCTGGAGAATGAGGTGGAGTTTTTGCCTGTCAACAACACGGACCGGGTAATGCTCTGCGATCTTATCGGCTATGAGATTCAGAAAAAAAAGCTTATTGACAATACAGAGGCCTTTATCAAGGGACTGCCAGCCAACAATGCTCTGCTTTTTGGAGATGCGGGCACGGGAAAGTCCACCAGCATCAAAGCCATTCTCAATGAATACTACGATCAGGGGCTGCGAATGATAGAGATATACAAGCATCAGTTCCAGGATCTGTCCGCGGTGATCGCCCAAATCAAAAACCGGAATTACCGATTTATTATCTATATGGATGATCTGTCCTTTGAGGAGTTTGAGATCGAGTATAAATTTTTAAAGGCAGTGATTGAGGGAGGTATGGAGACCAAGCCGGATAATGTGCTGATCTATGCCACTTCCAACCGCCGGCATATCATTCGGGAAACCTGGAAGGACAGGGGAGATATGGAGGTGGACGAAGGGATGCACCGGTCGGATACCATGCAGGAGAAGCTGTCCCTGGTAGCCAGGTTTGGAGTGACCATCAATTTCTCCAAGCCTACCCAGAAGGAATACTACCACATTGTGACGGAGCTGGCCAGGCGGTACCCCAAGATTACGCTGTCGGAGGAGGAGCTCTGTGCAGAGGCAAACAAATGGGAGTTAAGTCACGGCGGGATCTCGGGAAGGACCGCTCAGCAGTTTATCAATTATATAGCAGGAAAGGAAGGGGCATAATTTATGGGTGGATTTTTTGCAGTCGCATCAAAGACGGACTGTGTGTTTGATCTGTTTTTTGGTACGGATTATCATTCCCATCTGGGAACCCGCAGGGGCGGCCTGGTGGTATATGGAAAGAAGGGCTTTGATAAGGCCATTCACAATATTGAGAATTCTCCTTTTCGGACCAAGTTTGAGAAGGATTTTAATGAGATGGAGGGGAGTCTGGGGATCGGCTGCATTTCCGATTACGAGCCACAGCCCCTGCTTATCCGCTCCCATCACGGCACCTATGCCATTGCCACAGTGGGCCGGATTAACAACCGGAAGGAGCTGATCCAGCAGGTGTTTGCCAGCACCCGGACCCATTTTCTGGAGATGAGCGGTGGGGATATCAATGCCACAGAGTTGGTGGCCACCCTGATTAATCAGCAGGACAACCTGTTGGAGGGGATTCGCTATGCCCAGGAACAGATCAAGGGGTCCATGACTATCTTGCTGATGACTCCCAAGGCTATCTATGTGGCCCGGGATAAAATGGGCCGGACCCCGGTGGCCATTGGGCGGAAGGATGGGGCCTGGTGTGCGGCCTTTGAAAGCTTTGCCTATTTGAATCTGGGATATAAGGCGGCCCGGGAGCTGGGGCCGGGAGAGGTTGTGATTATGACCCCGGAGACGGTACAGACTGTATGTGCGCCGGGGACGGACATGCGGATCTGTACATTTTTGTGGGTATATTATGGATATCCCTCCTCCTCCTATGAAGGGGTCAGCGTGGAGGAAATGCGCTATCGCTGTGGGGAGCTTCTGGCGGAGGCGGACAAGGTTCACGATGTGCACCCGGATACGGTGGCCGGGGTACCAGATTCCGGCACAGCCCAT
This sequence comes from Lachnospiraceae bacterium, assembly GCA_022791975.1. Taxonomy (GTDB): domain Bacteria; phylum Bacillota; class Clostridia; order Lachnospirales; family Lachnospiraceae; genus RGIG4284. The sequence continues at coordinate 119,690 of JAAWAC010000007.1, read as the reverse complement.
GCTATCGGCTATGCCAACCGGTCCGGAGTGCCCTTTTCCCGCCCCTTTATTAAGTACACCCCTACCTGGCCCCGCTCTTTTATGCCCACCATGCAGCGGCAGCGGGATCTCATTGCCAAGATGAAGCTGATTCCTCTGCACGATCTGATTCAGGGAAAGAGCCTTTTGATGATTGATGATTCCATTGTCCGGGGCACCCAGCTTCGGGAGACCACGGAATTTCTGTACCGCAGCGGGGCCAAGGAGGTCCATATCCGGCCTGCCTGCCCCCCTATTATCTATGGCTGTAAATTTTTGAATTTTTCCCGCTCCACCTCGGAGATGGATCTCATTGCCCGCCGGGTGATCCGCAAGCTGGAGGGAGAGGGGACAGAGCCGGATCTGGAGGCCTACACAGATCCCAATTCCGACCAGTACCATGCCATGGTAAAAGAGATCGAGAAAGAACTGAATTTCTCTTCCCTCCATTACCACCGGCTGGACGATATGCTGGACTCCGTGGGAATTGAGCCCTGCAAGCTCTGTACCTACTGTTGGAACGGGAAAGAGTAATACCGTCCTACAAGTCTATGGTAAGCTCCACCGGACAATGGTCGGAGCCCAGGATATCTGTATGAATTTTGGCGTCTTTGAGCCGGTCCTTAAGCCGGTTGGAGACGCCAAAATAGTCTATACGCCATCCAGCGTTCTTTTTCCGTGCCTGAAAGCGGTAGGACCACCAGGAGTAAACATCGGTGGTATCCGGATAAAACCAGCGGAAGGTGTCGGTGAAGCCGGCTTCCAGAAGCTTTGTAAATTTTTCCCGCTCTTCGTCGGTAAAGCCGGCGTTTTTCCGGTTGGTCTTGGGATTTTTCAGGTCGATTTCCCTGTGGGCCACATTGAGATCCCCACAGAAAATCACGGGCTTTCTGGTGTCCAGGTTCGTAAGATAAGCCCGGAAGGCATCCTCCCACTCCATCCGGTAGGAAAGGCGGACTAACTCACTCTGGGAGTTGGGGGTGTACACGGTGACCAGATAAAAATCCTCAAATTCCAGGGTGATCACCCGCCCCTCCTGGTCGTGCTCAGGGATGCCCATCCCATAGGTGACCAGGAGAGGAGTCTTCCTGGTGAATACGGCGGTGCCGCTGTAGCCTTTTTTTACTGCATAGTTCCAGTATTGCTCATAGCCGGGCAGAGAAAGAGAGAGCTGCCCCTCCTGGAGCTTGGTTTCCTGGAGGCAGAAGATATCCCCATCCAGGGTCTGGAAGGCCTCCATAAAATTTTTTCCCACGATGGCCCGCAGGCCGTTGACATTCCATGATATAAGTTTCATAAAAGTAGCTCTCCTTCACAGTTTCTGATATCATTTCAAAGCTATTTTATCATACATGGGGAAACATGGGCAAGGGGGCACAGATGATTATCGTAGCCAGGGAATGGAGGTTCCTACCTGCAACAAAAGGAAGGCGGGAGAATAAAAACTTCCTTGCGCACAGAGGGAAAAGCATGTAAAATAAAGGCAGGAAACAGCATGGCAGGGGTTGGAAATAAAATGTAAAATATTTACATATCCCCTGTCTCAAAGATAAATCAGAGAAACGAGGTGCAAGGTTATGTATGATGTAGCGGCATTAGGAGAACTGTTGATTGACTTTACTCCCAGCGGACAGTCAGAAGCGGGGATGCGGATTTTTGAGCAGAATCCCGGGGGAGCGCCGGCCAATGCATTGGCGGCCATTACCAGGCTAGGGCGTAAGACAGCCTTTTTGGGGAAGGTGGGCGACGATATGCACGGCGCCTTTTTAAAGGAGACTTTGGAACAGGCGGGCATTGACACCAGGGGGCTGGTGGTGGATCCGGAGGTGTTTACCACCCTGGCCTTTGTTAGTCTGAATGCTCAGGGAGAACGCCAGTTCTCTTTTGCCCGGAAACCGGGAGCGGATACCTGCCTGACTTCTGGGGAGGTAAACCTGGAGGTTTTAAAAGAGTGTAGGATTTTTCATGTGGGCTCTCTGTCCCTCACCGATGAGCCCTGTCGCGGCGCCACCATTTTTGCCCTGGAAAAGGCAAAGGAGATGGGAAAGGTAATTTCCTACGATCCCAATTATCGGGCGCTGCTGTGGAGATCCAGGGAGGATGCCATGACTGGTATGCGGAGCATTCTTTCTTTTGTGGATGTGATGAAGATCTCCGATGAGGAGACGGGACTTTTGACAGACCATGAGAAGCCGGAGGAGGCCGCCCAGGCCCTTCTTGACAAAGGAATTTCCCTGGTGGCTGTGACCTTGGGGAAGGATGGAGCATATGTGCGCACCCGGGAAGGGGGAGCCGTGGTTCCGGGATTTCTAAGTCAGGTAGTGGATACCACCGGTGCGGGAGATTCCTTCTGGGGTGGATTTTTGTATCAGCTGGCTATAAGCGGGAAGAATCCTAAGGAGGTGACCCTGGAGGAGGCAAAGGGCTTTGCCAGGTTTGGAAATGCCGTGGCAAGTCTCTGCGTGGAGAAGCGGGGCGGTATACCGGCCATGCCTTCTATGGAACAGGTGGAGGAGCGCCTCAAGAGGTAGTTGGAGAATCTGGAAAATATTTCCATATTCGTCAGAACAAGGCGGAACGTGCAGGAGAAAGAGGAGAGTATGAAGAAATTAATAGACAAGATTGGAGAAGAGCTGGAGCAGGCTTTTGTAGCCGCGGGATATGACGCCACATACGGAAAGGTGACTCTTTCCAACCGGCCGGATCTGTGTGAATATCAGTGTAATGGGGCTATGGCCGGGGCCAAGGCCTATCACTGTGCCCCCCTGCAAATTGCGGAAAAGGTGGTGGAGAGGCTTCAGGGAAATCCCATGTTTCTGGAGGTGGCAGCAGTAAAGCCAGGATTTATCAATTTAAAGCTGACACCGGAAGCTGTGGGAGCGTATTTGCGGGATATGGCAGCGGATGAGCACCTGGGCTGCGATCGGACAGTAAGTCCCAAGACCATTATTCTGGATTACGGCGGACCCAATGTGGCAAAGCCCCTCCATGTGGGCCATCTGCGCTCAGCTATTATCGGAGAGAGCATTAAGCGGTTGGGCCGTTTTATGGGGCACACCATGATCGGGGATATTCATTTGGGAGACTGGGGGTTGCAGATGGGGTTGATCATCACGGAGCTTCGTCATCGCAAACCGGAGCTTCCCTATTTTGATGAGAATCACCAGGGAGAATACCCAAAGGAGGCGCCCTTTACCATCTCGGAGCTGGAGGAGATCTACCCCACGGCCAGTGCCAAATCCAAGGAGGACGAGGCTTATAAGGAGGAAGCCATGCAGGCCACCTATCTGGTACAGCATGGACACAGGGGCTATCAGGCCATCCTAAAGCATATTCTACAGGTCTCTGTGACAGATTTGAAGCGCAATTATGAGAATCTCCATGTGGAGTTTGATCTGTGGAAGGGAGAGTCCGATGCCCAGCCCTATATTCCGGGGATGGTGGAGGAGATGAAGCGCCAGGGCTTTGCCTATGAGAGCGAGGGGGCTCTGGTGGTGGATATTGGGGAGGAGACGGATGCCAAGGAGATTCCTCCCTGTATGTTGTTAAAGTCCGACGGAGCTTCTCTCTATACCACCACGGACTTGGCCACTATTGTGGAGCGGATGAAGCTATATCACCCGGATGAGATAATTTATGTGGTGGACAAGAGGCAGGAAATGCACTTTGTTCAGGTATTTCGCTGTGCCAGAAAGACGGGGCTGGTGGATGCGGACACCCGTCTGCGGTTTTTAGGCTTTGGCACTATGAACGGTCGGGACGGCAAGCCCTTTAAGACCCGGGAGGGCGGTGTCATGCGTCTGGAGCACCTGATTGGGGATATCAACGAGGAAATGTACCAGAAGATTCGGGAAAACCAGGAGATTCCTGAGGAGGAGGCCCGCCGGACGGCAAAAATTACTGGGCTTTCCGCCATAAAATACGGAGATCTGTCCAACCAGGCCTCCAAAGACTATGTGTTTGATGTGGAGCGGTTTACCTCCTTTGAGGGAGATACAGGCCCCTATCTTTTGTATACCATTGTGCGGATCAAATCCATTCTGGCCAAATATGCAGAGCAGGGAGGAGAGCTGGAGCAGGCGGTTATCCAGCAGCCTGAGAGCGAGGCGGAGAAGGCCCTGATGTTGGAGGCTGCCAAGTTTAACGGCGTTATGGAGACAGCCTTTACGGAGATTGCTCCCCATAAAATCTGTGCCTACCTCTATGATCTGGCCAATGCCTTCAATAAATTCTACCATGAGACTAGAATTTTAAAGGAGGAGGAGAAAGAGCGCCAGAAAGGCCTTATCGCCCTTCTTTTGCTGTGCCGGCGAATTTTAGAGACCTGCATTGACATTTTGGGCTTTGAGGCGCCAGACAGAATGTAGGGCAGAAATGGTCTGGGAGGATTAGACAAAAGGAATAGGAAAGCTCCCCGGGGAGACGGCAAAGGAATAGCGGTCGTTTCGGGGAGCTTTTTGTGACAGGAGTGTGCCAGCTTTTCAGGCTTACTCCACAGCCATGCGCTTTACCTGGGAGAAGCCCTTACTGACAGCCGGGACAGCCAGCACCACCAGGGTCAGGGCTGCCTCACAGCCCAGGTAGCTGCCATTGTAGGCCAGGGAATATACGGGGGCGCTCATGCCAGAGCCCTCCGCATAGGAGGCAAAGAAAATCAGGCCGGACAGGAAAGCGAAAAAATATCGTCCCAGCACACCGGCCAGATAGCCCTTGATGAGGCCGTTTTTCTGGTTGCAGAAGAGACCGGATAGACCCAGGGCCCCGAAGGCGAACAGATAGTCCATTGCCATCTGAGGAAGGCTGATAATATAGGGATCAGTGATCAGCTGCAAGAGACCATAGGCAATGCTGGTCATAAGGCCCACCCGCAGGCCGTACCAGTACCCGATGCAGCAGATAAATAGCATGGAAAATAGGGTGACCGATCCCCCCATGGGAGCTTCAAAGATTTTGAGAAAGGACGTGATCATCCCCAGGGCCATGGCCGCCGCGGAGAACACCAGCTGCTTGGTGCTAATGGACTTTTTTTCGCCGGCCAGATAGCAGGCCAATAGAAGGAGAGCCACAATCAGCCCAACCAAAGCTCCATAGCCAGCACTGGTGAGAGAATAGGAAATCCCCTGGGCATCTACCACCTTGTTTACAAAGAATGACATAAAAAAACCTCCTTGCTAAAAATAATTTCACAGGAGGGGATCTTAAAACTGCTTCCTTCTGCCGGCATTATCCGGACAAGTAATGAGGGTCAGCACGCACTGCCGCGCACTTTCTCAGCCTTAGGCTCCCCTAGCAATGCTCCCCCTGTTCTCAAAAGAACAGAGAAAGCATAGAACGCTATGTGTGTTGTCTCCCTTACTATACGGCACAGGACAAAAAATGTCAAGAACCTATTTATTATTGCAGAGAGGCTTTTTATGCCTTTACGACAAAATGTTTGAAAATGACTTTTAGGGGAAAGTCAGGAGACTTTTAAAGGAGATGGCCTTCTCCATCTGCTCCTGGTACAGGGCCACAATTTCCTCACTGTCCGTGATGATATCATACTTCCGGTCGCCAAAAAAGAATATGCGCTGGGTAATGATTTCGGAATTTCGCTCATAAAGCTCACGGATAATTTCCTCACAGGAATCTCTTGTCAAAAGGGCGTTGATATAGGCGGTATCATCCTTGGAGGAGAGAAATACCAGGCCGCGCTTATAGCCGTTTATGCCGGGAATTTCCTGGGAGTAGACAGCCATAAGCATATGAGAAAGTTTACGCACATAGCTTTTTCCCATGTTCATGGGCATAAAGAAATAATGCTTGGTAATCATACATCCCAGCTGGGGCCTTTTTTCGCTGGCGCCAGTCTCCATATCCTCAGGCACATTTCCCACCATAAAGGTATCCGGCTCCATTAGCTCTTGCTCCAGCTGTTTTAACTCTTCCAGGTCAAAGCCGGTTTCCTTCTGGTAATAGCTCAGATAGTTTTTCATTTTCCGCTTTTGCGAGAGGGCGCCTCCCAGGTATAAAAGAAGGCCTGGAACGGCAAAGAGCCCGCCAAATACCAATCCGCCCTTGGCAAAGCCCATGGCTATAAAAGGTATGGCGATGAGGGCGGCAAAAACCAGAAACGTAATGCCGCCGGCCTGTATGCCCTTAGAAAGCCCACCCACATTTCGGATATCCCACAGGATATGGCCGCTCTTTAAAAATTTTTCCCGTCTTTTGTCACCATTTGCCAAAATCATTCCAGAAGCCTCCTTTGATTTTTTTGCATAATCCAATTATAGCAAAAGGAAAGGTGGGCAGCAACCAAAATGTGGGAGGACTGTTGTTGCTTTTTCCTGTGGCAAGCGTTTCCCGGCGGAAACTATTGTTTCATTTCATTTCCTGGTTTATAATGAAAGAAAATCACGGGATTTGATGAGACAAAAAAAGAGTACACAGAGGAAAAATAATGGAAAATCGATTGGACACCTGTTTGGTTTGCGAGAGAATTGCAGCAATCAGGCAGGGCAAAAACCCATATTTTGTAAGAGAGTTGGAAACGGGATATGTTGTTTTAGGGGATTATCAAAGATTTCGGGGATATACGTTATTTTTGTGTAAAATACATGCCACAGAGCTACATTTTTTAGAGAAAAAATTCCGAAGCAAGTTTTTGCAGGAAATGTCTTTGGTTGGGGAAGCGGTCTATGCTGCTTTTCGACCTGAAAAATTGAATTATGAGCTGTTGGGAGCAGGTAGGGGAGCGCATATGCACTGGCATTTTTTCCCGAGAAGGGAGGGGGATACCCCCATTCCCGGACCTGTTTGGAGATTAGATCCTGGGGAAATGTACAATAAAAAATACCTGCCAACAGAAAAAGAATTGGAAGAATTAAAAAGGAAATTGCAGGAAGAGCTGGATAAGCTGTTGTAAAAAACAGTGGCTCTTGCAGACAGGGAAGCTTCTGGATAAGGGTGATGGCAGAATGCAAAGACAAGAGAAAAGCAAAGGCTTTTATTTCAAGGGGGGCACGCAGATTTTTCTTCCTCTGCTTCTCTACGTTCTCGTAAGCCGGATAATTCAGGGGGCATGTTCCTTTCTTTTACCTGAGGAGGTGTATCTCCATCATCCGGCCGCACTTTTGGGCTTGGAAAATCTCTTGCTTTTTCCGCTGTTTTACGGCGCCTTTTATCTTCCAGACCAGGGAGGAAAGGCGTGGAAAAGAGAAGCGTTTTCCTGTGTATCCCACAATAAAATTAGAAATATTTTCCATATTGTTTTTCGGAGTGGAAAAGGTATTTTTCTTATAGTAGGAGCTTCCGTGTGCCTGTCCAGGGGTTTGAATCAGCTGCTCTCTCTGACCCTGCTCCCTCAGCGGTTTCCCGCCTATGAGAAGGTGACGACAGCCGTGTATGCAGAGCCTTTCTGGGTGCAGCTGCTGGTAACCACGGTGGCCGCGCCTCTTCTAGAGGAGCTGCTTATGCGGGGAATCGTATACAGGCGCATGAAAAGACAGACGGGAAATCGCAAGCTGGCTCTGGTGGGAAGCGCGGCGATTTTTGGCGTGTTTCACGGAAATCTGGTGCAGGGATTGTATGCCTTTTTTCTGGGACTTTTGTTTGCCTGGGTTCTGGAAAGATACCAGGGACTTTGGGCCCCGATGCTTTCCCACGGAGCCGTAAACGGCGCAGCTCTTCTCCAAAACAAAATTCCCTGGATGGAAGGCTTTCCCCAGTGGCAGCGGCCAGCGGCCTTTTCCTTCTTAACGGCGTGCCTGCTGCTGGTGGGGTATGGGCTGTTGCGGTGTATGGACAAAAGGCCACAGGATGGATCTTTAAAGAAAACATAAACATATAGGAGACAGAGGCTTCTTCACTACAGGAGGAGAAATGTTATGAAGCTACGTATTGCCAAACCTTATCTAACCTTCCGAACCCATGAGAATGCTCCCCTGCGCAGGATGTGCCTCTGGCAGAAGGGGCGTTTGATGGCCGAATACCAAATCCACTTTACCGGGAGTTGGGAGGGATTTCCAGTCTGGCTGGATGTGCGGCGCTTTTGCGGGCAGGATGTGGAGGTGGAAATTACCCCGGAATTGAATGTGGACTTTGGACAGGAAGAGGAGATGGAAATTCCGGATCTGTACAGGGAGGATCTGCGGCCACAGATTCATTTCTCGGTGAAAACAGGCTGGAACAATGACCCCAATGGAATGATCTTTCTCCAGGGGCAATACCACATGTACTATCAGTATGGGCCATGCAGCACCCGCTGGAACAATATGCACTGGGGGCACGCGGTCAGCAAAGATTTGATCCACTGGGAGGAAAAGCCCTGCGCTCTGTGCCCTGGCCCTGACGGAATGCCCTTTTCCGGAAACGCTGTGCTGGATCAGGAAAACCGGACCGGGCTTGGAAAAGCGGCGTTGTTTTTCTACACAGCCACAGGGACAGGCTTTACCCTGGAGGAGGGCGGGAAGGGCTTTACCCAGCACCTAGCCTATATCCCTGGGGACGAAGAGGAGATGAGGCTGTATGATAAAAATCCCGTTCTTCCCCATATTTGTGACGGAAACCGGGACCCCTTTGTGATATTCTGTGAGGAGCTGGGAGACTATCTTATGGCCCTCTACCATGAGGGGGAGGAATTTGGCCTCTATCGATCCGGGGATCTGTTACACTGGGAGAGGTTTCAGACCTTAAAGCTTAAAGGGGATGAGGAGTGCCCCAATGTCTATCCCCTTTGTACCAGGGAGGGAGTCAGAAAGTGGATCTTTACCGGAGCCCATGATATTTATGTGGTGGGAAGCTTCCAAGAGGGACGATTTGTGGTAGAGCAGGAGCCTATTCCCTTAAGCTTTGGAGGAATTATATACGCCTCCCAATGGATCGCCAATCTGGAGGATCGAACAGTCCGTGTGGCCTATGAGCAGCTGGGAATACCATCCCCGCGATTTTCCCAGCAGCTGGGAATTCCCACAGAGATGAGGCTCATTCAAAACGGGGAGCAATATTTTTTGACGGCCTTACCTGTGCCGGAGATTAAAACTCTGTGTGTCCGGGAAATCTGTGAGAAGGATCTTAAGCTGAGCGGGGGAGAGCTCTGGGAGATTCCCGTGGAGGGTCCTGCCGCCGATGTGGAGGTACGATTCTTGGGCCAACCAGCGGGAACTGCTGTGATCTCCCTGCTGGGTGTGGAGATGTGCCTTGCCTTTTCTCAAAATAGCTTCTGCATGGAGGGCGTGACAGCTCCCCTTTCCCGAACCGGAAGAGCTCCCAGACTTCGGGCTGTGGTAGACCGATGCTCGGTCGAGGTGTTTCTGGATGATGGGGCCGTGTTGGCTGTAGCCCGGTGTAATGCCCATGTGGGGAAGTCCTGGTTTGGCATACAGGGGGATACCAGCCTGTATGTGGAATTTTTGTGCTGCCAAAGTCTTGCGTCCATCTGGGATACCAGCGGCGGTAAGTCCTAAAAAATATTCTCCTCAAATTTTCGTGCAAAGAGATGGGGCAGCTTTTGCAGCATTTTGACGTCCTCCCGCCGAAAAACATAGGGGCTGTTATTTTCTCCCCGCTTCCAGTCGATATAACGGAGATTGGCCATAGAATTTTCATCTCCGTAGGGGGCGTAGATCTGCTCTGCAAAGGGAGAATTGGCCACAATGGTCTGTAAAAACAACTCGTCAGCACACACCGAGCGGGAAAACGTGCGGTGAATAAAAGCTTCCCGCTCCAGGGTATAGCGGACCAGAGCGTCAGTGATGCTAAACCAGTTGGCGCCCTTTTGTAGGGTCAAAGAGCTGTTTTTTAGACGATTCACATGGAGAAGCCGCTGGACGCGGGTAAACAAGGCGTCCAGCGGTTCAGCCAGGGGATGGGCACTTTCCCGAAAAATATGATACAGAGAAATGCGCTCCCGCACATGGGAGGGAACCTCCCGGCTGTCAAAGGCCAGAAACTCCCGGCCTGCATTTGGGGGGAGATTATCAAAGAAGGCCAGAATTGTGTCCATGGGTTTAATCGGTAGGTCGGAGCCGGAGAGGAGATGATAGTAGGCAAAGTGGTCCTCCCCAGCCGCAGCTTTTAAGAGCAGGAGCTCACAGGCGATCTGGCTGTATCCGCCCCAGTGGACAGAGATTCGATCTGTGAAAATTAAAGGGGAGCAAAGAGCATGCTTGTCCCTTAATTGTTTTGAATCCCTTTGTAGTTGGAGGAATTGTTCCTCCGGCACTTTTTTGTCTATATGCAGGTAAATGACATTCCGTTCATGATCTAAGAGCCGGATCAGCTCCAGCAGCAAAGGAAAGTTATTGTGAGCCATTAGTAAATAGGCATGTCTATTCATGAAAGAAGCCTCCTCTGTATGATTTAGGGCCGCCATAAAAATGGAATTTTTCTTATTATAGGAAATTTAGGCAGAAGGCGTCAAGGCAAACTTGGACATGGGTGTTGCCGATCTGTACAGAGCGCCTGGATTACGGAATAAAGGCTTTCTTTTTTTACTTCAGATTGTCAACTTAAAAATAAAAATAAGTTGACAATTAAGGCGAAGGACTTTATAATGTGTTCTGACAAGAGAGTTCCCGGTCAGAAAAGGGGAGATAGGAGAGGGACTTTTCCTGATTGGGATTCTCTTGTTAAAAAAGAGACAGCAAAGGATAAACACAAGAAGGATGAGGGAAGGCATGAAAAAATGGAGAGATAAGGTGTTGGACGGCGGGGCCCTTTCCCGGCTGGAGGCCTTGGACTTGGTGGAGGCGCCTCTGGAGGAGCTTTGCAGGGCAGCCGATGAAGTGCGTCGGAATTTTTGTCAGGAAAAATTTGACATCTGTACGATTATCAATGGAAAGAGCGGCAGATGCCCGGAGAACTGTAAATATTGTGCCCAATCGGTGCACCATCACACGGAGACAGAGGAATATCCCCTTTTGTCCCAGGAGGAGATGCTCAAGGCGGCGCTCTGGAATCAGGACGCCGGGGTGCTGCGGTTCTCGGTGGTCACCTCCGGGCGGCGGCTTAGCCAAGGGGAAGTAGACCAGGTCTGCGCAGCGTTTCGTCTGCTAAAAAAAGAGACACAACTGTCTCTTTGTGCTTCCCATGGGCTCCTAGACTATGAACAGTATAGACAGCTGAGAGAAGCCGGAGTAGAGCGGATACATAATAATCTGGAGACCTCCAGAAGATATTTCCCCCATATCTGTACCACCCACACCTACGAGGACAAGCGCGCCGCCATACAGGCCGCACAAAAGGCAGGGCTTTCCGTGTGCAGTGGTGGAATTATGGGCATGGGAGAAACCTGGGAGGATCGCATTGATCTGGCTCTTGATCTGCGGGAGTTGTCCATTACATCCATTCCCATCAATGTGCTCCATGCGGTTCCAGGCACACCTTTGGAGGGGCTACCGCCGTTGAAATTGCCGGAAATTCGGCGGATTGTGGCGATTTACCGGATGATTCACCCAAGCGCAGCCATCCGGATGGCTGGGGGACGGGGGCAGCTTCCAGATAAGGGGAGAAGCGTATTTACCTCCGGAGCCAATGCCGCCATCTCTGGCCCTATGCTGACCACCAGCGGGATTTCCATGGAGGAGGACATGAAAATATTGCAGGAACTTGGCTATAAAGCTGCCCTGTTAGACACAAAAGAGGCATAAATTTTAATTAAGGAGATAAACACATGCAAGAGAACGTACAAGGCAAAAAAACTGCAATCTATCAACTGGCGCTTATGGGTGTTATGACAGCCCTGATCTGTATCCTGGGCCCTATGTCTTTGACCCTGCCCTTTACACCGGTGCCCATTTCTCTGACCAATCTGGTAATTTATCTCACTGTATGGCTTCTTGGCTGGCGATTGGGGACCGTGAGCTATCTGGTTTATCTTTTGTTAGGATTGGCGGGGTTGCCGGTATTCTCCGCCTTTACTGGCGGGCCGGGCAAACTTTTCGGACCCACAGGAGGATATTTGTTTGGGTTTATTTTTATGGCGATCCTCTGCGGATTTTTTGTAGAGAGATGGAAGGGCTGGCCCATGCGGCTTTTGGGTATGTTGTTGGGAACACTGGTGGCCTACTTGTTTGGGACCATCTGGCTGGCCTATGTGGCTGGCATGAATTTTCAGGCAGCCCTGGGAGCCGGAGTGATCCCCTTTATCCCGGGGGATCTGGCAAAAATATTGATTATCTTATTGGCGGCTCCTCCCATAGAGGCCAGGCTTAGGCGGGCCGGGCTTTTATAAAGGATGCTTCCTGGTCAGGAGTAAAACGATCTTGGCCAAAGAGAATAGCATTTGCAAAAGCTTTTTCAGGGAATCAGCTGGCCAGTAAATACCTGGTCCAGCACATTGCAGACAGAGCCCAGGAGAGAACATTTGTCCCCAAAGGACGATTTAGAAATTTTTACAGGGCGTTTATAGCGAAACAGGCTGATGTGACCAATCTGGTCTGCAATGGAATCCAAAATCTGGTCCGGTAAATACACCCCACAATGTCCGAAAATAATGGTGCTGATATCCACAAGATTGATAAGATTATTTAGGGCATAGGCCAACTGTCTGGCCACATTCTCCAGGGTCTCATAGGCCCTGGGGGTATCCAGACAATAGGCCAGGGTATCCTGGAAGTCTGTAAAGCTGGTTCCACAGCTTTGATTGATTCGGCGGATGATACCAGGGACGCTTACATACATCTCCAGACAGCCCCGGCTGCCGCATTTACAGGGCTCTCCGTTCTGATAATTGATGGTGGTGTGGCCCAGCTCCCCGCTGGAGCCGGTCAGGTTGTTAAGGAGCTGGCGGTTGGCCACAATGGCGGCACCCACGCCCTTGGTGAGTCCCACATAGATAAAATGATCTTTGGTCCTTCCCAGGCCAAAATACATTTCACACAGAGCTGCAGACTGCATGTCGTTCTTGACAAAAACCGGAATATTCAGGTGAGGCTGTAGCAGGGATGTGATCTCCAATTCTTCAATTCCGTAAAAATCTGTTACATAGGAAATTTTCCCATGCATGGTATCAACAACGCCTACGGTGGCAACGCCCAGACCCAGCAGGGGCCGCTTGGACTGGTGTACCAGCCACTTGGACAGGGACAGAAGCTTTTCAAAGATCGTCTGCTTGTTTTCCACTCGGGAAAGGGGGATGGTTTTCCGGGCGATAGGATGTAGCGCCATATCTGTAAGGATGCCGTAAAGGCAGTCCTTGGATATATAAATACCGGCCACCACCGGGGAATCCGGAGAAAGGCTCAATAGCTTGGGAGTACGTCCTGGGGCCCGGGCGGTTTTTGGGATCTGGGTTTCGTGGATAATCCTGTGTTGGATCAAATCCGAGGTAATATTGGTCAGGGTCATGGGGGTCAGATGAGAGGTATCAGTTAAAAAATGTCTGGTGACCTGGGTGTTTGTGCAGATCAACTGTAGAATCAGTGCCCGATTGTGAATTTTTACGTCTTCTGCGTTCAAACCGAAATAATGCATGTGTCCTCCTGTGATGTCAATAGAAAATAAGATGTCTGCGCGCCTCTGTGTACAAGTGCAGATGTGCTCGGAATGTTTCTGTAGAAGTGCGGGGTGCATCTGACCACAGAGCTTACATTCAGTATAAATGAAATTTTCTCTTGCGTAAATAGTTTGAAAGTAACATGTATTAATTTTTTATGAGATTAATTTTTAAATTTATTTTAAAAATTATTGACGGTGAGGAAATGGGATGTTATACTCAAATTATCGAAAGTTCGTCGAAAGTGAAACGAAAAAATAGGGAAGGTATAGGTAAGAAGAGAGGGGGTATTCCCATGAATATGATGGACACCTTAAAAGGATCTTATTTTTCGGAAATTCTGCCCGAGGGGTGGGATATGGCAAAAATTCAGGCGTGCGTTTCCAACGATCCAAAGACTGTACTGGACAGACAGGATTTTTGGAATGATGGTTTTCGGCCTGTGCCCTGCACCAATTTGGAGGAGTTTGGCGCCTATATGGGCTTTGAGATTGCCATGCAGATTAAGGAATGCAAGGAGGCCGGCCGGAAGCTGATTTTGATTCTGCCAGTAGGTCCTATGGGCATGTACAAATGGGCGGTTTATTTTCTGAAACAGTTAAACATCGACTGCGGTCACGTGTATGGATTTAATATGGACGAGTGGGCGGACGCGGAGGGGAATACTTTGCCGGCCTCTGATCCGGCAGCCTTCCAGAATGCCATGACAGAGGCGTTTTATGGCCCCTTAGGGGATCTGACGGTTCCGGAGGAGCAGCGGAATTTTGCCACAAAGGAAAATCTCCCTACCTATATGGAAAAGATTGAGAAGCTTAAGAAAGAAGGGGCGAAGCAGGTGCTGGTCTACGGCATTGGCAGGATGTGTCATATTGCCTTTTGGGAACCTCATTTTGCAAAGGAGTATGCCACTTTGGAGGATTGGATGGAGGCCTCCCACCGGATTGGGGCACGGCTTCATCCCTTTACCATTGAGCAGAATGCCATTACCTCCTTCCGATCTTCCTGGCCCTTGATTCCCTGCTATGCCAATACCATTGGGCCGAAGATTATTTTCCACTCAGATTATGCCATTGGCGGTGCGGACGGAGTCCTCTCCAGAGGAATGCAGTGGCAGGGCATGAGCTTTTGGATGACTCTGCGCCATGGTCCCTGCAAAGCTATCACCTCCAGCTTTATTCCCACCATGCCAGGGAAGCTGTTTTTTATGGAGGAGCTGGCCGGACCTTTGTGTGCAGATACGAATTAGGGAGATGAGACTGTGAAGGCGGTTATGTATGGCGGCGGAAATATTGGCCGCGGATTTATTGGAGCACTGTTTAGCCAGTCCGGCTATGCGGTCACCTTTGTGGATGTGGTGGATGCGGTGGTGGAGAAGCTTAGGCAGGAAGGCAGATATCCCATCCGTTATATGTCAGCCCAGGGAAACCAGGATGTGATGGTGGAGCATGTGACGGCGGTTCACGGAAACGACCAGGAGCTGGTGGCCACAGCCATTGCAGAGTGCGACGTTATGGCCACAGCCGTGGGAGCCCGGATTTTAAAGCTTATTGTTCCCAACCTGGTGGCAG
Source organism: Lachnospiraceae bacterium (assembly GCA_022791975.1). GTDB lineage: Bacteria > Bacillota > Clostridia > Lachnospirales > Lachnospiraceae > RGIG4284. The sequence continues at coordinate 104,630 of JAAWAC010000007.1, read as the reverse complement.
GGCTTCGGAGGCGATGGGCTTTAGGGAAAGGGCCCTTGAATATCATTGTCTGTGAGAATCTTTTGGATGCGGATAAGTTTCTGGCAGGGATGATTCGAGAGCAGCTTACCAGAGAGGAATGTGCATGCTTTGATGAGCAGGTAGGGCTGGTAGAGGCATCCATCGGCCGTATGGTGCCGGTGCAGACAGAGGAGATGAAGGCCGGGGAGTTCTTACGAGTTTGTGTGGAGGAGTATGGATTCCTGCCAGTGGATAAGGCCGGGTTTCGAGGAGACATTCCCCGGGTGGTAAATATGGTTCCCTTTGAGCCTTTTGATTTCTATATAAAAAGAAAATTGTATATACACAATATGGGGCACGGGGTGTGTGCATATCTGGGAGACATACAGGGACTTCCCTATATTTATGAGGCGATTGACCAGGCGGAAATCCGGATTATGGTGGAAAATGCCATGGAGGAAAGTGCTCTGGCTCTGTCCAGGAGATATCAGGTGTCTTTGGAGGGGATACGGCTTCATATTCTGGATCTGTTACACCGCTTTACCAACCGTGGACTTCAGGACACCTGCCAACGGGTAGGCGCAGATCCTGCCAGGAAGCTCTCCAGAGAGGATCGGCTAATCGGGGCAGCCCTGCTGGCTCTCGATCAGGGAGTCACACCGGCCTTTATAGCAGTGGGTGCAGGTGCGGCTGTGTACCGGTATATCCGGGAGAGGGAGGAGTTGAGCCAGTCTGTGGAGACGGCAGCCCGGGTACTGGGAGAGGTATCCCATTTGGAGAAAGGGTGTCCGCTTTTTGAAATGATTCTGGAAATGTATGGATTGTTTTTGGAACAGAAGAGTCTCACGGAAATCCGTCGCAGAGCAGATGAGAAAAAAGCGGCAGATTTGGGAAATATTATCTGAGGTTCGCAGCGCTTTGACCGGAAGAGATGGAGGATAGAACTATGCGAGTATTAGCCATTGGATGTCATCCGGATGATTTGGAGATTGCCTGTGGAGGAACTCTGCGAAGGTATGTGGATCAGGGGGCGGAGGTGTATATGTGTCATGTGGCCAACGGGTGTCAGGGCCATGTGATTATTGAGCCAGGACCTCTGGCAGAGATTCGCACCAGGGAGTCGGAAATGGCAGGAAAGATCCTGGGGGCAAAAGAGGTTATCAACCTGAATGTGGACGACATGGAGATCAACAGCGCCAACACAGAGGTGATGGATCTGGTGGCGGATGTGTGTCGCCGCATTAGGCCTGATGTGATTATCACGCACAATGAGGAGGATTATATGCGGGACCATACGGAGACCAGCCGGCTGGCCACCAATGGAAGCTTCTGCGCAGGATTGTCCCACAGGCCGAGAAATTATGAACCTTTTATGAGTTTTACACCCGTGTTCTTTATGGACACCCTGGCAGGGGTAAATTTCCAGCCCACCCATTATGTGGATATTACGGAACAGATAGAGACCAAGATCCAGGCATTGGAGTGCCATGAGTCCCAGCTGAAATGGATGCTGGAGCACGATAACATTGACTTTGCAGATATGGTAAGGACCTGTTCCAAATATCGGGGATATCAGTGCGGGGTTGCTTTTGCAGAAGGGTTTCGGCCCTACAATGTGTATCCCCGTTACAGTACAAAGCAGCTGTTGCCCAAATGATAAGTGAGAATTGAGAATTGGAGGAGAAGAAGGTTATGGGTGCAAAAACAACAGAGGGAAAAAATGGATGGGGCATCTTTGCACAGTTTACCAAGGACTGGATGTCCATTGTGGGTATTTTATTGTTAATCATTATTTTCAGTATACTTTCCTACATAAAGTTTGGGGCGCAGTATTTTCTGACCTGGTCGAACTGGAAAAACATTCTGCTCCAGAGCGCCACGGTAGCCATTGTGGCGCTGGGACAGTCCGTGATTCTGCTGACCGGAAACTTTGACCTGTCCCTGGGACGTATGGTCTGTCTTATCAGCTGTGTGGGGGCAGTTTTAATGAAAACCCATGAAATGTCCCCGTTTTTGGCAGTGATTCTTATGTTTCTTCTGGGAATTGCCCTGGGAAGCGTAAACGGCTTTTTAACTGCCTATGTGGGGATTCCGGCCTTTATTGCCACCTTGGGAACCCAATATGTGTGCTATGGTACCGCCAAATTCCTTACAGGTGCCACCCCCATTCCCAATATGCCGGAGTCCATTGGATGGTTGGGAAGAGGATATATTTTAAATAATATGATTCCCATCTGTACCATTCTCATGCTGCTCCTTTACATGGGGGCCCAGTTTGTCACTACAAAGACCAGGATTGGGCGTAATCTGTATGCAGTGGGCGGCTCCCGGGAGGCGGCGTTCTTCTCCGGGATCAATGTAAAGAGATATTATTTTGGAACCTTTGTGCTGGCCGGTATTTTGTCTGCCTTTGGTGGACTGGTGCTGATGTCCAGGCTGAATTCCGTAGCGATTACCAACGGACAGAACTATGAGTTTGATGCTGTGATCGGCTCCATTATCGGAGGAATCTCTCTGGCCGGAGGAAAGGGTCGGGTAATCGGGACCATGTTTGGCTGTATCTTCCTGATTACGCTGTTTAACGGCTTCTCCCAGATGGGCGTAGACCCCTTTATCCAGGATATTCTAAAGGGCATTGTTTTGGTTATTGCCATTACGCTGGATGTACTGCGCAACAAGAAGAAGGATTAATCTGTCCTGTAAGATACAGACAGATTAGGGAAGAAAGGTTGGTGCAGAATAAATGGGAAAAGATTACATACTTGAGATCAAGGAGATTACAAAGGAATTTCCGGGGGTAAAGGCTCTGGACAATGTGACCATTCCAGTGGAGCGGGGCACCATCCACGGGCTGGTGGGAGAGAACGGAGCCGGAAAATCCACCCTGATCAAAGTGCTGGCAGGGATCTATCAGCCAGACAGAGGACAGGTGGTTCTGGACGGACAGATCCGGCATTTTGTCAGCCCTATTGAGGCCCGGCAGGCGGGAATCAGTGTGGTGCATCAGGAGATTAAGCTGGCGGAAACGCTTTCTGTGGCGGAGAATATGTTTTTGGGAAACCTTCTTATGAAGGGACGGCTGGTGGACTGGAATGGGATGCGATCCCGGGCCCGGGACATTGTGCGGGATCTAAATATGGACATTGATGTGAATCAGCAGGTGTCCGAGCTTACGGTAGCCAAGAAGCAGATTGTAGAGATTATGCACGCCATTAACAACGAATCCCGGGTATTGATTATGGATGAGCCCTCCGCAGTTTTGACAGACCGGGAGCTGGAGGTGATGTTCCGCATTGTGCGGCAGCTGCGGGAGAAGGGGATTACCATCATCTACATTTCCCACAGGCTGGAGGAGGTTTTTGATCTCTGTGACAATGTGAGCGTCCTGCGGGACGGCCAGCATATTAAGACCATGCCCATTGACCAGGTAGGGCGCAAGGAGCTGATCAATATGATGGTGGGCCGGGAGATGGGGCAGGAATTCCCCAAGGAGCCTGGCAAGATCGGCGACGTGATTCTGGAAGTGAAAAACCTGAACCGGGGATTGCTAAAGGATATAAGCTTCCAGGTTCGGGCTGGGGAGGTATTTGGGATTTCCGGCCTGGTGGGAGCTGGCCGCACAGAGCTGGCCCGGGCGATTCTGGGCATTGACAAGCCGGAGTCCGGAGAGATCTATGTGCGGGGACGCCAGGTGCATTACCGGACCTTCTCGGATGCTATCCGGGACGGCCTGGGGCTGATTCCTGAGGACCGGAAGCTTCAGGGGCTCGTGCAGATTATGTCCGTGAGGAAAAATACCACTCTGGTGAATATGAAAAAGGTTATCCGGGGAGGAATTATCCGGAAAAATCTGGAGGAGCCCTTAAGTCAGGAGTATGCAAAGAAGCTGCGGGTATCGGCTCCCTCCATGGAGACAGAGGTACAATATCTGTCCGGCGGCAATCAGCAGAAGGTGGTTATCGCCAAGTGGCTGTTCCAGGAGTCGGAGATTCTATTTCTGGATGAGCCCACCCGGGGCATTGATGTGGGGGCGAAGGCGGAGATTTACCGTCTCATCAATCAGATGGTACAGGAGGGAAAGACCGTGATTATGATTTCCTCTGAGATGCCGGAGATTCTGGGCATGTGCGATCGGATTATGATTATGCATGAGGGACGGAAAATGGGAGAGCTCAGCGCTGAGGAGGCTACCCAGGAAAAGATTATGGCAAAGTGTGTATAATTGTTCAGCCAGGTTAGCTGCGTAGGCAAATGGGTAGATAACCAAAAACAAGATCTCAGGCAGGGTATCTGCTTTAGATAAAAAACTATATAATCAATGAAGGAGGAAAACACATGAAGAAAGGAATTGCATTATTTCTGGCTCTGACCATGGCAATGTGCTGTGTTGCCTGCTCTTCCGGGGAGAAGGCTCCGGCTGCAACCAATGATCCGGCCCCGGCCGAGACACCGGCGGAAGCTCCGGCTGAAACGCCTGCGGAAACTCCCGCCGAGACACCGGAGGCTGCACCAGCTGATACCAATGGTATTCCCGCTTCCGTAACCATTTCTGATTCCACGGCTTTACAGGGAAAGAGAATCGGGTGCTCCATCTGCTACAAGGGAGACGAGTGGTGTGCGGCTCTGTCCGATGGTCTGGAGAAGTTGGGTGCCGTTTATGGGGCAGAAATCGTAGTGGAGGATGGCGATCTGAACGACGAGACACAGACCAAGCAGATCGAGAATATGATCGCAAACAACTGCGATATTATTATGATCGACCCCATCACTCCTGACGGCTGCAACGAAGCTTTAAACAAGGCTGTTGAGGCAGGTATTCCGGTTATTATTTATGATGGATACTGGACAGAGGGAGAAGAGAAGGCAGCTACCACCGTTACCTGGGATCAGTATGAGACCGGTGTTCTCATGGGTGAATATTTTGTAGATTATGTAAAGAACAACATGGATGGAAAGTGCCGGGTAGTGGAGCTGGCTAACGTGGTTTCCACCCACTGCCAGGAGCGTTTTGTAGGCCTTCACGATGTGATTGACAAGGCCAATGCGGACGGCTGTGAAATCGAAATTCTGAATCAGTATGATTCCGCAGGAAATCGGGAGACTGCCTACAATGCCATCGCAGCTATTGTGGAGCCCTTTGATTTCGTGATCTCTGATGTGGACAATGGCGCTATGGGAGCTCTGTCCTCCCTCCAGTCCACCGGAAATACGGATGTGAAGATTCTTTCTATGGGAGCATACGGGGAGGAGCCTTTTGGTACCCTGCACAAAGCAGATCCCAACTATCTGGCCTGTATCAACGTAGACTCCTGGATTCTGGCACAGTTTATCTTTGATGGAGCCATCGCTCACTTTGAGGGAAAGGATCTGGAGGCCACCACCAACATCGACCTGTATGTAGTTGACAAGGACAATGTGACGGATTTCTGGACCTTCTAGTTTCCTGTGCAAAAAAGAAAGAGAGGCTGCGGCCTCTCTTTTTGGCTGGGGGAGAGGGGCTTTGATTAAAAATAGGAGGAGATAGAGTTTATGGCAGATAGAGTGAGATGGGGTGTTATCGGAGCAGGGGGAATCGCAGACCGCCGGACAATTCCGGGAATGCTGCTCTGTGAGAATGCGGAGTTGGTGTCTGTGATGGAGATCAACAGGGAGCTGGCGGAAAAATGTCGGGCTAAGTGGAATTGTAAGCGAGCCTATGATACGGAGGCGGACCTGCTGGCTGACCCGGAGATCGACGCAGTGTACATTGCCTCTCCGGTGGTGATGCACGCCAGGCAGGCCATGATGGCTGCTGACAAGGGCAAGCATATTTTAATGGAAAAACCTTTGGCTATGACCTCCCAGGAGGGGCAGAAGGTGGTGGAGTACTGTGAAAAAAAGGGGGTAAAGTTGGCGGCCGGCTTGATGATGCGGTTTGGAAGCTATGTGCAGGAGATGAAAAAGGCCATTGCCCAGGGAAAGATCGGAAGGGTGGTCTCCGGGTATGCCCAGTTTACCTGCTGGTATCCAGATATGCCGGGAAACTGGCGGCAGGACAAGAAGCTTGGCGGTGGAGGAGCCATGATGGATATGGGGGTTCACTGCATAGACCTGATGCAGTATGTGCTGGGAAGTCGGGTAAAGCAGGTGGCGGCTTTTCAAGATACCTTATCCTTCCAGTATCAGGTGGAGGATTCTTCCATGGTGATGCTTCGCATGGAAAACGGATGCCAGTGCGTGGTCCAGTCCAATTTCAACATTCCCGATGAGGCGGCTAAGTGGCGGCTGGAATTCTTCGGGGACCAGGGAAGAATTTTAGGAGATACGGTTATCGGTCAGGTGGACAGCGGAAGCGTGGATGCCCTGTATCTGGGACCCCAGGGTGGTTATGACGCCTTACAGGACAAGAAGCAGGTAGAGGGAGAGCGGATTCAGGTGGAGTTTGGAAACCTGTATGCAAGAGAGGTGGAAAGCTTCTGTCATTCCATTCTCTCGGATAAGCCTGTGGAGGTGCCAGGGTCTGAGGCTATCTATGTACAGCGGGTGCTGGAGGCTGCTTACCAGGCCAACGAGGAAAACCGGGTGATCACATTGTAGTCTAGCGTAAAATGTCAAGTGTTTTCTGAAATTCTTAGTTGGATGGGAAAGTCATCGTGCCATCGCGCAGCAATTTTAATGTAGGAGGGAAAAAGCTTGAAAAAAGGGATTGGTGTGGCAGGAAATTTGATTGTGGATATTACATATCCCGTGGAGCGGTGGCCCCGGGAGAGCGAGCTGGTGACCATCACCGAGGGGATCAGCCGTTCCACGGGCGGTGCTGTGTGCAATGTGGCCGTGGATTTGGCCAGACTTGATGCTACAGTACCTTTAAAGACTCTGGGGGTTATCGGTACCGATGGGGAGGGGGATTATATCCTGGAGGAACTGGAAAAATATGGAAATATTGATACCAGTCTCCTCAAACGGAAAGGGAGCACCTCCTTTACGGCGGTAATGAGCAACAATACCACAAAGAATCGGACCTTTTTCCAGTACCGGGGAGCAAACGCCTTTTTCCAGGAGGATTGCATTCCCTGGGAGGAGCTGGACATCGATCTGCTCCATGTAGGGTATATCCTTTTGCTGGATGCCCTGGATCAAAAGGATGCGGAATATGGAACCAGGATGGCCCGCCTTCTGGCAAGAGCCCGGGAGAGAGGAATCAAGACCTCCATTGACGTGGTGACAGAGACGGGGAATCGGTTTCAGGATCTGGTGCCGCCGGCGCTTCGGTACACAGATTACTGTATTATCAATGAGCTGGAGGCCCAGCAGATTACCGGGGTGATTTTGCGGGAGGATGGGGAAAGGCTGTATCCGGAGCGGATGAGAGAGGCGCTTGAAAAGATGATGGAGATGGGCGTCTCCACCTGGGCCGTGATCCACTGTCCAGAGGGCGGATTTGGACTTGACAGAGAGGGGAGCTTTGTAAGTTGCGACAGTCTTCGGCTTCCCAAGGGCTATATTCAGGGAACTGTGGGGGCGGGGGATGCTTTCTGCTCTGGTGTTCTCTACGGAGCCTGGAAGGGGTGGGAGCTTAAAAAAGCCATCCGCCTGGGAACCTGTGGGGCGGCGGCTTCTCTGTCCCGGCCGGGAGCCACGGAAGGGATGGCGCCGGTGGAGCAAGTGTTAGAATTGGAGGGGAAATTTTCGGCAGAGTGAAGGCTGGCCGGCGATTAAGAGCCTGGGATGCCTGAGACAAACAGGGGAAAGCGGGGCGCGGGTGAAGCTTATGGGCTCCCATGTTAGAGGACCAGGTCCTGGGAAGCTTTTATTCCCAAGACCTGGTCTGGAAGATTGTATGTCCAGGCTCTAGGCAAAATACATCAGGCCGAAATCCTGGGAGCGATGGAACTCCGGGGTGGGAGAATCCACCGGATTCCAGGAAAGGTAGTGGGGATTGGGGGTTAGATCCCCGCACTTAAAGCAGTTGGCCCGGATAGAGCCGCCGGAAACCGCCTGAAATTCCGGGAAAAAATGGCGAATAAAGGAGACAGGGATTTGGTAGGTGATAGACCAACCATCCGGGGTACGGGCGGATTTGGGGGTAAGGACTGGAGTCTGGGGCAGCAGCCGGACCAGATCGTAGCGGTCTGTGGCCAGTCCCAGATATAGGCAGCAGTTGGGATTGAATTCAATGTTAAAGTAGCGTCTGTCCTGGGGCATGGGGCAGAAGAAGAACTCCAGACAGCTGTCCTCACAGGGAAAATCCAGGACGGAGGTGTACTCTGCCCGGATCTGCTCTTCCACAGCCGAGAGGTTTACATAAATAGCTGTCTCATCATAGCACAACCTGGCGGAGGCGGTAATTCCCTTGGGATCGCTCCAGAGGGGACAGTCTATGGAGAGGGCGGGAATTAAAGACCAGAAATCGGGTCCGTCCGGTTTTTTTTGGATGGTGTAGGTTTTCATTAGGAAGCTCCTTTCGGGTGTTTTTGCTTTTATCATAGCATACTGGAAGAGAAAGTTCAATGAGAGCGGATTAATTTTTAACGTTTTTGAAAGTAATAAAAGTGGTTTTCCGGGATAACTTTCAGACGGAAGAAAGAAACGTGGTGATAAGCCTTTTTGCAGGCAAAAAAAGCCACAAAAGAGAATGGAAAAACTTGTGACTATTCTACAAAAATAAAAGGAATTCCTCCTCTGTCTTGACTTCTTATGAAAATACGCTTAAAATAAAATACGAATTAGTAATTAATACAGGACCAAGAACAGAGATCATTTCTTAATTAGTGATGATATCGTTATAAAAGGGAAGGGGGAGGAATAAAATGCTTGCAATCATCAATGCCACATTGGTGATGAGGGATCATCTGATTCCGGAGGCGGCGCTTTTCATTTCTGAGGGAAAGATACAGGCCTTTGGGGAGATGCGAAAGCTTCAAGTTCCGGCGGACTGTGAGATTTTGGATGTAGAGGGAGAATTTGTGGGGCCGGGGCTGATTGACATTCATACCCATTGCGGCGGAAAGGATTATTTTTCGGACAATCCCCTTCCAGCGGCCAGACATCATCTGGAGCATGGGACCACCACGGTTCTTCCAGCTCTGTATTTTAATATGGATCAGAAGGGGTTTCTGGATGGCATCCAGGTGATTCGAAAGGCCATGGGGGAGAAGGAGGGAGCCAATATGGGCGGCCTGTATATGGAAGGGCCTTACCTGAACCCCAAATTTGGCTGTGACAGAGAGTCCAATCCCTGGAAGGGACCTGTGAAGGCGGAGGATTTTCTACCTATTGTGGAGGCAGCCTGGGATCTGACCAAGGTTTGGGCCCTGGCTCCGGAGCGGGAGGGGATTCTGGATTTTGTCCGGGCTGTGAAGGAGAAGAATCCGGCGGCAGTGTTTTCCGTAGCCCACAGCGAGGCGGCGCCGGAAGAGATCGAGGCGCTGCTGCCTTACGGATTGCGTATCGGCACCCACCACACCAACGCCACAGGAGACCGGGTGAAGTATCCGGAGTGTCGGGGGGTGTGCGTGGACGAGACAGTCAATTACAATTCCGGAATCTATGCGGAGCTTATCTGTGACAGCCGGGGCATCCATGTGGACCCCTATATGCTGCGGCTGATCCGGAAAATCAAGGGGGATGACAGGATTATCCTGATTTCCGATGCCTTTAGTATGGACGGTCCCGTTCCCCAGGGCTATGAGGGTGTGACAGATATTAACTTTGATTTTGCAGGAGAGATTGCAGGCTCCAAGCTTACGCTGGAGAAGGCCTGCTATAATATGATGAAGCATACGGGTGCGTCCATTGTGCAGGCATTCCAGTATGCCTCCTATAATCCTTCCCGGGCCACAGGGCTTCTGGACAGAGGAGAAATCGCGACAGGTTTGCGGGCAGACCTTGTTGTGGTGGATTATAAAATGAACATGAAAAAGGTGATACTGAAAGGAGAGGTACAATGAAAGACATTATTTTTGATCCCCCAACCAAATTTGAGTTTAAGTGTGGAGATTATGTGCCGTTTAAGGATCGGGAGGTCTGCGAGCGTCTGCGCAAGCTGAGCGGCAAGGAGCTGGAAAAGCACGCCAATCCGGATTTCAACATTAAGGTTATGATGAATCCCCATCCGGTGCTGATTGCCACTTTGTTTTCCCGTCTGAAGGCGGCCTCAGAGCAGGGCAAAAAATACAGCATGATCCTGGGCAACCCGGAGCCGGAGACCTACATTCCCCTGGCACAGCTGATCAACTACTTCCAGGTAGATTGCAGCAAGCTGCACATTTTTGCCATGGATGAGTGGGCGGACGATCAGGGAAATATTGCGCCGGAGACTTATGAGGCAGGCTTTGCCCATTCTATGTTAAAGTATTTCGTATATCAGATCGATGAGAAGCTTCGGATGCCTATGGAGAACGTACATTATCCCACCAATGCCAATATCGGCCATTATTCCAAGCTGATCACGGAGATCGGCGAGGGCGGTGCGGATATCTGCTCCTCCTCCCCGGGATGGACCGGCCATATGGCCTTTATCGATCCGGTCTCCGAGTTTATGACCGATGATATGGATGAGTATCTGAATATGGAGGCACGGATTGTAACCCTGCATCCTCTGACTGTGGCCCAGAACTCCCTTCACGGGGTGTTTGGACAGTCCGGTTACATTGCCAGCGTACCTCCCAAGGCTGCAACCATCGGCCCGGTGGATGTAAAGAATGCAAGGGAGCGTATTGAGGTACATGCACTGCTGACCAATAATACCTTCTCTTCCTGGCAGAGAATGACCTCTCGTCTGGTTCTTCATGGACCTGTGTCACCGGCGATCCCCAGCTCTATGTTGCAGCTGATGAAAACCCAGGTGTACGTCAGCGAGGAGATCGCGGCGCCCTTTGAGTGCTGGGAGAAGGTTGGATATTAGGGAGAAGGCAAATTTATATAGAAAGAAGTTCGCACAAGAGGGAAGGAACCTTGGAAGGGTTCCTTCCTTTTTGCCCTCTGCAATCTTGCCCTGCTTTCCGTTTTGGTGTATGATAGAGAAAGAGCCGGGATAAACTACATGGAAGAATTTGCAAAGTGGAAGTGATGATTTGAGAAAGAGGGCATATATAAACGGACAGATTCTTACCATGGACCGGATAAGACCCCGGGCGGAGGCAGTGTTGGTCTCTGGGAAAAGAATTCAGTGGGTAGGCTCCCGGGCGGACATGGGCTCCCTCTTGCATAGGGGTGTCCAGGTGGTGGACCTGGAGGGGAGGACCATGTTGCCAGGATTTATTCACGGTAGTTCCCATTTGATGAGCCTGGCCTATAACAACATGTTTGGAAACGCATCTCCTGGGCCCGGGGGTGTCTGTAATTCTCCCAAGGAGCTGGTCAGGGAGCTTACAAGGCAGATAGAGCAAAGAGGGATCAAGCCAGGCATCTGGTTTGTGGCCATGGGCTATGCACCGGAGAGGTATCCTCTGGGACAGGGGCCAACGCTGGAGGAGCTGGATGAGATCAGCCGGGAGCGGCCTGTCTGTCTGGTTCATGCTTCTGGACAATATGGGGCATTTAACAGTATGGGGCTTGCAGTGGCCGGGATTGGGCGGTTTACTCCCGACCCTTTTGGGGGACAGATTGAGCGCTCTTCCGGAACCAGGATGCCCACGGGGATATTAAGAGGCAGGGCGTTTCTCCAGGCGGTGGAGAGCATAAAGCTTCCCTCTCTTAAGGAGGCGCTTTGGGGCGTGAAAGAGGCGGTCCGGCTTTTTGCATCCCAGGGAATCACCACCCTTAAGGAGGCCAGGACAGAGGCTGGAGAGTATGCGCTACTTCATCTGGCCAGCCTTTTGGGAATTTTGCGGTTGGATGTGATTTTTGGTCCGGAGTCATCCGGGGCCTTTGGAAAGCCGTTGTCCTTTTCGGAGGGACTGTGTTATCGCCGGCATTGTCGGCTGGGAGGTTGTTCCGGTGCCTGGGACGAGTGCTCCTGTGGTGAAAGGGAGGCGACCCTTCTGGGGGACAGAGAGCCCAATATGCTGTTTCTGGTGGAGCAGGCGGTCAGAAATCAGGCAGAAGGTGGCCCTATCTCCCAGGAGAAGCAAAGGATTTTTGTGGAGGAGGCTTTGCGGGCCGTGACAATCCACGGCGCCATTCAGATATTGGAGGAAAGGAAAAAGGGAAGTATTTCAGAGGGAAAGCTGGCGGATCTGGTGATTTTGGATGGAAATCCCCTGACAAGCCCGGTGGAGGGGCTGAGGGATATCCACGTTTTGGAGACAATCAAGGAGGGGAAATCGATTTTTCGCAGGTTGGCTGGCCAGGATAAGGAAGGGTAAGGAAAGGAACGGGAGGATATCATGGGCATTCGGCCAATCAAGCGGGTAAATGTGGGGGAGGAAGTCTTAAAGCAGCTAAAGGCTTCCATTATCAAGGGGGAGTGGCAGCAGGGGGAAAAGCTGCCCTCGGAAAATGAGCTGGCAGAGCTTTTCGGAGTCAGCCGGATTACGATTCGGCAGGCTTTGCAGAAGCTTGGGGCTTTGGGGCTTTTGGAGACCCGCCTGGGGGAGGGCTCCTTTGTGCGAACCATCGGGATTGATGACTGTATGAATCCCCTGGTGCCCCAGGTATATCTGGGAGATCAGTCTATTTTTCAGATATTTGAATTTCGGGAAATGCTGGACGCAGAGGCTGCCCGGGTGGCGGCGGAGCGGGCGGAAGAAGAGGATATCAGTGATTTGAAGGAGATCTTTGAGTGCATGGAGCACTGCCAGAACAGCCTGGATCTGCGGGGGTTTGCGGAGGCAGATCTGGAATTTCACTTAAAGGTGGGAGAGATTACGAAAAATCCGCTGGTGATAAAGGTCAATACCATTCTCAAGGAAGTGTTTTCCGAGAGCATGTTAAAGGTAATCGAGCGCATGGGCTGTGAATCAGGGGTGTTTTACCACAAGCGGATTCTGGAGGCCATAGAATGCCATGACGGGCAGACGGCCATGGAGCTCATGCGGGAGCATATTAAGAAGAACCCGGGTTATTTTAAGGAGCAGGCAGAAGTTCTGGAATAGAGAGACATAAGGGAACTATATAATAAACAGACTGCTCTCAATTTGGTATTCTTCCAGGCGCAGCTCCAGTTCCTTCTGGGACCTTTTTAAAAGCTGGCAGATTTCCCCTCTCTTTTCCGGCGTGCTGCGGAAGGAGGGAATGCAGATACTCAGGGAAGCCAGAATCTGGTTGTTGCGTTTTAAGGGCACAGCAATGCACTGAACGCCCTCAGTGGCCTCCGAGTATTCGTAGGCAAAGCCTGTCTTTTCCACTTCCTGGAGTTCCAGGTAAAGCTGCTGTATGTCGGTGATGGTATTACTGGTATACTGGGTCAGGCCGTTTGGATAGAGGGCGCGAAGCTGGGCCAGACTTAGAGGATAGATCAAAGCTTTTCCCACGCCGGTACAGTAGGCGGGCAGACGATTTCCCACCTTGGAGCGCAGGGCTATGGGCAGAGGAGAGTCTATCTTGGCTACATAGAGAACATCCGGACCAGCCAGAATGCCAAGATGACAGGTCTCCTGGCACTGGGCCACGATTTCCCGCATTTTTTCCTGGATAATGCTGTGCATGGGGACGGGATTTTCATAGTTCATGCCGGTGAGATAGGCATGGGGACCGATGCGATAGCGGGAGGAGGCATCGCTGGTTAAAAAGCCCCGCTGTTCCATGGTGTGGATAATGGGAAACAGACTGCTTTTTGGCGCACGCAGAAGCTGGGCCAACTCGGTTAGGGTCATGCCCTCCTTGCGCAGGGCCAGTTGCTCCAGGATGTCCAGGACACGGGATGTGGAACGATGTTCGGTTGCTTGCATAGGTCACTCTCCTTAACTGTAGGTGAATTTTGCGAACAAGTGGGCCAAATGTGGGGCTTACCTGGGCGCTTGGCGAACGTCGCAAAAGGAAATCTTTTGAAATAGTATATCATAAAATTCCGGATTATGCACGGGTTTTGTTATACGAATTTTGGGTGAAATCCTATGGCATGTTCGGGATTTTATAGCTGAGATTTGGAAAAAGAATTTGAGGGGAAAGAATCATGCTTAGCAGACTGTTTGTGGAAGGCTTGTACATCCATTGGGCGAAAATTGATGAGGACTGCTATCTGCGTCGGATTGAGGCTCTAAAGCAGCTGGAGGAGCTTACATTCACCAGCAATATTACTATTTTCGTGGGGGAAAACGGGACCGGAAAATCCACCCTTTTGGAGGCCATTGCAACGGCCTATGGACTCAACCCGGAGGGAGGCAGCAGAAACTTTCGTTTCTCTACCAGGGAGACTCATTCCAGCCTCCATCGGGGGCTCACTCTTCGGAAGGGACATCAAAGACCCAGGGACAGTTTTTTTCTCCGGGCGGAAAGCTTCTACAATGTGGCTACCCAGGCGGAGGAGTACCGGGATGTAACCCCTCCGGAGATTTATTACAGGCAGTATGGGGGGCGTTCTCCCCACGAGCAGTCCCACGGGGAGAGTTTTCTAGGGCTGATGCAGAACCGGTTTTCGGAGAAGGGCCTTTATCTCCTGGATGAGCCGGAGGCGGCGATTTCTCCCCAGCGGCAGCTGACGCTTCTGATCTGCCTAAATCGTCTGGCTCTTGGGGGAAGCCAGTTTTTGATTGCCAGCCATTCCCCCTTGTTGTTGGGAATCCCGGGGGCGGAGCTTCTCTCCTTTGATCAGGGGCGGATTCACCCGGTCTCTTATGAAGAGACGGAGAGCTACCAGGTGACGGAGATGTTTATCAATCACAGGGAGTACCTTTTGGAGCGACTCCTGAAGGAAGGAGGGAACTGGGATAACAAATAGAAATTCGTCATCTTCCCCAAGGAAATGGAATGTTACTATAAAAATTTTTTACAGAAAGGTATGAGTGGAGACTATGGAAAAAGCGAAGGTTTATTTTACAAGAGAAATCACCCCAGAAACCGTGATAAAAATGTATCAGGTACTTGGGATTGAGCTGCCAGGAAAGGTGGCTGTCAAGGTACATTCAGGAGAAAAAGGAAATCAGAATTATCTTCGGCCGGAGTTTATGCGCCCTATGGTGGAGATGGTAAAGGGAACCGTGGTGGAATGCAATACGGCTTATGACGGTGCCAGAAATTCCACGGAAAAGCATCGTCATCTCATGGAGGAGCATGGTTGGACCAGGTATTTTCAGGTGGATCTGATGGATGCCCAGGGGCCGGATCTGGTGTTGCCCATTCCCAATGGAAAGGTGTTAAAGGAAAACTATGTGGGAAAGAATTTGTCTTCCTACGATTCTATGTTGGTGCTGTCTCATTTTAAAGGACATCCGGCGGGAGGCTATGGCGGGGCGCTAAAGCAGCTGGCTATTGGCTGTGCCTCCTCTGCAGGAAAGGCCCTGATTCATTCGGCTGGATTTACCAGCGACCAGGCTATTGTGTGGAGCCATATGGCGGAGCAGGATATTTTTTGTGAGTCCATGGCGGATGCGGCGGGAAGCATTGTGGAGTATTTTAAGGGGAAGCTTGCCTTTGTGAATATGGTGTGCAACCTGTCTGTGGATTGTGACTGCTGTGCTGTGGCGGAGGACCCCTGTATGAAGGATATTGGAATCCTTTCGTCCCTGGATCCGGTGGCTCTGGATAAGGCCTGCATGGATTTGATTTACCAGTCCAAGGACCCGGGACGGGATCATTTTCTGGAGCGGGTGGAGTCCCGCCATGGCATTCACACCATTGACGCGGCGGCAGAGCTGGGATATGGAACAAAGGAATACCAGCTTATCTGTCTGGATAATTAGGATGGGAAAGGAGAACCGCTGTGGAACAAGTTGTGGAGATTAAGCCACCTGTGGAGGTGCGCTATGCAAAAGAACTGGAGGCGCTTCGGGCGCTGGATACGGGGAAAAAGCCTAAAAACTGGCGAATGTCCCCCCAGGCAGTGCGAACCTTTATTCTGGGAAGCCATAAGCCCCTTATCTGGAAAGGAGAGGAGATCCCTGTCCGGAAAAAATATCTGGGAAATGATGCCCTGGTGGAGCGCTGTATTATCACCCTGGCCGGAAACCGGGGTCTGATGCTGGTGGGAGAGCCGGGAACAGCCAAGACTATGCTCTCCGAGCTTTTGTCCGCTGCCATCAGCGGAACCAGCACCAATACCATTCAGGGAACGGCAGGTACTACGGAGGACATGATAAAATATAGCTGGAATTATGCCCTGCTGTTGGCCAGGGGACCGGTGCGGGAAGCTCTGGTGCCCTCACCGCTCTATATGGGAATGGAGCAGGGGATCCTGACCCGGTTTGAGGAGATTACCCGGACACCGGCGGAGATCCAGGATAGTCTTATCAGTGTTCTCAGTGACAAGGTGCTTCATGTGCCGGAGCTGGGGGAGGAGGGACTGCTCTTTGCCAAGGCTGGATTTAACGTTATAGGAACGGCCAACACCCGGGATAAGGGCGTCAATGAAATGAGCAGCGCCTTAAAGCGTCGGTTTAACTTTGAGACGGTGATGCCAGTGCGGGATGTGTCCCTGGAAAAACAGATTATTATCAATGAAGTGGAGGCTCTGGCCCTGGAGAATCAAATCTCCATGGAGGTGGATGAGGATGTGGCGGAGCTTTTGGCCGCTACCTATCACGAGCTGCGGGAGGGAGTATCCTCCATGGGGCACCGGATTGATAAACCCTACGCGGTGATGAGTACAGCGGAAGCGGTCTCCGTCTATTATCAGACCATGATGACAGCTTATTATTATGGAGATTCCCAAATGGATCTGGGCTGTCTGGTGGAGAACCTGGTGGGAGCCGTGCAGAAGGAGAATAAGGAGGATTTGGAGCGGCTGCGCAGCTATTTTCAGACGGTGGTGCGTGACAAAGGGGGAAAAGAGGGCGGTTTATGGAACAGCTATTACGAAGCCAGGAAGCACCTGCGCTAGACCAGGAACAGCCGGTGGCATTTTTTCCTGTGCGCCACCACAGCCCAGCCTGCGCCTATCATCTCCAAAAAGCCATAGAGGCTTATAAGCCAACCTGTATTTTAATTGAGGGGCCGGAAAATGCCCAGGAGCTGGCCCCGGTACTGGCTCATCCAGACACCAAGGCCCCAGTGGCTCTGTACTATTTTTACAGGGATCTAAAGGGACTCCTTGGAGAGGAAAAAGCGGATTATAAATGTTATTATCCTTTCTTGGATTGCTCCCCGGAGCTGGTGGCCCTGCGGGAGGCCAGAAAGCGAGACATTCCGGCCCGGTTTATGGATTTGCCCTACGGAGAAATCCTGCTGGGCACAGCAGAAAATACAGGGGTCCGCAAGGAGGGGGAAAAGCAAACCTATAATGATGATTATCTCCTGAGCAGGGGCCGGTATTTGGAGCTTCTCTGTGAAAAGACTGGGCTTCGCAGCTTTGCTGAATTTTGGGAGAAATATTTTGAGATTGGAGGTCTCTATCTGGATACGGAGGCCTTTATCCGCCAGATGCTCACCTATTGTGGGCTTTCCCGGCAGCACTCCCCCAGGGAGGAGCTTAGGAAGGAAGGCTGTCTTCTCCGGGAA
This sequence comes from Lachnospiraceae bacterium, assembly GCA_022791975.1. Classification (GTDB taxonomy): domain Bacteria; phylum Bacillota; class Clostridia; order Lachnospirales; family Lachnospiraceae; genus RGIG4284. The sequence continues at coordinate 87,116 of JAAWAC010000007.1, read as the reverse complement.
CAGTATATGGCCTGGCAGATCGCCCAGGCTTCCAAGGAGCACCAACGTGTGCTGGCAGTCACCGGAGGATTTCATACATATGGGCTTTGGGAGCTTTTGGAGAAGAGGGAATCCCAGGAGGGAAGCTTTCTTTTCTATACGGGGGAGCCGGTAAAGCTTCATCATCTGTCCAAGGAGGAACAGGGGGTATATCCCCTTTCTTATTCCATGGAGGCGGCGGATGCCCTGAACGGATATGCCAGCGGTATGCCCTCCCCTGGATTTTACCAGAGGGTGTGGGAGTGTCTGTGGGAGCAGGAGGAGCCTAAGGGGGCCTACAGGAAAGCAGTGCTGGAGCAGCTAGTCCGGGCCGGAAGGCAGGCGCGGCAAAAAAAGGAAAATATTTCCTCCTACGATGAGATCTGTGCGCTTTCCATGGCAAGGGGACTGGCGGTCCTTCGGGGAAAGGAGGAGCCAGGGCTCTATGAGCTTCAGGATGCGGCCCTCTCCTCCTTTGTCAAGGGAGAGTGTACCCTGTCTACGGATATGCCTCTTCGGATCTTACAGGAGCTTAACCGGGGGCGGCAGGTGGGGAAGCTTATGGAGGGTGCTCTGCGACCGCCGATTCTTGAGGATTTTGAGAGACAATGCAAAAAGTTCGGTCTGAAAATCCAGGCCTCCGCCCGGCAGGAGATTACGTTGGAGCTGTTTACCAAGAAAAAACATTTGGCGGCCAGCCGCTTTTTGTATCAGATGGAATTTTTGGAAACGGAATTTGCCAAACGGAAAAAGGGAGCGGATCTTCTGAACCGGCGGGACAGAAGCCGGATTCGGGAGGTGTGGACCTATGGGTTTTCCAGCCATGTGCTGTCTGTGCTGGTAGATGTTTCCATGTCCGGCGGCACGGTGGAGGAGGCAGCTAGGAGCCGAATAAACAGTTATTTCCGAAAAAGTGTCAGCAGTCGGGATGCGGCTAAACTTTTGACCCAGGGATTTCTCATGGGCTTTCTGGAGGAACAGGCCCAGATGGGGATGCAGCTAAAGCAAGTGCTTGCCACAGACGGAGATTTCTTTTCTCTTGCGGAGGCCTTTTCCCATATGCGGATGCTCTATGAGCTTCAGGAGCTGTACCAGGTGAAGGCTTTTTTGGAGCTTCGGGAGCTTTTGGAGAGTTGCTTTCAGAAAATTATCCAGTTGCTTCCCTCTATGGGGCAGGTGGATAAGGAGAGGGAACAGGCCTGTATGGAAAGCTGCCTGTCTCTGTACCAGATAACAGGGAAAAAGGATTTTCGCATGTTGCGTCCGGTCCTTGCGGAAGCCTTTGCCCGGCTTTTGCAGCAGAAGTCGGTGTGCCCAGGCCTGGAGGGAGCAGTGCTGGGCCTTTTGTATGGGTATGAGTCCAGCTGGGAGGAGCGGATCTTTGTGGCTGCTTCCGGCTATCTTAGAAGCGCTCAGGAACAACAGCTAAACAGCGCGTCTTTTCTCAGGGGATTGTTTTATACGGCCCGGGATTTTGTATTTGTGGGGGAGCGCTTTTTGATAATGATAGACGGCCTTTTGGGGAACCTGGAGCCAGAGGCTTTTCTACGGCTGTTGCCGGAGCTTCGCCGGGCCTTTTCCTATTTTACACCTTTGGAAACTGACCGGATTGCCAGGCAGGCGGCTGCTCTTCACGGAGCTAGTAAGGAGAAGCTTCTGGGAGGTCTTGTGGTTTCTCCCCTGGAATATGCATATGGGGAGGAGCTGGATGCCTATGCCAGGAAGCGGATGGAGGAATGGATATGAGCGGGACAGATACGGGAAGATTGAACCGGTGGCGGCTGATCCTGGGAAAATACGCGGCGGATCAGTTGGCCTTTTCTGGAGGCGCCTCTGGAGTAGAAGATGGAGATAACGCCATGGAAAACGGGATCTCCTGTGTGGATCTGGAGGAGCTTTTGGATTTTCTTTACAGCCGGGACCAGGGGGAGGATGTGCGGCGGGAGGGTGGCACCGGCGCCAGCCGATTGACAGCAGCCACCTGGATAACCCGTATTCGCAAGCTATTTCCCAAGGAGACGGTGGAGATCCTGGAGCGCCAGGCACTGGAAAATTATGGAATGAAAGAGCTTTTGACGGATAAGGAGGTACTGGAAAAGCTGGAGCCCAATCAGGAGCTCTTAAAAACCATTTTGCAGTTGAAGCATCTCATGAAAGGGGAGGTGCTGGAGGCGGCGAGAAGGATTGTAAAGAAGGTGGCGCAGGAGATTGCGGAGAAGCTTAACCAGGATATTCGGCGCTCTCTTCTGGGGAAAATTGACAGAAATGCCAGTCATCCTGTGCCCTCCATTCGAAACCTGGATATAAAAAAGACCATCCGGCGAAATCTAAAGCATTACGACCAGGAGAATGAGAGACTTCAGCTGGAGCAGGTTTATTTTTATGGGAGAACTAGGCGATACAGCCAGTGGCGGGTAATTCTGGCGGTGGACGAGAGTGGCTCCATGCTGGACTCGGTGATTCACAGCGCGGTTCTGGCGGGAATTTTTGCCAAGCTTCCTATGTTGGATACCCGGCTGGTGATTTTTGACACCCAGGTAGTAGATTTAAGCGCCCATTTAGACGATCCGGTGGCCACCCTTATGAGCATTCAGCTGGGTGGGGGAACGTTTATTGCAGGGGCCCTCCAGTATTGTGAGAGTCTGGTGGAATATCCCCACCGGACTATGGTGGTGCTCATCTCGGATTTGTGTGAGGGGGCCAGTCCCCAAGGACTTTTGCAGGTGAGCGGGAGCATTATTGAAAGCGGCGCTAAGCTTATCTGCCTGACGGCTCTTGACAAAGATGCCAATCCGGCCTATGACAGGCAGATGGCCCAGCGGCTGGCGGCCCTGGGAGCCCATGTGGGAGCCATGACTCCGGAGGCCCTAGGAGATTTTATGGGCAGTGTAATGAACGGATAGACAGGAGGGAAAGGGCACATGGAGGCAGTGAAGGCTTTTATCGGACAGGTGGATGATGATTACCTGATTGGCCTGAGTAACAAAGGCATTCTAAAGCGGGCTTATAAAGATTTGGAGCAGGAGGCGCCTGCAATGACTGGGGATGGGGAAGAGATTCAGGTAGCTCTTAAGGAGGAGACCTGTAGGATACGCCTTCCCCTGGGGGAGAGCAGTTGTAGCTGTCCCTCCCGAAGTATGTGTCGTCATGTGATGACGGCGATTTTATGGCTACGAAAGAGCCAGGGAGAGGAAAGGGCTGGTGATAGTGCACAGAGCCTGGAGGCAGTGGCTGAGGAGGAGACACAAAACACAAAGGAGAATGCCCAGGCATCCGGGCCACTTTTTTTGGAGCTATTGGAAATCTCTCCGGAGAAGCTGAAAAAAGCCTGCGGCGCCAGGCGATACCGGCAGCTCCTGGAACATATCCGGGTGGGAGAGCTTCCCCGGATTGAGGAGAGCTCTATTGTTACGGTATGGCTTCCCTGGGAGCAGGCGGTGGTGAAGCTTTTGGAGCCCTTGGAGTATTCTACCTGCACCTGTCACCGAAAGGAGCTCTGCTCACATAAGGCCCAGGCACTCTTGGCATATCAGCTTCAAAAGGGACAGGTTACTCTTCCGAAGCTTGCGGAGCTTCTGGAGACAGAGAGCTCCTTCGACGAGGCTTTGGTGGAAGAGGCTTGCAGGGCAGTAAGGGAAGCCATAGAGCATCAGATGAACACGGGAATGTGCCGGCAGTCTCCGGAAACAGCGGAGAGCCTGGAGCGGCTGGCCCTTATCAGCCACCGGGCTGGACTGGCCAGGATGGAGAGTGGTCTTCGGGAGGCGGCCAACCAGTATCGCCAGTATTTTGAGCGGTCCGCAGCCTTTCGGGACGAGGCGCTGTGGGCGGGGCTGCTTTCTCTGTATGAGCGGGTTCGACGGTTGGAATGTGCCAAAAGTCAGGAGGAGATAAGTGCTCTTTCCGGCAGCTTTCGGGATACCTATGAGCTTGTGGGGAATTTAAGGCTTATGGGGATTGGCGCCCGGTCTTTTTCCAGCAAAACGGGCTATGCAGGAGAGATCTATTATTTTTTGGATACGGAGAACCAGGTCTTTTATACCTGGACGGATGCCCGGCCGGTGTTTTATGAGGGAGTGGGCAAGCGGGCAAGGGGAATGGTGGAAAACAGCCCAGCGCCCTGGGGACTTGGCTGCAGCCGGGAGCAGATGATGGGGACAGAATTTAGACTAAAGGAAGCTAGAGCTGCCTTCGGTGGCCGGCTGTCGGCAAGCCAGGAGACTAAGGGAGAGATCCTGGGGAAGAAAAGCCTGGAGTCAGAGGCTGTGCAGCAGATGATTGCCTGGGATTATGAGAGTTTGCTGGGGAATTATTTTAAGCAGAAGGGGCAGGAGCGCCTGGCTCTGGTGGGAGCAGCAAAGTGGGGGGAGAGCTCCTTTGACCAGGTACAGCAGAGATTTTCCTGGAGTCTTTTTGACCGGGAGGGACGGGCGCTTTTTATTTCTCTGCGGTATACCAGGGAGGAGCGCCTGACGATCCAGCTTTTGGAGCGCCTGGAGCAGCGTTTGCAAAAAAAATCCCGGGGAGCCCTGGTGTTTTTTGGCTTTCTGTATCTGGAGGAGGGGAGACTGTGTCTGTATCCCATTGAATTTTTCCAGCAAAATCCCGGGGAGGAACTGGGGTCTCCCCAGGAACTCCTGGAAAAGAGCGACGAGACCCAGGCAGAACGGGTGTCGCCGGCTCTATTGAAAACCATGGAGAGGTATGAGCGGGAGACAGTGCGGCAGCTTACAGATCTTTTTTCTGTAGGTCTTTTTTCCCTACAGGAGGGACTTCTGGATCGGCTGGAGGAGCTGGGCGAGGAGGGAGAACGCCTGGGACTTCATGTGGCAGGGGAAAAGCTTTTCCAGGTGGGGAAGCTTTTGCGGGAAAAACGACACCAGATGGAGTTCGATCCGAGGCCGGTGTTGGAAGAGCTGAGCGCTCTGAGTCGGTATTTGAAAGCTTGCCAGGAGAGACTTTCCTTTGAGCGGGCTAGAGGCTGGCAATTATCTCTTGAAACCGGAGAGACATTTTGATATAGTAAGAAAAACGAAAGATAAATACTTACAAATGCTTTCGAAATAGAAAGTAAAAAATGGCTAACAAGAAACGTAAAGGAGAGGGCAGGATAATGAGAAAGACAGGTGTGATCTGGCTGGGACATGAGGATTACCTGTGTGACAACACATGGGCCATTCAGAGGGGGATTTTGGAAAGCCTAGGGGAACAGCCCCTAATTCTGGGAGAATGGGGGAACATTGCGGTTTCGGAAAAGGAGGCGGTTGCCCAGGTGCGAAGGCTCTTAGGGGAGCAGGATTGCTGTGGGGCCCTGGTGGTGCTGACCACCTGGGTGGAGTGCAATGTGGTGATGGCCGCCCTAAAGGAGCTCCACGGCAGGCCCTGTATGTTCTGGGGCTTCCCTCTGGAGGAGGTGGAGGGCAGAAAGGAGAGCACAGGCTCCTATGTGTCTGCCAGCATGTTTGCCGGAGTGGTAAAGCGGCTAGGGCTTCCCTGTCCTGTCCTCCTCAGAAGCTTTAAGGAGCCGGAGGCCATCCGGCGGATTGCCTGGTTTGCCAGGGCCGCGGCTGCGGCAGATGCCTTATTCTATGCCAAAATCGGGCTTTTTGGCTACACCTCCATGAGTATTTACACGGGAACCTTTGACCATGTGCTTATGCGGTATCACATTGGTCCGGAGATTGAGCAGATGGACACCTATTCTCTGATCCGAAGGGCAGAGAGTATCCCGGAGGAGAAGGTGGCGGCGGCCAGGGAGCGGCTGGGGAGGCTCTCATGCTGGGGAGACAAGGTGACGCCGGAGCTTCTTCATAAAACCATGGCTCTCTATGTGGCCCTTCGGGAGTTCTGTGAGGAAAAGCACTGGGAGGCGGTGAATGTCAAGTGCCAGTATGAGCTTTCCAAGGAATATCGGGTAGTGCCCTGCGTGTCCCTTTCTTTGCTGGCGGAGGATGGCTTTGTGGCGGCCTGTGAGGGAGACACACCGGTGACCGTTACCATGCTGATGCTGTCTTATCTTTCCGGACAGACAGTCTGGTATGGAGATTCCCTTACCCACTGGGAGAATACGCTGCAATTTTCTCCCTGTGGATTTCTTCCTTTTACCATGGCAAAAGAAAAGCCGGAGATTCTGCGCTTTGAGAATCTTCCGGGCTTTCACGGGTTGCAGGTCTGCGGAGTGCTTCGGCCGGAGAGGATTACCTGGGCCCGGCTGGTGGAGGATGTGGGCTCCTATCATCTCCTATACGGCACGGGTACTGGCATGGAGACAGAACCAAGAGGTGGTCATATGCCCGCCCTGAATGTGCAGCTGGACGGAGATATCCGGGAGCTCTGCGATGCCTATGCCGGACAACATTTTGCCGTGGCCTACGGAGATTACACCGGAGAGCTTCAGATGCTTTCGGATCTTCTGGGTGTAAAGGCCCAGAGAATTTAGAGTACATACGAAAAGAGAAAGGATGACAGGACGATGTTAAAAGCAGGTGTTGCGATTCGTGATATTACCCCCATGGGGCGGACCAGAACAGGGGGCTACCCGGATCCGGAGGGACGCAGTGCCCTGATGGCCCACGATCCCTTATATACCTCGGCCTATTACTTTGCAAATGATACCACAGAGATGATTTTTATCACTGCAGACATTATCAGCATGAGCAAGGATCGGGCCAATGAGGTGCGAATGCTCATTGAAAAGTACACGGGGATTTCCCGAAAGAATGTGGCTGTCTCCTGTACCCACACCCATTCTGGACCGGTTACGGCGGGAAACGAGTGGGAGCGGTTTGATGAGAGAAATGAGGTAAATCCAAAAAACAATGACCGCATCCGGGATCTAATGCTGGAGGCTGCCCGGGAAGCTGTGGACACGGCCTTTGAGGCGGAGATTGGCTGGGGGACAGGTCTTTGTGGAAGGGAGCAGGGGATTGGCGGAAACCGTCACGAGCCGGACAAAGGCCCCTGCGATCCCACGGTGAGCGTGATAGGCATCCGGGATAAAGAGGGGGAGCTTCGGGGATGTATGGTAAATTATTCCCTGCATCCCACGGTCCTTCATGCGGAGAATTTCTTTTATACAGCGGATTATCCCTGTTATATCCGGCGGACCATAAATGCCCGGTTTCCCTTTCTGATTTTTGGCTTTCAGATGGGCTCCTCGGGAGATCAGTCCACCCGGTTTTTCCGGGAGGGACAGGACTTTCGGGAGGCCAAGCGTGTGGGAGGAGCCATTGGGCGGACCGCGCTTCAGGTTCTGGAGCATATGACCTATGAAAAGGAAGTGGTTCTAAAAAGCGCCTCCACCTTTGTGACGCCGCCGGTGAAGGAGTTTCCCACCTATGAGGAGGCGGCTGCTATCCTTAAGAGCTCCCGGAAAACCTATGAGAATCTGGTAAAAGAGGGGGCGCCCTATGCCAAAATTCGGGCGGCGCAGTCTATTATGGAGGGGTCTGTTTTTATGGAAGGATTTACCCGCTCCCTGGGCAATACCACGGTGGAGGAGCTTCTGGAGGGCCAGATTCCCATTGAATGCCATGCGATGCGCATCGGGGACTGCTGTATAGTGGGAATTGGATGCGAAAATTTCGTGGCTATCAGCCAGGCAGTGAAGGAGGCATCACCCTTTGCGGTCACCATGCTTTCCTCTGTGACCAACGGAAATACCATGGGATATGTGTGCACGGATGAGGCCTACGACAGGTTCTGTTATGAGGCCCAGTGCTCGACTTTTGCCAAAGGGGCCCAAAAGGCTCTGACAGAAGGGGCCCAAAAGGCTGTAAAGCTGGTGCAATAGGCAGATATTGGGGAGGTTATTATCATGAATTTGAATGAAGAGCGCAATTATCAGATGCTTTTGGATACCCTGGATGCCATGGGGCTTAGCGGGGCAAACCGGCAGCTGGCGGAGGAGTATCTGGAGCCAGGGCAGGCAGGAGACGAGAGCCTGTTGGCCAAGATGGAATTTCAGGATCTTTCCCTTCTAGACCAGGAGCGAAGAGGAAGATGCAAAAGCTATCTGGAGCATTGTCTCAAGAGGAAGCGCATGGAGGAGTACAGGCGCTTTGTACAGCTTGCCGTGGCTGTGGGGGGATCCACGGCCCACGATGTGCTTTTACTCTACGGCTGTAATCTGGGTCAGCTGAAGGAGTATCTGACCAGTGAGCAGGCGATGGCCATTTTGGCGGAGGGGGCTCTGCAATTTGATTTTATGTTCCATGCAGAGCGGATGGCAGAGAGATTTTACCGTCCGGGAAGAAGGAACCCCCAGGTTCTCCTTCATGCTAGAGAGCTGTGTAGAGGGAAGGATGGCCAGGCAAAGGTCTTGCTTTCCGCCGTGTATCTTTACTGTGTAAAACCGGAAAAGCCCCAGGGAGGATTCTTAAAGAACTTGTTTTCCAGGGAGGGAGACAAGGGGGAGCAGAAGGTGCAGGAGGTGGTTGAATTTCTGGAGAATTTCCAGGAGGAAAGCATATCGGATCTCTTTGCGGGTGGCCAGCTTTTGGGCGGGGATCTGGAGGCTGTCAAAGACTTTTTGTTCAAATCTTATCCCGATACCCCTATGGAAGGGCTTTTGCCTATTTTGCAGGGTAAGCAGTGTCCGGAGCAGCAGCTGAAATTTTTGGCACGAACGGCCTTTCTCTCTCTGCGACATTCGAAGCGGTCCATAGCCCTGGTACGCCTGTGTATGGCCCTAAATCTGGGAAAGACTCTGGAGGCCTGCCAGAATATAGGGGAGAGCTCCTGGTTTGCAGACAATATGAAGGAGCTGGAGGAAGGGCTTCCAGTACCTTTGGCGGAGTATGTGCTCTGGTGTGTGAAGCATAAGTGCAGCGGAGCTCTGCGGCGTATGGCGGCAAAGCATCCTGGGACCATAGAGCAGGTGGCTGCCCGGCTGACCGTGCAGGAGTATACGTTTCTTTTGAGCAATGTCTCTGTGGGAAATCAGCAGCTTTTCCGGAAAATGGAAGCCTCCTACAACAAGGACTTCCAGATGAAGGCTGCCCGGGAAATCAGCAGCGCCCAGACAGGAGCAGCCAAGGAGGTCTTACAGTATCTGCTGGGGGAGGCGGAGATTGAAACTCTGTACCTCTGTGTGGAAAAGCTGCGGGAGGGCTGGGATTACCGGAGTCAGTTGCGGGCGGGTATGATTCACAAGCTAAAGGACCAGGAAGATAAGACCATGTACCACAGGGCCTTGGTGGTGGAGGGTCTGGGACAGAGAGCCTATTATTTCTGGAATTATTGTGTGACTGACAGAAAGAAAAGCCATCGGGAGGGCCTGGATCGACAGGAGATCGGGGCTATTCTGGATGCCTTTGATCAAGAACACATGGAAATTTCCTACCAGATGGAGGCCCTGGCTGGTATTTATGACGCCTATTATTCGGAATCCTCCAAAACGCGTTTTATGAACGAATGCGTCCAGGTGCTTGCACGGAGAAGAGAGACCTGGAAGGAGACTCTGGAGGAGAGGGCTATAAAGGGCTCCCTGACCTGCCGGCTTTTGAGTATCCGGGTGTTGGATATTTTTTGGGATAGCTATAAAGAGCTGTTGCTTTCCTGCGCCTCGGAGAGTGCCAAGCAGGTGCGGGAGCTTCTGGGGACCGTTTATGGGAGCCATCGGGAATGGGAGCCGGAGATTAAGGTCATGCTTGGCTCCAAAAAATCCAAGGAGCGGGAGATGGCTCTGTTGGTGCTGAAAAAATGGGGTGTGGACCAGTACCGGGAGGAGCTGGAGGCAGCTCTGGAGGGGGAGAAGAGCAAAAAGCTACGGGAGGAGCTTTTAAGCTTACTGGGTAAAAAGCCGGAGGCTGAGGAAGCGCCGGTCAAGGCCAGAGGGCTGGAAGAGCAGGCAGCGGAAATTTTAAAGGGCGGAAAAAAACGGAAAGTTTCCTGGGCTTTGGAGATTCCCTTTGCCCCCCTTCACAAGAAGGATGGGGCTCTGGCTGGGGAGGATCTACTGCCAGCGATTTTGGTGGCCTATGCGGACATGGGTATTCCGGGAGTGAGCCCGGAGGCGGCTGGGCTGGCCAGGGAGTTAAATCCCAGGGAGTTGGCGGCCTGTATGGGGCTTTTGTTTGGAAAATGGCTGGAGACAGGAGCGGAGGCCAAGAAAAAATGGGTACTCTACGCGGTCAGCATTCACGGAGGGGAGGAGATCATACCGGGGCTTTACCATCAGATCCAGGAGTGGCCCCAGAATTCCCGTGGAGCCATGGCCGCGGAGGCGGTAAAGGCTCTGGCCTTAAATGGCTCTTCCCAGGCACTCCTTTTGGTGGATCAGATATCCAGGAAGTTTAAATTTCGCCAGGTGAAAAATGCTGCCGGGGAGGCCCTGTCCTATGCTGCGGGACAGCTGGGTATCAGCCGGGAGGAGCTGGAGGACCGCATTGTTCCTAACCTGGGCTTTGATGAGAGAATGGAGCAGGTCTATGATTATGGAAGCAGAAGCTTCCGGGTGGTGTTAAGCCCTGCACTTTCCCTGGAGGTCTTTGACGAGAGTGGGAAGAAGCTAAAAAATCTGCCAGCACCCGGCAAGCGGGATGAAGAGGAGAAGGCCAAGGCGGCCAACGAGGCCTTTAAGCAGATGAAAAAGCAGCTAAAGACCGTGGTGACCAATCAGAAGCTTCGCCTGTCTCAGGCCATCAGCACAGAGCGGCTCTGGAGTCCTGGGAAGTGGCAGGAGCTGTTTGTGAAGAATCCCATTATGCACCAGTTTGCCATGGGGCTTATCTGGGGTTCCTATGAGGAGGGGGATTTAAAGGAAACCTTCCGGTATATGGAGGATGGCAGCTTTAACACGGTGGATGAGGAGGAGTATGAGCTTCCGGCCGGTGAAAAGACTTGGATTGGCCTGGTTCATCCCATTGAGCTTTCCCCGGAGACTTTAAGCGCCTGGAAAGAACAGCTGGAGGATTATGAGGTGATTCAGCCTGTGGAGCAGCTGGAACGTCCGGTTTACTCTGTGGAAGAGGAAGAGCTGACTCAAAAGGAGCTGACCCGCTTTGGGGGGATGCTTCTCAACGGCCTATCTCTTTCCGGAAAGCTCCAGGGACAGGGATGGTATCGGGGAAGTGTGCAGGATGCAGGGGTTTACAGCACCTTCTACCGGGAGGATGGCCCCATAGGGGTGGAATTGGAGTTTTCCGGCTGCTATGTGGGGGATGAAAACGAGGAGGTCACAGTGTATGGAGCTAAATTCTACCGGGCCGGCACTGTGGCCAGGGGAAGCTATGTGTATGACACAGTGAAGAAAAAAGATATCTACGCTCTGGGGGAGGTGAGCCCCCGGTATTTCAGCGAGATTGTGTTGCAACTTACCCGGGCTACAGCCTCCAGCCAGGAGCAGCTTTCCTATCCAGAGTGTAAGGACCGAAGGTAGGAAGAAACAAAGTTGTGGGGGTGGCCAATGAAATTTACTATCTTATTTGACAAAAAAAAGAATTCACTCTATAATAAGTAGGATTATGGGGCCCAGTGGAGCTGAAACGACGCTGTTTGATAGAAAATAGACGGGCCCAGGAGGAGACAAATGAAACAATATGGTGTGAATGAGCTTCGGCGGATGTTTCTTACGTTTTTTGAGAGCAAGGATCATCTGGCTATGAAAAGCTTTTCCTTAGTACCCCGCAATGATAAGAGCCTTTTGCTGATCAATTCCGGCATGGCTCCTTTAAAGCCCTATTTTACCGGCGCAGAGATTCCCCCCAGGAAACGGGTGACCACCTGCCAGAAGTGTATCCGGACAGGAGATATTGAGAACGTGGGAAAGACGGCCCGCCATGGCACCTTTTTTGAGATGCTGGGAAATTTTTCCTTTGGCGATTATTTTAAGAGGGAAGCCATTTCCTGGACCTGGGAATTTTTGACCCAGGTGGTGGGGCTTGATCCCGACCGTCTGTATCCTTCTGTGTACCTGGAGGATGACGAGGCCTTTGCTATCTGGAACAAGGAGATTGGCATTCCGGCGGAGCGGATCTTCCGCTTTGGCAAGGAGGATAATTTCTGGGAGCACGGAGCCGGCCCCTGCGGTCCCTGTTCCGAGGTTTACTATGACAGGGGAGAAAAGTACGGCTGTGGAAAGCCGGATTGCACTGTGGGCTGTGACTGTGACCGGTATATGGAAATCTGGAATGACGTGTTTACCCAGTTTGACAATGACGGAAACAATCACTATACAGAGCTGGAGCAGAAGAATATTGACACGGGTATGGGGCTGGAGCGTCTGGCTTCCGTGGTTCAGGACGTGGATTCCATTTTTGATGTGGATACGGTTCGGGCTCTTCGGGACAAGGTGTGTGCGTTTGCCCATGTGGAGTACAAAAAGGATGAGGACAAGGATGTGTCCATCCGCCTGATCACAGACCATATTCGCTCGGCGACCTTTATGATTTCCGACGGCATTATGCCCACCAACGAGGGACGGGGCTATGTGCTTCGCCGTCTGATTCGCCGGGCCGCCCGTCACGGGCGCCTTCTGGGCGTGGAGGGCAAGTTTCTGGCCCGCCTGAGCGAGACCGTGATTGAGGGTTCCCGGGACGGATATCCGGAGTTGGAGGAGAAGCGGGACTTTATCTTTAAGGTATTGAGCCAGGAGGAAGACAAGTTTAACAAGACCATCGACCAGGGCTTAAGTATTCTGGCTGAGATGGAGGCCCAGATGGAGAAGAAGGGCCAGAAGGTGCTCTCCGGGGAGAATACCTTTAAGCTTTACGATACCTATGGTTTTCCATTGGATCTGACCAGGGAGATCCTGGAGGAGAAGGGACTGGAGGTGGATGAAGCCGGATTCCAGACCGCCATGGAGGAGCAGCGCACCAAGGCCCGGGCCGCCCGGGAGGTGACCAATTATATGGGCGCGGATGCCACGGTTTACGATGAGATCGATGCGGCGGTAACCACGGAGTTTGTGGGCTATGATTCCCTGAGCTGTGCGTCCAAAATCACGGTTCTTGCCACGGAGACGGAGCTTACCCAGGCTCTCACAGAGGGAGAGAACGGGACTGTCTTTGTGGAGCGGACACCCTTCTATGCCACTATGGGTGGACAGCAGGGAGATACGGGAAGAATTTATACAGACCACGGAGTCTTTGAAGTATTTGACACCATCAAGCTTTTAGGCGGCAAGGTGGGCCATGTGGGCCGGATGGAAAGCGGTATGCTGGAGACCGGGGATACGGTAACCCTGGAGGTCTGCCAGAAAGGGCGGGGGGATACCTGCAAGAACCACAGTGCTACCCATTTGCTACAGAAAGCTTTAAAGACGGTTCTGGGAGGTCATGTGGAACAGAAAGGTTCTTTGGTGACGCCGGAGAGGCTGCGTTTTGACTTTTCCCATTTTGAGGCCATGACCGCGGAGGAGCTGTCCCAGGTGGAGGCCCTGGTCAATAAGGAGATTGAAGCCTCCCTTCCGGTGGTGACCAATGTGATGAGCCTGGATGAAGCCAAAAAGACAGGAGCTATGGCCCTCTTTGACGAGAAATATGAGGAGAAGGTGCGGGTGGTTTCCATGGGAGATTTTTCCAGGGAGCTCTGCGGGGGAACCCATGTGGAGAATACCGGGGTGATCACGGCCTTTAAGATTGTGTCCGAGGCGGGCATCGCAGCAGGGGTGCGCCGGATCGAGGCTTTGACCGGGGAAGGGGTGTTTGCCTACTACCGGGATCTGGAGCAGAAGCTTTTGGAGGCGGCCCGGGTGGCGAAGACTACGCCTGCCAGCTTAAGTGAAAAGATTGGCCATCTTCTGGCGGAGATCCGGGAGCTTCACAGCGAGAATGAGGCCTTAAAAAGCCGGATGGCCAAGGATGCCCTGGGGGATGTGATGGACCAAGTACAGGAGATTGGCGGCATCAAGGTGCTGGCCTCCAGGCTGGAGGGCGTGGATATGAACGGCCTTCGGGAGCTGGGCGATCAGCTGAAGGACAAGCTTGGAGAGGGCGTGGTGGTATTGGCCTCGGCCGTGGAGGGCAAGGTAAACCTTATGGCCACTGCCACAGAGGGCGCCCAGAAAAAGGGAGCCCATGCTGGAAATCTTATCAAGGCCATTGCCGGCCTAGTGGGCGGCGGCGGCGGCGGACGGCCAGGCATGGCCCAGGCCGGAGGCAAGAATCCGGATGGGATCGACGGGGCCATAGCTAAGGTACCGGAGGTTGTGGCGGAACAGGTAAAATAAAGAAAAGCGTTATGGATTATGGCTGCCCAGAAGGCAGGCTCTTTGTGGGAGTCGGCTTTTTGGGCAGCTTTTGTAAAATTGGGGGAAGGGTAAAATGGTTAAGATCGCTCTTTTGGTTCCCACAAAGAAAATGCTTGAGATCGCCCGGGGGCTTATGGAGGAAATGGAGATTGATGCGGCCTACATCAAGGCCATAGAATCTGCGGAGGCGGTGCAGGAAGCCCGGGAGGCCGTGGCGGCGGGAGCCCATATTCTCATAGCCCGGGGCTACCAGGCTAAGCTTATCAGGGAGTATACCAACATTCCTCTGGTGGAGATCCGCCTTCACGCCCAGGAGATTGGTCTGCTGATCAGACAGGCAAAGAAGCTGGTGAAAAAGGATCATCCTGTCATTGGTCTTATTGCCTACGAAAATATGCTGTGCGATCTGTCCCATATGGGAGAGCTTTTGGATGTGGAGCTTGCCATCAGGTATTTGAGTAACATGGAGGATACAATCCCCAGTCTTAGAGAGCTGTCCCGGTTAAAGCCGGATTTGATTATAGGCGGAGAAATCACTTGCAGGGAGGCGGAAAAAATGGGATATCCCTCCCTGCTGTTTTCTTCCTCAGAGGAATCTCTTCGGGAGGCCCTGCTTACGGCCAAGGGCATGGCCTATGCGGCGGAGGCGGAGATGCAGAATGCCGCCCAGTTTGAAACGGTCCTGGATACCTCCTTTGGGGGAATTATCAAAATCAACCGGGCTGGAACTATGATTGTGATCAATAAGCTGGTGGAGAATCTTCTGGGAAAAAGTGCCGAGGAGGTGGTGGGGCTTCCTCTGGAGAGGGTGTTCCCGGAGTTTGACAGGGAAGCTGTGGAGAAGATTCTTTCAGGGAAAAGAGAAAATTATACCGTGTCTGTGACTCTGCAGCGGCAGGCCTGGATGCTGATGATGGCGCCCATCCAGTATGACGGAAGGGTGACGGGAGCCATTCTGTCCCTGTATAAGGTCCATGAGGGGACAGGAACAGGCTCCACCAGGCAGCAGAATCCCTTTTTGTCCGGCTTTACCGCCCGGGACACCTTTCAGACCATTTACACGGAGAATGCCCTTATGAAGAAGGCGCTGGAAAGAGCCAGGGAGTATGCTCTGTCCGACAGCCCCGTTCTGCTGTATGGGGAGGCGGGGACGGAGTATCTTTCCATAGCCCAGGCCATTCACAATAACAGCGCCAGAAAATCAGGTCCTTTTCTCAGTCTGGATGTGGGAGCTCTGGAAAAAGAGCAGCAGGCGGAAGCCTTTTTTGGAAGCCCTTCTGGCCCTGGAGGGGAGGAGACCCGGCGGCGGGGAGCCCTGGCCAGGGCCAATCATGGAACCCTTTTTATCCAAAATGTGGGTCAGCTTACATTGCCAGTCCAGCACCAGTTGGGGAGAATCCTCCAGGGAGGTTTTGTCACAAGGACAGATGCCTTGCCCTTGGACAGTTCGGATGTGCGAATCATCGGATTTTCGGAGGAAAATCTTCTTTTTCTGGTAAAAACTGGTAAATTTTGTCAGGAGCTGTTTTACCTGCTCCAAGGGCTAACGGTGGAGATCCCCCATTTAAAGCAGAGGCCTGAGGATCTGGTCTTCTACTTCAACCGATTCTTTCAGGAATATTCCCGAAAATACAATAAGCATCTGACCCTTACCGCCGGAGCATACGAGTGTCTGAAGAACCTTGTCTGGAGAGGAAATCTTTTACAGCTGCGAGCCTTTTGCGAGCGCCTGGTGCTGGAGGCGGAAAAGCGCAGGGTGGACCAGGGATTGATGGAGAGGCTTTACGGGGAATTGTATCCCAGTATCCGGGAACGGGCAGGGGAGAAGGAGATCGTGGTGTACAAGTCTCCTCAGGCGGCTAAGCTTAGTGCAGTGCTGGAGAGACACAGAGGAAACCGGCAGCTGGCGGCCCAGGAGCTTGGGATCAGCACCACCACTCTGTGGAGGCGGATGAAAAAATATGGGATAGAGGCTAACTATGAGAAGGCATAGGGGAGGGCCGTGGGAATTGGGCGGTTTGCAAAATATTTCAAAATATGTAAGAAGTATTTCAAGAATATTTTCTTGTATTGCAATCTTCATATAAATATCGGGAATATCTAAAAAAGTGAAATTATTTCTAAATAAAATGAAATAAAAATTTCAAAATTTGAAAATATGGCAGTCTGATCAAAATAGCCTGCCTCTTTTAGAGATTGTGCCAATGGTTTTTTTGGCTGGTTTATCTTACAATACCAATATAAGAACTAGGGAAGTCCCGGAGGTCTGAAAAGGCAAGAGGAATAGGCAGGAAAAGAGCATAGAAAAGGACAATCAAAAGAAAGGGGAGTTTCAAATGGCAAGGATTGTAAAAATGGAGGTATTTCCCGTAGCAGGCAAAGATTGTATGGAGCTGAATCTAAGCGGCGCCCATGCACCTTTTTTTACCAGAAACATCGTGATTCTTCACAGTGAGAATGGGGAACTGGGTGTGGGCGAGGTGCCGGGAGGGAAGAAGATCACAGAGGCTTTAAAGGCGTGCATATCCCTTGTGGAGGGTACCCGGGTGGAGGAGTATAAGAGTACCCTTTTAAAGGTGCGCCGGTATCTGGATTCCCGGGGCGAGGTGGATGTGCGGGGAAACCAGACCTTTGATCTGCGCACCGGTGTCCACGTGTGTACAGCCATTGAGGCGCCTTGCCTGGATCTTTTGGGGAAACAGCTGGGGGTTCCCGTGTGCGAGCTTTTGGGGGACGGACAGCAGAGAGATCAGGTGCGGATGCTGGGATATCTGTTCTTTGTGGGAGACCGGAAAAAGACGGATCTTCCCTATGATGAGGAGCCGGAGAGCGATTGTGAGTGGTACCGGCTTCGCCATGAGGAGGCGTTAACAGCCGACAAAATCGTGGCCTTTGCCCGGGCCACCCAGGAGAAATATGGATTCCAGGACTTTAAGCTTAAAGGGGGCGTGCTTCCAGGAGACCAGGAGATGGAGGTGATCCGGGAGCTTAAAAAGGCCTTTCCAAAGGCTCGGATCGATTTGGACCCCAATGGAGGCTGGCTTCTCAAGGAGGCCATAGAGTATGTAAAAGGCATGGAGGGAATTTTGACCTACTGCGAGGACCCCTGCGGCGCTGAGGGCGTGTATTCCGGGCGGGAGATTATGAGTGAGTTTCGCAGAAGGACCGGCTTTCCCACAGCCACCAATATGATTGCCACGGACTGGAGAGAGGTGGGCCATTCCCTGGAATCCCAGGCGGTGGATATTATTCTGGCGGACCCTCATTTCTGGACTATGAGCGGCTCTGTGCGGGTGGCTCAGATGTGCCATGACTTTGGCTATACCTGGGGTTCCCACTCCAACAATCACTTTGATATTTCCCTGGCCATGTTTACCCAGGTGGGAGCGGCGGTTCCCGGGGAATATAATGCCCTGGATACCCACTGGATCTGGCAGGAGGGCCTGGAGCGGCTGACCAGGGAGCCCCTGCAAATCAAGGACGGCTGCGTGGAGGTTCCTAAAAAGCCGGGACTTGGCATTGAGGTGGATATGGAGCAGGTGAAAAAGGCCCATGCCCTTTATCTGGATAACTGCCTGGGTGGGCGGGATGACTCTGTGGTGATGCAGTATCTGATTCCCGGATGGACCTTTCACGCCAAAAAGCCCTGCCTGGTGCGGTAGGAAAAAGGGTTTCCTGCATCATAGAGGGAAATGACAAAGGCAAGAAAATTTGCATAAATCAGCAGGAGGGATATCCATGCATACGGATTTTATCAAGGGGGTTATTGTGCCTATTCTCACGCCCATCGATGAGGAGGAGCGGATCGACGAGGCGCTGATGCGCCAGCAGGTGGACTATGTGATCGCCGGAGGGGTGCTGGGAATTTTGGCCTTTGGAAGCAATGGAGAGTTCTACGCCATTGAGGAGGAGGAGATGGAGCGGGGCCTTCAGATCATGGTGGACCAGGCGGATGGCCGGGTGCCTGTGTACTTTGGAATCGGGGCTATTAGCACCAAAAAGTGTGTCCGTCTAGCACGGACAGCCCAAAAAAGGGGGGCAGCGGGAATCTCCATTCTCCAGCCCATGTTTTTAAAGCCCACAGAGGAAGAGCTCTTTGAGCATTTTAAAACCATTGCGGAGGCAGTGCCGGAAACCCCTGTGCTTCTCTACAACAACCCCGGTCGGGTGGGATATACCATGTCCGGAGCTCTGGTGGAACGCCTGGCCCATGAGGTGGACAATATTGTGGGCATGAAGGACACCAGCGGGGATATTACCCAGACAGCGGAATTTATCCGGCGGACCCGGGATGTGGGCTTCCGGGTATTCGGAGGCAAGGATACCTTGCTGTATGCTTCCCTGTGCCATGGAGCTGTGGGAGGTGTTTGTACGGCGGCTAACTTTATGCCGGAGCTTATTACGGATATCTACAACAGCTATGTGGCGGGGGATCTGGCAGGTTCCCTGGAGGCCCAGTTTAAGCTTAATCCTGTGCGGCTGTCCATGGACGGAGCCAGCTTCCCGGTGGCCTCCAAGGATCTGGCTAGGCTTCGGGGGCTTCCCGTGGGTGCGCCCTACCGGCCCAGCCTGCCCACACCGGAGGGTCCGGTTCTTACCCACATGCGCACAGAGATGAAAAAGGCAGGCTTGCTTGGGTAAACAAAGGGGGAATTCCATGAGCTTACATATTGAAAACGAGGCGGAGCGGTGTCTGAACTGCAAAAGGCCTCTCTGTCAGGAACATTGTCCCATCCATACGCCCATTCCCCGGATGATTCAGCTCTTTCGGGAGAATAAGCTTATGGAGGCGGGAAAGGAGCTGTTCGAGAACAATCCCATGTCTGCCGTCTGTGCTGCGGTCTGCAATCATGAGAGCCAGTGTGCCGGTCATTGTGTGCTGGGAAAAAAGGGAGCGCCGGTGCAGTTCTATGAGATTGAGAAATATATTTCCGGCGCTTATCTGGATCGGATGACGGTCCCTAAGATTGAGAAGAGGGACCAGACGGTGGCGGTGATTGGCAGCGGACCTGCGGGCATGACGGCGGCTATGATTCTGGCCCGGGCGGGCTACGGGGTCACTATCTTTGAGGAGAAGGACAAAATTGGCGGCATGATGCAGTATGGGATTCCGGATTTTCGCCTGCCTAAAAGCGTCCTCACCCGGTACAAAGAGAATATGCTGAAAATGGGCATTCAGATTCGTCCCAACACGGTGATGGGCGGGGCCCTGAACATTGAAAATCTTTTTCGGGACGGCTATGGGGCTGTATTTGTGGGAACTGGTGTTTGGCGTCCCAAGACCCTAGGCATTAAGGGGGAATGCCTGGCCAGCGTGCATTTTGGGATCTCTTACTTAGTAAATCCCTCCGCCTATGATCTGGGGGAGAATGTGGCCATTATCGGAATGGGAAATGTGGCCATGGATGTGGCACGGACCGCCTTTCGCAACGGAGCCCAGAGGGTGACCCTCTATGCCAGAGGGAAAAATGCCACAGCCAGCTCCCATGAAATGCGCTATGCCCGCCTGGACGGGGCGGAGTTTGTCTACGGGAAGGCCATAGAGGAGATTACCCCTCTGGGGCCGGTGTTTAAAAATTCCGTCTTTGATCACAACGACAGGGTTGTGGGCTATGGGGAGGAGAGGGAACAGGTGTACGCAGATTCCACCATTATCTCTGTGAGTCAGGGGCCTAAGAATAAGCTGATTATGACCACCCACAACCTGGAGGGCTCGGACAAAGGGCTTCTGATCACAGATGAACATCATATGACTACCCGGGAAGGCGTCTTTGCAGCCGGGGATGTGGTGCACGGACCGAAAACTGTGGTTCATGCCGTGGAGGAGGCAAAAAAGGCGGCCTATGCCATGATACGTTATCTGGAGAAAAAACGTTGACAAACACTTCCCAAATGTTAGAATGATAGTAAAGCCTACGGACAAGAGAAAAGGAAGCTGTCCGGGGGAGAGCTCTTGCAGGGGAAGGGAGAACGTACAAAATGGAGAGAGAGAGCAGAAAATATCAGATTGACACGGAGGAAAATAGAGGGTTTTTGGGGCAGATCCGGGAGGGTCTGCTTCGTTTTGGGCACAGGTTTGCTGCCCCGGGAGGCAGTTCCTATTACTTGGGGGAGAATGGCACGCCCTGGAAGGAGAAGGATCGGGAGACCTATGTGACCGCCCGCATGGCTCATGTGTACAGCATAGGGCATTTTCTGGGACATGAGGGAAGTGGGGAGCTTGTAAAGGCAGCGCTTCAGGGACTTCGAGGAGAGTTGAAGGATAGGGAGCACGGAGGTTGGTATGTGGGGCTCAATCAGGAGAACAAGCCTTTGTCCGGTAAGCTTTGCTACGCCCACGCCTTTGTGATTTTAGCGGCTACCTCCGGGATGCTGGTGGGAGTGCCCGAAGCCGGGGAACTTTTGGAGGAGGCTTTATCCCTCTATGATCTCCGGTTTTGGAATGAGGAGGAAGGGCTTTCCTGCGATACCTGGAATACGGAATTTACCCAGATGGATGACTACCGTGGTATGAATGCCAACATGCACACGGTGGAGGCATTTTTGGCTGTGGCGGATGTGGCTGGCAAGGAGGAATACCGGAAGCGGGCTGGGCGGATAATTGCACGGACGGTGGAATGGGCCCGGGAAAATCAATGGAGGATTCCGGAGCATTTTACCAGAGACTGGGCCATGGATCTTACGTGCAACAAGGAGCGGCCGGACGATCCCTTTAAGCCCTATGGAGCCACCCCGGGCCACGGCATTGAGTGGAGCCGTTTGATTACCCAGTGGGCTCTTTCCGCCTGCAAGGAGGACACAAAAACCCGGGGGATCTATCTGGACGCAGCAGAGCATTTGTTTTGCAGGGCTGTTTCGGATGGCTGGATGGCTGACGGTGCTCCCGGACTTGTCTATACCACAGACTGGGAGGGAAAGCCGGTGGTCCATGACAGAATGCACTGGACTTTAGCCGAGGCCATCAATACCTCTGCTGTGCTGTACCGGGTAACAGGGAAGGAGGAGTATGCCCGGGATTATGGGGAATTTATGGAGTATCTGGATGAGAAGGTGCTGGATCATAGCCATGGATCCTGGTTCCATCAGATGGATCGGGAGAACCGGGTGATAGGCACGGTTTGGCCGGGAAAACCGGATATCTATCACGCTTTGCAGGCTACCTTGATTCCTTACTACAGGCCGGAGGTATCCATTGCCTTGGCGGTAAAGGAAAATCTTCGGTAAATGGCTTGACAAACATACCAATGGTATGTTAATATTGATACATACCGTTGGTATGTTAAGAGGTGAGAAAACAGTGGCAAGAAATAAGCACCCGGAAGAAACCATGCAACGAATTTTGGATGTTGCCTTTCGCCTATTCATGGAAAAGGGGTATGAGCATACGTCCATTCAGGACATCATCGATCAGTTAGGTGGCCTCAGCAAAGGAGCCATCTATCATCATTTCAAGTCAAAGGAAGATATTTTAATTGCTGTTACAGACAGAATGACGGCGGAATCCAATCGAATGCTGGCAAATATCCGCGATTGCCTGGAGCTGAACGGGAGAGAAAAGCTGCAAGCGATTTTTAAAGAATCCATCAGCCGGCCTGTGCAGGACGACATATTTACGGTTGCCCCGGATTTTCATAATAATCAGAAGCTTCTTTTCAGCCTTTTGCATGATACCGTTGAGGAAGTGGCACCTAACTATATTTTACCAATTATAAAGCAGGGGATTCAAGATGGTTCCATTGAGACGGATTATCCGGAGCAGTTAGCAGAATTGATTTTGCTTGTGGCAAATGTCTGGATGAATCCCATGATATTTGACAGCTCGGTGGAAGAATCTTATGGGAAATTTATGGTGTTTAGCCAGATGATGCAGGGATTTGGGTTGGATGTGGTAGATGAGGAAGTGCTAGAGAGGTTGCAGGAATTGACTGCTATCTATCAAAGGAGCAAACAGTGAATAACATCCTTTGGGAGTGATATATCTGCCCTGAAAAATGGGCAGATATATTTTCAAATATATACATACCGACGGTTGGTATTAAAAGAAAAACAGAGGGAAATCATGGGGAAAGGAGTCGGAAAGAGGGGATGGAGTAGACGGGATTATGATTAGCTGGGGAAATAGAAAAATGGAGGTTTAGAAAATGAATCGAGAATTGTTTTCAAAGGATTTTACCATGGTTGTCATAGGGCAGATTATTTCCTTGTTTGGCAATGCCACCATAAGATTTGCCCTGCCACTATATTTATTAAATCTGACAGGATCGTCGGCACTTTATGGAACGGTGAGCGCTTGTGCCTTTCTTCCGGCCATTCTGATGTCTCCCATAGGGGGGATTGTTGCGGATCGGGTAAATAAAAGAAATGTTATGGTGATTCTGGATTTCTTTACAGCAGCAGTTATTTTAGCATTTTCACTGCTAATGAATGGAGGAAACCTGGTTCTCCTTGTGACCCTTACGCTGATGCTTCTATATGGCATTGCAGGCGCCTATCAGCCCTCGGTACAGGCAAGTATCCCTGTACTTGCCAAGCAAGAGCACTTTATGGCGGCAAACGCAATCATCAATACAATAAGCTCTTTTTCGTCTTTGGTAGGCCCTGTGCTGGGAGGTATTTTGTATAGTGCATATGGGTTAGTGCCTGTATTGTGGGTTTGTATGGTATGCTTTGCTCTGTCAGCAGTGATGGAAATTTTCATTAAGATACCTTTCGAGAAACAGACCTCCCATGGGGGAATCTTACAGATAGCCAAAACCGATTTTGCAGAGAGTATCTGCTTCATCCGAAGGGAGAGGCCTGTTATTGGAAAAGTTCTCCTTGTTGTCTGTGGGATCAATTTGTTTTTGTCTGCAATGATTATGGTTGCACTGCCCTATTTGGTCACAGAGGTATTGGATTTGGAGGCTTCCTTGGCCAACAGGTTCTATGGCTTTGCGGAGGGGGCTTTGGCAGCAGGAGGACTTTTCGGCGGCATTTGTGCAGCCATTTTCGCAGATAAACTGGCAATTCAGAAATCGGGCAAACTGATAATCGCCTGTGCCATGTGTGTGTTTCCCATGGGCGCTACATTGGCGTTGGTTTCCTCTGGAATGATAAATTATCTGGTGATAACGGCCTGTTGTTTCTTTATTATGGTATTTTCCACGATTTTTACCGTGCAGATGATGTCTTTTATTCAAAAGGAAACGCCACCCAATTTAATCGGAAAGGTGATTGCTGTCATACTTACAGTTTCCATGTGCGTCCAGCCGTTGGGCAATGCTCTATACGGTATCTTTTTTGAAATTTGCCAAGGATTTGAATATGGAGTTGTTTTATTTTCCGGTGTAGTGTCCCTTGGGATTGCCATTGGAGCCAGAAATATTTTCCGTAGATTTTCAGCAGAATCCCTTGCATAAAACAAGCTATTGCCAAAAATCCCAATTCCATATATGATGAAATGAGTGAAAACAGCTATATAAATGCAAAGGGGTCAGAGCCTGAGTAGGAAAGGAGAACAGACATGCAGCATGGAATCTACTATGCATATTGGGAGAGAGAATGGAAGGGGGATTACAGGCGTTATATTCGCAAGGTGGCAGAGCTGGGATTTGATATTCTGGAAATTGCAGCAGGACCTTTGCCGGAGTATACGGAGGCGGAACTGCGGGACTTAAGAATCTGTGCCCAGGATCATGGCATCCGCCTTACCGTGGGGTACGGTCCGGCGCCGGAGAACAATATTGCTTCTGCGGACCCCAAGGTGCGGGAGCATGGGATGGAGTTTTATAAGGATCTGTTTCAGAGAATGGAAAAAATCAATGCCACCCTCCTGGGAGGCGCTATTTACTCCTGCTGGCCCGTAGATTACAGCAAGCCGGTGGACAAAAAGGGTGACTGGGAGAGAGGCGTTGAGGGAATTGCAAGGTTGGGCCAGATAGGTCTTGACTATGGGATAGAGACCATGGGTATGGAGGTGCTGAACCGCTTTGAAAATCATGTGTTAAATACGGCCGAGGAAGGGGTAAACTTTGTAAAATCCGTCCGAGAACTGGAACCTAGGGCTGTGAATGTTCAGGTGATGCTGGATACCTTCCATATGAATATTGAGGAGCAGAGCATAGGAAACGCTATCCGGACAGCGGGGAACCTGCTGGGGCATTTCCATACCGGGGAGTGTAACCGCATGGTTCCGGGACAGGGCAGAACTCCATGGCGGGAGATACATGACGCACTGGAGGAAATTGGATACGACAGGGCTGTGGTAATGGAGCCCTTTGTAATCCCTGGGGGAACCGTGGGAAAGGATATTAAGGTGTGGCGGAATATGGTGGAGGACACCAGCGAGGAAGCCCTTGACAGGAGCGCCAGGGAAGCTTTACAGTTTCAGCGGTATATGCTGGGGTAGAGCAGGAGCTCTGCTGGCATTGCAGGGAAACGCATTTTATTTTCATTTAGACATTTGTGCGGTATACCAGATATGGCATAAATCTCTTTGTGGTATCATTGCTTTTGAACAACGCAATGATATTTCAGCAGGAGGTTTATGCCTTTTTTGGGTTTCTCCTAAGTGGACAAGGGGACATATTGATTTTTTAACATGCAACGCACAGGAATGTATGGCAACTTGAATTAGGAGCATGGGGATGAAACTGTGATGTTGGATAGAAAATGCTGGATGAGGAGGCTTTATGGGCAATATTTATGGCTATGTACGGGTAAGCACACGGGAACAGAATGAGGACAGGCAAATGCTTGCTCTACAAAAAATGCAGATACCAGAAAAAAATATTTTTATGGACAAGCAATCAGGAAAGGATTTTAATCGTCCCATGTACCAGCGTCTTTTGAGAAAAATAAGGCAGGAGGATGTACTCTTTGTAAAAAGTATTGACCGGCTGGGAAGGAATTACGAGGAAATCCTGGAACAGTGGAGGATTCTGACAAAAGAGAAACGGATCGATATTGTGGTGCTGGATATGCCACTTTTGGATACCAGGCGTGGGAAGGATCTCATGGGTACTTTTTTGAGCGACATTGTTTTGCAGGTGCTGTCTTTTGTGGCGGAGAATGAGCGGAAAAACATCAGACAGAGACAACGGGAGGGCATAGAGGCGGCAAAACAGAGAGGAGTTCAGTTTGGCAGGCCCAAAAAACCTTTGCCGGAGAACTTTGTACAGGTATGCCATAAGTGGGTCTCCCGGGAGATATCGGGAAAAGAAGCGGCAAAGCAGTGCAATATGCCTCTTACTTCGTTTTATCGAAAAGCGGGAAATTTAAAAGAAAAATCCATAATGTTAACATTTTGGAAATAGAATATACAGGTAATATTTTCTTTATTTTAATACAAATTTACGGAAATATCAATACTTTTCCTTGGATTTTTGTTGATTTCACTCATTTTTTTCTTTTGATTCTGTATCTCATAAAGTTAACTTTTTGAAAAATCCACCTGATATATTTTTTCCTCGATTTCTATGGGTCGCGTTGAAATGGCCGCGGATATTTTCACTGATGGCGAATTTGTAGAAACAGAGTGAAAACTTATATAAACAAAGAAACCTTTGGGAGTTTCGGCATTACACAAATATGCAATAGTGAAAGAAGAAGGAGATATGCAAATGAAGAAAAAAATTTTGGCACTATTTATGGCGATGACCATGGCTGCGGGACTTGCTGCATGCAGCTCCCCCACGTCTGCGCCTTCCCAGGATGCACCGGAAACAAATACAGAGAGCAATTCCCAATCGCAAGAGACGGATGCAGGGGAAAAGGTAATGCTGCGCATGTTGTCCACACAGCCCAATGTGGGAGAAGAGATCATGGATAATTTCATGGCGGAGAATCCCAATATTGAGATTGAGTTTATTTATTGTACAAGCGCCGACTATTCAGCAAAGTTTGCGGCGCTGGCATCAGCAGGTGAAATTCCGGATGTGTTTTGGACCCAATCTGCATATTACATGGATCAGATTACGGATGAGATGCTGATGGATCTGACAGATTACATGGACACGGATTGCTATGAGGGCGATATGCCCTGGGGGGAAACTTATGAACCCATATTACTCAGTAATATGACTAATTTGGTTACCCAGACTTTAGGAGAAAAATACAGCGACAAAATATATGGCGTTCCCTTTTCTATGACAACAGTAGCTGTATTGTATAACAAGACCATTTATGAGGAGCTGGGATTAAAGGCTCCGGAGACCTGGGAGGAGTTCCAGGCCAACTGTCAGACATTGGTGGATAACGGTTATGCAGCCATCAATCATCAGAATAATAACTGCGTAGACTGGTTCCCCAGATTGTTCTGGGATCAATATTGCAGGGATGAAATAGATACCCAGGGTCTGACCTTTGAAGATGGAACCATGACCTTTTCCAGCAAGTCCGTACAGCAGGGGTTAATAGCCATGAAGGAAATGTGGGATGCCGGGTATTTCCCGGAAAATTCCATGACAGCTGATTTGCAGGGAGTACAGCAGGCATTTATCCAGGGCGTATTGGCCCAGGTGATGATCACGCCTACGAATCTGGAATATATTATGGATCATGCGCCGGAAGACATGGAGCTTGCAACCTATGTGTTGCCGGGGATTGCAGGGCTACCCACCCGATCTCTGGGGGGAGCTTCCAATATCTTTGCTATCAGTGCAACGACAGAGCATCCCGAAGAGGCTGTTTTGTTGACCAAGTATTTGACTTCCAGAAAGAATTATCAGACAGCATCCTCCCTTCGATATACGGCTTCCGGTCTGGTGAACATGGAATTTGACGATACCATGGAGGATATTATGACTGCTTACAACCAAGCTTCTTCCAATGGCTTTTGCCCGGATATTTATGTCCCCACAAATGTAAGTGCGGAGATCAATACCACCTTTATGACAGATTTGTTGCCTAACTATCTGTCCGGTCAGTACGATCTGGATTATGTGTGCTCACAGTTGCAGGCCTTGTACGACGAATATTTGGCGGGCTTGAATTGATGACAGAATTTTAAAAGCCAGGGAGTATAGGAAGCTGCCGCCATGAGAGCCCTGTGCCAATCTGCGCAGAACGGTCTGATGGGGCAGCTTCCTGTTTAAATAAAGAGGTGATACGTTGAAAAAGAAATATTGGAAAGAATTAAGAGAGAGTATTCCGGCATATTTGCTGATCCTTCCCACCATTGCAGTATTTGTCATATTTTTATATACTCCTTTTTTCAATGCCTTTCGAATCAGTTTATATAAGTACAAGGGCTATGGAGAACTGACAAATTTTGTGGGACTGCAAAATTTCCTGCAGGTGTTGAAAGATGCAAAATTTGGAAAGGCCTTTGTGAATACCTTTCAGTTAATGGGATTTGACCTTGTGATTTCACTGACCGTTGGTTTTCTGTTGGCCTATGCATTGTTTCACCATATCAGATGGAAAAACTTTTTAAATGGAGCACTGTTCATTCCATATCTCATTTCCATTGTGGTAGTGGGATGTATCTGGAGAATTATTTACGATCCTTCTATCGGGCCACTCAATCAATTATTGGAAATGGTTGGTCTTGGAAGCTGGGCTAAGGCATGGCTTTCCGATGCATCTACGGTGGTACCGGCGATAATTGTCACCTGGATCTGGACAACCATACCCTTTAGTATGCTGATTATGTATGCCAATCTTATGACTTTGCCGGGAGATTATCTGGAGGCCGCGGACATTGATGGGGCAACTGCCATACAAAAGGTGCGGTATATTGTTCTTCCCTATATGAAACCCACGTTCATAACGCTGGCAATGCTGCGGATCACACAGGATCTCAGGGCCTTTGATATTGTGTGGAGTATGAGTCAGGGGGGACCTGGAGGAGCCAGCGAGGTCATCACTTCCTATGTATACCGTGCGGCGTTTCAAAAGCAGA
Source organism: Lachnospiraceae bacterium (assembly GCA_022791975.1). Classification (GTDB taxonomy): domain Bacteria; phylum Bacillota; class Clostridia; order Lachnospirales; family Lachnospiraceae; genus RGIG4284. The sequence continues at coordinate 59,025 of JAAWAC010000007.1, read as the reverse complement.
GTTTTGGAATCGCCTCAGCAGCGTCTGTTGTTATGATGGCCTTTATGGTAGGTCTTACGGTTTTGTTTCAGGTGGGGACAAAGATCTACACAAAAAGGAGGGCATAAATGAGAAGTAAAAAGAAAAAGCATCTGTTAGATATTGTATTTGTGATTGTCCTCTTGTATGCGGCCATTTCCCTGTATCCTCTCATCTGGGTGGTATTGCAGTCCTTTAAGACAGAGACAGAGTTCCTTCAAAGCATCTGGACCTTGCCAGGCAAAGTGACCTTTGAGAATTATCTGACAGCATTCTGGAAGGGCGGACTTCTGGTTTACATAAAAAACTCGGCAAGAAATACCATTTGCACGGTCTTTGTGGATGTGGTGTTTGTTACCTGTGCAGGATACGCATTCAGCAAACTGAAGATGAAAGGGAAAAAGTTTTTCTGGTATATGATTCTGTTCAATATGTTGATACCTACGCCTATTATCATCATTCCCATGTATTTGCAGATTATCAAATTGGGCATTCAAAATACGCTGCCTGCCATTGTGTTTCCCTATTACCAGGGATTTGCCCCCATGGGTCTCATCCTGATCACAAATTATATGGACAACATTCCCAATGAGATTATGGAGTCCGCCCGGATAGACGGCTGTGGAACATTTCGGATTTTGTTCTATATGATGATCCCTCTGGTAAAATCCATGCTGGTGACCTTGGCCATTTTAGGCGGCATGAGTTCTTGGAATGAATATTTATGGGCATTGGTATCCATAAGCGATACAAAAAAATACACCCTGTCTATTGGCATAGCCAATATGCGGGATCAAACTATGGTTTTGGGTTATACGCCGATTTTTGCGGCCCTGACAGTCAGTGCCATGATATTTATTCTGTTATATTTGTGTGCGCAGAAAACATTCGTGAGATCCATTGTGGCAGGAGCAGTAAAAGGCTGATGAAAAGGAGAACAGGCATGATAGATGACAAGGTATTTCAACAACCGGGAAAAGAGTTTCGGGGAGTTCCTTTTTGGAGCTGGAACACAAAATTAAAGGAAGAGATGATTGACCGCCAGATTGAAGATTTTAAAAAAATGGGCATGGGCGGGTTTTGCATTCACAGCAGAACGGGACTTGACACCGAATATTTGGGACCGGAGTTTATGGAAGCTGTAAGGCAGAGCCTTGAAAAAGCCAAGGAGCTGGATGAGATTTGCTTTCTTTACGATGAGGATCGCTGGCCTTCTGGATATGGCGGGGGAATGGTCACGCAAAATCCGGAATTCCGGAGCAAATATCTGGTGCTGACCCCCTGGAAGAAGGGAACAAGGACATATGCTGCGCAGGAGTATACGGCTAAGGCAGCTACTAAGTCCCATGGGCAGGGAGAGTTCCTGGTTGCGTTCGATATTCTTTTAAATGAGGACGGAACACTGGTGGGGTATGAGCAGCGCCAGGAGGAGGACCCAGTCACAGAAGGCATGGATCGGTGGTATGTCTATGTGGAATCTGCACAGGACAGTCCCTGGTATAATAATCAATCCTATGTGGATACCTTAAATCCCAGGGCTATTCGATGCTTTATAGAAAGCACCTATGAGGCGTATTACAGAGAGTTTGGAGAGGAATTTGGAAAGACCATACCAGCTATTTTTACCGATGAGCCCCAGTTTGTTCATCGACAGAGCCTGGCAGGGCCTTTTTCCAAGCAAAATGTGATCCTCCCCTTTACCAGTGACTTCCCCCAGGCCTATAAGGAGGAATACGGGGAAGAATTTTTCAAAAGTTTGCCGGAGCTATATTGGGAATTACCCAATGGGGAAATCTCTCAGTTTCGGTATCAATATCAGGAGCTGGTTTCGGAACGTTTTGCCAGAGCTTATGGGGATCAGATTGGAGCATGGTGCCAGGAACATGGGATTATGCTGTGCGGCCATGTGATGATGGAGCCAAAGCTTTACTACCAGACCCAGGCTGTGGGAGAAGTCATGCGGAGTCTTCGGGGATTCCAGCTTCCCGGTGTGGATATTCTTTGTGACTCCAGGGAGTATACCACCGTAAAGCAGGCGGAGAGCGTGGCTCACCAGATGGGACGATCAGGGGTTTTAAGTGAAGAGTTAGGAGTGACAAACTGGGATTTTGATTTCCGAAGCCATAAGCTTCATGGAGACTGGCAGGCAGCCCTGGGAGTTACGGTGCGGGTACATCATTTGACCTGGATGAGCATGGCTGGGGAGAGCAAGCGGGATTATCCCGCCAGCATCGGTTATCAATCTCCCTGGTATGAGAAATATCCCCTGATAGAAGATCACTTTGCCCGGGTAAATACAGCCATGACACAGGGAAGGCCTGTGGTAAGGGTGGGAATGATCCATCCGGTGGAATCCTGTTGGCTATACTGTGGAAATAATCAGCAGACAGGACAGGTAAGGGAGCTATTGGATGAGCAGTTTGCCCAGCTCACAGAATGGCTGCTGTTTGGCATGTTAGATTTTGATTATATATCCGAGAGCTTGCTCTGTGACCTGGGAGATCAGGGGAAGGTAGGCTGTATGGAGTATGATATCATACTTGTGGCCGGATGTCGGACCTTACGGGACACGACCCTGGAATTTCTAAAGGCTTGCAAGGCTTTGGGAAAGGAGATTGTGTTTGCAGGAGATGTGCCCCTTTATGTGGATGCCCAGAGAAATAATGGGGTTCAAATGTTTGCTCAGAGCTGTAGGTGTGTGGAATTTTCCAGGACGGCTATCTTGGACAGTCTGGAATCCGTGCGCACCATTGAAATGCGCTATGAAGGAGAAAAGTATCTGAAAAAGCCAAGGGAAAAGAAAAGCTGGGATGGTATCCGGGCAGAAGGATATGTCTATCAGCAGCGTCAGGATGGGGAGGAGGTTTATTTTTTCATTGCCCACGGAAAACCCATGGAGAATCCAGACCTGGTGTTGGAGGATAAAATGCGTGTCTGTATCAAAGGGCTTTGGGAGCTGGAGTGTCTGGACACCATGAATGGAGAGCGTTATCCTATAGATGTGTGGCACCAGGGAGGAAATACATATTTTGGACATGTCTTCTACGAGCAGGACAGCCTCCTTGTGCACGGAACCCCCGCCGTCAAAATGAAAACAGAGGCTTTGCAGACAAAGAGGGCAGAGATGGTAAGGGCCACGGATTTGTTTACCGCTCAGGTGGAAATCACGCGGGAAGAGCCCAATGTTATGGTGCTGGATATTGGGGAATTTTCCTTTGACGGGGGGCCATGGGAAGGGATGGAAGAGATCCTGCGGTTGGATAATGTTTGCAGGGACAGAGCAGGATATCCACCCAGAAGGGCTGCGCTATCTCAACCTTATACCATGAAGGAGGAGCCTGTGCCTTCCCATGCTATACGCTTGCGCTATTTTATCTTCTCTGATGTCTGTGTGGGAAATGTAAAAGCGGCATTTGAAAATGTGGAACAAATGCAGGTGTTTTGGGATGGGGAGAAGCTTAAGGTGGAAAAAGACGGCTGCTTTATCGACCCTTGCATGGGGACAATCCCTTTGCCGGAGGTGACGCCAGGCACACACACCCTGGAGCTGGAGCTTCCTTTTACAGAGAAGACAAATCTGGAGGCCGGATTTCTGCTAGGAGATTTTGGCGTTCGGACACAAGGAGCTTTTTCCAGATTGACAGAAAAGCCTGAGAACTATTTCTGGGGAAGCGTCACACAGCAGGGCATGCCTTTTTACGGGGGGAATGTTACCTATGGCACAGAGATTGCTCTGGAGGCGGGAAGCTATGGGCTGGAAATATCCAAATATAGAGGAGCCCTTTTGGAAGTGCGGATCGATGGCAGGTATGTGGGCGATATTTTTTCTTCCCCCTATGAGGTGCTGTTTACAGTTGAGAACAGCGGTTCCCACTATATAGAGATTATTTGTTATGGAAATCGTATCAACACCTTTGGAACCCTTCACGATTGCGATGAAAAAGAGATTTATTACGAGCCCAACAGCTGGAGGACCACAGAGGAGGGCTGGTCTTATGAATATCAGCTCCGCAGAATGGGGATTTTGAAGGCACCAGTACTAAAGCAATACAAAGGGGAGTGAAATTATGAAGATTTGCCATTTAAAACTGAATCATTTGGTCAATCCTTTGGGATATGATCTCAAGCATCCGACAGTTTCCTATCTTGTGGAGGATACAAAGGGAAAAAAGCAGAAAAAGGCCCAGGTGCTGGTTTCTCTCAATGAAGACTTTTCCAGTTTGCTTTATGACAGCGGGGAATCGGAGGAAATCGTAAATACCGGATTTGAGCTGCCTGTTTGCCTGGAACCGGAAACACGGTATTACTGGAAGGTTCGGGTTTGGGCTGATAACGGGGAAACAGCAGAGAGCCCTGTGGCATGGTTTGAGACACCCAAAGCCGGAGAATGGAAAGCAGACTGGATTACGCCGGAGGCTCCAAAAGAACAACAGGTGTCTCTGATCAAGAAATTTACCATTCAAAAGCCTGTAAAAAGCGCCCGGATGTATCTGGTAGGTCTGGGAGTCTATGAGCTGTATCTAAATGGGAAAAAGCAGGGGGAGGAATGCCTGCTGCCTGGCTTTTGTGATTATGATACCTGGATTCCCTATCAGACTTTTGAACTGGATCTTCCCTGCGGGGAAAATGAGATCCAGGTGCTTTTGGGAGATGGCTGGTATAAGGGATGGTTTGGGTTAAGGAAAACCAGAGAAAATTATGGGGACAGACTTGCCTGTATTGGGGAACTGCATATCCGGTATGGGGATGGAACCAGCCAGATAGTGGCAACAGATTTGACCTGGAAGGCCAGAAAGAGTAAGGTGGTCTTAAGCGGAATCTATCCGGGAGAAGTATATGATTCCACACTGGATACTTCTAAGCTTTTACCTGTGAAAGGGATCGATCTGGATAAACAGAAGCTGGCGCCCAGGTTGAACCCACCCATTACCATTCATGAGAGAATCACACCCACAGAATTGATCCATACACCTGCTGGGGAGCAGGTCCTGGATATGGGACAGAATATGGTGGGATGGCTGGAATTTTATTGCACTGCGCCCAGGGGAACTGTATTGCGCTTCCAGTTTGGGGAGATCTTGCAGGATGGAAACTTTTACAATGGAAATCTGAGGACTGCCAAGGCGGAGTTTATCTACACAGCTGATGGCACAAACTGCTATGTTCGGCAGCATTTTACCTTTTATGGCTATCGATATGTGAAAGTGATGGGATGGAAGGGGGATCTGCGTTTAGAGGACTTCCAAGGTCTTGTGATTCATTCCGAGATGGAGGAGATTGGCTTTATAGAAACGGCCAATCCTATGGTGAATCAGCTGATACACAATGTAAAATGGGGACAGAAGGGAAACTTTCTGGATATTCCCACCGATTGTCCTCAGCGTGACGAGCGGTGTGGATGGACGGGGGACGCACAGGTGTTCAGCGGTACAGCCTGCTTTAACATGGATACCTACGCCTTCTATACCAAATATGGAAAGGATGTGTATGGGGAGCAGAAAAAGAGAAGGGGCAGTGTACCCAATGTGGTTCCCGCGGCAAATTATCCGGGGGATGGCTCCACCGCATGGGGAGAGGCGGCGACCATAATTCCCTGGAATGTTTATCTGCATTATGGGGATAAGGGGATATTGGTAAGACAGTATGACAGCATGAAGGCTTGGGTGGACTATATGAAGGGAGAGGATGACCGTGAGGGGGGAAGACGCCTGTGGCAGAGCGGAGCCCATTTCGGAGATTGGCTGGCTTTGGATGGAAATGTGGCCGGAGGCGTATATGGCGCCACCGATCCGTTTTTGATCTCCTCGGCATACTACTATTATTCCACCTGTATTGTAGCCCGTGCGGCAGAGGTCTTAAAAAAAGAGGAAGATGTGGTCTACTACAAACAGCTGGCTCAAAAGATCCGGGAAGCGTTTATCCAGGAATACTTTACACCGGCAGGACGTCTGTGCATAGATACCATGACGGCCTACGTGGTGGTGCTGTACATGGGGCTGACACCGGATTTTGCCTATGAGAATACCTGCAAGGGATTGCTTAACAGGTTAAAAAAGAACCGCTATCACTTGGACACTGGTTTTGTGGGAACCCCCTATCTGTGTCGGGTGTTGTCAGAGCATGGGATGAATGAGCTGGCATATCATTTACTGTTGGAAGAAGGCTATCCGGGATGGCTGTATGAGGTGCGCATGGGAGCTACAACGGTTTGGGAGCGCTGGAATTCCGTGCTGCCAGATGGCAGGATCAGCGGAACGGAAATGAATTCCCTGAATCACTACGCATATGGCTCTATTTTGGAATGGATGTACAGAAATATGCTGGGACTTTCCCCTCTTGAGGAGGCACCAGGATTTAAAAAGTTTAAGGTGGCCGTATTACCCAATTATCAGATCCCCTGGGCGAAGGCGGAGCTTTTGTCAGCGGCAGGGAGGATTTCCAGTGGCTGGAAGATAGAGAAGGGAAAGTTGGAGGTGGAGGTACGGGTACCCTTTGACGCGGAGGCGGTGATCCTGCTTCCGGATGCAGAGGTTTTGGAAATTCAGAGGATGACAGCTGAATGGACAGGAATCCTGGGGGTATCTCAGGTGGGAAACCATGTGGAGGTAAAGGCTGAGGCAGGCGCCTACGCCTTTTGTTACCAGCCCACCAGGCCCTATCGGAAGATATATAGCGTAGATTCGCCGGTGGAGGAATTGCTGGAAAATGAAAAAACCAGAAAAATATTGGAGGAAGAGTATTTCAGCCGTTTTATAAAAATATCCTTTCGAAAAGAATTGTACACTCTTGCAGAGCTTTTGAATGGTCCCTTCTCTTATCTGCCCTATGAGGAGCAGAGGGCATTGGATCAGAAGCTGCGCAGCGTGGAATAAGACGGCGGGGGCGCTGTTGCACCCTGCAAATAAAAATAGTATCCCTTGCAATTTTGGTCTATGTAGTGTAAACTAAAAATAGGTTTAAAGATTATAAACCTATTTTAGAAACAGGTATGTACGCACAAAATAGTAAGGGGAGAAGTTTATGGATCAGAACGGAAAAAAGAAAGCAGAGACTTGCCGCCTGGGAAACATGGAGCTCCAGTTTGCCAAAATCATCTGGGAACTGGAGCCCATTCCCTCCGGAGAGCTGGTAAAGCTGTGCAGGGAAAGGCTGCGTTGGCACAAGTCCACCACCTACACCATGCTGCGCAGGCTGTGCGAGAAAGGACTGTTTGTAAACCAGGAGGGTGCGGTGACGGCCCTGGTTAGGGAAGAGGAATACCAGGCCATGCAGAGCGAGCAGTTTGTGGAGGAAACCTTCGGGGGCTCTCTGCCTCTTTTTCTGGCAGCCTTTACCAGGAGAAAAAAGCTGAGCAGCCGAGAAATCCAAGAGCTGGAGCAGATGATTCAGAAGAGCAGAGAGGGGTGAGGGGATGCGGGTGGTGTTTCAGCATCTATGGAACATGAGCCTTAAAGCCTCCTGGGTGATTCTGGTGGTTTTGCTAACCCGGCTTTTGCTTCAAAAGGTCCCCAGGCGTTATGTGTGCTTTTTGTGGCTTCCTGTGCTTGTCCGCCTTTTGTGTCCGGTACTCCCCTTTGCAGGCCCAAGTCTGATACCAGCAGAGGTCCAAAGCTTGGCAGAAGAGTGGAGCGGCTTGGGAAAAGAGGCCAACAGCAGGCAGGGAAAGGTAGAGCACTTATGGCAGCAGCCTGTAAAAAAAGAACCGGAGCTTTCTGGGCAACAAAGAAGCCTGGAAGTGGGGAAGATTTTAGAGGAAGAATCCTCTGGGGAACCGATCCCTTTGGCAGATACTACATATAAAATAGAAGAAACAGGGCACAACACGTCTCGTTCTTCCTGGATGGAATGGGGAAGTATTTTGTGGCTTGTGGGATTTCTGTTCCTTCTTTTCTGGAACTTTGGTGGCTTTATATTTTTGAGTAGGCGCCTGTACCGTGGAAGGGAGCCGTTAGAGGCAGAATGGAGGGAAAGGAAGGGGGAGTTCTCCAAAGGCGGAGGAGGGATCTGGCAGGTCTGTGGGCTGGAGCTGCCCTTTGTGTTAGGGATTTTCCGGCCGCAGATTTATCTTCCCAAAGAGCTTGACCGGGAAGAGCTGCCCTATGTTTTGTGCCATGAGATCATTCATATGGAGAGAAGAGATCCCCTGTGGAAGGCATTGGGCTTTCTGGCTTTATGCCTACACTGGTTTCATCCTCTGGTGTGGGTGGCCTTCTATCTGGCGTCCCAGGATATAGAAATGGCCTGTGACGAGGGAGTGTTGGCCAGATTGGGGGAGGAGGTGCGGGAGGATTATTCTGCCTCTTTGATTCACCTGTCTCTTAAGCGTCCCCGGCCGTTTGGGGGATCGGCTGCCTTTGGGGAGGGAAATCCCAAGAGAAGAATTCAGCATGTGTTGAGATACAAGAAGCCCGCTTTTCTCACCAGCTGTGGAGCTATGGTATTGATCTTGGTTTTGAGCGGAGGCCTTTTGTTAAACCGGGAAGAGGGAGACGCCTGGAGTTTAATGTTAAATATAGACTCCCTCCAGAAGGAGACACCAGGGGAAAAAGGGCTTGGGACAGAACAGGAGAGTGGGGGAGCTGTCCCGGGTGGGGATCCAAGAGCCTGGGATTTCCGTCCGGCCAGGGAGAGGATGGGAGAGATCTTTGACACATTGGCCGGGCAGAGCTTCCCGGACAGTGACCCCTGGGCATATCTGGATGCCCAGCCAGAGGCATTTCAAAAGCTTTTGCAGCAGCCCCACGCAGCCATGGCCTATTGTTTTGAACAGTTTGAACAGGGGGGACAGACCGGGCTCAAAGGAAGGCTTATGGCAGAATTTGTCCGCCATTGTATGGGGAAAACAGAGGAAGCCTTTGACTATGTATCCGGTCAGCAGTGGTATGAGGCCGTAAAGGCGGAGGCGCTTTTGGTGGAACAGGAACAGGGACAAGAGTATGTGGAGAAATATCAGATGCTGTACTGGTGGATTCTCCAGTATCTGGAAGGGGAGATGGAAAAATATGGAAATGAAATTCTCCTGCCAGATTTTAGCTATGAGGGGGAGGACGAGATTTTAAAACTCCTCTACGAGACGGAAAAAAATCGGAAGGAGCCTGACCTGGAAGGGTTTATGGTGTGGGCGATTCACAGCTATGGAAGCTATGAGGAGGGAGACACGTGCAAAGTGGTTGCCGTGGTCTATACAGGCAGATACCAGCTCTTTGGAGATCAGGTGGAGGAAAAGGGAGGTAGTGTGATTCCAGTGGCCCTGACCTGTAAGCAGCAGGAGGATGGCACCTACACATGTATCGATTACCAGATGGCAGGAGAGGGCAGCGAGTTTGGGCCTTCCATAGAAGCTTTCTGTACCATGCCGGAATCAAAGGAATGGATTCCAGGGCTGGCAGAGCGGATCTTGGCGGAATATGGAAATGACCAGGAACTTCATCAGATTTTGGAGAAAAATCTTCAAGAACACTTAAAAAAATGGCTTTGAATCAAAAATTTAGGGAAAAAATGAAAAACTATTGACAGAAAGCCCCATAAATACTATAATCATACACGTGCAATGTTTAATTGCCCAGACAGTTGTCCATATGCACAATATACAACTGGAGGGGAGGTTGGGTGTGATAGTATGTCGAATGTAATCGTAAAGGAGAACGAGACTTTAGATAGCGCTTTACGTCGCTTCAAGAGGAACTGCGCAAAGGCAGGGATTCAGCAGGAGATTCGTAAGAGAGAGCATTACGAAAAACCGAGTGTAAGGCGTAAGAAAAAGTCCGAGGCAGCAAGAAAACGAAAATTTAACTAATTGTGCAATGAATCCCCCGGTGTTTACCGGGGGATTTCTTTTCAGACGAATGGATAAAAAATTTAACAAAATCTTTACATAGAATTTACAAAATAGTTTCTGTCAATTTTTTGGATATTTTGACTATGGATTTTTACATGAAAAAGTGTATAGTAATATTGGTTGAAGTTTGTCTGTAGTAGGGAAAGGCACAGGAGGAATGCAGATGGAGTATATGGATACCGTGATTACCAGGCTTTCCGAGATTGAATCAGCCGCTGTGCGGATTTCGGAGGATGCGGTTTTACAGAAGAAGGAAATCGCAGAGGAGTATGAGAAAAAGACCCAGGAATTTGACAGGGAGATCGATGCACAGACCGGAGAACAGCTGGAACAGCTGAGGCGGGAGCTGAAGGAAAAGGCGGCCCGGGAGCTGGAGGAGATGAGGCAGACCACGCAGGAGGTGCTGGACGGCCTGGAAAAGGAATATGACCAGGAGCATAAGGCTATCGTCGAGCAGCTGCTGAAAAAGATGATAGGAGAGTGAGACCATGCGTGGTATGTTCAGCTACAGCGGGATAGCTACAAAGACCCGGGCCATGGGCGGAAAGCTTCTGACCAGAGAGGACTTTATAAACCTGGCTTCCTCCCGAAGCGTGGCGGAGGCTGTGGGGTATTTGAAACAGAGAACAGCCTATGGGGCGGTTCTTTCCGATCTTCCGGAGGATCATCTTCACCGGGGAGAGATTGAGCAGCGGCTGAGTCAGTCTCTGTTTCATGATTTTTCAAAAATATACCGGTTCTGTAATTTGAAGCAGCGCAGCGTATTGGAGCTGTACTTTTGCAAATATGAGATCCAGGCCTTAAAGGGAGCCCTGCGGAGGATCTTTAATCCCACCACCAGGGAGCAGCGCTCCGGCCAGGAAGATGCGGTTTTTCAATATTTTTCTAAGATTGAGCTGGAGCGATTAAACGGAGCCAGTGACATTTCGGAATTTTTGGAGGCACTTAAGCATACCCCGTATTACGATGTTCTGTCCCAGCTGGAGAGAAGAGAGAAGAAGGATCTCTTTGACTTTGAGATGGTACTGGATATGTTTTATTTTTCCAATATTTGGAAAAAGAAGGAGAAGCTGCTAAAGGGGAAGGAACGGGAGTTGATGACCCAGGTATACGGCAGTCAGATTGATATGCTGAATATGATGTGGATATACCGGGCAAAGCATTACTACCAGATGTCGCCTGCTGCTATCTATACACTGATCATTCCCATCTCCTATAAGCTGCGGAAAAAACAGCTACAGGATTTGGTGGAGGCGGAGGATGAGAAGGCATTGGAGGAGGCGACCCGGGAAACCTGGTATGGACAGAGACACCAGGAGCTGACAGAGACAGACTTGGAGCTTTTGCACCGACAGCTTCTGTGGCGAATTTACCAGGTGGACCAGCACAGGAACCCTTACTCCATGACAGCGGTCACTTCTTATTTGTATCATAAGGAACAGGAGATCGATCAGCTGACAACTATTTTGGAGTGTGTCCGCTATGGACTGGCGCCGGAGGAATTGTCAGCATATATACCTTAATACAGGGAGGGAGCATTTGTGATAGTAAAAATGAAATTTTTAAGTATCACAGGTCCAAAGAACGATATTGAGCGGATGGCCAAGCGGTATCTTTCCAAATATGAGATTCAGCTGGAAAATGCCCTGACGGAGCTTCGGACTGTGAAAAACTTAAGGCCTTTTATGGAGGGCAACCCCTATGAGGAGACCATGCGGGTCGGACGGGAATATTTGCCTGGGGAGGGTCTGCCCAAGAATGTAAAAAATACGGAGATGTCGCCCCGGGAGGCGGAAAAAATCATCCAGGAGGTGGGGGAGACGATTTCTCAGCTTCGGGAGAGAAAGCAGGAGTTGGAGGAGAAAAGAACCCAGTGTGCGCAGTATCGGGAAAAAATAGAACCCTTTCAGCAGCTGCCCTACAATACCCATAAGCTTCTCAATTTCCGCTTTGTAAAGTTTCGCTTTGGACGAATTCCCAGAGAATACTATGAGAAATTTGAGAAATATGTCTATGAAAGTCTGAATACGATTTTTTATATTACCCACAGCAATCAGGAATATGTGTGGGGCGTTTACTTTATGCCGGCCTCTCAGGCCCATCAGGTGGATGCGGTTTACACTTCCATGCATTTTGAGGTTATCTATATTCCGGATGAGTATGAGGGAACTGCTCAGGAGGCCTGTGCGGGTCTCACTCGCAGGCTGGAGGAATTGGATAAGGAGCTGGCGGGGATCGACAGAGAGATTTTAGAGGCTGTGTCAGGACGACTTCAGGAGCTCTATGATGCGGTGAATTGCTTAGAGGAGGTGGAGCGCAACTTTGGTATTCGAAAGTATGCGGCCCTCACAAAGGAGAAAAACAATACCTTCTATATTCTCTGCGGTTGGATGACCCAGAAGGATGCGGAAAGTTTCCAGAAGGAGATTGAGCGGGACCAGGATCAGAATACCTTTGTGGTGGTGGAGGACAGACAGGAAAATGTTTCCAGTACGCCGCCCACCAAGTTAAAGAATCTCAGGCTGTTCCGCCCCTTTGAGATGTATATAAAGATGTATGGTCTTCCTGCTTACAATGAGATGGACCCCACGCTGTTTGTGGGACTGTCATATGCTTTTATCTTTGGAGCCATGTTCGGAGATGTGGGGCAGGGGCTGGTGCTGCTGCTGGGTGGTTATCTTTTGTACCGGCTAAAGGGAGTGAATCTGGCGGCCATTGTATCCACTGCGGGAGTGTTTTCCACCATATTCGGATTCCTCTATGGTAGTTTCTTTGGCTTTGAGGATACGGTGATTCCCCATATCTGGTTGTCGCCCAAGGAGGCTATGATGCAGCTTCCCGTGGTGGGACAGATGAATACGGTCTTTGTGGTGGCAGTGGCCTTTGGCATGTTTCTGATTTTGTTGGCCATGATTTTTCACATTGTGGTCTGTGTGAAAAACAGAGAGACTGGGGAAGCCCTATTCAGCACCAACGGAGTGGCAGGTTTTGTGTTTTACGGCGCTCTGGTTTCCATAATCTTCCTGGTGATGACCGGACATCCTCTGCCAGCCGGAGGGGTTCTGGGGGCAGTGCTGGGGATTCCTCTGCTTTGCATGGCCTTTAAGGAGCCCATTATCGCCTGGATGGAGAAGCGGGAGGAGCTGGTGGAAGGCGGAAAGGTGATGTTTTTGATCCAGACCTTTTTCGAAATGTTTGAGGTGCTCTTAAGCTTTTTCTCCAATACCCTTTCCTTTGTGCGTATCGGAGCCTTTGCCGTAAGCCATGCAGCCATGATGGAGGTTGTGATGATGCTGGCCGGCTTTGAAAATGCCGGGGGCGGAAACTGGATTGTAGTGGTGCTGGGAAATGTGTTTGTGTGTGCCATGGAGGGCCTGATCGTGGGTATCCAGGTGCTGCGTCTGGAATATTATGAATTGTTCAGCCGTTTTTATAAAGGTTCAGGGCACGAATTCCGGCCCTATCAGTTAAATAAAGAGAAGCAAATTTAAGGAGGAAAAAATCATGACAATGTTAGTGAAGGTATTATTGGTGGCTGCGCTGGTGCTGAGCATTATGGTTCCCTTTGGTTATTATTTCCTGGGCGAGAAGAGCCGCAGCCGTTATAAGAGATCCATTGGGTGTAACTGCTTTTTCTTTTTCGGAACCCTGATTCTGGCTTCTGTGCTGACTCTGGGTGGAGAGGTGCATGCAGCTGGTGAGGTGGTGGAGGCAGCCACTATGGCCACTGGCATGGGCTATATTGCGGCAGCTTTGGCTACTGGCCTTTCCGGTATTGGCAGTGGCATTGCCGTGGCATCCTCAGCAAGCGCAGCCCTGGGAGCCATCAGCGAGGATCAGAGCATATTTGGTAAATCCATGATTTTCGTGGCCATGGCAGAGGGTATTGCTCTTTATGGTCTGATTATCTCCTTTATGATTTTAGGTCAGCTTTAAGGCGTAGAGGCAGGTATTCCCATGAAAATGTATTTGATCAGTGATAATGTGGATACGCTGACCGGTATGCGGCTGGCTGGCGTGGAGGGTGCGGTGGTGCATAAGCGGGAAGAGCTGAAAGAGGAGCTTAATAAGGCTTGCGCTGACCCGGAGATTGCCATTATTGTGCTGACGGAGAAGTTTGGACGGGAGTTTCCCGAGCTGATTGACTCCATCCGTTTAAGCCGCAGCCTGCCCTTATTGATTGAGATTCCGGACCGCCATGGGACCATGCGTGGGGAGAACTTTATCACTTCCTATGTCAATGAGGCCGTTGGGGTCAAACTCTAGGAAAAGGTGAGTGTCATGACAATCGAAGAAAAATTACAGCATTTTGAAGAATATGCCATGGAGGATGCCAGGGGTCAGAGCGCCCGGCTGGTAGAGGAATGCCAGACTGCTATGGAGACCATTTTTCAGGAGCATAAGGAAAAAAAGCTTAGGCAAAAAGATCTGCATATTAAGACGGAGACCGAGCAGATCATCCGGGATAATAATAAGGAGCTTTCTCAGGAGCAAATCCAGATAAAGCGGACCGTGCGGAAAAAGACGGAGGAGCTGAAGGATAAGCTGTTTGTGGAGTTGCGCAATCAGCTGTGCAGCTTTATGGACACCCCGGCCTACAGCGCCATGCTGGTGCGGCAGATTCAGGAAGCTTTGGAATTCGCCGCAGGCCAGGAGATTATCATCTACATTGACCCGGCGGATTCCTCCCGGAAAATGGAGCTGGAGGCCAAAGTGCAGGCCCCCCTTACCATCAGCCAGTACTCCTTTTTCGGCGGAATGCGGGCCGTGATTCCGTCCAAAAATATCCTGATCGATCAGTCTTTTGAGACCAAGATTGAGGAGGAAAAGGAACGGTTTGTGTTCAAAGGAGGGGACATTCTTGGATAGAACAGGTGAGATTTACGGGATCAATGGTCCTGTGGTATATTTGAAAGGAAATACCGGCTTTAAGATGGCTGAGATGGTCTATGTGGGAAAGGAACGCCTTATAGGTGAGGTGATAGCCCTGGACAAGGAGCGGACCACCATTCAGGTCTTTGAGGAGACCACAGGCATCAAGCCGGGAGAGCTGGTGGAAGCTACGGGAGACGCTATCTCTGTGACTTTGGCGCCAGGGATACTGAATAATATTTTTGACGGAATTGAGCGACCCTTAAGCGAGATTGCCAAGGACTCCGGCGCGTTTATCAACCGGGGAACAAAGGTCTCCTCCCTGGATCTTAAGAAACAGTGGAAGACCCATATAACTGTGGCTCCTGGCCAGCGGATTTTCGGAGGCACGGTGATCTGTGAGGTTCAGGAGACGGCGGCCATTGTCCATCGGTGCATGGTTCCTCCAGAGGTGGAGGGAGAGGTGCTGCGGGTGGTTCCCGATGGCAGCTATACCATTGAGGAGCCTCTGGTGGTGTTGCAGCTTGCGGACGGCACGGAGAAAGAGCTGTGTATGGCTCAGAAATGGCCAATCCGGATCCCCCGGCCTACGCAGAAGCGGTATGCCTGTACCAAACCCCTGATTACAGGTCAGCGGATTTTGGATACCCTGTTTCCCATTGCCAAGGGAGGCACCGCAGCTGTTCCCGGAGGTTTTGGAACAGGAAAGACCATGACCCAGCATCAGATTGCAAAATGGTCTGATGCGGATATTATTATCTATATTGGCTGTGGGGAGCGAGGCAATGAGATGACACAGGTTTTGGAAGATTTTTCCAAACTTATCGATCCCAAGTCCGGAAAACCTCTGATGGATCGGACCACCCTGATTGCCAATACCTCCAACATGCCTGTGGCTGCCCGTGAGGCCAGCATTTACACGGGTGTGACTCTGGCAGAGTATTACCGAGATATGGGGTATGACGTGGCTATCATGGCAGATTCCACCTCCCGTTGGGCGGAGGCTCTGCGTGAGCTTTCTGGCCGTCTGGAAGAGATGCCTGCGGAGGAGGGATTCCCTGC
The DNA here is from genome assembly GCA_022791975.1 of Lachnospiraceae bacterium. GTDB lineage: Bacteria > Bacillota > Clostridia > Lachnospirales > Lachnospiraceae > RGIG4284. The sequence continues at coordinate 43,235 of JAAWAC010000007.1, read as the reverse complement.
CTACCTGGCTTCCCGGCTTTCGGCCTTTTATGAGCGGGCCGGTATGATGATGAATTTAAACGGCACGGAGGGCAGTGTGTCCATTATCGGGGCTGTGTCTCCCCAGGGCGGTGATTTTTCCGAGCCTGTTACCCAGAATACCAAGCGCTTTGTCCGCTGCTTCTGGGGGCTGGACAAATCTCTGGCCTATGCCCGCCATTTCCCGGCCATCCATTGGCTGACCAGTTACAGCGAGTATCTGGGAGATCTGGCGCCCTGGTATAAGGATCATGTGGCCAAGGACTTTGTGGACTGTAGAAATCAGCTGGTGACCCTTTTGAATCAGGAGAGCAGTCTGATGGAGATTGTGAAGCTTATCGGTAGCGATGTGCTGCCAGATGATCAGAAGCTGGTGCTGGAGATTGCCAGAGTGATTCGTCTCGGCTTTTTGCAGCAAAATGCCTTCCATCCTGATGACACCTGTGTGCCCATGGAAAAGCAGCTGAAGATGATGCAGGTGATCCTGTACCTGAATGCCAAGGCCAAAGCGCTGGTGACCATGAATATGCCTATTTCTGTGCTGAAACAGGAGAATATTTTTGAGAAGGTAATTGCCATGAAGTACGATATTCCCAATGACAAGCCGGAGATGTTTGATGCGTATATGAAAGAAATTGACGCGTTCTATGAGCGCGTGTTGGAAAAGAATGCGTAAGGGGGAAAACAAATGTCAATTCAATATTTGGGATTAAGTGAGATCAACGGCCCTCTCATCGCGCTGGAGGGTGTGCAGAATGCCTCCTTTGAAGAAATTGTGGAAATTACCATTGATGGGAAGAAAAAGGAGCTGGGCCGCATTGTGGAGTGCTATGCGGATAAGGCGGTGATCCAGGTATTTGGAAGCACGGACAATATGTCCCTACGGAATACCCACACCAAGTTAAGCGGCCATCCCATGGAGATTCCTCTTTCCATGGATATTCTGGGGCGGACCTTTAACGGCATTGGCCAGCCTATTGACGGCCTGGGAGAGATCGTGTCGGATCTTCGCCGAAATGTAAACGGTCAGCCCATGAACCCGGTGGTGCGGGAGTACCCCCGGAACTATATTCGCACAGGCTTTTCCGCTATTGATGGTCTGACCACTCTGATTCGGGGGCAGAAGCTGCCTATTTTCTCTGGGAATGGTCTGCCTCATGATCAGTTGGCGGCGCAGCTGGTAAAGCAGGCATCCCTGGGAGATGATTCCGACGAAGAATTTGCTATTGTGTTTGCAGCCATGGGTGTAAAGCATGATGTGGCAGACTTTTTCCGCCGGGCCTTTGAGGAGAGTGGGGTGTCGGAGCATGTGACCATGTTCCTGAACCTGGCCAACGATCCGGTGGTGGAACGCTTGATTACCCCCAAGGTGGCTCTGACGGCTGCGGAGTATCTGGCCTTTGACTGTGGCATGCATATTCTGGTGGTTCTCACGGATATGACCTCCTTTGCGGAGGCTATGCGTGAGGTGTCCTCCTCCAAGGGAGAGATTCCCTCCAGAAAGGGATATCCGGGTTATCTATACAGTGAGCTGGCTACCATTTATGAGCGGGCCGGCATTATTCACGGAGCTTCCGGCTCTGTGACGCAGATTCCCATTCTCACCATGCCTAACGACGATATTACCCATCCTATTCCGGACCTGACCGGCTATATTACCGAGGGGCAGGTGGTGCTGGATCGGAATCTTCACGGGCAGAATATTTATCCCCCTATCAGCGTGCTTCCCTCCCTGTCCCGTCTTATGAAGGACGGTATTGGAGCGGGATTTACCCGGGAGGATCACCAGGATCTGGCCAATCAGCTGTTTTCCGCCTATGCCAAGGTGGGAGATGCCAGGGCCTTGGCTTCCGTCATCGGTGAGGATGAGCTGTCCCCCATTGACAAGAAGTATCTGGTCTTTGGCCGGGCCTTTGAGGAGGAATTCGTGGGGCAGGATCAGAATGAAAATCGGACCATTTTAGAGACCCTGGACATTGGCTGGCGGCTTTTGGGACTACTGCCCCGGGAGGAGCTGGACCGGATTGATACAAAGATACTGGAAAAATATTACAGCCCACAGGAATAAAAGGAGGTCGTCTCCATGGATGTAAGGACATTTCCCACCAAGGGAAATCTGATACTGGCCAGGAATTCTCTGGCCCTGGCTCGCCAGGGCTATGAGCTTATGGATAAGAAACGGAATATTCTCATCCGGGAGCTTATGGGGTTGGTGGACCAGGCCAAGGATATCCAGGAGGAGATCCGCACCACCTTCACCAGCGCCTATCAGGCTTTGCAGCGGGCCAATATTGAGATGGGAATCCATTTTGTGGCGGATATTGCCCAGACGGTGCCCGTGGAGAACAGTGTGGAGGTCAAGACCCGAAGCATTATGGGCACGGAGATTCCCCTGGTCCGGTACGAGCCGGGAACCACAGAGCCGGTTTACGGGTTTTACAGCACCCGGGAGTCTCTGGATATTGCCCGGGTTTCCTTTGAGAAGGTGAAGGAGCTGACCGTGAAGCTGTCAATGGTGGAAAATTCCGCCTACCAGCTGGCGGCCAATATTAAAAAGACCCAGAAGCGTGCCAATGCTCTGAAAAATATCACCATTCCCACCTATGAGGCATTGTCCAAAAGCATTGCCAATGCCCTGGAGGAGAAGGAGCGGGAGGAATTTACCCGGTTGAAGGTGATCAAGCGGATGCACAGCTTATAAGAAGCAGAGAGAAAACAAGGCTGTTTTGGCTATTTGCCGGAACCGCCTTTTTCTTTGGATCAATTTTTATAAACATTTGTTCTTGCTATATGGACAAAATTCAGGTATACTTTTCAGGTACCCTGCGGCAGGTATGCCTGGCCCAGGGAATACAAAGGAGGAGTTAGGGATGAGTTCCTGGGAACTGCTTATAGAAAATCGAGTTTTGACCAGTGGGGTGGCAGGGTGGTTTGTGGCCCAGGTTTTAAAGACTCTGATTCACGCCATTCTCACCGGAAGGTTTCAGGCGGAACGGCTGGTAGGCTCCGGCGGTATGCCCAGCTCCCACGCATCCACAGTCTGCGCCATGGCGGCGGCCGCACTTCGGGTCTATGGAGAGGGAAGCTTTGAGTTTGCCATAACTGTTATGGTGGCCATTATCGTGATGCATGACGCTATGGGCGTGCGATTGGAAACAGGCAAACAGGCCAAGCTGTTAAATGAGATCACCGCGGCCTTCCGGAATTTGGAGCATACCCCCTTTTCCGGATTTTCCAGTGAGAAACTAAAGGAGTTTGTGGGACATACGCCATTGCAGGTGCTGGCCGGGGCCATTCTTGGGATTTTAATCGGGGCATTTATGCCATAAAAGAGTGTGCCTTTCCCGAGCCAGTGGGCTTGGTAGGGCTGGCCGGTAAAGTCGTCATGAGGTGTGTGCCCAAGTGACTTTACCCTTTAGAGCTGTCGCGCAGCGACTATAATTAGGAGAAATAAAGATGAATGATAGCATGATGAATCTGGAGGAAAAGTTTGACAGGCTGGAGGAGTACAGCCGGATTTCCGGCTCTATTGACCTGTCTCTGTATTTAGAGTATGACGTAAAGAGGGGCTTACGTGACTTTAACGGTAAAGGCGTTCTCACCGGCTTGACGGAGATCTCCGATGTGGTTTCCTATTCTCTGGCTAACGGGGACAAAACCCCCATTGACGGAGAGTTGTATTACCAGGGATACCCGGTGCAGGATCTGGTGAAGGGCTTTGAAAAGCGTCGGTTTGGCTTTGAGGAGATCACCTATACCCTTCTATTTGGCCGCCTGCCTACTCCGCCTCAGCTGGAGGAGTTTCTGGAGATTTTGGGAGAGCTTCGGGATTTGCCAGATACCTTTGTGCGGGACGTGGTTATGAAAGCGCCCAGCTCCAATATGATGAATACCCTGCAAAAATGTGTTCTGACCCTGTATTCCTATGACGATAAGCCGGAGGATATCAGTATCCGCAATGTGTTGCGCCAGTCCATGCAGCTCATCGCCCAGTTTCCCCTGATTACTGTCTATGGCTATCATGCGTATCGCCATTATCATCTGGATAAGAGCCTGGTGATTCGCAATCCCAGAAAGGAGCTGTCCACAGCGGAAAATATTTTGCGGCTGCTGCGAAAGGATGGTTCTTACACAGAACTGGAGGCCAAGGTGCTGGATGTGGCTCTGGTGCTCCATGCGGAGCACGGTGGTGGTAACAACTCCACCTTTACCAACCATGTGGTGTCTTCCTCGGGAACGGACACTTACTCAGCAGTGGCTGCTTCCCTGGGATCTCTTAAGGGACCTAAGCACGGCGGAGCCAATCTGAAGGTGCAGGAGATGTTTGAGGCTATCCGGGAGCAGGTGACTGATTGGGAGAATGAGGATATGATTCGGGAATACCTGCTGAAGATTCTCCAAAAGGAGGCCTTTGACCGGACTGGGCTTATCTATGGCATCGGTCACGCGGTCTACACGGAATCAGATCCCAGAGCGGTGATCCTCAAAGAATATGCGCAGAAGCTTTCCGTGGAAAAGGGCCGGGATAAGGAGTTTGCCCTGTATGATCGGGTGGAACGGATCGCGAAAGACTGCATCATGTCCGGACGACGCATCCATAAGCCCGTCTGCGCCAATGTGGACTTTTACAGCGGCTTTGTTTACCATATGCTGGGCCTTCCCAAGGAGCTGTACACACCTATTTTTGCCATTTCCCGTATTTCCGGATGGAGCGCGCACCGGATCGAGGAGCTGGTCAATGGAGCCAAGATTATCCGTCCTGCTTACAAGTATGTGGGAAATCACCGGCCCTATGTGGAGCTGGGAGACCGGGAGGAGGCCTTCCGGGGGCTGGATTAAAAGGGGATAAGGCTTTACACTTTTTTCGTTTATGGATATAAGTAAGAGGACAACCATTTGTATGTCAGCCAGTAAAGGTGTAAGGCTTTATGTAGAGAATAAGGCTTTGCACCTTTTTCCTTTACAAAGGGGAAAATTTATGGAGGAGAGTATGGAAGAGATAACATATTATGATATTGGCCTGAATCTATTTTGTCGCCAGTTTCCGGAGCCGGAAAAGGTGATTGCGGAGGCCCAGAGGCAGGGGGTGTGCTGTATTCTCACGGGTACAGACACCAGGGAGAATGAGAAAATCCATAGGTTTGTAAAGGAGCATGCGGTTTACGGAACAGCCGGAATCCATCCCCACAATGCAGACAGGGCCAAACAGGAGGATTTTCTCATAATAGAACGGATCTTGTCAGAAAATACCCGGGTGGTGGCTGTGGGGGAATGCGGTCTGGATTATGACCGGATGTTTTCCACCAGGGAGAATCAGATACGGTGCCTGGAAAAGCATATTGTGATTGCGGAAAAGCTGGATAAGCCCTTATTCCTCCATGAACGCGGCGCCACAGAGGATTTTATCAAAAGGTTCCAAAAGCATCCGGAGATCTGTAAAAAATCCGTGGTCCATTGCTTTACGGGAGACAAGGCTACCCTGGAGAAATATCTGTCCATGGGATTTTCCATAGGCATTACAGGGTGGATTTGTGATGATGTCCGGGGAAAGGAATTGCGGGAGGCGGTGGCCAGTATTCCCCTTGACCGAATTTTGGTGGAGACGGATGCCCCCTATCTGACCCCAAAGAATGTTCCAGGGCTGAAACGGACCAATGTGCCGGGGAATATCCAATATGTGGTAAGGGATTTGGCGAAATATAGGAAGGTATCTCAGGAGGTATTGATGGAGAATGCCCGGAAAAATACGGAGCGGATCTTTCATATACATGTCTAATACTTTAAGGAAGGCTCCAAAGGGCAGCTTCGGGAGCCTTACGCAAAGACAATAGGCGGATTTTTTCGCTGTTTCAGGCATATTGTACAGGCATTGTGTCTTACACTGGTAGTAGACAAAACAGGGAGGATATGCCATGAAACGTTTGCTGTTTTTGCTGCTGGCAGCCGTGCTTGCCCTGGACTGCACAGTGGTGTGGGCCGCGGAGCCTGAGGGACAAAGGGCAGGGAGCTATGAAGAGCTGTTGTATGCCCAGGAGGACACAGGAGGAGAGGAGGAGGCTCCGGATCAGCCGGTGGAGGGCACAGAGCCCAGCACGACCAGTGCGGCTCCGGCCCCGGTTCCCATAGATACATCTCTGGGGATATCCGCGCCTTCTGCGATTTTAATGGAGGCATCCACAGGCACCGTGATTGCGGAGAAAAACATCCATGAGAAGCTGCCACCGGCCAGTGTGACAAAAATTATGACCCTTTTGCTGATTTTTGACAATCTGGGAACCGGGAAGATCAAGCTGGAGGACCAGGTAATGACCTCGGCCCACGCGGCCTCCATGGGGGGCTCCCAGGTATACCTGGAGGAGGGGGAGACTCAGACGGTGGATACCATGATCAAATGCATTTCAGTGGCTTCGGCCAACGATGCATCAGTGGCCATGGCCGAACACATCGCCGGCTCTGAGGAGCTTTTTGTGGAGTGGATGAATGAGCGGGCCCAGGGCCTTGGGATGGCGGACACCCACTTTGTAAACTGCTGTGGATTGGATGTGGAGGGACATGTGACCTCCGCCTACGACATTGCACTCATGTCCCGGGAGTTGATTACCAAATATCCCCAGATACATAATTATTCCACCATATGGATGGAAAATATTGTTCATACCACCCGCAGAGGAAGCGAGGAGTTTGGCCTGACTAACACCAACAGATTGATTCGACAGTACCCCTATGCCACTGGGCTAAAAACAGGCTCCACGGATCAGGCGAAATTCTGCCTTTCCGCCACGGCTGAAAAGGACGGCATTGAGCTTATAGCTGTGATTATGGCGGCGCCGGACCCCAAGGTTCGGTTTTCCGACGCCAAGAATCTATTGAATTACGGGTACAGTAAATGCAGCCTGTATAAGGATACGGATAAGCTTCCCAAGGTGACCCTGCCAGTGGAGCTGGGAGTAAAGGAGCAGGTGACTGGGGAGTACGACGGGACCTTTTCCTATCTGAGCACAACGGGAGAGGATTTAAAGAGTATCAAAAAGGAATGGGTCTATGAAGAGCTGAGCGCTCCCGTGGAGAAGGGAGCCCAGATTGGGTGCGTGCGGTATCTTCTGGGAGGAAAGGAAATTGGACGTCTACCGATTCTGGCCGGAGAGGCTGTGGAAAAGGCCGGGTATGGGGATTACCTGAAACGGGCGGCCGGCTATTGGCTGTTGTAAAAAGCTTCACACCCGTTTGACAGGTCAGGCGAAACAGTGTATACTTTCCAGGTGTCCCCCATTTCCATAAGGGGGCGTATCCTTTGCAGACAACAGGTGCGTCCCTGTTCACAGAGGAGAGTGGGTATAGAGGGGAATGGACACGGAGGAAGGAATGGCAAGCTTTCGCATCAAAAAATACCAGATAAATACAAAAAAGCTTCCCGCGGGCAAGGGGCTGACCTTTGTCCTGCTGGCGGATTTGCATAACAAGGAATATGGTCCGGAAAATAAGCGGCTGATAGCGGCGGTAAAGGAACAGAAGCCCGATGGGATTTTGATAGCGGGTGATATGCTTGTAGGGCATACGGCGCAGTCCTTTTTGCCGGCCCAGAGGCTGGTGCTGGCCCTTCAGGAGCAGGTGGCTCCGGTGTTCTACGGAAATGGAAATCATGAATCCCGAATGCGCGTGCAGACAGAAATTTATGGGGATCGATATCGGGAATACATGGAGCCTCTTAGCAGGGCTGGTGTCCAGGTGCTCTCCAATGCCAGCACCCGGTTTGAAAAAATGGGCTGTCAGGTGGAGATCCACGGGTTTGAGCTTGATCTTTCCTATTACCAGAAGCTTGGAGACAAAGAGTTGGAGCCTGTAGCGCTTACGGAGGCGCTGGGGAGCCCTGGGACGGGGATTTACCATATTCTTTTAGCCCATAATCCCGTTTATTTTAGGCAGTATGCAGCATGGGGAGCGGATATGACTCTGTCCGGGCATCTCCACGGCGGAGTTATCCGGATTCCCTTCCTTGGCGGGGTGATTACCCCCCAGGTTCGGCTGTTTCCCAAATATGACAGGGGATTATTCTGGATAGGGGAGAAGGCCCTGCTGGTAAGTCCGGGCCTTGGTACCCATACGGTAAATATCCGGATTTTTAATCCAGCGCAGCTGTTCGTGATCCGACTGGAGGGAGAGGCATGACAGGGATACCGGTAAAACTGCCCGTCTTTGAGGGGCCTTTAGATCTGCTGTTGCACCTGATTGACACCAACAAAATTGACATCTATGATATTCCCATTGTGGAGATTACCAGCCAGTACATGGAGTATATCCGGGCCATGGAGACCAGGGATCTGAATATCATGAGCGAATTTCTGGTAATGGCAGCCACACTTTTGGAAATCAAGGCCAAGCTTCTTCTGCCAGTGGAGGTGAACGAGGAGGGAGAGGAGATCGACCCCAGAGCCCAGCTGGTGGAACAGCTTTTGGAATATAAGAAATATAAGTACATGGCTCAGGAGCTTAAAGATCGGCAGCTGGATGCCGAATGCATGTGGTACCGACAGCCAGATGTGCCATGGGAGGTGTCCTCCTACATGGAGCCTGTGGATGTGGAAGAGCTTCTGTCTGGGCTTACCCTGCGAAAGCTCCATGAGGTATTTCAGGATCTCATAAAAAAGCAGGAGGACAAGATCGACCCGGTGCGCAGCAAATTTGGGCGCATTGAGAAGGAAGAGGTGAGCCTGGAGGACAAGCTGTCCTATGTGGAGGAGTATGTGACAAGGCATCGCAGGTTCAGCTTTCGAAGCCTCCTTATAGGGCAAAGAAACAAAATGCATTTGATTGTGACCTTTCTGGCAGTGCTGGAGCTGATGAAAATGGGACGAATAACGGCGGCCCAGGAGGGAACCTTTGACGATATTGTGATAGAAGCCAAAGAAGAGGCAAAACAGGCTGAGGTGAAGGAGGGTGAGGAATAGGGATGGAGTTGGAGCGCATGGAGGCGGCCATAGAGGCCATACTTTTTACCATGGGAGATTCGGTGGAGACGGAGAAGCTGGCCGCGGCCATAGAACAGGACCCCAAAACCACAAAAAAAATCATCCACAATATGATGGACAAGTACCAGGCCCAGGATCGGGGAATCCAGATTCTGGAGCTGGAGGATGCCTTTCAGCTATGTACCAAAAAGGAATACTACGAGCACCTGATACGCGTGGCCGCCCAGCCCCGGAAATATGTGTTGACGGATGTTCTGCTGGAATCCATGGCCATTGTGGCCTACAAGCAGCCGGTTACCCGCCAGGAGATTGAAAAGATCCGGGGGGTGAAAAGCGACCATGCCGTAAATAAGCTTGTGGAATTTGGGCTTATAGAGGAGGTGGGGCGCCTGGATGCCCCGGGGCGTCCCATTCTCTTTGGTACCACCGAGGAATTTCTGCGGAATTTTGGTGTCAGATCGGTGGCGGAGCTTCCCTCCCTGCCAGTGGAAAGGTTGGCGGAGTTTCAGGAGGAGGCGGAGAAGGAAGCCGTGGGGCAACAGCAGGCGGAATCTGAGAGGGAAGCCTTGGAAGAGCCACAGAAGGAATTTGAGCAGAAGGTTTTGGAATAGGGATTCGTATTTGACATTTGAGCGTATTTTTTTTATAGTAGATACATAGAGAACTGGTGAGGGACAACCAGGGCTTAGAAAGGGGAAATAGAATATATGTTTGGGTTTGGGAAGAAAAAACAGGGCCTGGAAGGGTTAAAGGAGCAGGCCGCTCTCTATGAGAAAAAAATGGAGCTGACCAAGCTGGCGGAAACCTATTATCAGATGGGAAAGGCCTATCAAGAACAGGAGGATCTGGAGCGGGCCAGGCTGTATCTGGAGCGGGCCAGCACGCTGTACAGCAATTTTGATGAGATATACGATGCCTGCCAGGGCTTTATGGAGGACTGCGACGAGTATATTGGAGACCTGGAGGAGGAAGCGCTTCTGGGCAATGAGATTTTAGAGCAGGTGGAGGAAAAGGCGGAGGAGCTTTCCAATGCCCAGAAATATCTGTGGGGTCTTTTGAGCCTTTCCCGGTTCCAGGTAGTGTTCCAGAAGCTGGCGGACTGTGAGAACTGTCGGATCTTAGGAGAGCTGAGCCGGGTACTGGATATGCTCTACCGCACGGTGGGACAAAATAGCACAGAGGAGGACTGGGATTACAGCCTGGACTTTATCACCCGCTATTATGATTTCTGCAATTCTGAGGCCTTTGTGGATACCAGCAATCAGGTAGAGCTTGACAATGGCACTACCCTGCAACTCTTTGACTTTAATGGAAATTCCACAGCCATCTGTCTTCATCTGTTTGTGGATACCTTTATCTCCGTTTTGCAGGGGGGCTTTGACACGGTGGAGGAAAATGAGGACGCTGAGGTGGACTTTATTCCCTGTACCCTTATGGCGGACTATTATCTGCGGAACTATGAGGGAGATATTCGGCAGCTGCCCCAGGTACAGGCAGAGATCTCCCGCATCTGGTCGGATTATGAGCTGGTAAAGAGTGGAAGCATTGCGGATGTGATCCACCAGGTGGAGAAATACCGGAGAATGAGCATTTTGTAAGGCGTGCTTGATAGGTAGGGGAGAAGCAAAAGGATACCATAGGAATGAGAAAAAAGCATCGGTCATTGGGGCCGGTGCTTTTCTTGATCCCAAAAGACCAGAAGAAAAACCTGGGTGGGCTATGGGGGGATATCTTTATAAATGATGATTTGTGTGGGGTTTGAAAACAAAATCAAATAAAAACCATAAAATAAAATGTTGTTTTAGTTGAATTTATATTGACTTATGGGGAGATTGTGTTATACTGAAACTAGACAGAAAAGCGGACCGGGCAGCAGGGTAAGAAGCACGATATTTCGAAAAGGAGAGAAATGATGATGAATCTGGAAGAAGCAAAAGCGTATGCAAAACAGAACATTCACAACCGGCCAAAAACCACAGGGCGTCTGGGGGGCAAGATTGCCATTGTCACCGGAGGAGCCCAGGGCTTTGGCTTTGGCATTGCCCAGGAGATGTACCGGGAGGGAGCCAGCGTGGTGCTGGCGGACCTGAATGAGGAGCTGGCCGGGAAATCAGCGGAAGCTTTGGGAGAGCGGGCCGTGGGCATCAAGGTGGACGTAAGCGCTCCCCAGTCTGTGGAGGAGCTGCTGATCCGCACGGTGGAGCATTTCGGCGGTGTGGATATCTTTGTGTCCAATGCAGGCGTGTTAAAGGCCGGCAGCCTGGAGGAGTTGACGCCTGCCCAGTTTGAGTTTGTGACCAAGGTCAATTACATGGGATATTTCTACTGCGCCAAATATGCTTCGGAGATAATGAAGGCGCAGCATGAGGCGGACGAGAATTTGTGGTTTGACATTGTACAGATTAACTCCAAGTCCGGACTTACAGGTTCCAAAAATAATTTTGCCTACGCAGGAGGTAAGTTTGGCGGCATTGGTCTCACCCAGAGCTTTGCCCTGGAGCTGGTAACCTGGCAGATCAAGGTAAATGCCATCTGCCCTGGGAACTTCTATGACGGTCCTCTGTGGTCCGACCCGGAAAAGGGATTGTTTGTGCAGTATCTCCAGGCAGGAAAGGTGCCGGGAGCCAAGACTGTGGAGGATGTGAAGGAGTTTTACCTGTCCAAATCCCCCATCCGCAGAGGCTGTACGCCGGTGGATGTGGCCAAAGCCCTGTTTTACTGTGTGGAGCAATGCTATGAGACTGGTCAGGCCATTCCCGTTACCGGCGGCCAGACCATGCTGAATTAGGAGGGCTTATGGAGAAATATGTGGAGCTTAAGGAGACGCTGGAGCTATTGAACGTAGAGGACCCGGCGGAGCGGCTGGCCAATCTGGCCATTGTGCTGGGGGAGGAAAAGGAAGCTCCTGAGGTGAAACCCCAGTATGCCAACAATCACATTCATACCTGCTACTCCTTTTCCCCCTACTCTCCCACGGCAGCGGTGTATATGGCCCGGGCAGAAGGGCTGCAAACAGCGGGCATTATGGACCATGACAGCATAGGGGGAGCCATAGAGTTTCGAAAGGCGGGAAAAATTGCTGGTATGGGCACCACCTGCGGTATGGAGTGCCGGGCTAGTCTGGCACAGACCCGGCTGGCAGGGCGCAAGCTAAATAATCCGGACCAGGCGGGGGTGGCCTATATGGCCATTCACAGTGTACCAGCTACCGGCTTTGCCAGACTCCAGGAGGTATTTGCTCCTCTTCGGGAGAAGCGCAACCTCCGGAACCGGAAAATGGTGGAGAATATCAACCGGCTAATGGAGCCCTATGGAATTTCCCTGGATTTTGATAGGGATGTGGTACCTGTCTCCTGTTATCAGGTGGGAGGCTCCATTACGGAGAGACATCTTCTCTATGCCCTGAGCAAAAAAATCATGGATCGGGCCGGGAGAGAGGCATGTGGGGGCTTTGTGGAGGAGAAGCTTGGGATTCCTCTCACAGAGAAGCAAAAGGTGCAGCTTTCCGATGCCACCAATCCCCATGAGCTCTACGATCTTCTGGGAGTGATGAAGGCTCAGTTGGTGGAAAAAATTTACATACCGGCTACGGAGGAATGTATCCTCTTTGGAGATCTGGTTAAGCTGGCGGATGAGGTGGGAGCGATTCTCTGCTATCCCTATCTGGGGGATGTGACCAATTCCGTCACAGGGGACAAGAAGGCGGCCAAATTTGAGGATGATTTCCTGGAAGAGCTTTTTGAGATGTTAAAGGAGGAGGGCGTCCGGGGCATTACCTATATGCCGGCACGGAACACCCCGGAGCAGATAGAGCGTCTCCAGGCTCTTTGCCGGAAATATGACATGACTGAAATCTCTGGGGAGGATGTGAATACCTCTCGGCAGAGCATGATATGTCCCCAGCTTGCCAAGCCGGAGTTTCAGCATCTGGTGGAGATGGCCTGGAAGCTGGTGGAGCGGGAAAAGGATTATCCGGTTTGAGAAGAATGGAAAAGCCCCTGGTTAAGTCTGGCAGGAGGATGGCAAAGTCTCTTCCCTAGCGGCGGGGGATATAAAACATAGAAAGGATGGAAACAGAATGAAAACAAAGGCAGTGCGGATATATGGAAAAATGGATTTGCGTCTGGAGGAAATGGAGCTTTCGGATATTGGCGCAGACGGCGTGCGGGTAAAGGTGATTTCCGATTCCCTTTGCATGAGCACTTATAAGGCTGCTGTGGAGGGCGAGGAGCATAAGCGGGTGCCGGACAATGTGGCGGAGAATCCCACCATTGTGGGACACGAGTTCTGTGGTCAGATTGTGGAGGTAGGAGAGAACTGGAAAGATAAATTTAAGCCGGGAGATGGCTTCTCCATTCAGCCGGCACATTTCTATCAGGGTTCCTTAAAGGCGCCGGGCTATTCCTATCCTGAGTGCGGCGGTGACACCCAGTATGCCAACATTCCCATGGAAACCCTGGCTATGGATTGCCTGCTGAAATATGATTCCGACACCTATTTTTATGGATCTCTGGCAGAGCCCATGAGCTGCATTATCGGTACCTATCACGCCATGTATCACACCACCGGCGGCAGCTATGAGCATAAGATGGGGATTGTGGAGGGTGGAAAGCTGGCCCTTCTGGCTTCCGTAGGCCCCATGGGTCTGGGCGCCATTGACTATGCCCTTCACTGCGATCGTCGTCCCTCCCTGCTGGTGATCACGGATATTGATGACGCACGTCTTGAGCGGGCGGCCAGCATCTATACTGTGGAGCATGCCAAGGAGCTGGGCATTGAGCTGCACTATGTAAACACTGCAAAGGTGGAGGACCCGGTGGCAGCTCTTCGGGAGCTTACCGGTGGTACAGGTTATGACGATGTGATCTGCTTTGCGCCGGTGAAGCCGGTGGTGGAGCAGGCTGACGGCATTCTGGGACATGACGGCTGCCTGAATTTCTTTGCCGGTCCCACCAACAGCCAGTTTAAGGCAGAGTTCAATTTCTACAATGTGCACTATGCCTCCACCCATGTGGTAGGAACCAGCGGCGGAAACACCAATGATATGCGGGAAGCCATTGCCCTGATGAATGCAGGCAAGATCGACCCGGCGGCCATGGTGACCCATATTGGAGGTCTGGATGCGGTTGTGGAGACTACCTTAAACCTGCCCAAGATTCCTGGAGGCAAGAAGCTGATTTACAATCAGATCAGCCTGCCTTTGACAGCCCTGGCAGACTTTGAGGAGAAAGGGAAGGAAGACCCCATGTTTGCAGAGTTGGCCAAGATTGTGGCGGAAAATAACGGTCTGTGGTGCGGTAAGGCGGAGAAATATCTGCTGGAGCATGCCAAGAGCATTGACTAAAAAAGCAGATGGTTTGTCCTGCATATACGACAGAAAGGATGAAAAAATGAGTCAGAGCGGAAAAGCGTATGTTGTGGAAAAGGTAAAGGAAATGATGGCTGCGGCTTCCTGCTGTAAGGAGGCCAGAGAGGCGGCTCAGAGCTGGCTTGCTGCCATAGGGACCGACAGGGAAGCAGAGCTGGCCAAGGCGCTTGTTGCGGAGCTTGAAGAGGACCTTATGTCCATTGACGGCCTGATTGCTTTTGCAGATTCCGAAGCCGGGGCCCAGGTATTTGGCGCAGAAAAAGCCAAAGCCGTGGCAGCTCACGGGAGAGAAATCAAGGAAGCTGGAGGAAAATACTGCGACTGTCCGGCTTGTGTAGCTGTGGCAGCGATTCTGGAAAAGAAAGAAGAGATTCTGGGATAAATATAGAGAGAGGTGCCGGCCTCCTTCCGCTTTGGAATGGGGACCGGCTTCTTTTTCCGTTTATTCTGGCAGGAGAGAGGGCATTATTTTAAAAACATGCGGATAATTTTCTCCTTTTGCCGGCTGTAGGGATGATACCGCAAGGGGAGGTCCAAAAAGGTGGATTTGTCCACAATGCTCCGGAAATGAGAAAAGGTGCGGAAGCTTTCATAGCCATGATAGCTGCCCATACCGGAGGCGCCCACACCCCCGAAGCCCATGTGAGGGGTGGCCAGGTGTATAATGGTGTCATTGATACACCCACCGCCAAAGGAGCAGGAGGAGAGAATTTTCCGCCGGGTTTGCTTGCTGGAAGTAAAGAGATAGAGGGCCAGGGGCTTTTCATGGCTCTGAATATAGGAGATGCATTCCTCCAGCCGCTCGTAGGTGAGAATGGGCAGAACGGGACCGAAAATTTCCTCCTGCATAATGGGAGAATCCGGTGTCACATCAACCAAGACTGTGGGCTCAATACGCCGGGCTTTTGCGTGAAAGTTCCCGCCGATGGCCACCCTTTCCGGCTGCATCAGACGGGTAACCCGACAGAAATGTTTGTCATTTACCATGGTGGGCATGGACTCCAGACTGCCCTGGGGGAAAAAGGATTTTAGGGCTTTGCGGTATGCCTCCAGAAAGTCCTCCAGAAGTCCTTTCTGCAAAAACAGATAATCTGGGGCTACACAGGTCTGTCCGGCATTTAAAACCTTACCAAAGGCGATGCGGCGGGCAGCCAGCTTTAAATTGGCTGTATTGTCCACGATAACGGGACTCTTGCCTCCCAGCTCCAGGGTGACGGGAGTTAAGTGCTTAGCGGCCGCGGCCATGACTGTTTTTCCCACAGCCACGCTTCCCGTAAAGAAAATGTAGTCAAAGCGCTCCTCTAAAAGGGCGCTGTTTTCTTTCCGGCCGCCCTCCACCACGGCGATGTATTCGGGAGGATAGATCTCCCCCAGGATTTTTGCCAGGGCAGCGCTGACAGAAGGGGCATAGGCGGAGGGCTTTACCACGGCGCAGTTTCCCGCGGAGATGGCGCCTACTAGGGGCTCCAGGCACAGCTGGACCGGATAGTTCCAGGGAGTCATGATAAGGGTAACTCCATGGGGCTCCGGGGAGACAAAGCTTCGGGAGTAAAATTGGGCCAGGGGAGTGGGAACAGATTTTTGTCTCATCCAGCGGGGCAGATGCCTTTGGTGAAAGCGAATTTCGTCCAACACCAGCCCGATTTCTGTCATATAGCTCTCCAAGGGAGATTTGCCCAAATCCTGGGAGAGGGCCTGGGAGAGCAGGGATTCCTGTTCCCGCAATGCTTTTTGCAGCTTGGAAAGGGCCCTCTGTCGAAAGGCAAGGCTTCTGGTGGCGCCGGATAAAAAATAGGTTCTCTGATTGGCAACAAGGGTATGGATATCCATGATAGGGGCCTCCTGTGGAATTATTTTCTAAATGTTTAGTATACTATCAAACCAGAGGGAATTCAAGAAGCAAAGAAAAGGCTTCCTGGCAAATACAGAGAAAAGGTCTCTTGACAAACAGGAAAACTAGGCATATGATAGTATAAAAGAAAATGATATTCGTTATCAATAGAATGATGTAGAGAAAGGGTGGAGAATCATGCTTGCGGATCTTGTGGTAATTTTCATTATTGGGGGATTGTTAGTGGCCAGCATTTCTTATATGGTGCGGAGAAAGAAACGGGGAGAGGGCTGTTGTGGCTGCGGCTGTGGAGGCTGTTCCGGATGTGCCGGCTGCGGCGATGAGAAATCGGATTCTTCCGGGCAGGTTTAGTGAAGGCTGCTCCAGTTTTGCTATAGAGCTCCGGGGATTCAGAAAAGAAGGCATTTTGCCTGGCATTGGGACATATATTTAAGGGAAACAAGCACAGGCAGGAGAGCCTATGAAGCAATGGTGGAAGCAGGGAATCCTGGGATGTATGCTGTTGTCTCTGGCATTTCCCGCCCTTCCCTCCAGGGGAGAGGAGCCGGAAGCGCCAAAGGAGCCGGATCAGCTGTATGCCCAGTCAGCTGTCTTGATGGATGCGGATTCCGGGCGTATTTTATTTGAGAAAAATGGTCATGAGATTCGGCCCATGGCCAGTACCACAAAGATTATGACGCTGATTGTAGCTCTGGAGAATGGGGAGCTGGATTCCATGGTTACCATATCCGAGTATGCAGCTGGTATGCCGGATGTACAGCTGAATGCCAGGAAGGGAGAGAGATATCGGCTGGAGGATCTCCTCTGCTCCCTAATGCTGGAATCCCACAATGATTCGGCGGTGGCGATTGCAGAATATGTGGCGGAGGAGATGCGCCAGGAAGAGACGGGGACGGTGGCAGACCGTCCAAAGGAGCAAAGGGAAGAAGGGGGCCTAGATAGTCCCAGGGAGCAAAGGGAAGAAGGGGGCCTAGATAGTCCCAAGGAACAGCCGGAAGAGGGAGCAGCGCTGGACAGTCTCAAGGAACAGCCAAAAGGAGTGACAGCTGTGACAGACGCAAAGACCCGCAGCAAGGAGGAGAGCCGGGAGCTGGTGGCGGAGTTTGCCAAGCTTATGAATGCCAAGGCCCGGGACATTGGATGCTTTGACACCCATTTTGTCACGCCCAATGGCCTGGACGCAGAAGATGAGGGAGGAATCCATGCTACCACAGCGGCGGATTTGGCGCGAATTCTGCGGTATTGCATCAGCCAGTCTCCCCAGAGGGAGAAATTTCTGGAGATTACCCGCCGGCCTTCCCACAGTTTTTCAGATGAGAGTGGCGCCAGAAGCTTTTCTGTCCACAATCACAATGCCTTTTTGCAGATGATGGAGGGAGCCTTGTCGGGAAAGACGGGCTTTACCAACCAGGCAGGTTACTGTTATGTGGGATCCTTAAGGCGGGATGGGAAAACCTATATAGCGGCTCTTTTGGCCTGTGGCTGGCCCAATCACAAAAGCTATAAGTGGAGTGATATGCGAAAGCTTATGAATTATGGTTTGGAGTATTACAGCCTTCACAGCTTTTCTGAGGTGGAGCCGGACATGGCAGAGCTCTCCCCTATCCTGGTGGAAAATGGTCGGGGAGAGGAAATCGGGGAGACCGTCTATGTGCCGGTGCGACGGGCGGAGGAACCAGCCATGACGTCCCAGGAGGGGGAGAACAGACAGATTTTGCTGCGCACAGATGAGGCCATCCAGGTGGAGTGCCAGGTGGAAACTAAGCTAAAAGCGCCGGTGGAGGAAGGGCAGCAGGTGGGAAGTATCCGGTATCTGGTAAACGGGGAAGTCTTTAGGACGGAGCTTTTGGTGGCAGAAGGCCCGGTATACCAGGTAGATTTGCCCTGGTGTGCAGACCGGGTTCTGGATTTGTTTTTACTATAAGATAGCATTTGCGACGGCAGTCCTGGGGGAAGAAGGGCTGTCGTTGTTTTTGCTTCCCTTTTGGGAAATTTGGCATTATAATAAGACTGGGATAGCTGAGAGGAGGGAGATTTTGGCAAAGACAGAGAAGGAGATCCGCTGGCATCGGCTGGACAATACGGCAAATATATTTCCAGTTATTTCCAATGAGCATCTGAGCAGTGTATACCGCATAGGGGTGGTACTTCGGGAGGAGATAGATCCCGGACTTTTGTACGAGGCTCTACAGCATATGCTGCCCTGGTTTGAGGGAATGCAGGTGCGACTCAGAAGGGGAGTATTCTGGTACTATTTTGAGACCAACCCCAAGGCGCCTGTCTTAACGGAGGAGGCCCTTTACCCTTGCAGGTATATTGAGCCCTACAGTAGCAATCAGTATTTATTCCGGGTGAGCTATTTTAAAAATAAGATCAATGTGGAAATCTTTCATGCTCTGACGGATGGCTATGGAGCCATTAATTTTTTAAAGGAACTGACAGCGCAATACCTCCATCTGCGATATCCGGACAAGCTTCCGCCTCTAAAAGGAGGTATGGGAGAAAAGACCTCGCTCCAGGTGGAGGACAGCTATGAGAAATACTATGTAAAAGAGGGAACAAAGGGGTATGGTGGTGTGGTGGCCTATGAACTAAAAGACGAGGTTCTGCCACTGGGGGTGATGGGAGTGACCCATGGATTTCTGGACATTCCCTCTCTGAAAGGAGTGTGCCAGGAATACGGCGTCAGCATTACCCAGTATCTGGCAGCAGTGCTGGTCTACAGCATTTACCAGGTGTATAAGCCGGAAGTCCTGAAAGCAGGGGAGCTTGGGCATGGAGAACGAGAAGAGGAGAGAAGAAAAAAGGGACGCCTGGACAAGCACAAAGTCCGCATCAATATTCCGGTAAATCTGCGCCAATTCTTCCCATCAGAAACCACCATGAATTTTTTTGGTGTGGTGTTTGCAGAGATGAAGCTTTCGGAGGGGAAGGTCTATTCTTTTGAGGAAATATTGGAGCAGGTGGCAGAGCACTTTTCCAGACAGCTGACCAAGGAGCACATGGAGGAGCTTATCGCTTACAATGTTTCCAATGAGAAAAGCTGGCTTTTGCGTCCCATTCCTCTGTTTTTGAAAAATATGGGCATTAAGCTGGTGTATAGCCGTACCTCCAAAGCTTTTACCACCACTTTATCCAATCTGGGGTTTATACGCATGCTTCCCCAGTACGAGCCCTTTGTGGAGAGCTTTCACTTTATTATGGGCGCCTCCCCCAAACAGCCCTTCAAATGTGTGGTATGCTCTTATGGAAAACAGCTGGTTTTCACCATCAGCTCTGCTTTTTCCAACAATGATCTCCAGACGGCCTTTTTCCGGAAGCTTAAGGAAGATGGAGTGGCTTTGCGGGTGGAGGGAAATGGGGTATATCCAGAGGAGCAACCGGGAAAGATTCCCTATCCCAGGCAGCCCCGGGATGAGGAAAGGTACCGTATTTGGACGAAGGGATATTTTGTCGCCTCGGTGCTTTTGGGAGGGATTTTGACCTTTTTGAATTTTTTTACCTATAGGGGAGTGCCCTGGTCCCTGGTGAGCACAGGAGCGATTGTTTATTTTCTATTCACCATGCGGTTTTCTGTTCACCACAATACCAATCCAGCGGCCAAGATTATGATTCAGACCCTGGCGGCCCAGGTGTTTTGCTTGCTGGCGGATGTAAGCCTTGGCTATTCCGGATGGTCTGTGAATTATGCCATACCTGCACTTTTGCTTTTGGCCAATGGCATGAATCTTATTTTGACAGCGGTAAATCATATGAGCTGGCAAAGCTATCTGCTTTTTCAGATAGAATACGTAGTGCTGGGACTGATTCCTATGGTCTTGCGGCTGTTAGGCGTGATCACCCGGCCGGCCTTAACCCGGGCTGCCCTGTTAAGTTCGGTGGGGATCTTAAGTGTCAGTCTTCTTCTGGGAGATAAGAAAGCAAAAGCAGAGCTGAAACGGCGTTTCCATATGTGAGTGGGAGAGAAAGGATAGACAATGGGAGATAAGGTTCTGATAAATAATAAAAAGAATACACCAAATATGTCCGGACACAGAAAAAAAGACGCTAGTTTGGGAGGAATCCTGGTGCGGGATTTGATTACCAATATTACTGCCACTAGCTCTGGCCACAAATTCCAGAACGGGGAATACCGGAAGCATCCTGTGGAGCCCAAATGGCATTGTCCCCGCTCCTTTGAGATGGATGAGCTGAGCATGCCTCATTTTTCTATGGAATACCTCACACCTATGCGGCTGGGAAATGACCGTGTGGTATTGCAGCTTCATGGAGGCGGTTATATTGGTCCCATGAAGAATATTTATCGGACCTTTGCCACCTATTACAGCCGGGCTTTGGGCGGGGGGCGTGTGTTGACGGTGGACTACCGGGTGGCACCCAAACATCCCTTTCCCGGGGCCCTGGAGGATGCCTTTGCCGCCTATCAATGGCTGTTGACCCAATACCCGGCGGGAAAAATTATTCTGGTGGGGGACTCGGCGGGAGGTGGCCTTTGCATGGCCTTGCTCCATTATTTAAAGGACCAGGGCGTGCCATTGCCCGCAGGATTGATTGCCATGTCCCCCTGGACGGATCTTACTGCCAGCGGAGAATCCTATCATACCAATTATGAAAAGGACCCTTTGTTTGGCCGGACAGAGGATAGCATGCTGTTCAACAAGGATTATGTGGGAGAGAACGATCCCCAAAACCCCTATATTTCCCCCCTATTTGGGGAGTTTGCCGGCTTTCCTCCCATGCTTATCCAGGTGGGAAGCTATGAGATGCTGCTGAGCGATTCCCTGCTGGTGGCCCAAAAAGCCCGGGCTGCTGGGGTAAAGGTGCGTTGTACGGTTTACGAGGGCATGTTTCATGTATTTCAGATGGCCAAGGGAGCCATAGCCGAGTCCCGGCAGGCCTGGAAAGAAGTGTGCCAGATGCTGGAGCCAGGGCGGCTGTAGGAGGATCCCTTTGCTATCCAGCTCACGGAAGCCTTAGTCCTCTGGTGCACCCGAAACAAAAAGCGTGAGGAAAGGACCAACAGACAAAACAAAATTAACCTTGCAAATCCCCCAAAATTGATTTATCATAAAGGACAACAATAGACACAGAATTAAAAAACAGCGGAATCCCGGCCAGGGCCGGGAAGGAGCGGTACTAAAAATAGGAGGAAAACATGGCAAAAGAAGTGATTTTTACGGATAAGGCTCCGGCAGCAGTGGGGCCCTATATTCAAGCGGCGAAAGTAAATGGGACTGTGTATTGTTCTGGACAGCTGGGGCTTGTTCCGGAAACTGGTGTTCTGGCGGAGGGCGTGGAGGCTCAGGCTCATCAGGCTATGAAAAATATGGGGGCTGTGCTGGCTGCGGCTGGATCGGATTACAGCAAAGTGATAAAAACCACGATTTTTCTGGCAGATATGCATGATTTTGCCCTGGTAAATGGAATTTATGAATCTTATTTTCAGGGTGCATTTCCGGCCAGGTCTTGTGTGGAGGTGGCGAAGCTTCCCAAGGGAGGTCTGGTGGAAGTAGAGTGCATCGCAGAGGCCTGATAGGGCAGTAGGAAGAAAACGGCTGTAGGGGCAGAAATCTGTTGGCAGCCGTTTTGTTTTGGTTGTATCCCTTTTGTTATTTTGGCAATCCCAGGGGA
Source organism: Lachnospiraceae bacterium (assembly GCA_022791975.1). Taxonomy (GTDB): domain Bacteria; phylum Bacillota; class Clostridia; order Lachnospirales; family Lachnospiraceae; genus RGIG4284. The sequence continues at coordinate 21,400 of JAAWAC010000007.1, read as the reverse complement.
AATTTCATACATTTTGTATTAATTGAAAATAAAATCTGGACATTTAAAAAGAAATGCCCTATAGTGAACATAGAAAATAAAATCGCTGGTTTGGAAACCAGCCACTGCAAGTTCCGAGAGGATTAAAAGAGAAACCGGTGGAAATCCGGTACGATCCCGTCACTGTATAAGGGAGCCTTACAGCAGTATGCCACTGGGCTAAGAGCCTGGGAAGGCGCTTGTAAAGCTGTGATCTTGAGTCAGGAGAACTGCTTGTAGTGTCAGAGTATGATTCTTACGGTAGATAAGAAGCAACTTTTTTCGTGCCCAAAATTCTGAATCCATCAGAAGGCCTCTGTTTCTGAGGCATTTCCCGTAGGAAGCGTACAAGATAAAGAAAGACAAGCAATATCACAGAGGAGGAAACCAAGTGAAAAAGCATGCGCTTGCAAACAGGCTCCTTCAAATAGTTATTGTGCTTTTTGGCATTAGCTTTCTAACCTTTGGTCTTACCTATATAGCGCCAGGGGACCCGGTTCGGGCTATGTATGCGGCCAGCGGCACTATTCCGGAGGATGAGATCATTGAGGAGACCCGGGAGGCTTTGGGCCTTCAGGAACCTTTCCTGGTACAGTATGGTAACTGGCTTTTGGGGTGCCTTCAGGGAGATTTTGGAAAATCCTACTCCTATAATAAACCAGTTGTGGAACTGATGCTGGGCCGGCTTTGGCCCACGTTAAAGCTGGCTCTCACCTCTCTGGCTTTGATGCTGGTTGTGGCGGTGCCTCTGGGGATACTCTCCGCCACCCATCCGGGAGGTTTGGTGGATTACCTGGTTCGTGGGTTAACCTTTGTGGGAGTGGCCATGCCTAACTTCTGGATGGGGCTCCTCCTTCTGTATTTTTTTGCCGTGAAGCTTAACTGGCTACCGGTGGTGTCGGCAGGGCAGGGCTTTGACAAGCTGATTTTGCCAGCTGTCACCCTGGCCTTTGCAATGGCGGCCAAATATACCCGCCAGGTGCGGACTGCCTTTTTGGAGGAGATGAACCAGGACTATGTGATAGGAGCCCGGTGCAGGGGAATTCCAGAAAGGGTGATTCTCTGGTGTCATGTGCTGCCCAATTCCATGTTGCCCCTGGTAACGCTTTTGGGGCTTTCTTTGGGATCACTATTGGGGGGGACAGCTGTGGTGGAGGTGATTTTTTCTTATCCGGGGCTGGGAAGTCTGGCTGTGGGCGCCATTACTTCCATGGACTATTCCCTGATTCAGGGGTATGTGCTTTGGATTGCGCTAATTTATATGGTCCTTAATTTCCTGGTGGATATCTCTTATACTTTTCTGGACCCCAGAATAAAGGAAATGAGGTAGGAGATGGAAAATTTTAGACAGTTTGTAAAAGAATATCCGGCTTTCACTATATTTTTAGTCCTGGCCCTGGGGGTGGTGGCTGTGGCGGTTTTTGCACCGGTAATCGCACCCCAGGATCCTTATGAGGCGATCCTGGCAAATGCTGTGCAACCCCCTGGGAGGGAACATTGGTTTGGCACGGACAAGATGGGGAGGGATCTGTTTTCCCGGGTTCTCTATGGGACAAGAACCTCTCTGGCCGCATCTCTGGCGCTGGTTGCCATTGTGATGGCGGTGGGGACCTTACTGGGACTTTTGGCCGGATATTTTGGCGGTCTGGTGGATGGAGTGATTATGCGGCTCTCAGATATGATGATTTCCTTTCCGGGAATGGTGTTGGCCATTGCCGTGGCGGGAATTCTGGGGGCCAATATGACCAATGCGGTGATTGCCCTTTCCCTTGTAAGCTGGAGCAAGTATGCCAGACTTTCCCGAAGTCTGGCGCTGAAAATCAAAAGCCGGGATTATATGGCAGCGGCCCGGTTGACGGGCTCAAAAACCTCCCACATTCTCTGGAGTTATCTGTTGCCCAACGCGCTGCCCACCATGTTGGTTACCGGGGCTACGGATATAGGCAGCATGATGCTGGAGATCGCAGGTCTCTCCTTTTTGGGTTTTGGGGCTCAGGCGCCCACGGCGGAATGGGGGTTGATGCTCAATGAAGGACGGGCTTATATGACGGCGGCGCCCTGGCTTATGGTATTTCCGGGATTGGCTATTTTTATGACGGTGGTAGTGTTTAATCTGTTGGGAGACAGCCTGCGGGATGTGCTGGACCCCAGATGCTCAAAATAAATGGATGGAAAGGCAGGCAAAGGATGAAAGATAGGCAAAGGATTTTGGCAGTGATTTGTGCCCTGGGAATGCTAATCTCCCTGGCAGGTTGCGGAGGCTCTGGTACAGAAAAGAACCCGAAGGAGGAGGCAAGAAGCGCTTCCACAGAGGAGGCTGGTGGTAAGCATTTAAATTTCAGCTGTTATCAGTATTCCAATTCCATAGATCCCATTACCAATGTAAATGCCAGCTGGTGTGGCCTTCGCTATGGGGTGACGGAATGTCTCTTCCGATTCAATGAGAAAGTGGAGGTGGAGACGGCGATCTGTGATTCCTATGAGACAGAGGACTTCCAGACCTGGATCCTGCATATCCGGGATGGCGTGCAATTTTCCAATGGAAATAGGGTAACACCTACGGTGGTGAAGGAATCCCTGGATCGCCTCTATCAAGCGGAGGCGGACAAGACAGGAAACTCCACGCCCTCCCAGTATGTGACCTTTGACAGCATTGAGGCGGACGATGCGGCGGGTACTGTAACACTGGTTTGCACGGGTGTCACCGTAAACCTGCCAGGTATTCTGGCTTATCCCTGGTATGCGGTGGTGGACACCAGCGTCATTGACACCCAGGTGATCGGTACTGGGCCCTATTATGTGACGAATGTGGAAGAAAATTCCACCATGGATTTTGCAAAAAATCCTTATTATTGGGACGGAGAGGTGCCCTATGACACCTATCGGGCGTTTCTCACCACGGATGACCAGGGATCCATGAAGGCTATGGCTCTTCAGAGCGGGGACGTGGATCTGGTGGAAAATATTGTGACGGCCAGTGATCTGGAGGCCTTTAAAGAGGACCCGGCCTACTATGTGTCCACCACGGCAGGCGTGCGCTTGGGGAATACCTATTTTAATTATCATGGAGTCCTGGAAAATGAAGCCCTTCGCCAGGCCATCCAGTATGCGGTGGACGATGAGACTATGTGCAATGTCACCGTGGCAGGCCTGTATACGGCGGGCTGCTCGGTGCTTCCCTCCTCCCTGCCCTACGGCTATGAGAAATTAAAGGACCCCTTTGTCTATCAGGTGGAGAAGGCTAAGGAGGTGTTGGATGCAGCGGGGATTGTGGATGCAGACGGGGACGGCTTCCGGGAGCTTCATGGCGACAAGATTCATCTGAATTATCTGGCCTACAGTAGCCGAAACCTGGATGATTTTGCCCAGGCAGTGGCCATTAGCCTGGAGGCTATCGGTATCCAATGTACGGTGACAGTGCAGGATTATGACACAGCCCTGGCCAATCAGAGCAAAGGAAATTTTGATCTCATCACCAGCAATGCCACGGTGGTGCCCACGGGAGATCCCACCGGATTTCTGGGGAATTTTTATTCCGGAAATTCGGATACCTATGGCTACTATGCCAATGCCCAATATGATGCCGCCTATGAGGAGCTTCTTACAGCCACAGATAAAGAGCGGCAGCAGGAGCTGATCCTTACCCTTCAGCAGATTTTGATTGATGATGCGGCTACGCTGGTTCACGGCTATTATAACAGTACCATGGTGAGCGCGGTGGACCGGGTCACCGGGGCAGATATTGCCCCTATAGATTATTATTGGATTACCACGAACATTGCACCGGTACAGTGAGAAGCTGGCAGGGGACAGGATTGGTTTACAGGAGGAAATTTTATGCTGCAAATACAGAATGTTTCGATTGCCTATGGAAAAAATGGGTCTCCTGCGGTGGATAAGGTAAGTCTGGAAATGAAACAGGGGGAGATCGTAGGAATCGTGGGAGAAAGCGGCAGTGGAAAAACTACGCTTATCCGCGGAGTGCTGGGCTGTCTACCCAGGGGAGCAACTGTGAGCCAGGGAGAGATTTTCTTTGGGGGAAAGTCTCTCCTTGCCTACTCTAAGGAGGAATGGCGCAGGCTTCGAGGGACTGAAATTTCCATTATTTTCCAGGATTCTGGGGCCATGATCAATCCCATACGCAGGATCGGGTCCCAGTATGTGGAGTACATGCGCACCCATGTACCTATGTCTCCAGGAGATGCCTGGGACAAAGGTGTGGAGATGCTGGAGCGGATGGGACTGCCCAGAGGGGACAGGATAATGCGAAGCTATCCTTTTCAGCTCTCCGGCGGCATGCGTCAGCGGGTAGGGATTGCCATGGCTATGACCTTTCAGCCAAAGCTTTTGTTGGCGGATGAGCCTACCAGTGCCCTGGATGTAAGCACCCAGGCCCAGATTGTCCGGCAGATGCTGGAGCTTCGGGAAAAATATCGGACAGGGATACTGCTTGTGACGCACAACCTGGGGGTGGCAGCCTATATGGCGGATAAAATTCTGGTGATGAAGGAGGGGCGGGTGGTGGATGCAGGAAGCCGGGAGGAGATCCTGAAAAATCCCTCCCACGAGTATACAAGGAATCTGTTGGCCAGCGTGCCGACTATGGGAGGTGAGCGGTTTGTCTAATACAGGAGCGCTTATTTTGGAGGCAAAGCATGTGACAAAAAATTATCCTGTATCTGGAAATCGCACCCTGACAGCCAACCAGGATGTGAGTCTTAACATGTACCGGGGACGCACGCTGGGGCTGGTGGGAGAGAGCGGCTGTGGCAAAAGCACCTTTATGCGCATGGTGGTGTCTTTAGAGACACCCACCACAGGGGAAATCCTCTATCACGGAAAGGACATCACCCTTTTCAGGGGGGAGGAGCTGCGGCTGCACCGACAGAATATCCAGATGGTTTTTCAGGACCCGGCAGCGGCCTTCAATCCCAAAATGAGGGTTATGGATATTATCTGCGAGCCTCTGCTGAATTTTAAACGGATTAAGCGGCGGGAAAAGGAGGCTGTTGCCAGGAAATATCTGGAAATGGTAGAACTGCCCGGGGAATTTGCCAGGCGTTATCCTCACAGGATGAGCGGCGGCCAGCGGCAGCGCATTGGCATAGCCAGGGCTTTGGCCCTGGAACCGGAAATTTTAATCTGTGATGAGGCTACCTCAGCTTTGGATGTGTCTGTACAAAAAAATATCATTGCCCTTCTGGTAAGATTGCAGCAGGAGAAACAGATTGCCATGGGGTTTATCTGCCATGATGTGGCGCTGGTCCAGTCCCTGGCTCATGAGCTGGCGGTGATGTACCTGGGGTGCATCGTGGAGGTGTTGCCAGGGGAGAAGGCGGCCACAGAGGCTATGCACCCTTATACCCGTGCCATGATGAGCTCCATCTTTCACTTGCAGATGGATTTTGAGAAGCCTGTTGGGACCCTGGAGGGGGAGGTGCCAAGTCCTGTGGATGCGCCCCCGGGGTGTCCCTTTCAGAATCGCTGCGGGCAGTGCCTGGAGATATGTAAGAGAGAGCGACCTCCTCTGCGAGTGGTAGCACCAGGACATCAGGTTGCCTGCCATTTGTTTACCCAGCAAAGGAGAGAAGAAAAATGACAATCGGGACAGTTCAGGTACAGGCAGGAGAGAAGAAATCCGGCTTTTTGCTGGTGGAGGGCGATACCTGTCAAATCCCCATAACGGTGATATGCGGTGGGATTGGACCGGTAACCCTAATCACGGCAGGAATACACAACGCGGAATATGTGGGAATTCAGGCAGCCATAGAGTTGTCTCGGGAGCTACAACCGGAAGGTATAGAAGGAACGCTTATTCTGGCGCCACTTGTAAATGTAAGCGGCTTTACCCACCGGACCATGAGCACTGTATGGGAGGATGGGAAAAATCTGAATCGGGAGTTTCCCGGGAACCCCATGGGAACCCTAGCGGAGCGGATCTGCTATACGTTGGAACGGGATCTCTTTTCCCTGGCAGACTACTATTTAGATCTTCATGGAGGAGACGGATATGAGGAGATGTGTCCCCATGTATATTTTGTGGGTCAGGGAAATCCCCAGGTGAGGGAGAAGTCCCTTCATATGGCTCAATGTGTGGAGGTAGACTATGTAGTGGAATCCAAGTACACTACCGGAGGTGCTTACAATTATGCCAGTAGCCTTGGAATCCCCAGCATTCTGTTGGAGCGGGGCGGTCGGGGACTATGGAGCCAGAGGGAGGTAGACCAGGATAAAGAGGATGTGAGAAGGGTGCTGGATTTTTTATACCAGGAGGATCGGGTCGTGGAGCAGGAGCAAACTTTGCTTCAGGAGACTATCTACGAGAATGCCCCGATTACTGGCTGCTGGTACGCCTACAAAAAGGCAGGGGAGCGGTTTGCAAAAGGGGAGATTCTGGGGGAGATCCGGGACTATTTTGGGCAGAGCCTGCACATATGCAGAGCCAGGGCCGACGGAGTGGTGCTGTACCAGACAGCCAGCCTGACGGTTTTGAAAGACGGACCCATGGTGGCATATGGGGTCCACACTGCTGACACATAGGTAAAATGGGCGATAGGCTGCAAAATGGCAAGTCTACCGTCCTTTTTTATCATATACCAATTTAATGCCTGACGAAATTATAAGTTCAAAAGACAAAAGTGAATTCAGTTTTCTGAAAAAAGTGGGTATTATGAATGTGGTAATAAAAAGGGAATCGGAAGCTGTAAAAGGATGGACGCTCAGGGCTTTTTGGGGGATTCAAATGTTCCATGGAGGGTATCCACATACTGGGAGGGAGGGCAGCCCACCGTCTGGGTAAATTTCCTGGAAAAATACTGGGGAGAGGAGAACCCCAAAAGCTCGGAAATCTGGGCAACCGTCAACTGGCCCTCCAGCAGCAGAGATTTGGCCTGGTCCATGCGCTGGCTGGAGAGAAATTCGTTGATGCCGATGCCTGTGGCAGCCTTGTAAACTGTAGAGAGCCAGGTGCGGCTGTAGTGAAATTCCTCCGCAATCTTTTCTACGGTCAGAGGCTCCCGAATATGGCTGCGGATATAGGCGGATACGTTGGCGGCCAGGAAGCTGTTCATAGCCTTTGGAAAGTTTTTATTTTGGATGGGCCTTCCGTCCTGGTTTGTAATCTCCCGGAGAATATCAATCAATATCTGCTCCAGGTAGGTACAGATAAGCTGTTCGGAGCCTACGGGAGAATTCTGACTGGGGGAGAAGTGAAATCTGCGCTGCTTTCGATCTTCTGGTTCAAAGGCCAGCTCCAGCTCGGAAATCACCTGGCAAAATAGCTGGGCTTGCCGGGGGGTAACGGGGATGACCGTGTTTTTCAGAGCCTTGATATAGTCATGGGAGCAGGTAAAGGAGATTAAGAAAGCGGTGGTGTCCGGATTGTCTGACTGGGAATCATGGCTGGTGTCCGGGCTGGCAAAGGCGATTTCTCCAGAATGAAGCGTTACAGGCTGCCCATTTTTGTAATAGGTGATGGTTCCCTGCATGCAATAGCAAAGCTCCCAGGCGTCCGGATGTTTGTGGGGATAGATGGCCGGATAGGCGCCCTGTAGATAATCAGCGGATACAATACCGTAAATGGTGACAATACGGGCCAAGGGGTGATTCTTGTACATGAAAGCTTTGGACATAAAAAACAGATTCCTCTCTCTTTTTACCGGGGTAGCAGCATTTTTACCATTATATAAAACAACAGAAAAAATGACAAGTGATTTGTGGAAGGAAGGGTAAGACATGAGCTTATATGAAGAATTTCGGTTTAAACCGGCAGCCTGGCTGCCAAACAGCCATATGGCATTGGAGGAATTGGAGCGCATACGAAATATCAAGCGGGAGGATATGGAGTATGTAAATGAGAATGGTTTTCAAGTAAGGGTGGTTCTGGACCCTACTCTGTGTATGGTGCAGGACGTATTTTACCGGATTCTTATGAGCGATCTCCACGATACGCACCTGACCATGATTTTTCCCAATCAATGGCCGGGGGCCTATGGAGCTATTGCAGAGATGTTGAATAAGCATAACGTGAGCGCCCGCAACGTGGATGCCTTTGCCATGGATGAGTGGGCGGATGAAGATGGAAATGTGGCGCCTACTACCTACGGGGCTGGGCTTGGGTATTCCTTCTTGAACCATTTTTACAAAAAGATCCGGGAGGATCTGCGGCCGGCTCCAGAGCACTGGCATGTGTTAACCAACGAAAATAAGGGAACAGGGGTGTACAGTCAGATGATCGAGGAGGCTGGCCAGGGGGGAGCGGACGTGATTTATTCTGCTACCGGATGGCCGGGCCACACGGCATTTATCGATCCCCGCAGCGAGGAGTTTGCGGCGGATTCTCTGGAGGAATTCTGCAAATTAGGTTCCCGGATTGTAACCCAGACGCCCTTAACCATCTGTGAGAACTCGCTGTTTGCACCTATGGGAGGCGCAGGAGACGTGTGGGCGGTACCTCCCAGAGCTGCCACCATTGGTCCCAGGGATGTGGTAAACGCAAGAGAGCGTTTTGAGCTTCACAATATTTTAAACAATGAAGGCGGAGAGTCCTGGCAGCGGATGATCTCCCGGATCGAACTCTATGGTCCTATTTCTATGGAATGTCCCGCATCCATTATGCGTCTGGGAAAGGGAACCTGCTATGTTTCAGAGGCCATTGCAAGGCCCTTTGCCAGCTGGCATTGTGGGATAGAGGATAAGGATTTATAAGCTTGCATTTTGGTGGCCAGCCGCCTGTTTGGGTGGCCTGTATGGGAGAACCCTTTTTTTCTGCTGGCTTGCTGTGAACAAGGACCTTGGGACGTAAAAGCTACTGCTACCTTTACGTCCCAAGGTCTATTTCTTTTTGCAGCCGCCTGCCCTTGCTATGTATAGGACCGAAGATGGTTTATGGCTGCGCTTATTTAAATGTGCAAATCCTTTCTTTCAAATATAATGATTCCCAAGGTATACAACACAACGGCACCTGCAAAAAGTATTAATATGCCAAGGATTGCACTATTTTCACCGGCAATAATGCCTTCGGGATGAAACAGGGTGAAAAATGTGAAATACTTTGCTTTTTCCGCATTTCCACCCACATTTGCAAGCATCTGCAAGACATACAGAAAAGCCGGAATCCCTGCTCCCAATGCGACACTATATTTGGTATCGGAAAATATGCAGGAGGAAAGAAAACAGATGCCGCCAATAAACAAATGCAAGCACAGCAGTCCACCATTCAATACAAAGAATGCTGTTTTATCTAACTCTCCCGGAAAACCACTTTCAGCACAAAGGAATTCCACCATTGTGCTGTAAAAAATGAGCAGAAAAATTCCGCTTACAAGCACCTTCATCTGTGTAAAAGCAATGGCACGTCGTTTCACAGGTGCAGCCACCAGCAAAGCCATAGAGCCTTTCTCCACATACTTTGCAATGAGAGCATTGCCCCGCAGGATGCAGAACAACATGGGAAAAATCAGCAGTATAAATCCATAGAGATAAGATACCATAAATCCCAAAAGATCCCCGGCATTTGTTTTCATACCCACAGAGGCCATCAATTCCGGCATAGCTTCCGAAAAACTGTCTAACATTTTCATCATTTGAGGGTCATACATGTAGATGATAATAGAAACATACATAGTAATAATTGCGCCAAAAATCATAAGCAGCTTTGCACTTCCCCTCATCTCCCGTTTATATAATGCCATGTTCATCATTTTTTTCACCTCCGTAATAATTCATGAAGATTTCTTCCAGACTTTGCTTTGTCGTAACTGTAACCTGGGAGCCCTTGCATATACCACCAAAATCTTTGGCAAATGCTTTAGCGGTTCCCTGGCTTTCAAGCGTCACTGTGTAACTGCGGGTATGCCGTTCATGGAGTGTTTGAGCAGAATCAACGGCTATCATCCTGCCTTTCCGTATGATACCAATACGGTCGCAGGTCCGCTCTACTTCCTCAAACATATGGCTTGACATTAAAATCGTTTTGCCATGTTCCTTTTCCTCCGCAACCAAATGAACAAATCTGCTTTGCATCAGGGGGTCAAGTCCGCTGGTTGGCTCATCAAGAATCAGGATATCGGGGTCGTGCATAAATGCGGCGACGATTCCAAGCTTTTGTTTCATTCCTTTGCTCATTTTTTTGATTTTGCCTTTGGGATTTAACTCAAAGCGTTCCAGCAATTCCTCTTTACGGTTCTGGGTGCCGATTTTGCGATATTCTGCCAGAAATTTCAGAAACTCCGTGCCAGACATATGGTCAAAAAAGCTGATTTCCCCGGGAATATAGCCAAGCCTTGCCTGCACCTTCTCCCTTTCACTCCAGCAATCCAGACCATCGATGGTACATTTTCCTGATTGGGGTTTTAAAAATCCCATTAAATGGCGTATGGTAGTTGTTTTTCCCGCTCCGTTGGGACCCAAAAAACCAAAAGCCTCCCCCCGATTTACATGGAAGGAGATGTCAAAAACTCCTTTTCCGTCTCCATAGTTACGTACAAGGTTTTCGATTTTAATGACGCTCATAAAAACTCCTCCTTATATGCAAGTTGCTTGAACATTTCCGTCCAGCGGGCAAATGCCTTGTCAATGGCATCTAAACATAAAGGTTCATTGCTCATTTGCCGTTCATGGATATAGCCGTCCACCAGCCAAACCATCATTTTGAATATTTCAAATGGATTGATAGTTTCTTTAAATTTATTGAAATCGATATTAGTAAAATATTGCCTGTAATTTTGCTCTATACCCTCCTTACTTTTCGCCTTCAAATCACCTGAGATTTCTTCCTTATCAGAGTAAAAGGAGCGCACAGAAAACTCTACAATATAGGGATTTTCCGCTAATATTCTAATTTTTTTCATGGTGGCGTAGGTGATTAGTTCAAAAAAATCTGTGATTTCCAAGAGTCTGGAGTCAGCTACACCCTCTGTGATTATTTGTTTTACATACTCATAGACGGTTAAATACAAGTCCTTTTTATTATGAAAATAGTAGAAGAGCAACCCTTTAGAAACTCCTGCTTTTGAAGCAATCAAATCAGTAGAAGCTTTTTTATATTCATACTTTGCAAAAACTTCTGTGGCTGCTCGCAGAATAGAAAGCTGCTTTTCTTCGGGAAGATCTTGAAATCGTTCACTCATACTATCACCTCTGACCGTTTTGGTTTGACTTGTTTGTTAACTTAAATATACCTGTTTGACTCAAATTTACAAGACCCCTTTGTAAAAATGAATATCTAAAATACATGGGTTTCAAAATGTGCTCACTTGTCTGAAATGGTGCCATGCTGGTGACGGTGACTGTGAGGACAAGATTCAACAGTATATGCTAAAACTAGCTTTAAATCGATATAGATTGCTGACGAATAAATAAAGAATAGTGCAGAAGACTCTGGATTATGGTATAATAACATGGGTTGTTTATATAGTATAAGAACTATATTACAAAATATGGAGAGTTTATCAATGAACGAATATTTATCAGCAATTTTACAAGGCTCAAATTATAGTCTTTCACAATTTTCTAAAGAGCATATTACTTCGCTTTCACAACGTATTAGTTGCCGTCAAGATAAAAAGGGCAAGGAGATTTTCTATGTAGATTGCCTTTCTCGCAAAAAAGAAATTCGATTGACCCCGGAAGAAGTGGTACGTCAGCTTTTTTTATTGGAATTGACAGAGCAATACCACTATCCGCTTAGTAGGATTCAAGTTGAATATGGCGTTCATTTTGGCCGTGAAGTAAAACGTGCGGATATCGTCATCTTCGATAAAGATAATACCACCTCGCCCTATATCATAGTCGAACTAAAAAAACCCAAGCTCAAAGATGGCAAAGAACAGCTTAAATCCTACTGCAACGCCACAGGCGCACCTATTGGTGTTTGGACAAACGGCGATTCCATCTCTTACTACAACCGAAAAGACCCAAACTATTTTGAAGACATCCCCAATATCCCCACAGCCTTTGAAAAATTGTCGGATATTCTGACCGAGCGCTGGACAATAGATGATCTAATTGAAAAGGATAAACTGGTAAACGAGCGAAAATCTTTAAAAGACCTTATTCTCGAAATGGAAGATGAGGTACTGGCCAATGCAGGAGTTGATGTTTTTGAGGAACTGTTCAAGTTGATTTTTACAAAACTTTACGATGAAATGGAAAGCGGCAGAAATAAAAGCCGTCACCTTGAGTTTCGCAATTATGGCGATACCGAAACTGAATTGAAAGAAAAAATTCAGAAACTATTTAACGCTGCTAAGAATAAATGGGATGGTGTGTTTTCGACTGACAGCACTATTGCCCTTACCGGATCTCATTTGTCGGTATGTGTGGCCAGCTTGCAGGATGTGAAATTGTTTAATTCAAATTTGGATGTCGTGGATGATGCCTTTGAATATTTGATGAGTAAAAGTAGCAAAGGAGAAAAAGGACAGTATTTCACCCCACGCTACGTTATAGACATGTGTGTAAAAATGCTCAATCCCAAAGAGAACGAAACCATGATTGATACTGCTGCAGGAAGCTGCGGATTCCCTGTCCACACTATATTCCATGTGTGGAAGCAGATTTTGCAGCGAAAAGGTATTCCACAAAGCCATCTGTTTACTTTAGAGCAAAAGCCTGCTGAATGTACTGATTATGTTAATAACAAAGTATTTGCCATAGACTTTGATGAAAAAGCCGTCCGTGTGGCAAGAACGCTCAATTTAATTGCAGGTGATGGGCAAACTAACGTACTGCATTTGAATACTTTAGATTATGAGCGTTGGGATGAGGTAACGAAAGAACAGTATTGGCAGGATACCTATTTCGAGGGGTGGAAGAAAATTAGAAAACTGCGTACAAAGAGCAATTCCAACATGGAATTCGACTTTGATATCCTCATGGCAAATCCGCCATTTGCCGGAGATATCAAAGAAAGCCGCATGATTGCTAAATATGACTTGGGTAAAAAAGCAGACGGCAAATATCAGGCAAAGGTTGGGCGCGATATTTTGTTTATTGAGCGCAATTTAAACTTTCTTAAACCGGGTGGTCGTATGGCTATTGTATTGCCACAGGGACGTTTTAACAATTCCAGCGATAAATACATTCGCGATTATATTACAGAACGCTGTCGTATTCTTGCGGTGGTCGGCTTACATGGCAACGTGTTCAAGCCTCATACAGGAACAAAGACTAGCGTATTGTTAGTTCAGAAATGGGACAATACGCTATGCCCAAAAAAGGAGGATTATCCCATATTTTTTGCAACAATGCAGGAATCAAGCAAAGATAATAGCGGCGATAAAATTTATATGGCCAATGAGGATGGTACACCGAAATTGGATAAGCATGGACATTTAATTGTTAAACATGATCTTTTTAATCATGAAGGGTTGACCGAGGATGGCATTGCCGAAGCTTTTGTTGAATTTGCAAAAAAGGAAGGGTTGAGTTTTTTTCTATAAGCCCATCTATTGAACCTTTCAATGAATCCAGATATAGGACTTTGATGGATGGGCTGGAATGCAGCGAAATTATGTTATCTGAATTGGAGCGTACTCATAGGATTGATGCGGAATTTTACTCTAAAATTAACATTCATCTTGCAGAGATATTGCTGAAAAAGAAAACACTGTTAGTGACGGAATGTTTTAATGTTTCAGATGGAAACCATATGTCAATTAGCGAGCACTTTAGTGAAAATCAGATCCCTTATTATCGAGGAGGCGATATATATAATTTCTTTATTGAACAAACCCCGATGCCGCTTACAATACCAGAAAAAGTTTATAATATGCCTATGTTAAAGCGTTCACACTTACAAAAGGGAGATATTTTAATTTCTATTGTAGGAGCAATTATTGGAAATATTGCAATGGTTTCATCAGAACAAAAATCAACTTGTAGTTGTAAACTGGCAATATTAAGAAGCAAAGGTATTATTCCTGAGTATGTGGCAATATATTTGAAATCAAAATTTGGACAAAGTCAAATTCAAAAATTTAGGCGTGGAGCTGGTCAAACAGGATTGATATTGGAAGATTTCGGTCAAATACAAATCTGTTTATTATCAAATGACTTTCAACTGTTAATCAAAGAGATGGTAAATAAAGTCTATAAAATGTTTCAATGTTCATTGGAACAATATGCTCAAGCGGAACAGATGTTGTTAAATGAATTGGCGATGGGTGATTTTACACCTTCACTAGAAAAGGTTGCAACTAAAAGTTTTACTGAGAGCTTCGGTACAAGCGGCAGATTGGATGCAGAATATTATCAAACAAAGTATGATACTCTGTTTGTAAAGCTATCAGCGGTGAAAACGTATCTTTTAGGCGATCTCGTTTGGATTAAAAAATCTGTAGAACCAGGTAGCAACGAATACCTTTCTGTAGGCATTCCCTTTGTTCGTGTGTCAGATTTATCCAAATATGGACTTTCTGATCCGGAAATTCATTTGAATAGAATACCATTTGCACATATGAATTTGCAACCTAAAAAGGATACTATTTTGCTTTCAAAAGATGGCAGTGTGGGTATTGCATATAAGGTAGAAAAAGACTCGGATATTGTGACTTCGGGTGCTATTGTGCATTTAGAGCTTAAAACCGACCAGTTTCTGCCAGATTATTTAACATTGGTACTAAATTCACTGATAGTAAAAATGCAAGCTGAGAGGGATGCGGGTGGATCAATTATTCAACACTGGAAGCCATCTGAAATTGAAAAGGTAGTCATTCCATGGTTGCCAATTGACAAGCAAGAGCAAATTTCTTATAAAATTCAGGATAGTTTTTCTTTACGTAGAGAAAGTAAAGAACTTTTGGAAAAAGCAAAACAGGCTGTGGAAATGGCGATAGAGAAAGACGAGAAAACAGCAATGAATTGGTTAAGTAACCTATAAATAAGAATTCCCCACAACATTTTTAACGTTGCAATGGGGAATTTTTGATTAAAGATTTTTTGTCGTGGGCTTGACATACGGGTGGTTTATCTCTTGCAGGTCATGGACATTCCTGGGAAAAGGGGAATGGATGGGAAGAGTCCATGAAAGCGCAGAGAAAAATCATTGAAAGGGCAGGTTTTTCTTGACAAATTCCTAAAAATGTGATTATATTAACATATGAGCAGATAAACATATATTAAGATATAGAGGAAATAGAAGTAAGGAGGTTATAGGATGCTGGAAAAAGGACAGAGGCTTCCGGAATCAGGATTTGGAAAAAATTTACAGGATATCCATGAGCACGGAGCGGAATGTGATTGCGGTCATGATCCCAGTCATGGGGGCGATGGGCATCATCACGAGCATGAGCACCATCATGATCATAAGGAACAGGGGGCGGAATGCGGTTGCGGCCATGATCATGCCCACGGGGAGCACGGAGCGGAGTGTGGCTACGGCCATGACCAGGAGGAGCACGAAGCAGGATGTGGTTGCGGCCATGATCATGCCCATAAGGAGCACGGAGCGGGGTGTGGCTGCGGCCATGACTGTGGTGGTCATCATGATGATCCCGGGGAGCACGAAGCGGAGTGCGGTTGCGGCCATGATCATGCCCACGGGGAACACGAAGCGGAGTGTGGTTGCGGTCATGACCACAGTCATGTAAGTGGTGGCCATGATCATGACCACAGTCAAAAAAGTCACCGTCATACAGCCACAGGAAGGCGGGTTGTGTTTATTCTGGAAAATCTCGGCTGTGCCCACTGTGCAGCTAAGATGGAGGAGCGCATCGGGGAGCTGCCTGGTGTGGAGGAGGCGGTTATAACCTATGCCACCAGGCAGTTGCGGGTAACGGGGGAAAATCCGGAGGCTTACCTACAGGAGATTCAGCGGATCTGTACATCCATCGAGTCCCAGGTAATTGTCCGACGAAGAGAGACTGCCCCAGGGGGCAGAGAGGCGAAGACTTCCAGGAAACAGAATGGAGGGGAAATCCTTTCTCACCAGACGGCAGCAGCTGCGTCCACAAAGGAGGCAGGAGAAAAGGCTCATAACTCCAAAGAGAAGAGGGAACTTATCAAGATTTTGCTGGGAGCTGCATTTTTTGCAGCGGCTCTAGGGCTGGGGGCCCTGGATTTGGGGCCGCTCCCTGTTCTGGCTGTATATGTGATAGCCTATGTGATTTTAGGGGGAGAGGTGCTTTTGGAGGCAGCGCGGAATATTTCCCATGGACAGCTGTTTGATGAAAACTTTCTGATGGGAATTGCCACCTTGGGAGCTTTTGCCATCGGGGAGTATCCAGAGGCTGTGGGAGTGATGCTGTTTTACCGGATGGGAGAATATTTTGAGCACAGAGCTGTGGAGCGCAGTCGGGGCCAGATTATGGATGCCGTGGATATGCGCCCAGAGGTAGTAAATCTGGTTTTGGATGAGAAAATACAGGTGATTCCTGCCCAGGAGGCTCAGGTGGGAGATGTGCTACTCATTCGTCCTGGGGACAGAATTCCCCTGGATGGCGTGATTCTGGAGGGAGAGAGTCGGCTGGATACCTCCCCCATTACCGGTGAGCCGGTGCCAATGTCTGTGACAGAGGGAGATGAGGTGACCTCAGGCTGTGTCAATACCTCCGGACAATTAAAGATCCGTGTGGAAAAACCCTTGGAGGAGTCCATGGTGACTCGAATCATGGAATCTGTGGAAAATGCGGCCGCTAGTAAGCCACGGATCGATCGGTTTATCACCCGGTTTTGCAAGGTTTATACACCCGTGGTGGTGGTACTGGCTCTGGGAACTGCGGTAGTGCCCTCCCTGATTACGGGGAACTGGAATTATTGGATATATACAGCCCTGACATTCCTGGTAATGAGTTGCCCTTGCGCCCTTGTGCTCAGCGTTCCTCTTGCCTTCTTCTCTGGCATTGGCGCGGGATCTCAAAAGGGAATCTTGTTTAAAGGTGGGGTTGCTATGGAGGCTCTCAGCCGCCTACAGGTGGTTGTTATGGATAAGACCGGAACAGTCACAGAGGGAAATTTCCGGCTACAGCAGGTGATTTCCACAGGCACATATTCGGAGGAAGAGCTTCTTGGCATATGCGCCAGCTGTGAGCAGCATTCCACCCATCCCATTGCAGGAAGCATTGTGGCGGCAGCAGCCCAGAAGGGTCTGACCTTGGAGGAGCCTGTCTCTCTGGAGGAAATTGCCGGGCATGGCATAGAGGCAAAGCTTTCCGTGGGGACAGTCCTGTGTGGAAATCAGAAGCTTATGGACACTCATGGAATCCGTATTGAGGGCATAGAGAGCAAGGGGCAGGGTGCGGAAGTATATCTGTCTGTCAACGGACAGCTTACAGGATTTTTCCGCATCTCCGACACCATCAAAGCGGATGCAGAAGAAGCCGTGCATCGCCTGAAAAAAATGGGGCTCCATACGGTTATGCTTACGGGAGACTCCAGAGACAGCGCAGAGGCGGTAGCCAGAGAAACCGGCATTGATCAGGTGTATGCTAAGCTTCTTCCCCAGGATAAGCTGCGTATCCTCACAGAAATCCGGGAGCAGCGGGGAGCCGTAATGTTTGTGGGGGACGGTATTAACGATGCGCCCGTGCTGGCTGGTGCCGATGTGGGGGCGGCCATGGGTAGCGGTGCGGACGCAGCGATTGAGGCGGCAGATGCAGTTTTTATGACAGCCAGCGTGGAGTCCATCCCCCAGTCCATTTCCATTGCCCGCAGCGCAAGCCGCATTGCTGTCCAGAATGTGGTGTTTGCCCTGGTAATCAAGGTGGCTGTTATGATTTTAGGTCTGGCCGGCTTTGCCAATATGTGGATGGCTGTGTTTGCCGACACAGGGGTGGCGATGTTGTGTGTGATGAATTCCATCCGGATTTTGTATAAGAAATAGCGCTGCTACGCAAAGGGTGGTGATAAAAGGGTTAGAACAGGCGATTTTCCCAAGATCAAAGAGGCATATCTTGCAGTTGCCCAATGGCTGCAAGAGAACAGCAAATATTAAATGGCCAATCCCATGGGTCAAATCCCTTTGGAACGCACATTAATGTATACTGGCAGAAATGTCCTGTAAAAATGCAGGGCATTTTTGTTTTCTCTCTTGTATTTCTCATGATGTGAGAGCCTATACTGGCATTGGCAGCTGGAACCAAAGGATATTTCGTCCGATTTTATTTGTCCATATAGGGAAAAAGCAATGCAACAAAGGATACAAAGTTATAGATACCATGGGCAAGGATACAACAGGGAATGGAGTTTGTTTTGATATAAAGTAGTCCCAATAGAATGCCACATACAAAGGCAGACAGGGTCTGTACCATATTAAAATGAAGGATTGCAAAGAGCAGAGCAGAAATCATCAATGCCCTTGTAACCCCATATGTATTTTTTAATCCTCCCAACACAAACCCTCTCATCAAAATTTCTTCTATGATGGGTGTAAGGACACATACGTAAAGCAAGCTTGTCACAGGCGAATTTATAAGACCTTGTAGGGTCTCCAGATAGTCCTGTTCACTTTGTGGAAAAATCCTTTCAAACACAGGGTCTAAGCCTTTGTCCAAAAGGAGAATAAACGAAATGGAACAAAGAACAGCCAAAAAAATTCCCGCTGGAGTTATGTTTGACAGGAGATGTAGTTGGTAATGTTTTTTGAGTAGACGTATAAATGCTGTTACACATAAGATTATAACGGTGAGATGGATCCATTCTGCATAATTTGGAAAAAATTTCCTCCAGATTGCTATATTTAAAAAGGTATAAAAAAGCATAACACCCAAATAAGCAGCTACCCATAGGATAGCATTCTTAATTTTCAAAGGATTCTCATTCATGTTCCAATATCTCCTTGCTTTTTATTATTGACAATATAACATAAATTTCAAAAAATCATAACTGTTTTTTATATCTGTACGTTGCTACTGTGCTCTTTTTGTTCACTGGAAGTGGATGAGTAAACAGAGCATTCAGGAGTATGGAAGGAAATAGATGAAAATCAAATATTGATTGCCATAATTTTAGATTGGCTGTTAAAGAGAGAGCTTTTTTATGTGGTAGGAATCGGTTACTTTCATTACGATTGGAATTAGGTGATGCCTATCTCTGTTGCGTTACAGCATCAAAAAATAAGCGGGCTGTGAATGATATTTCCATGGAGGAAATTTGTCTTTCTGACATTTCAGATGGAGTTTCCATGGGCGAATGTAATGTGGATTTTATCTATGCAAAGGTGGAGGTTACAGTACAGAATGGAAATTCTGGAGCAACAAATTCCAGTACAGTCTTCTAAAAGACTCTGTGGACATCACATTCGAATGATTGACTTTTTTTCCCAATCCCCGTATAATGCAAGTGCAATACATGCTGAAAGGAGGAGGACTTATGGATACCTTTCTATTGAGAAATCAAGTGGAAATACCAGTCATTGGATTTGGAACTTATAAGACAACGGACGGAGAGAATGCGGACATTATTCGTCAGGCAATAGAGGCAGGCTACCGCTATCTGGATACGGCCAGCATCTACGGGAATGAGCAGGCGGTGGGAAGGGCTATTGGGGAGAGCGGGGTACCTCGGGAGGATTTGTTTTTGTGCTCCAAGGTCTGGCGGGAGAGGCTGGGCTATTCCACCACCCGGGAGGACTTTGAAACTTCCTGTAAAAATTTGGAAACGGATTATCTGGATCTGTATCTGGTCCATTGGCCCAGACCCAAGGATTTACAGGCGGACTGGAGAACGTTGCTTTTGGAAACCTGGCGGGCTATGGAAGAGTTTTATAGGCAGGGGAGAGTGCGGGCCATTGGTGTGAGCAACTTTCTTCCCCATCATCTGAATTTTCTATTGGAGAACACCTCCATTTTTCCGGTGATAAATCAGATAGAGTTTCATCCTGGCTATATTCAAAAGACAACCGTGGACTTTTGCCGGAACCAGGGAATTCAGGTGTCGGCATGGAGTCCTATGGGGCGGGGGCGGGTAATGAAGGAGCCGCTGCTGGTGGAGATGGCAGAAAAATACCAGGTCTCTGTGGCGCAGCTGTGCATTCGATTTGCTCTCCAGTGCGGAGTTCTGCCTTTGCCAAAGTCCTCTTCATGGGAGCGGATGCGGCAGAATCTAGATGTCTTTCAGTTTGAGATAGAAAGAGATGATATGTATCAGCTTTTGACCCTTCCTCAGGTGGGATGGTCTGGGGAGCACCCGGATCGAGAGCGAGTGCCGGCACAGGCATAGATTTTCTTATTGGCGGGCTCTATGACGCAAAAGCATAGCAGGGATTTGCAAAAAGATTGCAAAAAATGGCAGAATGTCGTATAATGACCTACAAAAGTGTGGGAGAATATCCAGAGGAGGGAAAGCATGGCAGTTTATCGAAGTGTAACAGAATTGATTGGAAAAACGCCCTTGCTGGAGCCGGTGCGTCTGGAACAGAAAATGGGGGCAAAGGCGACGATTTTAGCAAAACTGGAGTATTTCAATCCAGCCGGAAGCGCCAAGGACAGAGTGGCCCTGGCTATGATTGAGCGGGCCAAGGAACAGGGAAAACTAGAGCCGGACAGCGTGATCATAGAGCCCACCAGCGGGAATACAGGCATTGGACTGGCCAGCGTGGGAGCAGCCTACGGGTATCGGGTTATTTTAACCATGCCGGACACTATGAGCATAGAGCGGCAGCAGTTATTGAAGGCTTACGGGGCAGAGGTAGTGCTGACTCCAGGGGCCAAGGGAATGGCAGGTGCCATAGAGAAGGCGGCAGAGTTGGCTTCCTCCATGGAGCATGCCTTTATTCCTGGACAATTTTCCAACCCGGCAAACCCGGAGGCTCACTATGGGGCCACGGGCCCAGAAATCTGGGAGGATACGGAAGGAAATGTGGATATTTTTGTGGCAGGAGTGGGAACCGGCGGGACTCTCACTGGTGTGGGGAAATATTTAAAGGGACAGAACAGTGAGGTAAAGATTGTGGCAGTGGAACCATCGGGTTCCCCCCTTCTCTCCTGCGGAATCGCCGGGCCTCACGGCCTTCAGGGAATCGGGGCCAACTTTATCCCGGACATTCTAGATACCAGCCTATATGATGAGGTGATAACTGTCCAGGAGGAGGATGCCTATACCTTATCCCGGGAATTTGCAGCCCTGGAGGGGATCTTAGTGGGAATCACAGCGGGGGCGGCTCTGTATGCAGCCTTTGAACTGGCAAAGCGTCCGGAAAATCAGGGAAAAACCATTGTGACCCTGCTACCGGACACAGGAGAACACTATCTGTCCACCCCCTTATTTGCAAAACAAACCGGGACTGAAACAAAATAGTGGCGGCATAAAAAACAGCGGAATCCCAGAGACAGCCCAGAAGGATTTACGAGCGCGAGAGCGGTCGAAAAGCCTTCTAGGGTAGGGGCGGTGGAGGGGATGAAGCGGGACTTAAAAAACAGCGGAATCCCAGAGACAGCCCAGAAGG
>JAAWAC010000064.1 GCA_022791975.1 Lachnospiraceae bacterium | reverse complement strand
TTTTTATGAAAACAAAAAACGAATAGAAGAGAGGTGGTGATATGCCGAGGGCGCGTGATCCAAACCGAAATAAAGCATTCCAAATATACATGGATGCTGGCGGAAAGATTGATTTAGTTGAGATTGCAAGTCAACTAAATATATCTGCTGGGACTGTCAGGGGATGGAAGTCAAAGGACAAATGGGAAGAACAGTTGAACGGAACGCTCCAAACAAAAGTTACGGAACGCTCCAAACGATCTAAAGGCGGACAGCTGGGGAATCAAAATGCAAAAGGCTCTAAGGGCGGCTCAGGCGCAGCCCCGCAGCGAAATAAAAATGCGGAGAAGCATGGAGCCTATTCCAGGGTTTATTGGGATACTCTGAATGAAGATGAACTGGATTTGATTGACAATATGGATGAGGCGGAGGAACAGCAGTTGATCATGCAGCTGCAGATGTTCTCTGTTCGGGAACGCAGACTGATGCATAGAATTAAGAAGTATCGGGAGCTGGAGACTAAAAACCATGGACTTTCTGTAAAAGCAGTATCAAAGACGAAAAAGGTGGAGGATGTGACAGATTTTGACAGGGAGAGCGTTGGCGCTGGGAAATATAAGAAGGTAACAGAAACCAGTGTTACCCACACAGAAGCTGTCATGAACAGCATAATGGCGCTGGAGGCTGAATTGACCAAAGTGCAGAGGGCAAAGACAAAGGCCATTGACTCACTGGCAAAGATTAGGATGGAGAACAAAAAGCTAAAAATGGATAGCCGCTTTGAAATTTCTGGCGATGGCGAAACAGTAGTTAATATTTATATGCCAGCAAAGGAGGATCCAGATGGTCAGGGAAATTAAGCCGCAAAGGGGACCACAGGAAAAATTCCTTGCTACATGTGCAGACATAGCAATTTATGGAGGAGCTGCAGGTGGAGGTAAAACCTATGCTCTACTCATGGAACCGCTACGTTATATGAATGTACTTGGTTACAGGGCAGTAATATATAGAAATCAGTTTAATCAGATAAATTCTTCTGGAGGCCTGTGGGATGAAAGCACAGATATGTATCAAGGTATACCTGGTGCCGTTGGTGCACGTAGTCCCAAATATCATTGGACCTTTAGAAATAAGGCATCACTGTATTTTGACTTTTTGCATAGAGATGATGATGTATATAAATGGCAAGGAGCTCAAATTACATTTATTGGATTTGACGAATTGACACATTTTTCAGAAAATCAATTTTTTTATATGTTATCGAGGAACCGTTCCATATGTGGTGTGAGGCCATATGTAAGGGCAACCTGTAACCCAGATGCTGATTCTTGGGTAGCAGAATTTATAAAGTGGTGGATAGACCCGGATACCGGTTATCCAATACAGGAAAGGTCCGGGAAGATCCGTTGGATGGTAAGGCTTGACGAGGTCATATACTGGTTTGATACCAAACAAGATGCTGTTAATGCGGCAATAGATCATGGGATAGATCATGAGAAAGCCGCGGTTATGGCAAAAAGTGTTACTTTCATAGCCAGCACATTGCAGGATAATAAAATCCTTATGAGGAATGACCCTGGATACATGGCGAACCTGCTGGCATTGCCGCTTGTTGAAAGGGAACGATTGCTGTACGGCAACTGGAAGATAAAGGCGGCAGCAGGATTGATGTTCAAGCGGACTCAGGTTACTATGGTTGAACAGATCCCTAAGGATGTCATTTTGTGGTGTAGAGGTTGGGACTTAGCTGCGACATCAGAAGATGAAAAGGGAAACCCAGCATATACGGCGGGGGTGCTGATTGGGAAAAGGAGAAATGGCCGCTACATTGTTGCAGATGTTATCAATAAGCGCTTGGCGGCATCTGAGGTTCGAAAGCTGGTCCTTATGACTGCCCAGGCAGACCGAGCAGCATATGGGAGGGTGGTACAGAGATTACCACAAGACCCGGGACAGGCCGGTAAGGATCAGGCCCAAAGTTATATGAAACTGCTTTCCGGATTTATCGTTAAGATTATGCCGGAATCTGGTGACAAGGTGACCAGGGCAGAGCCGTTTTCTGCGATGTGGCAGGGGACGGAAACAATGGAGATTGGATTTGTCGATGTTCTTATAGCAGCCTGGAATGGGCCGTTTTTTAATCAGTACGAGAGTTTTCCTCAGTCTGATTTTAAAGACATGGTGGACGCAGGAAGCTCTTCTTTTAACGAGATAGAGAATGGCAGAACGTATTCGGATCCGCCTACAGGTGGAGGGCTAAATAAGAGTAGTTATTGGAGGTGAGAGGGATGGCAAATAGTAAAGAAATTGGTCGCATAGGCCAGCGGCGATACGGAGGGATTCTTTATGAGGAGTTTCTTCCTCAGCTTAGGGGAAGGAAGGGCGCAGAGGTCTACATGGAAATGTCTGAGAATGACGACGTGGTAGGCGCTATCCTTTTTGCCATTGAGATGCTAGTCAGGCAGTGTGATTGGAATGTGGAGCCTAGCGGCGACACGGCGAAGGACCGGGAAGCTGCTGAGTTTGTGAAGAGCTGCATGGACGATATGCAGGATACCTGGATAGATACCATATCCGAGATCCTGTCCTTTTTGACTTATGGCTGGAGCTATCATGAGATTGTCTATAAGAGACGCATGGGGCATACAAAGGATCCGCGGATCAAGAGTAAGTATTGTGATGGGCTTATCGGGTGGAAAAAACTACCCATCAGAGCGCAGGAAACCCTTTATCAATGGGAATACGATGAGGAGGACAACCTTCTTGGCATGACGCAGATGCCGCCTCCCAATTTTGGATTTTTCACGATTCCATTGGAGAAAGCCTTGCTTTTCCGAACGAAAGTCCGGAAAAATAATCCAGAGGGGAGGAGCATCCTAAGAAATGCTTATAGGTCTTGGTATTTTAAAAGGAGAATCCAGGAAATTGAAGGTATCGGCATTGAGAGAGATCTGGCAGGATTTCCGGTGCTGTATACTCCAGAGGACCTGGATATTTGGGATAACGAAATACCAGGAAATGTCGAGAAAAGGAGCAACCTGGAGGCCATGGTCAGGAACATCCGCAGAGATGAACTTGAAGGTGCCGTCATTCCGGGAGGGTATAAGCTGGAGCTTTTAAGTTCTGGTGGGAGCCGGCAATTTGACACTAATGCAATCATCAACCGCTATGATACCCGAATTGCAATGACGGTACTGGCGGACTTTATTTTTCTTGGGCATGACAAGACTGGCAGCTGGGCGTTAAGCTCTGATAAAACGGAGTTATTTGCCCTTGCCATAGGAGCTTTTTTGGATATCATCTGCGAGACATTTAACAGCCAGGGGATACCTGCTTTGATAGATATCAATGGACAGCATTTTGCCGGCATCACGGATTATCCTAAAATGACGCATGGAGATATTGAGGATGTGGATATCGTTAAAATGGCCACATTTATCAAAGATATGACTGGCATAGGAGTTTTGGTTCCGGATGATGGTTTGGAAGATTATATCCGACAGGCCGGGCATTTGCCGAAAAGGACCACAGACACAAGGGAACTGGATAATACCAGGCAGAGGCAGCAGGATCAGAATCAGCCTCCAGAACTAGAAACGGCAGCAGGCAGCCCTCAAAATGATGAGGAAGAGGATATCCTGGAAGAGAAAGCAAAGGCCGCTAAAAGGCGATTAGGAAGGGAGGGCGGTGCATGGGACTCCGGATGATGACCCCGAAGCGGCTGAGGAAGGCAAAGTCAAAGAATAGCAAAGAAATCCTGCGAAGGCTGGAAGAGTATCTGGAGAGTGCTGCTGTTACCGGCGAGCCGGTAGAAATCCTCTGTGGTTTTTGGGGAGATCAGCAAGATGCCATTACCTATCAGGAATTGAGGCAGATTGTACAGGAAGGTATGGTGGATCAGGAAACTCTACAGTTATGGGAGCAGGATTATTCTGTTTTGGTAGCCGGGCAGCTGGGCCGGCTTTGGAGAAATGCAGTTATAGCAGGATTGGCGGGGCAGCCTCTACTTGACAGTCGGCGATTTGTATTTAATACGCAGACCTCGGGTATCTTAAACTGGATCAGAAACCGCGGCGCTGAATTTGTTACGGCCAGTACCCAGGAACAAAAGAATGCCATTTCGGCCCTCCTGACCAAGAAGATGAGAGACGGCCATACAGTGGATGAGCTTTCCCGGTTGATACGGCCATGTATAGGGCTGACAGAGGGTGATACAAAGGCAGCGGTTAGGCTTTATGATAGCATTGTGGCGAACCTGAAAAAGGAACATCCTCGAATGAAGCCAGAGACTATCAGGCGGCGGGCCCTGGATGCCACGCAGAAATATGCAGAGCGGAAGCACCAGGCCCGGGCTATGACGATTGCACAGACGGAAAGTGCCTTTGCATATAACCGTGGCGCAGATGAGGGGATACGGCAGGCCCAGGCGGCGGGATACCTTGGAACAGTTAAGAAACGGTGGTGTACCTCCGGTGACGATTCCGTCTGCGCCATGTGCAATTCCCTTGATGGGGTAGAGGTTGCCATGGATGCGGAATTTGGAATGAAAGGCAAAATTCTCTTCCCGGGTTATCGCCTTATGCCCCCTGCACATCCCCGGTGTGCATGTGCCGTTGAGTACATAGAGGTGAGCCCACCGGTAACCATTCCCCAGATGGAAGTTTCCGTTACACAGGCAGGTTCCTTCCGGGAGTACACCACGGAGGAAATTGAGAGCATTGCCAGACAGACGGAGGAGAGCGCATCAAGACATGTTTCTGTGCCAAGTAAATGGAGCGGGAAAATAGTGATTGATGATGAGCTTGGAAAAACTGGAAAACTGTGGATCTGCGATATACTGGCAACGCATCTTACAGCGCCCCATATGATCCTCCATGAGCAGCTGCATGCAAGGTCTATCAGTCATTACGGTGATGCAAAATTTTATGAGAACCGAAACATTGAAGAGGCTGCTGTACAATTTATGACCCAGGAAATCAGCATAAAAGAAGGGATTGAGGTCATTGAATCACTTTATGACGAGATGACGGATGCCCTGCGGGAACTGAGAAAGCGCACCAGCTTGTATCCTACAGATTATGATTTTGCAAAAGCGCTCCTGGAAATGCCGGTTGACTATAGATTGGACTGGTTATCAGAGGCCGTGTATAGTAAAATGAGAATGAGGGCAGATGTTACCGTGAAGGAATACATGGAAATCTCTGATTTGTTGGATATGCTATACACAAAGGAGGTCTAAGACTATGGATGTTGCTGCGGCAAAGAATAAGATTAAGGACAAGCGGATCCAGGAAATTATGTGGAAGATTGACCATAGAGATGTCCTGGACGATGAGTGGGAAGGACTTATTCAGGAAATGCAGGCTTTTCTTAAAACGAATCCGCCCATAGATGTGCAGAGGCTATTTTTCCCTCTTGGCTATATAGAGATGGCAACGATGATATCTGACGGAATAACCCGCTGGAAAAATTCTATCTGTATACGCTGTGGGAAAATGCAAGAACACGAACGTTGTGAGATTTATCCTGGGTATACAAAGGAGACAAGAGGCATTCCGGCTGAAATATGGGCCCACGCAGAAGCCCAGTGCCCATACTTTGAGCCAAAACAGGAAGAAAACAATTAAACACATGGTTTGTGGAGAGCTGCTTTTGGGCGGCTCTTTTTCTTTGAAAGAAGGTGATGAGGTGAAAAAATTTTCTGAGCTGATAGAGAAATCTTCCGGCAGCCCTCCAGCAGTGCCAGGAAATATCACAAAGGGCCGGTTCAAGATTATGAAATCCAATGAGGAGGAAAAGCTGGTCTTTGGCTGGGCCAACGTTTCTATGCGTGTGGATGGAGAGCTGATCGAGGACTGGCAGGAGGATATTGTGGAGCCGGAGGTGCTGGAAAAGGCAGCCTATGAGTTCGTTCTGCTGTACCGGGAGGGCGGCGAAATGCACGAAAGAGGCGGTGTTGCTGTCCTGGTGGAGAGTGTTGTGTTTACGGAGGAGAAGATGCAGGCCATGGGTATTCCAGCCGGCACGCTTCCCGTAGGCTGGTGGATCGGATTTAAGGTGCTGGATGATGAGGTTTGGGAAAAGGTCAAGGACGGCACCTATTCCATGTTTTCGATTGAGGGTGAGGCCCAGAGGGTTGAGGTCGAAGAGGAATAAAATATTTTTGATAATTCAGGAGGCATCCAGAAATGGGTGCCTTTTGCATTATAAATCCAAGAGAAAGGAGGAAAAGAATTGGCGACAAAGCTAAAGAATCTCTTAGTCAGTAAAGTGGATTTTGTGGATGAAGGAGCGAATCCGGATGCACATATCAAATTATTTAAGCGGAATGACACAGGAGATGCAGGAGGACAGGGACCGAAGGAAACCAAAAGCGGCAATGAAAAGGGCTCCGGTGTGCTGAAAAAGCTGTTTGGCCGTATTGGAAAAGCGGTAGGTATGGACCCAGATGAGATTGAGGATGCCCTGGAGGAAATCCAGAAAGGCGATTCCGCCAGTTTCCGGGAGCGGTTCAATGCAATTAAAAATCGTAAGATTGAGGATGAGATTTGGGACATTTGCTATGCGCTGCAATCTTCCCTGTGTTCCATTTTGAATGATGAGGAACTGGATGCTGCAGAGGCTCTGGCGGCAATGCAGGAGAGCATGGAGGAGTTTAGCGATGTAATCCAGGATTGTATCAAGCAATGGTCTGCAGGCAACGCATCCAATATTGTCAGTAAGAGGGAGGACATGACGGAGGCCGAGATAGAAATTGCGAAGTCTGTAAGAGACAGGCTCACAGAAGCCATTGATAAGGCATCCGCGGTAGAAACAAATATCACCAACGAAGGGAAAGGAGAAGAGGAAATGGGACTGAGAATTGACAAGAGCAAGCTTACGCCTGCAGAGGCAGCGTTTTTGGAATCCATTGAAAAACGCTATGGGACAGAGGAGGGTGAGGGAACGCCTTCCGGAACAGATGGAGCGGTACCGGGTGGACAGCCTTCGGCGCCGGCTGTGGCGAAATCTTCGCTGGTGGCACCGCCTATAGCTGGTACAGGCGCTCCGGCTGCGGCTGAGGGAGCAGGTGCAGGAGCGGAAGCAGATATCTATAAAGGACTGCACCCGGCCGTGAGGGCGGAGCTGGAGGAATTAAAGAAATTCCGGGAGAGCTCTGAGGAGAGAGAACTTACGGAGGTTGCCAATAGATATGCTATCATCGGCAAAAAAGAGGAGGAGCTGGTTCCCTTGCTTAAAAGTCTTAAAGCAGCTGGGGGGAGCGCCTATGATGACATGATTGCTGTTCTGGATCAGGCGGTGGAAGTTGTGGAAAAGTCGGGCGCATTTTCCGAGATTGGAAAGTCTGGTCATGGATCAGGCGGCGTTAATGGAAGCTCTTCGGAGGCGAAGATCGCCACGATTGCAAAAGGATATGTGGAAAAGGAGCCGTCATTGAGCTACAGCGAGGCTCTTGCGAAAGCTTGGGAGGATAATCCTGAGATTTTAGCGGAATATGACGAAGAGGCAGGATTTTAAAGAAGGAGGATAAGGTATCATGGCAAACAGAAATTTTAATGGCGTGCAGATTAATCAAAGTGTCACCATTGTAGAGAAGGCCGGTACACAAATACAGGACTGCCGGAATCGGGTTATGGTCTATGATGAGGATGGAAATGTGGTCCTTGCGGCAGATGGGACGAAACCGTTTGCCGGTATTGCGCTGATTGAAGCTGGAATGAATGACATTTCCGGTGTAAACGCTGGAAGAGTGGAAGCCGGAGAGCCTTTGGATATTCAGATTAAGGATATGGGATACGTGTTGGCAGGCGGTGATATTGCCAAGGGTGCTGAGATAGCAGCCGGGGCCGATGGAGTTGCGGTGACGGCTGCGGCCGGGGATTATGTCTTGGGCATCGCATTGGATGCAGTAGAAAAAGATGATTATTGCTATATCCAGATTTCCAAATATCAGAAAAACTAAAAAGGAGGATTCATTAAATGGCTAAGAGAACAGCAGCAAGCATCAGGGCAGACATTGCCAAGGGGACATTTCGGCCGCATACGGCGTTATCCAATATGGCACTGGCTTACTTTCAGAACAATTCCACAGCTTTTGCAAAGACGATTTTTCCGGTTTGTCCTGTAAGCTTATCATCTGACAATTATTATGTCTTTGACAAAGAGGATTTGCTTCGCGACAACTGGCAGCAAAAGCCGGCTTATGGAAAAGTTGCACCTGCAGTGCTGTCTGAGCACACGGAGAGTTATATCTGTGTGGTAGACCAGATGATCATGGGCATTGATAGAATCCGGCAGACGGATCTGAACCGCAGGCCGGGGCCATCTGTGGCCAGAGATCCCCGGATGATGCGCACAAGAACCTTGGCCGGGCAGGCAAACATCCATCAGGACCGGTTATTTGCAGACCATTTTTTTAAGGCAGGCGTATGGAACAATGAGGAGACCGGCGTTGATTCTACGGTGCCTACGTCTGGGCAGTTTATTAAGTTTTCCAACTGGAATTCCGATCCGGTGGCGTTTGTTGAAGAAAAAGGAACAGCTATGGAGGAGAATACTGGCCGCAGACCCAACAGGATTGCACTTGGGGTAAATGTATACAATACGCTGAAAAAGCATCCGGCTATTCTGGAGCGGGTAAAATATGGCGGTTCCACGGCAAATCCTGCAACAGTAACGGCGAATGTACTGGCACAGCTGTTTGAGATGGACAAACTTACAGTGCAGCGCTCCATTATGAATAAGGCTGGCTTTGGGAAGAAGGCGGATATGCACTATATTGGAGATCCCAACGGATTTTTACTGGCATATGCCACGGATACGCCTTCCGTTGATGAGCCGTCCGCGGGGTATATCTTTACCTGGGACATGCTTGGAGATGGCAATATCATGCCGATCCTTAATTATGATGGTGAGAACGGTACTCATTCGGAATTTATCGAAGGGCTTATGGCCACAGACATGAAAAAGACGGCGGATGACCTGGCCATGTACTTTAAGGATGCCGTATGATACTGTGTAAGTGAGGAGGATGCTATGAAACTGATTGCAAAAAAGCCTTGTAGTTTTGGGGGATGCAAGTTTTTTATTGGCGAGGAGGTACCGGCCAATCTGGTCATGAACCCTTCGCTTCAGGAGCAATTAGATGTGATCTCTGTCATTGCAGAGGCGATGGAGGCGGCATCAGCCGCTAAAGCTGGTATCTTTACCCAGGAGCAGGTAGACAGCATGATTGCAGAGGCGGTGGAGGCGGCATTGAGAATGGCTATGGAAAACTCCGGAGAACTTCACCAGGAGGAAGCTGTAGGATATGGGAAATTTGTAGAGATTCCTATCCAGACAGAGGAAGGGGAGGGGCAAAAGATGTCCCTCCCGATGACACCTGAGCAGGTTATACAGGCACTTGCTATTTTGCAAATGACTGTAGAGGAGGGACTTAAGAAGATTGCCGAGGTTAAGGATGAGAATATACTGATTCTTCTTCATGCGGCAGACAGCCGTAAAACGATCAAAAATGCGGCCAAGGAACAGGCAGGTAAATTATTCTCCTATGAAGGTATTTCCAATGGAGCCTGCCCCGATAACGGGCATACAGACACCATTACGGAGGGGAGTTGATGCCTGAATGGCAAGTGGCACATACACTTATGATGCGGGGAAAGTGATAGAGCCCGGTAAGGACCGCATGAGGTTTGAGCTGGGAGATACCATGGTGGAGGGGAATTCTGACACTACGGCCCTGACGGATGAGGAGATCCAGGCGGCCATTGACACCCACTCAAAATCCTGGAAGCGGGCGAAGCTTATGCTGTTGGAGAGTTTGTGCCGGCGCTTTGCCTATGAGGTGGATACGAGGACCGGACCGCTTACCCTGTCCCTACAGGACCGGGCGAAGCTTTGGCGGGAGGACTACGAGCGGCTTAAAAAGGAGGTGGCGCTGGAGTCCTGCAGTGTCCTGGTGGCCAGGGGCAGAATCCCCGGAAAACCGCCCTATTTTTATACTGGTATGCATCAAAATGAGAGGGCGCGCTGATGGATAATGCGAGAATGATGTATCTACGGCCGGGGAATCTTTTTAAGGAATTTGTCATTGAGAAAAATATTCAGACTGTAACAAAGACTGGCCGCCCAGTGGTAGGATTTTCCGGTGACGGTAGCAGAATGCTTCGCGGCTGCCTGGCAGAGGCGTCCCCGGATGTTCGGGAGGCGCATAGTCTGCCGGATCATATTGTTACGCATACCATTGTGCAAAAGGGTCCGCCAAAAGCAAAGCGAACAGACAGGCTGATTCTGGGTAGCCGGGTATTTTACATTGTGGACATTGATGCCACCGGTATGTTGGGCATTGCCACTCTTTATTATGCGGAGGAGAGGAGGGATGTAAGGTGAAATTGTGGATGGATGGTTCCTCAGGGAACGTGGGACATGCGATCCGGGCCACAATCAAAGGGCAGGTGGAGAACATCAACCGGCAAGTGATGTCCCGGGGTGTTCGGGTGGTCAATATTTTGCGAAATGCGGAGTTGGAGGTGCTTAAGGGGCAACGAAGCGGGAATGTGTATCGAAAGCCACATACCAAAAGGGCCACATACCGGGCATCCGCCCCCGGGGAGCCTCCGGCCAGGAGGACGGGAAATCTTCGTCTGCACTGGAATGGTCAGGTAGAAGAAGGGGCCAGTACAAAGAATGGCAAGCAGATCCTTGCCGTTCTGGAGAGTCAGGAGAAATATGCAGCTGTGCTGGAGGAGGGCACTAAAAAGACTACTAGGATAGAGCCCCGTCCCTTTGTGGATAAAATCAAGGAAAAGGCAATTCCGGAAATAAAAAAGATTTACCAAGAGCCATACAATTAGGAGATGGATAGAGAATGCTATGGATAGAACAAGCGGAAACAATGTATGATTTGTCCCGGGTAAAGCCGGGGGATCTGATTTATGCCCGGCATGATACTTGGGATTCTGGTCGGGGCGGATTTGTTACATCAGCCACAGAAAAACAGCTGACGGTCCAGTATCACCCGGGAATCGGGAATGTTACCAACCATTTTCATATTCCGGTGGCAGAGGCGGTGGGAGGGCAGTGGGAAATCCGGTGGTCTGCGGATATGTCAGAGGTATTTTCCTACAATATGTCTTCTAAAAAAGGCCCAGAATCAGAGACAGGGGAGGTACCGGAAATCGGGGAGATGGAGGGAACTAAGGAATCAGATGAAATTGGAGGAATTGATTTATAAGCGGTTTGTGGATTCGGCAGGTTTGACCAGGCACCTTACTGTATATTCTGGTTTACCTGCCATTTTTTCGCCGGAGGCGCCGGATGACAGCCAGCCTGGATGGGATGGCCGCACGCTGTATCCCATGGTATTGTATAGCTTTGATATGCAGGCGAACCAGGAGCGCAAAAGTGCAGGCGTTCTGTCCGTATCCCTGCTATGCCAGAATATGGCCCCAGTGACACCGGAAGAGATAGAGCCAGAGGTAAAAAAGTGTCTGAGGGATGTGTTATTGCTCCCGGACAGGGGGCCAGCCTATGCTTTTGCATGGGCTAGGACGGATGCCTTTACTATGCAGGAGAAAAAGAAGGATCTGGTACTTGGCAGTGAAATCCGGTTTGACATCTTAGAATATGCCAGTCAGGAAACAACCGATCCAGATCCCATTATGGCAATGCACCAGTATGTGAAGGCACTCTCCCCGGATTGTGTGGTGATAGGACATGACAGGATGGAGCCGATTACAGAGGCATCCGGGGAGGCGCCGGTGGTTTATTGCCGGTTACTGTCCGTAGAGAAGAACCGGGAGACCAATACCGTTGTTTGGATGGATGGCAGGATTGCCATCCATATTTTATGTCCGGACAGCGAAGTGCGCATGAAAATGGCGGCGGCCATAGCTAATCAGCTGTCCCTGGAGGGGGAAGTGATCATGTTGGATAAGTCTCCCATGTTTATCAAGCGGTTACAGGTAGACTATCAAGCGGATTATCTGAAAAGCGGACAGATTTTTGCAACCGTCCATTATGGATTGCTGAGGTATAAAGCAAAGCCTCATGCTTTACAGCAGGCGAAAGGAAACTATGTATAAGGAGGAGTGAGATGGCAGTAAAAGATAGTGGCCTGGAAAAATCAAAGGTAGAAACTGTGCAGGAGGATAAAAAGGCTGTAAAACAGGCCGAGCCTGTTTACACAGCAGAGGAGCTGGCCAATGCGGCGAAAGAGCTGTTTGGAACAAGGCGGGAATGCGTTTTGGCAGCGCTTAGGGAATCTGGAATACAAAGCTGCACCCGGTCTGTGGCAAAGAAGCTGGTGGAGGCATACCGGAAAAAGGAGGTTAAGTGATGGCAGGAACATTTATTTTGGGGGAGACAAAGGTACGGCCTGGCTCCTATTTTAATATTCAAAAAAAGGAGAAGAATACCCAGGCGGATGTAATTAACGGGGTAACGGCTGTCCTTTTTAAGGCGGACTTTGGCCCCCTTGGCACATGCGTGGAGCTGAATATAGAGGGTGGAGACAGTTATGAATCCCTCTTTGGCACCAGTCTTACAACGGATGCTATCCGGGAGGCGATTTCCGGTGGAGCAAAGACGATCATTGCCTGTCGTGTAGGAAAAGGCGGGACACAGGCGGAGGTGTCTTTGAGTGATACGGATGATGCAGAGGCCATGAAAATTTCAGCTCTTTTTCCGGGAGATAAAACTTTTACGGTTTCCATTCGCGAGAAGCTTACGGATGCAACCGTGAAGGAATGTATTATTTATTCCGGAACAGCGGAGTTTGAAAAGCTCGAGTTTGCGGCCGGGGCCGGGGAGGTATCTGCTTTGGTGGCTGCCTTTGCAAATTCCAAGCGATTTACGGCACAGGCCACGGAAGGACAGGAACAGGCGGTTCTGCAGAATGTCACCCAGAGTGCCTTTACTGCGGGGACAAATCCTACATCGACAGTAGATGATTATTCTGATGCCTTTGTCCAGGTGGAGCCCTATGTGTTTAATACGATTTGTGTTGATACAGAGGACACGGCGGTACATCTGCTTCTTGCGGAGTTTCTGGACCGGATTTTCGATGCGGGGTCTCTGGCTCAGGCGGTGGTTGCAGAGAAACATACCGTAGAGCTGGAGACTAGACAGGCCCATGCGGCTGCCTTCGACGACGAAAAAATGAATTATGTGCTTAATGCCCATGTGATGTCCCAAGCCGGAGAGCTTGATGGGTACCAGACGGCAGCTCGAATTGCCGGCATGATAGGCGCCTGTGAATGTAATGCATCTCTGACCCATACTGTGGTGAACGGATTCACGGAAATCCTGGAGCGACTCACCAATATGCAGATCGTTGTGGCGGAGAAAAAGGGCTGCCTTGTGCTTACCCATAACAGCAATAAGCAGGTTTGGATAGACAGTGCAATTAATACGCTGATTACTCCGGCAGATAACCAGGATGAGGGCTGGAAGAAAATCCGTCGTGTCAAGACTAGATTTGAACTTATCCGTCGCATGAGTGTTGTTACCGAGGCCTTGATTGGAAAGGTTGACAATGACGGCAATGGACGGAGTACGGTTATCAGTCAGGTGCAGGCCGTGGGTGACGCCATGGTGGAGGAATCGAAGCTTACATCCTGCAAAGTAACAGAAAGTGCACAATATACCGCTGATGTGGACAGTGCATGGTTTGATATTGATGTGGTGGATAAGGATTCCATGGAGCATATCTATCTGACATTTAAGTTTCAATTTAGCACCTTAAGTGCAGTATAGGAGGGATGGCTATGATAAATACGAGAGCGGCTGGGGATTCCAGGCATGCCCGGACGGGGAAAGATGGGGCTTTTTATAATAAGGACGGCGTTCTTTTAGCATCGGTGGAAACGTTTACGTCCAATGTGACCTTTAATAATGCGAAGTATAGTGTGCTTGGAGATGCACAGGAGCATGAGACATCAAATACCTTTGTGGTTAATCTTACCATGTCCCAGGTGGTAATCGAGGATGATGCTTTTATTCAGGAAATTTTTGAGGCAATGCAAACGCAGACTATGCCGGTATGGGACTTCCAGGGATCCTTAACGGGAAGAAACGGTTCGGAAGAGCGAGTAATATATCGGGATTGCATCCCGTCTGGTCAGATTGATCTGCAGAATATCACCGTTGGGGATGTGATTAAGCGTGCCTGGAATCTCTTTGTAAACCGACCGCCGAAGCTGCAGAATTTGCTGAGTATAGCTTAATAAAGTATGGACCAGGGGGAAGGGAAACCTTCCCTCTTTTATTGCAAAATTTTATGGAAAGAGGAGGAATGAGATATGTCTAACAGCAAGTTTCAGCCGGGAGTATCCGTTATTGGGAGTGAAGATGCCATACAGGAGGATGAAAAAGATTTGGAGTTTACCGAGGAGCAGGTGAAAACCCAGATACGGCTGCATGAGGAAGATTTTATCCAGGGTTTAATTGCTGCCACCGATTTTACCTCTGAGGAGACGCAGAAAATCGAGATTATCCGGAATGGACGATTATTTTTTGCTTTCTGCATCCGGCCGCTCAGCTCAGAGGAGTATGAGAAGTGTAAGAAAAAGCACACCAAATATGTACGCAATAAGCAGCTTGGTATGAAAATGCCGGAGGATACAGACCGGGTGAAGTATCAATCTGCAATTATCTATCAGGCGACGGTGGATGAGGACAGGGAAAAGCTATGGGATAACCGGAAAGTGTGGGAGGCAATTAATGCAAAGAAAGATCGGGTGATGAATGGCCTGGATGTAATCGGGTGCGCGCTGAAGGCCGGAGAAAAGGATAGAATTCTGGAAGCCATTGATAAGCTAAGCGGCTACGATTCCAATCTGGAGGAAGTGGCAAAAAACTGATTGAAGCCGGGGGAAAAGCCTGCTTGTTGCATCATATTTTCCAGACAACAGGCATTACCCCGGATGAGTTTTACGAAAAACCAAGGGGAGTGCAGGCCTTTATGGTTGCATCCATGATGATCACCCTGGAATCACGGACGAAAGGAGGGAAGGATAGTGGCTGAAACATTGCGAATTGAGATTCCGATCGAGACAATAGACGATACGGAACCTGAATTATCGAATCTTATCAAAAAGTTAGGGAAACTTGGCGCTGAGGCAGATAAAACCGGTCAGAAAGTAAAGAAATCATCGGAACATGTCTCTGAGTTTGACAAGCGTGCTCAAAAAACGGAAAAAAGCCTGGCAAAATGGGCAAAGGAAAAGTATGAGATTGTGCTGGAAGCAAAGGAGAAAATCACGCCGGTACTTTCCCGAATTGGTTCCGGACTTCGTGGCTTTGCGGGGAAAACCTGGAGCATTACTATGCGGGCCATTGACTTTGTTACCTCTCCTGTACAGGGAATTATAAATCTTTTGAAAAATCCCATTTTCCAAGTAGGAGCGGTTCTCGGAGTTAGTATTGGTTTGAAGGATACGATTGATACATATAAGGACTTCGAGGCCGCTATGTCGCAGGTACAGGCTGTGAGCGGCGCCACAGAGGCGGAGGTTACAAAGCTAACGAATAAGGCAAAGGAGATGGGGGCTACTACTAAATTTACGGCAGAGGAATCCGCACAGGCGTTTAATTATATGGCTATGGCCGGCTGGAAAACGGGGGATATGCTGGAAGGTATTGAGGGAATTCTGAGTTTGGCCGCGGCCTCGGGAGAAGAGCTGTCAACGACATCCGATATTGTAACGGATGCGCTGACAGCTTTTCGCATGCAGGCCAGTGATGCGGGGCATTTTGCTGATGTAATGGCGGCAGCTACATCAAACGCGAACACTACCGTCTCAGGGATGGGCGAGACATTTAAATATGCAGCAACTATGGCTGGTACCTTAGGATATTCCATTGAAGATGTGGCTCTGGCGGCAGGATTAATGGCTAACTCCTCCATTAAGGGGTCTATGG
The DNA here is from genome assembly GCA_022791975.1 of Lachnospiraceae bacterium. Classification (GTDB taxonomy): domain Bacteria; phylum Bacillota; class Clostridia; order Lachnospirales; family Lachnospiraceae; genus RGIG4284. The sequence goes on along the minus strand of JAAWAC010000064.1, from coordinate 9,408 downwards.
CCGGTACGGCATTAAATTCTATCTTTACGCGGCTTTCGACCAATACAGGGAAAGCCAGGGATGCCCTGGAGGAAATAGGTATAGGTTTTTTTAACTCAGACGGATCGGCAAGAGACTTGTCAGATGTTTTGGAGGAGCTTCGGACGGCCACAGCCTCCTATTCTGATCAGCAGAAATCAGAGCTGGCCAATACGATTGCTGGAACCGAGGCCCAGAAGGGCCTACTGGCTATCCTGAATGCGTCCACAGAGGATTATAGTAAATTGGCGGAGGCTGTGAACAATGCGGATGGTGCATCAAAACGGATGTCTGATACCATGCTGGACAATCTGCAAGGCTCTTTGACCCTTTTACAAAGTGCGGTGGATGGGGTAAAGATTGCTTTTGGGGAGAGGCTGTCTCCTTATGTGCGGGGCATTGCGGAGTGGTTGAACGGTCAGATGCCGGCGGTGGAAGATGGATTAGACAGGTTGATGGATATGGTTGACAAAAAGGTTAGCCGGATGAAAAGCAAATTTGAGGAGATTTCGGGAACCAGGGAATGGCAGGAGGCAGGTCTTTTTGGAAAGATGAAGATTGCCTGGGACAAATTTATCGCGGAACCCTTTTCGGAGTGGTGGAGCAGTACAGGAAAAGTAAAGTTTGCAGGATTTGCTCAGGACATTGGGGAGGGAATCGGAGCCGGCCTTAAATTTGGCATTATGACTTTGCTGGGAATTGACTTAGGAGAAACTGTGGATGGAGGAATTAGCATTGGAGCGTCCTTTGCCAGGGGCTTTTCCGAAGGTTTTGATTTTAAGGCTGTGTCGGATGGTTTGTGGCAGGGGTTTAAAAATCTCCTGTCCAATGCAGGGAAGCTGCTACCAGGAGGCGAATCGGCAGATCTATCCTCGGTATTATCGGCGGCGCTACTGGCCAAGATGGCAGGCCCAATGATTAGTGCTGGGAGTAGTATTTTTAAGATAGGATCATTATCGGGAAAGCTATTAGGAAGCTTTTCTGTGGCAGATGAATTGGCCGGAACTGGCCTAGCAGGCGGGAGCGGTCTGCTAGGACTACTGGGGAATACCGGCATAGCATTGGGGTCTGGAGCAACGACCAGCGTCGGCCAGGTGGCGGCCGGAGGCGGAGCGATTGCTGGGGCACTGGCGGCCGGAGCGACGCTGGTTAGTGCTGGAGGGGATGCTTACCATGTTTTTCAATCCGATGACAAGGAGGAGCAAAGAGTATACGCGGAGTCTGCATCTTTAAAAGCGAGCGGTGTAGCAGCAGGAGCGATTGCAGGAGCTGCCTTTGGTAGCGTAATCCCTGGCCTTGGAACAGCGATTGGCGCCTTGATCGGCGCTGGCTTGGGAGGCCTTGCAGGATGGGCAAGAGGAGATAAAGTGAAGGAGGAGTATGAGGGTAACCTGGAGGCGGCCCAGAAGGCAGCAGAAAAGGCCCAGAAGTTTTTTGAGGCTACTGGTTTATCTCTTAACGAGGTGACCTTTGAAACTGAAGCTCTGAATAGCGCCCTCAATGATACAGAGGTTAGTGCTGAGGAACTGGGGGCTATGTTCCAGGAGGCGGTCAGTGATAAACTGATAAGTAAATTTGGAGATATCCACCTGTCTCTTAAAGAGATTAAGGAGACGGCAGCGAAGATTACCTTTGATAAGCAGGCTGACAGCCTTACAAAATTTTCGGAGGCGTCGCAGACTAGTACCAATGCCCTGGCATCCCTTCAAAATTATATGCGGACGATTGATAAAATGAACTGGAAGGCTGGCCTGGGCATGGAACTGAATGAGAATGATAAAGAAGGGTATAAGAGCGCCATGGATGAGCTGGCTGCACAGGCAAAGACTTATCTGGAGGATAAGCACTATGAGGCGTCGGCGGCATTAGAACTGTTAATTGGAAACAACAATGAAGAAGAAATGAGTGGTAGTCTCAACGGTGTATATGAAGGTTTGCAGGCCCAAATAGATGAAAAGAACAAGGAACTGTCTGAAAAGATAGAAATTTATCTGGAGGACGGCGTGATTACCCTGGATGAACAAAAAGAATTAGTAAATCTTCAGAATCAGATAGCGGATATTACCAGTAAGGTAACCCAGGCTCAGGAGGACGCAAAGTTTGAGGCCATGAAGATAAAATATGGCGGCACTGCTTTGGACGCAGAATCTTTTGCAAGCTTACAAGAGGAGCTTGCAGTAAACGTCCAGAGTATGACAGAAGGCTATGACAATGCTTTGGAGGTAAGCTTGACCAACCTCCGGCTTCAGCTGTCGGAAGGAGCCATTGACCAGAGCCAATATGATGAGATGCTGAAAGAGGTTACCGATGGATACAATGCTCAGATTGATGAACTTCAGGTCCGTGTGGAGAGTTTCCAGTTGGATACCATAGCGGAGACTTTTGGGAGTGAGTTGGATGGAATTTTACCAGATATTGAAGGGACTGCATCCGAGAAACTGAAAGAAGCTATGAACCAGGCACTTTCTGTAAAGCCGGATCCGGCCAGCTGGACTGTTGAGGAAATTTCGGAGTGGTTTAATCTGGAAGGACTCAGCGGAGAGGTGCAGGTGGCCTTGGGGACCATGCTGCAGAAAACAGCAGAAACCATACCAGAGAGCATTGCCCAGTCCTTGCATGAAAGTATGAAAGCTTCCATGTCAGGGGAAGCGCTTGCTGCAGAAGGAATGCAGATGTTTGGATTCCATGAGCTTACTCCAATTATGGAGACAGAGCTTACTGGCGCTATAGAGAATGTGGATTATGGTGCTGCCGGGATGGCGGCTATGACTGGCATCGGCGCTGCGCTTAGCTCTGCCGCCATGGATCAGATAAATGAAGGTATTGAGACGATTTATGGAAAAACCGGAACCCAGATTGATACCACCTTTTCGAATACCTTTACCACTACGGCGGATGTGGATGTAAAATTTAATCTCCGGTATCTTAATCCGGACGGCGGAATCGGACTGAATACGGGCAAGAGCAGCACAATGACACTGGGAGGAATCAGCAGTCATGCCAGCGGAGGATTTGTCAACGGTCCACAGCTGTCCTGGCTGGCAGAAGAGGGGTATGGGGAGTTTGTGATCCCCACAAACCCGAGCCGCAGGTCGCGGGCCTTGGAATTGTATGAGCAGGCGGGGCAGATGCTTGGTGTTGAGGCCTATGCAGATGGGGGATTTGTGGGAAATGATGATGGCGCTGTTTCCCCAGTATCTTCTTCTCCTGCGGGGAATAGTTGGGGAGTAGGGGATACTCCGCAGATCAAGATTAGCGTCCAGATGTCCCCACAGTTTACCATCCAGGGAGGCGGTGAACAGAGTGAGGAGACTATCGTACAGGTGCTCAAGCGGCACATGAAAGAGATTGCGGATGAGTTTGGTGGGGAGATTGCGGCAAGCCTGGAGGAGGTGTTTAGCAATATGCCAGTGAAGGAGGGATAGGATGGATATAAAATTGATTCCTGTTGGCGGCGGTGCTAGATTTGTTTTTCCAGCGCTTCCGGAGCAAATAACCGGCAAAAGCGCTGCAAAGTACCAGAGCTTTGATATTATATCCAAAGGCACCGTTAAGGTGCCTAAGGGCATTGATGTGGGAGAGATATCCTGGGAAGGGGAATTTTTCGGGAGCTCGAAACAAAAGGAAGCCATTGTCCGTCAAAGAGCCTGGAAGGATCCCCTGCAGTGTGTAAATATCATCAATGATTTTATCCGGAATGAGACAGTGTTAAACCTGATTGTCACCGAGAGCTGGATCAATTTGGATGTGACCATTGCGTCATTCCAGCCAGTGACATATGGTGCCTATGGGAATATTCGGTACTCCATCTCTTTTGTGGAAAAGCGGCCTCTGGAAATATATGATACCAATGAGCTGAAAATAGTGGCTTTTGTGCGAAAGACCCGTCCAAGGAACACAGGCGGGGGTGGAACAGGGGGGAAAGGGGGAAGCGGTGGAGGAGGTGGAACCTATACGGTGAAAAGTGGTGATACGCTGTCTCAGATAGCCCAGAGATTGTGTGGCGGTGCTAGCAAGTGGACGGCTCTGTATAATGCCAATGCGGGGACGATTGAGGCGGCCGCTAAGGCCCATGGGAAGGGAAGCTCAGACCATGGGCATTGGATATGGCCTGGGACCACGCTTACACTTGTTTAGGGGGCGATGGGATGATTGATTTATCAAAGATTACATATCGGGCTGTGGTAGTAACGGAGAGTGGGAACCAGTATAATATCAAAAATTATGTAGAAAATTTGGGCTGGGAAGAAAACGAGAATGAAATAGCTGTCCGCTCTTCCTTTACAGTCCGGAATGATTCTACTTCCAAGGGATATTTGTCAAATATCATCAAACCGGGTTGCCTGATTGGTATATTTGCCTCAGATGGAGGAAGTCTGGATGAAGAGGTAGCAAGGGGATACGTGGAAGGCTGGAATCCTGTACAGCAGAACAGCGGCTCAACGTTAAAGTGCACCTGCTATGATGAGCTTTATAAGCTGCAAAAAAGTCAGGACAACTTATATTTTCCTTCCGGGACCGGCACGCAGGCGGCCATCATAGGGATTTTGGATGATTGGGAAATCCCCACCGAGGATGAATATAAAGGGCCTAATGCGGCGCATGGCCGGCTGAAATATAATAATCAGTATCTGGCGGATATTATCCGGGAGTTGTTGGATGATGCTGCAAAAAAGGGAGAGAAGAAGTGCATTTTGAGATCCGTGGCAGGTAAAACAAATGTTCTGCCAAAGGGAAGTAATAAGACCGTGTATGTGTTTAAGGCTGACAACACAAAGGTGGTTAGCGAAAGCATGAGTATCTCAAATTTGGTTACTCGGGTAAAGGTTATGGGGCAGGCAACGGACGAAGGGAACAGCAGTGTGGAGGCGACTTTGAACGGACTCATCCAGTATGGAATCCGACAGAGGATTTATGTGAGAGGGTCCGATGAAAGCCTTGCCGATGCTACCTCTGCAGCTCAGGAGATTTTGGACGAAAAGGGAAATATCATAAAAGAGATATCTGTGCAAAGCCCAGATGTACCTTTTATTCGGAAAGGGGATCTGGTGTACCTGATGGTCGGAACCTCGGAGGGGTACTTTTTTGTAAAGGGCATTCGGCATGATGTTGATACATATAGCATGACCATGGATTTGGAGGTGACGGATCAGGGAGGCGGTGCTGGAGGCCGTACATCTTCCGGTAGTTCCACCGCTGGGGATAAAAGCTATGAGGTGGGGGACGTGGTCAATTACCATGGTGGTACCCATTATGTCAGTAGCTATCCGGATGCAAAAGGGCACGGAGCGAGAGCTGGAAAGGCCAAAATTACCATAAAAAACGGGTCCGGGAAAGCGCATCCCTGGCACCTCGTTCATGTGGATAGCGGCAGTAATGTTTATGGCTGGGTGGATAATGGAAGCTTTGATTGAGGAGGGAGGTATTTGGTTTGCCATATAAAGGGAATCCGGGGGCAAATAAATTAGCGAATGTATTATCTGAGAGAATGAAGCGGGAAGGGGAAGCACCTCTTGTTTTAGATTTTGGGGAGATCCTGCCAGATGGCAGTCTTGTCACAAACACCTTTCCTGTGCCGGTACCCAAAGGAGACTATTCTGTTCTTCGGAGCCTTACTCTTGGCATGGTGGATGATGTATTGACCACTACATCCCTTAAGGAGGATGATGGGGAACACGATGGACACTTGGAAGGCACGGGAAGTCATTCCCACAGTATTTTATTGCCAGAGAAAATGCGAAGTGTAAGGCCTGGGGACAGGGTGTTGGTTGCCTGGGTACAGAATGAGGCGGTGGTGGTGGATATTGTGACCGGATCATAAAGGGAAGGAGGCGGAGGAATGTCGGAGGCATTATTTCCGGTGTTTGAGGTGCCGGATATGATACCAGAAGGCTCTGAGTATGATAATAGGTATAAGCGGAGTGTAAAATGGGACATTGAAAAAGGAGATTTTGCTCGGGATGGTGCCGGGCGTATGGTAGAGTGTGACGGCCGGGAGGCGTTTATGATCTGGTGCTTTAAGGTGGCCCAAACGGAGCGCTATGCATGTCTTGCATATCCGGATTCTATTGGCGTGGAGATGGAAGCTGCCCTAGAGGATGACGATGAAAAAACAGTGGAATCCATGGTACAAAGGACCATTACAGATGCATTGATGGTAAATCCCCGGACGGAGTTTGTTCGGGATTTTATGTTTTCCTGGGATGGGGATGAGATGTACTGCAATTTTCATGTAAAGGGCGTGTGGTGGGATGATATTTTTGAGATTACGTTATAGGAGGTGATGGGATGCAGCCAGAATTTGTTTTGCCTGATTTTGTGCAGAATAGCACGGCTGATGGGATACATCGGCGGATGATGAATAACCTGCCATCCGATATGGATGATATGCCAGGAGGATTTCCCTATGATTTTACCAGGCCGGCAGCCCTGGAGCTGGACGAGTTTATTAATTACCATCTTGTCCGGACATTGATGATTGCTTTCCCTCAGTATGCCTGGGATGACTGGCTGGATAGCCATGGGAGGCAGGTCCACTTGGAAAGGCATACGCCCAGATGTGCATCTGGAAAAGTGCTGATTACTGGAATAAAAGGCACGGAAATACCGGCCGGTACTGTGTTTTGCACACCTGCAACGGATAGTGGGCCAGCAATAGGGTTTCGAACCGACAAAGATAGTATGATTGCCTGGGGCGGGAAAGTAGAGGTGTCTGTGACAGCTGTTCAGCCGGGGCCGGAATCTAATGTAAAGGCAGATGCGGTTGTCATTATGGCAAAACCCATGCGGGGCATAACAGCGGTTACAAATCCGGAACCCATAACTGGAGGGACCGAGCGGGAGTCCAACGATAACTTTTATGACCGCATAGCGGCAGAGTTTGACAGCAGCATGACGTACCTTGGTAATGACAGCGATTTTATTCGGTGGGCCAAGGAGGCCGGAGCGGGAGCATGTGTGGTTGTTCCTTGCTATAACGGTCCGGGAACAGTAAAACTGGTACTAGTGGACGGAAATGGAAGGCCGGCGAACGAGAAGCTGTTACAGGATGTGTATCATCATATCGTGTCCCCGGATGATCGGTCTTTGCGGCTCCTGCCTACGGCATGTGCAGATTTTGTCTGTACGGCGGCTACTACTCTAGGGATTACATATGTGTGCACCGGAATCCTCCATGATGAGACAACGGATGTGGAGCAGATCAAGAAGGATTTTTCTGAGGCAGTAAAGGCCGTGTACATAATAGCTAAGGAGGAGGGAATCTTGCGGTATAATGATGTCCGGCCAATCCTCAGTGATGTTCCAGGACTGGAAGATTTTGACGAATTCCTGATGAATGGATGTATGGACAATATAGCCATACAGAGTGAAGAATATCCGGAAACAGGAAATCTTGAGTTTACTGGAAGGGAGGCAGGATGAAGGAATTTAATTTTGAAAAGTTCCCTACCAGTGAAAGTGCTAAAAGGCAGTTAAGCTATGTTTCAGAAGAATTTTATGAAAAGTCTTATGTTGGGAAATGGCTCTATCAAGTGATGGGACTAGAGTATGACGCAGTGCGCCGGATTTTGGAAGAGCTCCCAGAGCAAATGTTTATTGAGACAGCTACCTGGGGGCTAAAGTATCATGAGATAAAGTGGCAGCTGCCAGTGAGAGAAAATTTGTCTTATGAAGAGCGCAGAAAATTAATTTACGAGAAGCGCGATTGCCGCAGACCGATGACCCCTTATCGTATGGAGCAGCATCTTAGGGATGTTACGGACTTTGAGGTCCATGTGAGTGATATCCATGATAAGGGGGAGTATTGGGTTAAGTATAATATACTTAACGGGGCTTGGTTACTGGACGGCTCTATTAAGCTCAGCCAAGGCGGAACCAGTTTTCCACACCCGAATGTTTTCCGAGCAGTGTTTATAGGTGAGGGTACTTTGAATGTTAAGCGTATAAAGAAAACATTGGATCGGATAAAACAATCGCATACCATGTATATTCTATGTGAATGGATCCTTTTGGTCCTGGAAAATCAAGAGCTGGAAAAAGTAAATCTACAAGGCATGGACATCCAAATGCGGATGCCTTTTTTTATGTTCCGGACGTTTAATGGAGGCTGGTTGTTGGATGGCTCCGTAAACCTGTGTCAAGTTGCAATCTGTAAAATGGATCTGGAGGTTATTGTGGGACCGGTAGAAGTTCTCAATGAAAACCAGATTGATTTCGGATATGACTTGGGATTTTCTCTGCCTTTTGTGCCAGAGAGAATTATCAATGATCATGTCAGTTTTTTGCAAATATTGGACAGCAGATACGCTGACAGCTTAGAAAATATTTGTGTGATTTTCCCTGTTTACGAACAGGAATCATTTGAAGAATGTTTTGTAACAGTTAAAAAGAATTTGTGGACTTTAGATGGAACTGAAAAGCTTGATGGGTCTAAATTCTTGAACGCAGAGAGAAGAGAGGAGAGCTTGTAATGGCAGATGCAGTTGTAACAATCGCAGCAAGGATAAAGATGGTTAAGGCAAGGGCCGGCGTGATGCAGCTACCGGCAATCGTTGGAATGGCATTTGGAGATGGGGGCGTCGATGAGAACGGGGAACCGATAGCGCCTTCCAGTAGCGATACTGCGTTGAAGAATGAGGTTTTCAGAAAAGTGGTTGATAATTATGAATTTGTAAGCGACACGACATGCCGATATTTTTGTACATTATCGGTGGATGAGTGTGTAGATGTCAATATCAATGAGCTAGCCCTTTATGATGCAGAAGGAGACCTTGTTGCTATTAAGACTTTTAAAAATAAGGGCAAAGATGCAGACCTGGAGATGACTTTCCGGGTAGATGATGTCTTGTAAATATAAATAAAAGGAGGATTATACTATGGAAAGTTATACTGTCATTGAACCGATTTTTTCTGATATGATGCCGATTACTGAGACAACCGATCCAGCCCATGCGGACATAATAAATGCTGGCCCCAAGCAGTTGTTAGAAAATACTCTGTGTAACAGGGCGGATATTGATCGGCTTAAGGCAAGCACTGGTGATGGTGCTGACATGGCATACAATGAGGGAGCGCTGTACGCGCTGGGAGATTATTGTATTTACAAGAATACACTGTATAGATGTATAGTTGCGATTACCCAGGCAGAGCAGTGGAATGCACAGCATTGGGAGAAAACCAACATTACGAATGAGCTGCTAATGTTGCAAAGGAAAGAGATTGAGTTGGTGGATCCTATGACGGCGACGGTGGCGGGGTTTGCGGCAGATGCTCAGAAAACAGGGAAGGCGATTAAAGACGTAAGTGCAAATTTAGGTAGTCTGCCTACCACAGTGAATAGTTTGTCTACCACTGTGGCTAAAAAGGCAGATGCCTCTACGGTAAATACCG
>JAAWAC010000062.1 GCA_022791975.1 Lachnospiraceae bacterium | reverse complement strand
CTTCGGGCTCATATCATAGCAAACCCGATTCACGTTCTCCACCTCCGCCAAGATCCTCTCCGTAATCCTCTCCAATACATCCCAATCCACCTTCTCAATAGAAGCTGTCATGGCATCTACCGTATTGATCGCCCGGATAATCACCATATACTCAAACACCCGGGCATGATTCTTCATTCCCACAGATTTAAAGTCCGGCACCACCGTAAAGTACTGCCACACCTTCTTATCCAGACCAGCCTTGGCAAATTCCTCCCGGAGAATGGCATCCGACTCCCGGACAGCCTCAAGCCTGTCCCTGGTAATGGCTCCTAAGCATCTCACGCCAAGCCCTGGCCCTGGGAACGGCTGACGATACACCATGGATTCCGGAAGACCCAGCTCCACGCCGCAGGCCCGCACCTCATCCTTAAACAGCTGTTTTAGCGGCTCCACCAGCTCAAACTTCAGATCCTCCGGCAATCCACCTACATTGTGGTGAGACTTCACCATCTTGGCCGTCTTAGTCCCGCTCTCAATAATATCCGGGTAAATGGTTCCCTGGCCCAAAAAGTCGATGCCCTCCAACTTCCTGGCCTCCTCCTCGAAGACCCGAATAAACTCACTACCAATAATTTTGCGCTTCTGCTCTGGATCGGCTACGCCTTCCAGCTTACTTAAGAAGCGCTCCACAGCATCCACATAGATAAGATTTGCATGGAGCTGGTTTTGGAACACCTCCACCACGCTCTCCGACTCATTTTTCCGCATCAGGCCGTGATTCACATGAACACACACCAGCTGCTGGCCAATAGCCTTTAAGAGAAGGGCAGCCACCACAGAAGAATCCACCCCGCCGGACAGAGCAAGAAGCACCTTCTTATCTCCCACCTGGCGGCGCACCAACTCCACCTGGTCAGCGATAAAATTTTTCATATTCCAGTTGGCCTGTGCCTGGCATTTGGTGAAAACAAACTCCCGCAGAACCTCTTCCTTGGGAAGAGCAGACAGCTGTTTTTCACACTTAGAACCCGGATGGTCTATGGACAACATGGGACAGCCCCAGGAATAAAGCTCCTCCCGAACATCCACAGGATGGCCGTCCACTACCCGGTTCTCCCCTCCATTTAAGATAATGCCCTTTACATTATTAAGGGCCTTTAACTCCTCCACCGTAATATCATGGGGATGAATCTCACTGTAAACTCCCATATCGCGGATTTGCCGTGCAAGCACTGTATTTTCCGTACTGCCCAGATCCAAGATTACAATCATATCCTGTTTCATCTGCTTTTCTCTCCTTAACCATATATTTTGCAGACCCTCTGCCTACGGCAGTGCTGACCTGCATGTGTTCTCTGACTTCTTTCCTATTATACCCTGCCAAGGCCTGTCTGTCATTCCTTTTTCACAATTTTTCGGCCATCAAATTTACCTGTAAGCCATATGGTCCTGTACCACCTATAGGCAAAAACAGGCCAGCTACGGCAAATCCCTTGCAGCCAGCCGGCAATTTTCCTATAATACACCTATCCCCACTTACAAGGGCCTGTAAGCCTTTGTAAGGAAAGGATATCCGAAAGGAGGGAATCCCTTGCAGATTGAAATTAAAATAGACAGCTCCTGCACAGAGCCCAAAATCCTTGTGGTGACCAACGCCATGACAGAGGAACTTCAGAATCTTCTGGCAAAGCTGTCGGAATCTTCCCCTCAGGTGATTACCGGTGTCAGGGGGCAGCGGCTGGAGGTCCTGGAGCCCTCTGCTCTCATCCGCATCTATGCCCATTCCGGAAAAAGCTTTGCTGTTACAGAAAAGGGGGAATATATCCTTCGCCTCAGGCTTTATGAGCTGGAGAAGATGCTTGACAAAAAGACCTTTGTCCGGATTTCCAATTCGGAAATCATCAATCTAAAAAAGGTCAACTGCTTTGACTTGAGCTTTACCGGTACCATCTGCATAAAATTTCTGGATGGGACCACCTCCTATGCTTCCAGGCGATATGTCTCCAAAATCAAACAACTTTTAGGAATCAGGAGGTAGATCAAATGAAAAAGAAATTACTACAACGGGTAATCTCAGGACTTCCCATTGGAATTGCCATTGGGTATCTTATAACCATTTTCCTGTCCTGTGTCTGGGGACAGGGGTACTACTCTCCCTGTATGCCTCAGCTTACTTCCATGATGGGCAGCGAAATCCAGGCTGTGATCCTGCAAACCGCTCTGTGCGCTCTCCTGGGAGCAACCTTCGGGGGAGCCTCTCTTATCTGGGAATTGGATCGCTTAAGCATCGCGGGACAGACTGGTCTCTATTTTCTTATTGTCTCCGCTGTGATGATGCCTGTGGCTTATTTTACCTATTGGATGGACCACAGCCTCCAGGGCTTTCTTGGCTATTTTTGCATTTTTGCCTTTCTATTTATTCTGGTTTGGCTTATGCGATATCTGATCAACAGACATACCATTGCCAAAATAAATGCCCGGCTAAAATAAATCTCAGACAGATATGGAATCACAAATGCAGGGAACAACCTCCGGGAAAGCTCCTGGCAACATTTTTTCCTGAAAATCCCCCCTCTCCCCTGCTTATTCTGTATAAAACGCAGAAAATTTAAAAATCCTTGCGGTTTTCCCAATTTTCTATATAATAAGAATAGCGGTGTTCCCGGTGTTTCTTCGGGCACACACCACTATTTTGCAAGAAGCAGAAGAAAGGCAAGAAGAGGAGGAGATACCTATGCCAAAAAGAACGGATATCCACAAAGTTCTCATCATCGGCTCCGGTCCCATTATCATTGGACAGGCCTGTGAATTCGATTATTCCGGTACCCAGGCCTGCAAGGCTCTGCGGAAGCTGGGCTATGAGATTGTCCTAGTGAATTCCAACCCGGCTACCATTATGACGGACCCGGAAACAGCTGATGTTACTTATATTGAGCCTCTGAACGTGGAGCGTTTGGAGCAGATCATTGCCAAGGAGCGACCGGATGCACTGTTGCCAAACCTGGGCGGTCAGTCCGGTCTGAACCTATGCGCGGAGCTGTACAAGGAAGGCATTCTGGACAAATATCAGGTAAAAGTCATCGGTGTGCAGGTGGATGCCATTGAGCGCGGTGAGGACCGTATCGAGTTTAAGAAGGCCATGAATGCTCTGGGCATTGAGATGGCCCGCAGTGAGGTTGCCTACACTGTGGAGGAAGCCCTGAAAATTGCCGATACCCTGGGGTATCCCGTGGTTCTGCGCCCGGCCTACACCATGGGCGGTGCCGGTGGCGGACTTGTATATAATAAGGAAGAGTTAAAAACTGTCTGTGCCCGCGGCTTGCAGGCCAGCCTGGTGGGACAGGTCCTGGTGGAGGAATCCATTCTGGGCTGGGAAGAGCTGGAGCTGGAGGTAGTTCGGGACGCAGACAACAATATGATCACCGTCTGCTTTATAGAAAATATCGATCCGCTGGGGGTTCACACCGGCGACTCCTTCTGTTCCGCTCCCATGCTGACCATTTCTGAGGAATGCCAGAAACGGCTTCAGGAGCAGGCCTATAAAATCGTAGAGTCCGTACAGGTTATCGGTGGCACCAATGTACAGTTTGCCCACGATCCAGTCACGGACCGTATTATTGTCATTGAAATCAATCCCCGCACCTCCCGCTCCTCTGCCCTGGCCAGCAAGGCCACCGGATTCCCCATCGCTCTGGTCTCCGCCATGCTGGCAGCCGGACTGACTTTAAAGGACATTCCCTGTGGAAAATATGGAACCCTGGATAAGTATGTACCGGATGGGGATTATGTGGTGATTAAATTTGCCCGCTGGGCCTTTGAAAAATTCAAGGGTGTGGAGGACAAGCTGGGCACTCAGATGCGGGCTGTAGGCGAGGTTATGAGCATTGGCAAAACCTATAAGGAAGCCTTCCAGAAGGCTATTCGCAGTCTGGAAACCGGTCGCTATGGCCTGGGGCATGCCAAGGACTTTGACACCCGTACCAAAGAGCAGCTCCTCAAGCTTCTGATCACCCCTTCCAGCGAGCGCCATTTTGTTATGTATGAGGCCCTGCGCAAAGGCGCCACGGTGGAAGAGCTCCACGAGCTCACCAAGGTAAAAACCTGGTTTATTCAGCAGATGAAGGAGCTGGTGGAGGAGGAAGAGACTCTTCTTGGCTTTCAAGGCTCCCTGCCCCCAGACCACTTGCTGATCTCTGCCAAAAAGGACGGATTCTCCGATAAATATTTAAGCCAGCTTCTTAAAATTTCCGAGGAGGAGATCCGGAATCACCGCATTTCCTTAGGGGTGGAAGAGGCCTGGGAAGGGGTACATGTAAGTGGCACCCAGGATAACGCCTACTACTATTCCACCTATAATGCACCGGACAAAAATCCCGTGTCCACAGATAGACCCAAGATTATGATCCTGGGAGGGGGCCCCAACCGTATCGGCCAGGGTATCGAATTTGACTATTGCTGTGTTCATGCGGCTCTGGCTTTGAAAAAGCTGGGCTTTGAGACCATAATCGTAAACTGTAACCCGGAAACCGTGTCCACGGATTACGACACCTCGGATAAGCTGTATTTCGAGCCTCTGACCCTGGAGGATGTGCTGAGCATCTACAAAAAGGAAAATCCTTTGGGAGTTATCGCCCAGTTTGGCGGACAGACGCCTCTAAACTTGGCAGCGGATCTGGAAAAGAACGGGGTAAAGATTCTGGGTACCTCCCCCTCTGTCATTGACCTGGCCGAGGACCGAGATCTGTTCCGGGCCATGATGGAAAAGCTTAATATCCCCATGCCGGAATCCGGAATGGCCACCAACGTGGAAGAAGCCCTGAAAATCGCCTCCGGCATCGGCTATCCGGTGATGGTACGTCCCTCCTATGTGTTAGGAGGACGGGGTATGGAGGTGGTCTATGACGAGGAGAGCATGACCGGTTATATGCAGGCGGCCGTGGGTGTCACTCCGGACCGTCCTATCCTCATTGATCGGTTTCTGAACCATGCCACCGAGTGCGAAGCAGACGCTATCAGCGATGGCACCCACGCCTTTGTGCCCGCTGTTATGGAGCATATTGAGCTGGCCGGGGTCCATTCCGGGGATTCCGCCTGCATCATTCCCTCGGTGCATATCTCCCGGGAAAATGTGGAGACCATCAAGGAATATACCCGAAAAATCGCAGAGGAAATGCATGTGAAAGGCCTGATGAACATGCAGTATGCCATTGAGAAGGGAAGGGTTTATGTGCTGGAAGCCAATCCCAGAGCCTCCCGTACCGTGCCCCTGGTATCCAAGGTCTGCAACATCCGCATGGTGCCTCTGGCCACAGACATTATCACTGCGGAGCTTACTGGCCGTCCCTCACCAGTACCAGAATTAAAGGAACAAGAAATCCCCAACTATGGCGTAAAGGAGGCCGTGTTCCCCTTCAATATGTTCCAGGAGGTGGACCCGGTATTAGGACCGGAAATGCGTTCTACCGGCGAGGTTTTGGGATTATCCCACTCCTATGGCGAAGCTTTTTACAAGGCTCAGGAGGCCACCCAGTCCCGGCTGCCCTTAAGCGGCACGGTGCTTATCTCCGTCAACCGTAAGGACAAGGAGGAGGTTGTAGAGGTAGCCCGAAGCTTCCATGAGGACGGATTCCACATTATTGCCACCGGAACTACCTATGCGCTTATCCATGAGGCTGGCATTCCGGCAGAGAAGGTGAAAAAGTTATATGAAGGCCGCCCCAATATCCTGGATCTCATTACCAACGGAAAGATTGACTTGATTGTAAATTCCCCTGCGGGCAAAGACAGTATCCATGATGACAGCTATCTGCGCAAGGCAGCTATCAAGGCCAAGATCCCCTATATGACTACCATCGCCGCTGCTAAGGCCACGGCCAGTGGTATTCGCTATGTAAACAGCCATGGACAGGGAGAGGTAAAATCCCTGCAACAGCTCCACAGCGAGATTCACGACAAGGCATAAAACACAATATAGGAGACAAAAGAAACAAAAATGTTTCTTTTGTCTCCTATATTCTCTGGAAAGTTTTTACAATTTCTGAAATATAGTAGAGCAAGGGCCTATGCTGTTCCGAAAAAAGTTTTTCTAAGGAGTTTATTATGCAAAAGGAATATCTTCTGCGAGAACGTCCCGGTCGCGCGCTATTTTTGTTTGCGCTTCCTATGATCATTGGAAATTTATTCCAGCAATTTTACACCATGGCAGATTCCATGGTGGTGGGCCGCTATGTAAGTGAGCACGCCCTGGCGGCCGTGGGGGCTTCCTATTCCCTTACCAATGTCTTTATCTGTGTAGCCATTGGGGGCGGTGTGGGAGCCTCCGTGGTCACCAGCCACTATTTCGGTTCCCGGGATTACGCCTCCATGAAAAAGTCCATCTCCACAGCCCTGCTCACCTTTCTGGGTCTGAGCCTTTTACTTGCACTTCTGGGGCTCCTGTTGGGTTCCCGGATGATGGTCCTCTTGCGCACTCCCCAGGAGCTTCTTCCTATGGCCACAGAGTATCTGCGCATTTATTTTCTGGGGCTTCCCTTTTTATTCCTGTATAATGTGCTCTCTGCCATGTTTAACGCCCTGGGACGCTCCCGGATTCCCCTATACCTACTGATTTTTTCCTCAGTTCTCAACATCGCCCTGGATGTATATATGGTCCGTTCTCTGGGAATGGGCATCGCCGGCGTGGCCTGGGCCACCCTGCTGGCCCAGGGACTGGCGGCCCTCCTCTCCTTCGTGCTTTTTTTGCGGGAGCTAAAGGCCTATCCCCAGCAAAATACAGCATTCCCTGTTTCCCCCGAGGCTTTTCCCTTACCGGAATTCCCCTCTAAAGACTCAGGACCCACAAAATCTAGCTCTGGACTATCTGCACTTTACAGTCTTTCGGAGCTGAGATCCATGAGTCGGGTGGCTCTGCCCTCCATCTTTCAGCAGTCCACAGTCTCCATTGGCATGATGCTGGTGCAATCGGTTGTGAACAGCTTTGGCCCTCAGATGCTGGCCGGCTTCTCCGCAGGCATGCGGGTGGAGAGCATTTGCATTGTGCCCATGGCGGCCCTGGGAAACGCTATGTCCTCCTATACCGCTCAGAACCTGGGCTCCGGCCAACAGGACCGGGTGACCCGAGGCTATCACGCAGCCCTTTGGCTCACCGGCCTCTTCGCCCTGATCCTGTGTGTGATCCTGGAGCTCTTTCACCAGCCCATTATCGCTTCCTTCCTAGGCAGCGACGGCACGTCCCTAGCTCTTAAAACCGGCAGTAGCTACCTGACCTTTATCGGCTTTTTCTTTGGCCTGATTGGTCTGAAAATGGCTACTGACGGCCTACTCAGGGGCGCTGCACACATGAAAATGTTTACCATCGCCAACCTGGCAAATCTGTCTCTGCGGGTGGTCCTGGCTGTGACCCTAGCCCCCCGTTTTGGCATTGCCATGGTCTGGTATGCTGTTCCCTTAGGCTGGCTGGTAAATTTCCTTATCTCCTACCGGGAGTATCGTACCGGCCGCTGGCGTCCTCTGTAGTCCGCTGTCTCTCCCTAGGGTCCTATCCCTCCTCTTTCTCCGTCCAATATTGGATCATCTGCTCCAAAAGCGCTGCACAGCCTGGCTCCTCCTGGTCATAATATTGGGTAAACCGTTCGTCACACACATACATAGTGGCAAGAGCTCTGTGGACCTCCTTTGTATATTGCTTCCAGGTCATGGAAAGCCACTCCCTGTGGAGCTCCACAATCCGGCATCCCTCCTGGCTATCCGGCAAAACTCCGGTTCGTACAGCATTTGCCAGTCCCTCCCGGATCTCCGTCTCCAGCTTCTGAAACCTGTCCCATTCCTCCTGGCTCATCTTCAACATCCTCCGGTTACTGGCATCTACCTGAGCATCCCCATACTTTTCTCGGATCTCTGCCCCATATTTGGTCTCATTTTCCTTTATCTGCTGCTCCAGAAACACTCTAAACTTCTCCTGATCCTCCATCTCATATTCTCCCTTCATAGATAGAATGGTCTGCTTAACCGTCCGAATCAGGGCATCCACATGGATACGCTGGGCTTCCAGCTCCCGCAGGTGCTCCTTAAGAGCTTCCATCAGATTAAAATCCCTTTCATAGAGAATCTGCCCAATGGACTTTAAATCGAAGCCCCTTTCCCGGTAGAATAAGATCTGCTGCAAAAGAGCCACCTCATCCTCCCCATAAAACCGGTATCCCGCCTGACTGGTATATAGAGGCTTTAAAAGCCCGATTTCCTCATAGTAGCGCAGGGTGCGTGCACTCACCCCCGCAAGCTTTGCCAGATCCCGGATTCCATACTCCATTTGGCTCCCTCCTCCCGGACATTTTTTGTGTAGTCATCAGCTCCACAAGCTCATTCTATCTCTTTCCGCTGCGGCAAAGTCAAGGAATATTTTTTCAGCATCCGTGAGACCAGATCCGTCATCTCCTCTCGCATCCTTAGCGGTTCCAAAAGCTCCGCCTGGTCCCCAAAGCTTAAGAGCCAGCTTTTAAGATTTTCCTTGTCCTCAAAGGAAAAAGTAAATAACAGACGGCCATCCGGCTGCTCCTGGAAGCTATCCACTCCAAATTCCTCAATCAGTCGCCACTTCATCTGGGGCTCCAGCAGCACCTTTACCGGAAATCTCCCCAGAGCAGGCTGACTCCCGGAAAATCGAGGCTCGGGCACTCTCCGGGGCACAAAGGTCTCCCCGGTCCCCTGGAGAGATAGCATGCGATTTAGCTTAAACAGGCGAAATTCCTTACGTTTGCGGCAATATCCCCACAGATACCAGGAAGCCCACTGAAACACCAGAAGCCCTGGCTCCACCTCCCTTTTCCCCTCCCCCCGGGAAGAGTAATACAGAAAGGAAAGGCACTCCTTTTCCTCCAGCGCTTTTTGAATCAGCTCAATTTTAGGGGCCAGGGTGGACCGATACCAGGAGGCCAAATCAATGCGAACATTTTCTCCAGCCACAATGACCTCCGGATTCCCGCCAGACAGCTTTTCCATCAGCTGTTGATACCGATTGCTGCCACTGACACTGTCCAGACTCTTTAGTCCTGCCAGAATGGCCTGCATATCCTGGGAGGTTAGTAGTGTCCTGTCCACCCGGTAGCCCTCCATAATGGAAATCCCGCCATTTTTTCCCTGAAGCGTCACAACAGGAATCCCGGCCCGCCCCAAGGCCTCGATATCCCGGCGAATGGTCCGGGAAGACACCTCAAACTTTTCCGCCAGGTAGGAAACCGTCACCCTCTCCTTTTGCAGCAGCAAAGATAAAATTCCAATCAGCCGATGAATTTTCATGCTTCTTTTCCTTTCTCCCCCTTACATAAATCATAGCTCTCCCCAATCATCCGCTGTATCTCTTTTCTGGGAACAGTCCCGTCTAGTATAATAGAATTCCAGTGCTGCTTATTCATATGATAGGCGGGGATCACAGCCTCATAGGCATCCCTCCAAAATTCTCTCCACTGCGGATCACACTTTACATTGATCCAAATATGCTCCTGCCGCTGAAAAATCCAGGCAAAAATCCGCTGATTGCCCCGAATACGCATGCAAGTCCAGTTGGAATCATGAAAGGGATAATCCTCATAGACATGAGGAAACGTCAGGCAATAAGCAATGGCTTCTTTTCTGGTTGTCATACAGGTCCAATCCTTTCTTTTGTACAGCAGCCCCTGAGGCCGCGTATTCTACTCCCTATCATAGCGTGTTTTCGGCAAAATACAAGGCTATCCGCAAAAAAGGCCTCCGAAACCCAATGTCCCAGAGGCCTTTCCCGAACCTGTATGCTAAATATTCCAGTCTTTATCCTTCGATAGCTATATATTTCTTTTGCTCCACCGCCTGTTTGTCAGTCTTGGGCACGGTCAGGCGTAGGATACCGTCCTCAAATTTTGCGTGAATATCGTTCTGAGTTATTCCCTCCCCTACATAAAAGCTGCGGCTCATAGTTCCTCCATAGCGCTCACGCCGAATGTATTTTCCCTTCTCATCCTTCTCATCCTTGCTGGCGCCCTTGGATGCCTGAATGGTCAGGTATCCCTTATCCAGCTGAGCCTGGACCTCTTCCTTCTTAAAGCCGGGCAAATCAATATCCAGTTCATAGCCCTGCTCGGTCTCCTTTATATCCGTCTTCATCACATTCTGTGTACGACTTCCATACAGGGCCTTTTCCATATCGGAGAAGGGGAAATCCATCCAGTTATGAAATAAAGATTCTCCAAAAATACTAGGCATCAACATCTGTCATTCCTCCTTTTTTATTTTGCCGCCGGTACCTCCGGCCGCCTGTCGTCCCCTCTGGACGACCCTCGCCACATGAGTGCCCTATGTGTTATATTATTTTGAACCCAGGAATCGGATTTTATTCCTTTCGGTTTGTTTCCAGTTCCTCTGTTCAAGTATAGTTATAACACGGATTGTTAGCACTGTCAATAGATGAGTGCTAATATTGTATGAAAACTTTATAAATTTTATAAATAATCCGTAAAATCATACAATCAAGCGGTTAAATATAGATTTTTTCTCAATAATTAATTCCATTTATGGCCAAAACACCATCCACCACACCAAAATTAATATTTGCCGTTCCGCCATCTGAGATAGAAAATCCGGCCATACTAGGCGGAAGGTCCTTGATATCTGCCCCTTCCACAGCAGACAGAAGTCCCTCTGTAAACAAAGCTTCCGCGCCAATCTCAAGAAGCTCTTCCTGTGTCTCCACAGTACCCACTTCCGGAAGCCCCACATAGACGGGAAATGCCATGAATTCCATCAAAGCCTCCAAATCCTTATGGGCTACGGCTTCCTTAATTTTTCCTGCAAATTCCTCTGCTGTTTTGGCGTCAACCTGAAAATTGTCTTGGTATCTTTGTGATCCCTGCACACTCTCGTTTCTCCCCTCCTCCGGGGTTTCTTCCTGGACCGTCTCCTGCGTTACGCTTTGCTGAGCATTGGGACTTTTTGAGGAACCTCCAATTTCAAACTCCGGCTCACCCGAAGAGCCGGGCGCAATCTCATATCTGTCAAAGACAATCACCGGGCGATTCTCCTGATTAATATAAAACTTGGCGTCCTCCGAGATTCCGGTAAAACCACCTTCCTCTTCTGTAAAAAACGGCTCGCCCGCCCTTTGTCTCTCCGAAATTTGTTCTCTGATGCTTTCATTTGCCAACTCAATATATTCGCTTCCCAGCATATCCTCCAATGTGACAACATCACCTGTTTCCAATGACAAATTATAATATTTAGACGCATTGTAGGCATTTGTCCAACTCTCCGTGCCTCTTACCATAAAGGAGAGATAAGTATTATTTTTCTGCTTTATCTCATAGTCCACAGTAATCTTCACATGGTGCTCTGCCCATTCCTCCGCAGTTCCCCCTGTTTCCAAAAAAGCCTCTCTGTATTCCTCGGCACGCAGAACCGCCTCTTTGGCATATTGTTCACAGAGCATATAAATTTCCTGATTGATTTTGCTCATTGTCAATCCTGTATCCTTTTCGATCATCTCAACAGATGGAATCTTTACAGAAATCCCGATATCATCTTGTTCCCTTTCATAAGATCGGAAAGTCAAGATTCGGGCCAGCTCTCCGATTACAGGAATATCCGCGGCTCCCTTGGCAAATGCCTCATTTGTATTCAGGGCAACGGTAAAAAGAAGACATATAGCCGCAGCGGCCGCTTCTGTCCTGTGAAGTATTTTTTTTAATCTGGAATGCTGCAAGCTGTGCCCTTTCTTCCTCTGTCTCCTCTGTGATTTTTCAATCTCCTGTTGTATCCGGATGCCAAGCTCCGCCGGAATTAAAATGTCATCATATTCTTTTTTCATTTTTTCTAATTTACTCATAAGTCCGCCTCCTGAATATTTTCTTTTAATAATTCTAGTCCACGGTATAGTTTTGTTTTTACGGTATTCAGGTTCATGCCGGTAATACAGGAAATCTCCTTTAAAGTCAATTCCTCAAAAAATCGAAGCCTGATAATTCCCTGTATATCGGGTTCCAGTCTGCTTAACTCGTCGTTGATATCTTCTTTTTGTCCCACATCCTTGTCATAATATCCCTCTTCTTGTTGAGAGTAGTCCCCCAACAAAACGGTTTTCTTTCTCTTTTTTAAGATTGTGAGACATTCGTTGATCAATATGCGATAAAACCAAGTCTTGATTGCGTCCGCATTCTTTATGGCCTCATATGATTCCAATGCCTTGCAGACTGTCGTCTGGACAGCGTCAAGAGCGTCCTCTTGGCGTCTGGTATAACTATAAGCCACCCGATAAAATCGATTCTGATTCTCTACAATATACGAAACCAGCTTTTCATATACTATCTGTTTCATGGCACGCACCTTTCTCTGTTTTGTCTTTTATTCTATAGATAATTGGGACAGCACAAAAGTTTCAGAACACAAAAAAAGGCCTTTACAGACCTTTTTTATTGCGCCATTGGCCATATTTAGCCCAGGCTTTCGCTGTTTTTCCATTTCCCTGTGCCCCTACCTTGTTTTCCAGCACTCCGGCCGCTTCCCGTGTTCCACCCGCACAGGCTCCGGATACTCTCTGCCAAAGAGCTCCGCCTGAACCTTTGCAATTCTCTGGGGAAGCACCGGCCGGTTTACCTCAATCTCCGGATAGGGATAATCCGTCACTGGCTCTAAATCCAGCTCTTTTAACCGCAAAAGCTCTTCTTGTCCCTCCAGTACTCGTCCAAAGACTGGATAGATTCCTCTATGTTCCGGGCATGGGCGTAAGGGAAAGAAAAATTCACAGCCTGCCTGTCCAAGCTCCCCGTAGCCTCCCATGCACACACAGCCAAAATCCGAAGAAAGAGGCTCTATTTCCGGGTGCAGCTCAGATTCATAGGGGATCAGATACTGCCCTTCTTGTCGGTGAAAACCGCTGTAGCTCACATCAATCCAGTCCTTGGGCACAATCCGCTCAATGGCGTGCCCGTCAAATACCCCCTGCCTCATTGCATAGAGAAAGCTGTTTACCGTGTTGGGCGCCACCTCCGGCAAAAGCTCCAAAACAATCTTGTTTCCATTTTCCATGTAAATTGTCACAATCGGATTTCTCATCTGTTCTCCCACTATCTTTCTAGAAACATTTTTCCTTCACAGGGTTCCACCATGTTCCCTGCTGCTTTTTCATTATACGGCATCCCTTTGGTTTTGTGAAGCTTTTGTAAGGATTCTGGCATTGCATTTTTACTGGTGTTTCCTATGAAAAGCGTTTTGACGGATAGAAAAATGATAAAAGGCTCCCAGCATTCCCGCACTGTTTCCATGTTTAGCAAAACCTACCTGCACCTGGGAGGCCAAAGGCTCGATAAGCTGGCGCCTTAAAGCATTTTGGACTCTTTCCTTTAAATACGCCTCCTGGGTCATAATGCCTCCTCCCAGCACCACCATCTGTGGACTGACCACATAGCAAAGATTGGCGATTCCAATCCCCAATACCTCCACCATCTCATCAATGGCGCGGATACAGACGGCATCCCCCTTAAGGGCCTCCCGAAAAATCCGGCGGCCGTTCCAGGTCTTCCCGGGCTCTCCCTTTCGCCTGGCAACCCGTCTGCTCAGACTGCTGGCTGATCCCAGAGTCTGAAATTCCTGGTCCCCCATATGCATATATCCAAACTCACAGGCACAGCCGCCAAAGCCGTGGAACACCTGCCCCTGAGAGATCAGACATCCTCCGATGCCCGTGCCCACAGTCAGCATCAGCAGCGGATCACAGCCCATTCCCACACCGGAAATGTACTCTGCCAGCCCGGCACAGTTCACATCATTCTCCACCTCACAGGGCAATCCAAACCGAGCCTCCAGAGTCTCCTTAAAACGGATGCCCGCATACCGGGGAATCAGAGGGGAAGCATACATAATCTCTCCCTTTTCAATATCCACCATCCCGGCCGTGGAAATGCAGATGCCTCTGGGCTCATGCTCTAACAGCTGTTCTACGATTTTTTCAGTTTTTTCTAGGATAGAATTTCCACCCTTTCGCGCCTCTGTGAGAACCTCCCGGCGCTCCAGAATCAAACCATCCTCTCTAATCAATCCATATTTTATAGCCGTACCGCCAATATCAATACTCACATACTTCTTCATGCCTTCTTTGCTTCTGCACCACCTTCCCGCTCCTGACTTCTCGCCCCTAGACCGCGTACCAGATTGCACCTTCTGCCTGGCATAGCCTATCTCAACTCAATCTCACCTATCCTGGTATATGGTTGTACCAGGCGCTGGCTCCTTCCTATCCCCTTTCATTCTCCAGGAAATCATGCTGGCCGGAATCCCCACAGCCAGGGACACTGCAATGGATATTATGGAATAGGACCAAATGGACACGCTGCCTGCCGGGGCCAGATATTTGATGGCCACCATCACTCCGGAAGCCGCCAGAAAAGCGACAACCGCTCCAAAGGTATTGGCCACCCTGGTAAAGGCTCCCAGGATAAAGGTCCCTATAAGAATACCCAGAACCAATCCCATAAAACCATTAAACCATTCATAGGCTGACTGAATTTCCCCGTTTGCCAGCACAATGGATACAAAAATGGAAAAAATTCCCACTAGCAATGACACATACCGGCCGATCTTCGTCTGTTTTTCAAAGCTTAACTCCTTTTTGGACAGCCGGGCCTGAATATCAAGAGTCCAGCTGGATGCAACAGAATTCAGTCCCGTGGAAAGAGTGGACTGAGAGGCCGCGTAAATAGCTGCCAGCAATATTCCTGTCAGGCCCACCGGCAACTCAAAGGCAATGTAGGAGGCAAAGATCTGATCCCGGGCCGCCGCAGGAGGCAGGGCATTCTGCTGATAAAACACATACAGACCAGTTCCGATAAGATAAAATACGGTTGCAATAAAAATGGACAGACCTCCGTTGGCAAGCATCATTTTTCTAAGCTTCCCTGTATCCGTGGTGGTGGTAAAGCGCTGCACAATATCCTGGCTGGACACGTAGGACCCCATGGTATTGAAACCCGCCCCCACAATCATCAGAAACACGCTGTCCTGCAAAAGATTTGCCCGGAACAAAGGTTGATCGGGGCCCAGA
Organism: Lachnospiraceae bacterium; assembly: GCA_022791975.1. Taxonomy (GTDB): domain Bacteria; phylum Bacillota; class Clostridia; order Lachnospirales; family Lachnospiraceae; genus RGIG4284. The sequence continues at coordinate 30,830 of JAAWAC010000062.1, read as the reverse complement.
AACTTTCCCTCTCTGGTCAGAGCCTCCATCACGGCGCCTAGTCCTCCGTCAATATGGGTAAGCAGAAAAACCAGCGCCACGGTAACCCCCACCAACAATACCATGCCCTGGATAAAGTCAGTCCAGAGAACGGATTTCAGGCCTCCCGTGTAGGAATAAATAATGGCAATAACTCCCATAATGAGAATGAGAAAATTTGTGGATATCCCTGTCAGATTCCCCAGAACCATACAGGGCAGATACATAATAATGGACATGCGCCCGATCTGATAGATAATAAACATCACCGCACCTAAAATCCGCAGTCCCTTGCTTTGAAACCGCAGCTCCAGGTAATGATAAGCCGTATCAATATCCAGTCTGCTATAGACAGGCAGAAAAAACTTGATGGTGATGGGAATCGCAAGCAACATGCCCAGCTGGGCAAACCACATCAGCCAGGTGCCCGCATAAGAATTTCCTGCCAGAGAAAGATAAGAAATGGGACTTAGGAGCGTGGCAAAGATAGACACAGAGGTCACCCACCAGGGGATGGTTCCATCTCCTCTGAAATATTCCTTTCCCTTCATTTCCCTCTTTGAAAAATAGAGACCAGCAACCAGCACGGCAGCCAGATATACAATTAAAATAATCAAATCAATTCTGGTAAATCCCTCCATGACTTTTCCTGCGCTCCTTTCCGTAATCACATACCTCCATAGGTCTTCTTGGCCTCCCGGATCATTCGGGCTGCCTCTGTTATCACTGCCTCATCCTCTCTGGTTACCGGCATCAGGGGTGGACGCACGCTGCCCAGATCCAATCCCTCATTCCGCCTGAGAATCTCCTTGATAACCCCATAAAGGTTTCCCCGGGCCTCACACATTTTATAGATAATGGCATTTACCTCATACTGGATTTTTCCAGCTCTGGCAATCTCCCCACCTCTGATGCAGGCATCCATGGCAAGAAACAACTCCGGCATCACGCCGTAGGTACCGCCGATACCTCCCTGAGCGCCCATGACCCGGCCGCTGATAAACTGTTCATCAGGTCCGTTAAACACCACAAAATCCTCTCCGCCCTCTTTTAGAAACATCTGAATGTCCTGCACCGGCATGGAAGAGTTTTTTACGCCAATAACCTGTTGATTTTCCCGCATTTTTGCCAGAAGGGGCAATGTCAGGGCCACTCCCGCCAGCTGGGGAATATTGTAAATTACAAAGTCTGTCTCTGGAGCCGCCCCGCTGATATCATTCCAGTACCTGGCAATGGCATGCTCCGGAAGCCGAAAGTAAATGGGTGGTATGGCCGCAATGGCGTCCACTCCCAGCTTCTGTGCGTGTCGTGCAAGCTCCATGCTGTCCTTTGTATTATTGCAGGCCACATGAGCGATTATGGTAAGCCTTCCCCGGGCCTTTTCCACAACCCGCTCCAGGATAAGCTTCCGCTCCTCCAAGCTTAAATAAATGCATTCCCCGGAGGAGCCATTTACATAAAGGCCCTTCACGCCTCTGTCCATGTAATATTGGGTCAGCTCTTCCACCCCCTGGGGACTTACCTGTCCCTTCCTGTCATAGCAGGCATAAAACGCAGGGATTATCCCCTGATACTTCTCCAGATTTCTCATATCTCTTCATCTACCTTTCTATGGAAAGTGCAGAGGAATTCCAGGTTTCTCCCCTGCTTTTTTCGTCTATTTATTTTCTATGGCATCTGCTAATCCGTCTGCAATTCCTCTAAGGCCTCTGCAAATTCCCGGGTGATCAACTGAGGCCGGGTAATAGCCGAGCCCACCACCACGCTGTACGCGCCCAGCTCTATGACCCGGCGCACCTTTTTGGGGGTATTGATATTTCCCTCCGCAATAACCGGGTGATTCACTCCGGCCAGGATTTCCCTAAGAATGGAAAAATCATGCTCTTCAATACGAAGACCTTTGCTTTCCTCCGTATAGCCCACTAAAGTGGTGCCGATAAAATCAAATCCCAGCCGGTCCGCGTAAAGAGCCTCCTGCACAGTGGCACAGTCAGCCATCCAAAGCTGTTCTGGGTACCGCTCTTTTACCTGGGAAAAAAATGTGGCCAGGGATTGTCCCCCAGGCCTTTTGCGATCTGTGGCATCCAGGGCGATAATTTCCGGACCTGCCTCCATCAGCTCCTCTACCTCTGCCAAAGTAGGCGTAATATACACCGAACTGTCCCTATATTCCCGCTTTACAATGCCGATAACAGGCAGCTCCACCTGAGACTGAATCTCCAGAATATCTTCTCTGGTATTGGCCCGTATCCCCCTGGCGCCTCCCTCTCGGGCTGCTCGTGCCATACGCCCCATAATAAAAGAGGAATGCAGTGGTTCCTGAGGCAACGCCTGGCAGGACACAATCAGTCGTCCCTCCAGCTGCGCAATCTTTTTCCATTTTTCTTCCACTTTTTCGCCCTCCTGTCCGCCTATTTTCATATCTCATTTAGCCTTATTAATATGGACAGATTCCACCCTTTTATCCCTGTTGCCGGAAATTTCAAATTGCTGGCAAAAAGACAAACAGCGCCGGAAAAAGAAAAATCCATTCTTTTTCCGGCGCTGTGCCATATAACTGTAAATTTTTTCCAGATATCTATTCTAAACTGGTGGTCTCCGCAGAGGACAGGCAGACAGCGACACCCGCTCTGCCAGCTCCCGCAGGCCATTATCCCGGAGATAGTCCTGTAAAATGGACATGGACTGGGTGGATTCCGGCCCGATAATAATCTCCGCCACCAAGTCCTCCAGGTCAATTCCAACCTTTTCACACATAGCCATCAGATCCAGGGGATAATATTTCTTAATCCGCTCGGTACTCACATGATAGCAAGGCTTTACATCAAAGTACTCTTTCACAAAGGGAGAGACCACCAGGCGCACCTCCTTTTCTGAGGAAAAGGAGGGATGCTTAAACACCACTGATTGAATCCAGGCATCCTTAAGCGCCTCCTGAATATGAGGATTCTTCCCATTCAGCTCTTCTTCTCCCTTAACCAGCCGGTAAAACACGGAGGCCAGGGCATGTTCTGTCATATCATCCTGATAGAAAACCATCTGCAAAGACAGCTCTCCCTCGGCCATTTTTTCCAAATAACCCCCGTGAAAGGCAATGCATACTCCCCGGCCCCGGTTTCCATACCGCTCCCATTGGGCCGCATCGTCCCGGTAAAGGGAAAAACAGGCTGCATAGGCAGAATAAAAGAATTCCTTTTTCAGCTCCTCCTGAAAAAGCCTCTGTATCTTATCTGCACGCTCCCCGTCCTTCTCCTCCTCCAGTCGTTTCACCACCGCATTACAAAGACCACTCATAAACAGACGCATCTCCGCTGCATCATTCATATTTAAAACATTATTGACCCGCAGCTGCGCACAGCGGAGAATTCCATCCAGCGCCTGAAAATCCGTATAGTGATAGAGAATATCCCTCTTGTATCTGTTCACCCTGCCACCCCTTCACCTTATCTACCATTTATATTAAATGCAGGGTCCCAAAAAGTCAATATTTGTTAAAAACTCAGAGAAAAGGACTCCCCAATCTGTACGTAGTCATCGGGGATTCTACCGTCTGTCTCAGGAAGCTCCACAGCGTACAACGTCATGGTCCACTCTCCGGATCCCTCCTCCATCCGGCCATCATCGATGATCTCTTCATTCTGCATATAGCCGCCCTTCTCGTCAGCGCTTCTGGTACCAAATTCCACTTGATGTCCCTGCTGATCCTGGGCCTTCACTATGATCATATACCGGGTACCTCCAGACCGGGAAAAGGTAATTCGCTGTTCCAAATCATTGCTGGAAAATTCTTCCAGTTCTATCTTCACCCCATCTGGCAGCGCAAACTCCTTCCCAATCTCCACCCTTTTGGTGTCCATCATCAGATCTGATCCGTCTGCGGCAAAGGCAAAATCCCAATTTCCCTTTACCTCATCCTCCCAGCCAATACTGCCAAAGCACAGCCGAAACTCATTTTTCTGGGACAGATCCACACCAGTCAGATGATATTCGGCTACAACCCCCAGAATCGTCTGGCTCTGGTCCAGGAAATCGGCGCTGCCTCCACTGCCTGCACGCACTGTCTTTCCATTGATATAGAAGGCAGACTCACTGGGCACCAAAATATCTTCCATAGGCGCTCCATCCTCCCGCTGAAGTGTATAGCTAATGACCAGCTTCTCCTGGGATGCTACCGCCTCCTGGAGGGTGATCACATACCCCTTATCAGAAACGGAGGTATTTACCACCTCCCGGTAGTTAGCCAAATCTGTGGACAATCCCAAAGCACTGCTAATGCTCCAGCCAATCTGCTTAATGGCTGCATGGACTTCTTCTCCAAAAACCGTGGCTCCAGTCAAAACCGCCACAGCCGCGCAAGCTGCTACTGCCAGATTGCGATAATTCCTTTTTCTTATTTTCTTTTCCTTCCGAATCTCACCCAAAACTGCTGTCTGATATTTTTTCATGTCCATATCCCCAAGGCCGTCTATGAGACAATCCCTGTCAGCCTCAGGCTCTATTCTTAACTCATTTGCCAATCTATAGGCTTCTCTGTTCATGCCCATGCCCTTTTCCTTTCTCTACTTTTTTGCGAATGCGCGCTTTTCCTCGAAAAATGTGCACATACACGTTGTTTCTGGTGATTCCCAGTGCATTCCCTGCTGCCTCCGGCTCCTCCTCCTGCAAAAAAATCCGCCGGAAAAGCTCCTGATCCTTTGGCGACAGGCAGCCCAGGATTTCTTCTGTTTCTTTTGAGAGCTCCTGTCTGGCAAGCTCGAGAAGTCCCCTATCCTCCTGGGGAATTTCTACCTCCATCTCCTCCAGAGACACCATCCGGGGTTGCCTTTGCAGCCTGCGCAGGGTATCAATGGCTTCCAGCCGGGCCACCCCAGCAGCCCATCCAGCAAAGCTACCTTTGCTCTCGTCAAAGCTGTCAATGTTTTGCCAGATGCCCAGAAAAATGTCATTCATACATTCATCCACCTGGTCCGGCCAGGAAAACAGCCGTTTTTTCACAATGGACTGAAGCATGCCGCCATAGGTTTCAATCACATAGCTGATGCCTTCCTCCCGCCGCTTCCTTATGAAATCCACAAAGTTTTTCTCGTTTGCTCGCATATACAGTTACCTCAAATAATAGTTTCGGCGCCGTTGTCCGGCCCGGTAAAGCAAATGCTTTATCAGCCCTTTCACCTGATACTCCGCTTTTGAGAGGGGGATATCTTACACTTATCAAAAAATTTTTCTTTTTTTATCAGGGAATCTTTTCCCAACCCCCTGTTTATACAAAAAATCGCAGGCCCTTTTCTGGCAGCCTGCGACTTTCCTATATTATTTATTTTTTCTACTTTCAAAAAAGGTGTCAATCCGGTTTCGGATCTCTGTAGGCTTCAGATATTTCAGCAAGTATCCATCCGGTTTTAGGGCCAGCACCTTTTTCACATTCTCCGGGTTACCCATGCTGGTAAGAAAGATAACGGGTACATCTGCAAACTCTTTTTCAGATCGAAGCATCTCCAATACATGCCTTCCGTCGCAAACCGGCATCTCATAATCCAAAAGCACCAGATCTGGCTTATCCAGGGTGATGGCCCGGATGGCAGCTACCCCGGACTGAACCGTAGCCACCTCATAGTCTTCTTCCAAAAGCCTCCGGATCCCCTCACGAATGGTCATGGAATCATCCACCACCAACACCTTGGGGCCCTTTTTCCCTCTCTTTACCAGATATTTTTCAATCTCCGACACCTCATTATCCACCCCCAGGGGAGTCCCGATGCCATTTTCCAGCAAATGGGGAGCAATGACGCAATAAGAAAAGTATCCTTCATCAGTATTAAACAGCAGGCTAACCTGGGGCTTTTTCTCAAACACCCGCTGAAACTCCTCATAAGTCAAAAGGTTCTCCTCCTGCATCTCATAGGACCTGACAGAAGGGAAATGCTCCATCACATGAAATACAAACTGACTTGCCGTATATCTGGCAGCATTGATCAGCATCGCATTCAGCTTATCTGATTTGATACCCATCAGCTTGCCAACGGTGTTGACCAAAATTTTTTCTTCAAATACAAGGATGATCTCCCACTTTTTCTCATCCTGCTCTCTGCCGTAGACCAGACGATAATAGATGCCGTTTCCAAACTTCTCTCCGCCGTAAGCCTCGCTGATTACCTGGGATTTCAGCTGAAACATCTGATACAAAAGCTTTGTGATCACCTTTTTCATGGCCTCAAGCTCTGCCTGGGGCAGCAGATCTTCCCATTGGCTCATCTTCTCCCCCACAATCGCCATATCCTCTGTCAGAGTATGCCCAATCAGCCATCCAGCACACACTGCCAGAAAATGCTCCACTGCCTCAGAGGAATAGTCCGCCTCTCTCAGTTCGTCCTCAAGAGCTGGAAGCGTATCATCCCGAAATCCCCTATGTATCCGTCTGTGTACCTTCAGATTCTCATAGTGAATGGATTCCATATACTTCTCTTCATCCGCAAAGTGTTTCATTGCATGCTCATAAAAGTATTTGATTCCTTCCTCGCACGCTTTTCTGCCCTTCCTCTCCTCTTCTCCCAGGGCGAAAAGTTTGTTGATGATCGCAAAAAGTCTTTGATGCTCCCTGTCAATCACATCCACTCCAATATTAAATTCTTCCTTCCATACCAGTTGGTTTTCCATCCCAAGTCCTCCTCTGGCTTACAAGCCATAAAATTTTAATAGAATAAGATGCCCATCGGCCAACATTATATCATATAGTCCTGGTAAATTAAAGAGAATTTAGCAGAATAAGTAAATAAATGTTTATTTATTTTGCGTAAAAAACGACATGGATAAAGACTCCGTATCCCGCCTCTTGGAAGCCATACGGAGCCTTTCTCTATTTTTCAATATGGTTCTGTATTATTGAATTTGTGGCCTTTACCTATGCATACTTTTTCTTCGCATATAGAGTCCAATCCCCATGCCAAAGGCTGCACTCACTGCCAGCAGTATATACAGCAAAATCGGAGAGGTATCGCCCGTGGCTGCACTGCCTACCCTATTCCCTGTTGAGGAGGGCGTAACAGATGCTCCACCATCTCCGGAAGAACTGTTGTTCTTCTCTACCTCTTTCCAGCCAATGGAAATGGGAGACAGTCCATATACCTTAAAAGTAATGCCCTTATCCGTCTTGCTCACAGAGGGATGCTCCACATCTCCCGCCTGGAATCCATTCATATCCTCCGTAAACATATGGACTACCACAAAATCATGGCTATTTTTCCCTGTGCCCGAAGGATAGGGCAATGTTATGGTCAGTCCATGGGATGGGAAGTTGTCCTTGGTGGCCTTCTGCCAGCCTGTTCCATTGATATTTATCAGAAGCTCTACATCATAGGTCACAATATTTGTGTCGGCAATTCCGCTGGTTTTCTCCTGAAGCTTTACCTTCATAGCCTGCTCAATCTTTCCGGGCGTATTCAGGTGCTCCTTATCCTTAAAGGAGGCTGGCACTTCTGAGAGGCCATACTCCACCTGTACCATAAATCCTGTGTTCTCCGTGGATTCCGGAAGCATGGGAAGAGTGCTATCCAACATACTGATTTTTCCCGTGATCTCCGGAAGAGCCCCAGGCAGGATATAATTTCCGCTTCCTTCTCCCTGGAGGGTTCCCTTGTCCTGATCACTCTTCCAGGAAAGCGTTACCTTTTGGTTGCCTGCCGCCACTGTCTGATAAACTCCGGCCAGCTTCTCTGCGGGACACTCAAACCGCACAGCAGTTCTATCTTTCTCCAATATCCCCGCAAGCTTCAGCTCCCCGTAGAGGGTTGCCGCCTGATTCTTGATGCGATCCAGCCGATCCTTCGCCTCCAGAGCGCTCACATCCCAGGACAAGGCCTTGGGAGAAACCGTCAGCGTATAGGCGCTCTTTGCCTCCAAATAGTCCTGGGTCTCGGAAGCTGTCGCCGTGATCACGGTGCTACCCGCCTTCAAAATCTTCACCGCTCCTGTCACCGGATCAACCGTGGCCACCGCCGGTGCCGAGCTGCTGTAACGAACCACCGATCCGGCCTCTGCCCCCTGGGCTGTCATGGTAAAGTCTGGGGATCCATAGGTTACCTTTCGGTCCCCTCCTGCAAACCCAAAATTCTTCTGCTCCTCCTGCGCTGTTACGGTGATCACAATCTCAGATGAAACGGATTTTCCATCCAGTGTAGCCTCCACCTTATATCTGTAGCTGCCCTCCAAAAGTCCGGTCTCCACTGTATAGCTGGAACCAGTGGCTCCATTTATGGTCTCCCAGCTGCCATCCGATTTCTGTTTTGACCAGGTAAACCCGGTAGCCAACGGATTGACAGACAGGACAGGGGCTGTTGTATAACCGACTTTTACCCTTGTAAGGCTGGCGCTTAAAGCAAAAATGGGAACTTTTATTCTTTCATCTATCTTATTTGTAGTTCGATTGAAGATTTCCAGAGTCATCTCATCGCCAGTCACCAAAAGACCCGTCACGATCCGATCCGCAGGATCCTCATACTGATAAATCTTTACCGGCACTGTATTCGCTGATGGATTCAACGAATAGACCGAATTTCCCACATTAAAATATAAGGTTCCCTTTGCGCAGGAAAGTCTGGAAAAACTCATGGGATACATGGGCCACTTAGATCCCAAGTCCTCTATCTCAAAGGTTCCCACCGGAGTCTCGTTTCCGCTGGTATCCCTTTTTATCAGGGTAGCACCCCGATATATAATTTGGGGCGCACCATCCACAGTCTCTCCCTTGAGATAATAGTAATTCCCGTTAACTGTATAAATGGCGGACTCACTGATAGGAGCCGTCTTTTGCCAGGAATTATCATATCGGGTGTCATCGCATGTGATATCATTGGGCTCCCAGGCATGCTTTGCATTTTTCATGGCAGCGTCACTGAGCAGGAAATAGGTATGCTTTACATAGCCGGTCTCTCCCACCTGGCTGCTGGCCGTGGCATCATCAAAGGTAAGATCCGCATGATACCAGTTTCCATTCAATTTCACATAATTCCATATATGGTTCATGGACACGCTTCTGCAATAATCCACCTCTATCCCTGCCCTTTTCAGCAGAGCCGCATAAGCAAGGGTATATCCCTGACAGACCCCGATTCCGTTTACCAGGGCTTCATACGCATTTCTCTTTTCAATTCCCAGGTTGTTGTTTGCATTCTGATCATACACCATATGCTGAACCAGGTAGTCATGCAGAGCCGTGGCCTTTTGCTCATCGGTCATATTCGTTTCAATGACCTGATCAAACACCTTTTCTATGGCAGCTTTGTACTGCGCAACGTTGTTCTGATTATATTCTATATTATAGGTAAATATACACTTCTGAATTATTCCGTCCGATGCAACAGCAGTCTTCATAAGCAGCACATAAAACAGATCCGGATTGTCCTCTGCCACCTCTGGCCAAATGCGATTCATATCCCCTGCGGTCAGGTTAAAACTGGAAACGTCCACTTCCACGTCCCAGTTTTCCATGGCTCTTGTCATGGCATCCCATGCACCTTTGATTTGCTCCTCCGTTGCAGCCATGGGCTGGGACAGTTCTGTAATATAATCCAACAGTTCCTTTAGCTGCTCCTCCACTCCGGGAAGCAGTGCCTTTTGCTCCTCATCCAGACTCTCATAGGCCTCCAAGGCCTCCTGGATCTGTCCATAGACGGCAGCCTGTCCATCCTGATCAAGAGCCTGAAGCTCCTCCAGTGACGGAAGCCCCCCCAATAGTTTTTCCACAGCTGCTACCGCAGCTTCCTGATCCGATGTCTCTTCCGTTTCAGTGCCTGCTCCTGTCAGGTCTTCCTCCCCCAAAGGCTCCTGGCTCCCCGCAGGAAGTGTGGGGTCCTCTTCCTCTGTTTCCGTGAAAACGTCAGGCACTTTCTCTGGCTGTTCTGTCAAGTCCTTGCCGCCACAGGCTGACAGATCCTCCCTGCATACGGGGCAATCTGCCTCTTCTGCCTTTGCCGCAGCCTCACACAAGGCCGTGCAGATACACACAGGAGAAGCAGGCGTTTCCTCTGCTTTAGGGCTGTCTTCCGCTTCGCCCTCCTCTGCCTCAGAGCTGTCTTCCGCTTCCAAATCTCCCTCTACCTTGGGACCATCTTCCGCTTCCAAACCTTCCTCTGCCATGAGACCGCCTTCTACCGCGGGAGTTTCCTCTCCCTCCAAAAGCGTATTCCCTTCCTTTACTTCCCCCTCTGCATCCGCAGCCGTAACCATAACCTGCGAATGCTCCATCATTCCACCGATGATCGCCGAGGCAAGAAGAAGCACCAGTAGCCTTTTCCTTACTTTCTTCCAGTTGCTCATGTTTCTTCTCTCCTATCTCTTCCGGAAAATCCCTGGTCTTCTGGTGATCACCTTGGTATCTTCCAAAATATTTGCACCAAGAAAACAACCTATTGCCTTCTTGGTCTTAATATTTTACCAGATTTCTCAACCCAAGAAAAGACTTGACTTAAATTATTTTGCATTATTTTTTGCATCCTGTTTTTTGCACAAAGAAGCTTGGGAAACGGTTTCTTTCCTATTGCTATTTTCACAACTTTTCCGTACAATGAAAAGCAGAGAAATAGATGCTTTCTCCAGAAGCAAACATATGTTCTCACCTTTTTATTCTTCCATACAATAAGGAAACAATTCCCACCTATGAAAATCATCATTTCACCCGCTAAAAAAATGAATGTCCACACAGATCTCCTCCCAGGAAACCAGCTTCCGGAATTTCTCTCGGATACGGAGATTTTATATGAAGCCATCCAAAAGCTTGCCCTGGCAGAGGCAAAGGCTCTGTGGAATTGCAATGATAAGCTTGCCCAGCTTAATTTTCAAAGACATGCCAAAATGGATCTGAGACAGGCTATGACTCCAGCGCTTCTCTCCTATGAGGGCCTTCAGTACCAGCATATGGCTCCATCCGTATTTACCCGGGAGGCCCTCTCCTATGTGGAAAAGCACCTGCGAATTCTATCCGGCTTTTACGGCATCTTAAAGCCCTTTGATCGGGTAACCCCTTACCGGCTGGAATTCCAAGCGCCTCTTTCGGTTCAGGGCAAAAGGGATCTCTATGACTTCTGGGGAGATAAGTGTTACCGGGCCCTGATAGATAAGGACCGGACCATTCTGAACCTGGCCTCCAAAGAATATTCCAAAATAGTGGAAAAATACCTACAGCCTGAGGACCGGTTTATTACTTTGGTTTTTGGAGAGCTCGTTCAGGGAAAGCTTCGACAAAAAGGGACTCTGGCGAAAATGGCACGGGGAGAGATGGTGCGGTATCTGGCAGAGGGTCAGGTGACAGATCTGGAGCAGGTCAAGGCCTTTCACACTCTGAACTACACCTTTACTGAGACTTATTCTACAGAGACAACATGGGTATTTCTGCGATAAAGAACCACATAATAGATTTTTACAGACACATCTGGAAAATTTTCCTATACTATAGTATAGGATTATGATGAAGGGAGTTTTATAGATGGAAGAATGTAAAAATCCAATCACCTGCGCTTGCAGCTTTTCCGGCATCCGGCCCGCCATGGTCGATCTGCCCTACCCTCCTGTGCAGGTCAGAGAACAGAATCCGGCCTATGCCAACCTGCTAAGCATTGACTACTGTGGTTCCGTATCGGAGCTGTCTGCCATTACCCAGTATATCAATAACGAAAACCGCCTGGCCCCGGAAAACTGCCCCTTAGCCAGAACTCTTCTGGGCATTGCCATGGCTGAAATGATGCATCTACAACATTTGGGAGAGCTTATCTGCCTGTTGGGTGGCCCCGTGGATTACACCGCCCGGATGCGCAACGGAAACCAGCGCATGTGGACACCGGAATATCTCACCCTACCGGAGCACACAGAAAAGATGCTGTTGGCCGACATCGACGCAGAAAAGGCGGCCATCCATCAATACGAAATGCACCGAAAGCTCATCCAGGATGACTGCGTAGATGCCATGATCCGGCGAATCATCCTGGACGAGGAGTATCATATTATGCTGCTGCGGCAACTGTTAGCGGAATGTGGCGGCGGGCGTCCTCGGCAAAATATGCCAAGATAAGCTTACTCCGCCCCCAAAGTATCCACCACCGTCATCCTTTGGAACTGTCTGGCCGGCCCCAAAACGGCCAGACAGACAGCCAAAGCCACAATAAACACAATGATGGCAAGCTCCCCGGCTGGCAGCTGCCAGGCCTCTCCCCAACGGGAGGTTACAAGGGAAGCAAACAACTGTCGGTTCAGGGGAATTCCCCCCAGACAGCCAAAGACAACCCCAAAAACCATATAGGTAAGAGTCTCCCCCAGCACCATGCGAATAAGCTGGTCCGTACTCATGCCAATGGCCCGCATGGCTCCGTATTCCTTCATTCTGGCAGACACACTCATGGCAACACAGTTGACAATATTAAAAAATGCAATCAGCCCAATAACAACCAGAAAGCCATAGAGAAACAGTGCCATAGAATACCCAGCCCCTTTTGTCTCCCGGTTTCCCATACGCTTGTCGGAAAAGGAGATTCCCTCCTGACAAGACTCCTCTATGATTCTGCGAAGCTCTCTCACCTCCTGGTCCCCCGCATCCCTATCCAGCTGAATGTCCAACACCGCATATCCCGTCTCTTTGGTCAGCCGGGAAAACAGATCCTCCGAACAAATTGCCACATCCGAAGCGCTTCCCGCCCCTCTCGGATAAGGAATCATTTCCAATATTCCGCACACCAAAAGCTCCTGCAGTTGGCCCTCCTGGTTTACAAGCACTCGCTCTCTTTGGGCCAGAGCCCCTTCTTCCCCAAATACTAGGAGAATTCCCTCTCCTGCAATCACTTTCTCCAATTCTCCCTTCACCAGGGAATCTTGCGCCCAATCGAACTGTTGTTTGTCATAAGAGATCAGCGAAAGCTTTTTTATCCCCTCCTCCGTATCTACAGTTATCTCCCCATATCCTCTTCCAAAGACCTTTTTTACCCCTGGACAAGCCTTTACCTCCTCCCCAAGTTCTCTGGGAATCAGATTTTGGTTTTCCTCACTGTAGACACAGAGATCCGGCGCCCAGGGTTGCAGAGGCGTGAGGGCATGATGCATAAAATCAATCCCTGTGCTAAATGCCAGAAATAATACAATGCTGAAGGCAAAGGACCCGCTTACCAAAAAGAAATTCCGTTTGCTGCCAAAGGCATGATGGATGCCCAATGCCACATCCACCGGAAAGATTCTCGTGTCCGCCGCCCGCCTGGCCGGCTGCACACTTCCTCCGTTTCCCGACACGGCTGTAAGAGGCGACACCTGAGCCGCTCGCTTAGCCGGGGCTTTTGCTGCCAGAAGAACCGTCATCACTCCCACAATCAGTCCGGCTATTATGGCCGGAAAGCTGATTCCAAACACGGGCAATCCCTCAAAAAGTCCCGGGCTTAGGGCCCGCAGCATGGCACAAAGCCCCCAGATCACCGCGATGCCTCCGAAAATGCCTACCGGAATTGCCCTTTTGCACCAGCCTAAGGCCTCCCTTTGGACAAAGCGTAGCACCTGTCCCCTGGTAGCTCCCAGGCATCCCAGCAAGCCGAAAAATTCCGTTCGCCTAGCAATGCTGCTGTTCATGCTGGCTGTAATCATAAGCACCCCTGCGGCCAATACCAGCACCGCCAAAACCACAGCCACCAGATAAAACTGCATCAGATAGGAATCCCGGCTCTGAAAGAGAAGCAATAGCACCTTTGCATTCTGCCTCACCTGGTCATCTCCAAGCCCCAGCTGCACCTGGATGTCCCGGATAGCCCGCTGAATATTGGTAAAGGATCGGAAGGTTACATAATAAATCTCCTCCCTGTCTTCCTCTGTCCCCTTTCCGTGAAGGTTCTCAAATCCCCCCATAGACAAAAAAACGCCAAAGGCATCCTTTTCCGCTGTCAGTGCCGTATCCCGGGCAATTCCCGTGACCTTATGGGAAAGCTTCTCTCCCCCGGGGATGGTGAGAACCAGATAGTCCCCCACCTGTACTCCCAGGCGGTTTCTTATGGTCTCGTTTACAACCATCTCCTGTTCTCTTTCTGGCAGCTCCCCCTCCAAAAGCTCCACCGCCGGAAACATCTCCAAAAGCTCCGGATCAAATCCGCAGATCAGCGCTTCCTCCCCCTCGATCTGATAGCCATCCTTCCGATAATAATTGAGTGCCCCATATGGGGAAATGTGCTCCACCTCCGGCCGGGCCGCCAGAATGGCCCCTTGCTCCTCATTTATAACAAACCCTGCATGCCAGCTACCATCACTTTTTACTGCTTGAAGCATCTGGGAGCGCATTTCCATGTCTGCCATGCCAAAGATAACGGTGACCAGAAATACAGCCAGCACAATGCACAGCCGGGTCATCCGGTTTTGCCTTCTGTGCTCCTTTGCAGAAAGGGAGACCAAGTCCAGGTAATGCCTCATGACCGCTCACCTCCCAGCTCTCGCACAACCCCGTCTGTCACCTGAAATACCCGGTCTGCCACTGGAGTCAGATTCATATTGTGGGTGATCATGAGAACCGTCTGCTGATAATGGCGGGCTGCCTGGCACAAAAGCTCCAGTACATCCTGGCTGTTTCGGGAATCCAGATTTCCTGTGGGCTCATCAGCCAAAACCAGTGCAGGCCTGGTAATCAAGGCCCGCCCGATAGCCACCCGCTGCTGCTGCCCCCCGGAAAGCTGTCCTGGCAGATGATGCCGCCTGTTCTCCAACCCTAACACCTGCAAAAGTTCCTCCACCCGCTCCTTATCCGGCCTTTTATAATCCAGCAATAGAGGAAAGATAATATTTTGCTCTACGTTAAGCTCTGGGATCAGATGAAAGGACTGAAAGATAAAGCCCACATTCTGCCTGCGAAAAATAGTCCTTTCCTTCTCTCCCATTTCAAAGAGATCCCGGCCGTTTAGCATCACCCTTCCACTGTCCGCCTTATCCAGGCCACCCATACAGTTGAGAAGCGTGCTCTTTCCCGATCCCGATTCCCCCACCACGGCTCCAAACTCCCCCCGCTCCATGGAAAAGGACACCTGCTTTAGGGCCTCCACCCTGGCCTCCCCGGCTCCATAAGTCTTACTCAGATTTTCCACTCTCACAATTTCCACTGTTCATGCCTGCCTTTCTTCTCTGTACTCTTAAAATATCCCGCCTCATACAGGAAAGTATAGCATGTGTCCCTTACAATTCCGTGAATGTCCCCTTACAGTTCCGTAAGAAAGGAAATCCAAAAGAGACTCCCCTCCCCTGGTCTACTCTCCACAGACAAAAGGCCTCCCTGTCCCTCCACAATGGCCTTTGCCAGAGAAAGCCCCAAACCTACTCCCGGCCGGGAACCGGACTCTCTCCCTCGATAGAACTGCTTGAAAATATGGTGCATATCCTCCGGGCGAATGCCATCGCCGTTATCCTCCACACACAGGCGCAATATGGCCGGGGAGCGCTCCCAGGAAATCCCAATGATTCCCCCAGGGCTTGTGTGATCCAGGGCATTTTTTACAAGGTTCCCCAAGGCCTCCTTGGTCCACCCAAAATCACAGAACACATGTTCTCCCGCATCGCCTATCTTAAGAATTTCCTTGTTCTCTCGGCGCGCTCGCTCCACCAGCTCTCCCACTGCCTCCTCGACCAGCTCCGACACCCGACACATCCGTCTCTCAAAGACAATCGTGCCCGTATCCAGCCGGGCCATTTTTAGAAGAGACTGAATGAGCTCCTGCATCCGCTCCAGTGATCCAAGGGATTTTCGGGAAAAATTTCTCACAGTCTCCTCCCTGTTTGCCTCCTCTGTGAGAATCTCCATATACATATGCAAGGCGGCCAGAGGGGTCTTTAGCTGGTGGGAAATGTTTGCAATCATGTCCTTTAAAAATTCCTTTGTTTGATGCTCTGCCTCATTTTTGGCCTGCAAAGACAGAGCCAGCTGCTCCACGCTTCCAAACAGCTGGTAGAGCGCCCCGGTCTTCCCTCCTGGCAAATGCTCCCCAAATTTTCCCTGGGCATATTGGGCCACCACCCCTTCTGCCTCCTCATAGGCCTGCTCTCTCCTCTGCAAAAAACGGCCTGCTCCCAGAAGCAAGCCTGTGGCAAAGAATATCCCGCCGGACAGCAAGGGCAAAAGCAGGCCGCCCCCGGCCTGCTCCATTAAAAGAATCCCATAGCTTATGCTCTGCCTCTCATGTCCCATACTTTGAAGAAGCCTGGCCCCTTCCTGCGTCACCCGGGTATTCTTCCAGGCAGAGGCCACCAGGGCTGGAGGCACCTGCTGTTCCAAGAGATATGAGGCAGCGGCAAGCTCCTGATCCACAAGGGCCCTTTGAAGCTTCCGGATGTGAATCACGCCACAGGCTCCCAGAAAGCAAAGCTCCCCTGCACACAAGACCACCAGAAACACAAAAAACCTCCGAGCCAGTTTTTCACGCAGAAACTTCACTCCCTCACCCCTTCCACTCATACCCCAGTCCCCGGACAGTCTTTAGATACTGGGGGCAGGAGGGCTCCTCCTCAAGCTTCTCCCGCAGCCGACGCACATACACCGACAGGGTATTATCATCTACAAAGCTTCCGGCTCCATCCCAAAGCTTGTCCAACATCATGTCCCGGGTGAGAACTCGCCCGCTGTTTTTCACCAACAGACAGAGAAGCCTGTACTCGGCTCCCGTAAGCTCCACCGGCTTCCCCCTGCGCCATACCCTGCCCTCGGTAAGATTTATCGTTAAATTTCCGCCGCAGACAATGTTCTCTTCCACCCTCTGCCCTTTGCTCCGTCGCAGCAGAGCCCGGATGCGGGAGCACAACTCCCCCAGTTTAAAGGGCTTGGTAATATAGTCATCTCCGCCGCAATCCAATCCCCGGATCACGCTGGTCTCCTCATCCGAGGCCGTGAGAAATATCAAAGGGACCGAATTTCCCCCCTGCCGAATCTCCTCACACAGGGCAAAACTGTTTCCGTCTGGCAGGGTCACATCAAAAAGCAGCAGCCCAAACCTGTTCTCCCGAAGTAGCCCCCGGGCCTCCTCTATGGTCCGGGCCACCTGTACCTCATATCCATTTTTTAGAAGGGCATACATCAAGCCATCTATCAGACTGTCATCATCCTCCAAAAGCAAGAGCTTTTCCATTCTCATCACCTCCTCCTGGAATCTCTCCTCCTTTTTAGTATAACATGCAGCAACCCTCCCGTGGGCTTCCTTACAAAACTGTAAGACCAGAAAAATTTCCCTCCTCAGCCCTATTCTTAAGCCTCACAAGAATTCCCCGGATGGCACCGGACAGATAATCCGTAAGCTCCTCCATCCCCCCATAGTATCTTCCCACAAAGGAGGCTGTTCCTTGCTCCACCATCTCTATGATATCAGGAAGGCTGGTCTTAGTCAGCCTCTGTTTTAGCCGCAGATTCTCCGCCTCTCCCCAACCCTCCTCCACAAGGGACTTTTCTACCAGCATATGCCTTACCACAGCCTCATAGACAATAAGGCAGAGATTCTCTATCATGCTCCTGTATTGCCTGTTGTATCGGGACAGAAGATTTTTCACATACTCCCGGGAAAATCCCCGCAAAAACTCCTGCTCCAGGCCAATGCAGTGAATAAACTTGTCAATCCGGCGGATTCCGGTCTCCCCAGAAAGATCTTTTAGCACCGGATAATCCAGGGTTAGCCCTGTCTCCTGGGGAGCAAAGGGAATATCATACCACTTAAAAAACTCTGGCAGGCCCTTTATAAGGGTGTCGTACAGGCAGCGGTTGTCATAGCAGTCAAATTCCAAAAGCATCTCATTGTAATGCTCAAGGGTCGCCTTTGTCCTTCTCTCCACAGCTTCAAGCCCGATCCTGTAGGCCTCCTGGGCCGATCTTCCACCAGCCAGGGCCAGAGAGTTTCCATCCATAAGCTCCGCCTCCTGAATACAAAACAGCACCGCCTCCATAAGCTTTTCCGCCCTCTCATAGGTCACAGAGGTATGATCCAAAGCTGTGTATTTCTCTGCCAGTTTTCCCACAAGGGGAACTAACTCCTCCATCTCATAGCTCATCGGTACAGGCCTCCTTAATAAAGATTTTTCAGCGCTTCCAGATACAGCTCATAGTCCCATCTATTCACCTCGTCAAAATTCCCGTATTCCCCACATCCCCGGGAAGCCTTATAGCCTCGATAACCAGCCCGAATAGCCTGGGAAAAAATATTTAGGCAGGTTCCCTCCAGATAGTCCAGGTCCCCAAAGCAGGTGTCCTCAAACTGTTCCCCCATAAAATGCAGAAGCTCCTCGTCGCTAATCTCATCTTGCATTTCATTCTTATATAAATAGAAGATTTCCTGCAATCGAATCAGCGTTTCCACATAGTTCTCCTGGTCAATAAAGCTGGAATCACAGAATTCGTCAATGATTTTTGGTATTATCCCCTCCCCAAATTCCACCCGCCTTTGCTCCCGCAGCGCTTTGGTCCGCTCCTTTAAAAGCAGGCCCGCATCCTGCTCTGTCAGGGTAAGACCAAACTGCCGTGTTCTACGATTGGTATCCAATACCTTTGCCAGTTGATTTTGCTGCCCTAATAAAACCATCCAGTCTCTGTCCAAGCGCTTTCCTCCCATCCCGGTTGTATTCCGGCTAACGTGTGAAAAGTAACGAACTGATTATAGCATCGGGTCACTTGGGTTACCAGCCTTGTATTGGAAGCATTTTTGTGGTATAATCATGGTGAAAAGAAGTGGAAGTTCTTTCTTCTCTTGGAATTTGGATCTCTATCCCAGGAAATTTTCCCCTTTCCTGTCTCTCTCATTTTCCCCTTTTTGTAAAAAAGTATTGCCCTCCACGTAACGTGATATTGAATGCTTTTCTCATAAAGCCAGCCGGAACGCCTGCGTTCTTCTCTGGTGAAGGTTTCTAACCCAGGCTATCGGTTTTACGATGAAAAAGCACTGGAAAGCTTACAACAGATTCTGTTTTTAGAAAGCTGGATTTTACACGCCGGGAAATCCGGAAGATTCTAGAATTGATAGAAAAAACGCAGCCGTGAATTTTCTCAACCATATGGTACAGGCTTTTCGGTATTTCTAGGACCATGACCGGGAAAAGTAGGCATAGTAACTCCCCATCCACATATTAAGAGAAGATTTCCAGGGCGATTTCTTTGGCTTTGTTTCCGGAGACCTTCTCTTTTTGTTCCCTGTCCATCAAAAAAATGGCAAAATAGTCCCTCTCCCCATCTGTCTCCGAAAATCCCACAAACCAGGCCTCCCCATTTCCTCCGCTTCCTGTCTTTCCATACACCTTTGTGTCTCCATTCTCCTGAACCAGCATTATATTTTTCAGGAGTTCTATGTGACTTTCCTGGTAATTACTCTGCCCTTCAAAGATCTGGGTCAAAACCTTCACTTGCTCCAGAGGGGAAATTTTTAGTGAAGAGCCCAGCCAAAATCCATTTAATTCTTCCCTGGAATTGAGACTACTGCCACTCCACTCTGAAATATCACAATTTCCATAGAGAAGCCCCTGTAATTCCTCCTGCATTTTGCTTTCCCCTATCTTATCAACCACCTGGCGAAAGTACCATACACAGGAATTCTGAAAGGCCTCCTTTAACGTTAAATCTCCATTCCATGCCGGATTTCCATATACGATTCCTGTATAGTTCATTTTGGATTCCTCATTTTCCAGAACTCCATTTTGCAGCCCTGACAAAGTGGAAATTATTTTAAAGGTGGAATAGGGAGAGGCCCCCTGTTCACTCAGATTTTTATCATAAAAGGCATACTGATCCTTTTCCGGAGAATAGATGACGGCGCACCCCTGGATGCCCTGAAATACTCCGCTTAGATCCATAAGGGTCTCTGTCACCTGCTGGGCAGCTTCCTCTTGCTGCTGTTCCTGTTCTTCTTCCTGTTGGGCCGGAGCTCTTTGAAAGCTTACACTTTCCTTTGGCTCCTCTCCCGTGATGGTGTCTTCCACTGTGCTACCATCAAATTTTGTCCTGCTGCATCCAACCAAGAATAAAACCAGCAATGCAGCGCTTATTGGTTGTACATATTTTCGCATAGCAGCCCTTCTCCTTATGTGGTAGGATCCTCTCTCTTTAGCTCCTCATACAGCTCTCTCACCGCCGGCGCATTTTTTGTGAGCCTTTTTATACTCAGATCCTCGGCCTTATTGTTGGCCAGGCGAAGGTTGTTCTCTGAGGAGAGAAGCGCTTCCTTTGTCTTCTGTAAATGGGTAATGGTCTTGTCAATCTCCGCAATGGCTGTCTGAAACTTTTCGCTGGCAATCCGGTAATTGCGGGCAAAGCCCTCCTTAAACACATTCATATTCTCCTCAAAGTGAAGAATATCCACCTGTTGATTTCGGATCACCTCCAGCTCTTGGCGATAGCTTAGAGCGTTCAGAGCCGCATTTCGAAGCAGCGTAATCATGGGAATAAAAAACTGCGGCCGGATCACATACATTTTTTCGTACCTGTAGGACACATCCACAATGCCGTTGTTATACAGCTCATTGTCAATCTCAAGAAGGGAGACCAGCACCGCATATTCGCATTTCTTTTCCCGCCTGTCCTTGTCCAGCTCCTTTAAAAAGTCCTCATTTTTGTGCTTGGTGGCAGTCTCATCCATCTGATTCTTCATCTCAAACATAATGGAAATAAACTCCACGCCTTCTGCTGCCTCTCGGAAAATAAAGTCCCCCTTGCTCCCTGTCCTTACATCTGTATCCTTCTCAAAATAAGCCGCCGGAAACGCCGTCATACGCAGGGAATTAAACTGATTCAGGCAATGCTGCTCCAGGCTTTCCCCAATCATCTTGGTGGATTGCCTGGCCTTAAAGTCCTTGTAATACTCGATCTGCTCATCCTTTAATTTCAGCTCGTTCTCATGCTGCTTTTGCAGGGCCTGCTCCTTTAGGGCATAAGCTGTCTCGCTGCTGGAAAGTTTTCCCTTAAGCTTAACAATCTCTGTCTCCTTTTGGGAGAGCTCCCTCTCCTTTTCCTGGATGGCCTCCGAAACTGCAAGCCTCTTCTCCGTCTCATTGCCAGAAATCTGGGCCTTTAATTGCGCAATCGCCCTGTCCCGGGAAGCGATCTCCGCCTCCTTCGCCGAAAGGGCTTTATCCAGCTCCTCCCGCTGCACCATCCGGGCAAGCTTTAGTTCGCTCTCCTTCATTTCCGCCAATGTCTTCTCCCGCTGCCGGATCTCTCTCTCGAATTCCTGATCCCGAACCTGCTTAAGAATCTGCGCATAGCCGGACTCATCCACCGTAAAAACCTCTCCACAATTCGGGCATTTAATCTTCTGCATATAACCCTGTCCTTTCCCGCCAAATGAAGCTTTCCACCCACAATGCTTCCTGTCTTTGTCCCTCAATTTTAACACAATCCACCCAAGCTTTCCACAAGCTCTTTTATTCCCGGCATAGCAGGAAACGTGACCTGGTCACAGAAATAAAAAGTAGAAAATGCTATCCTGTAACCATACAAAGGAACCCCATTTCAAGCAAGCTAGATTTGCCAAAAGCAAAGAGAATTTGCCCCAGGGTGTATCCTCCCATATGTAAAAGCAATCCCCCAAAAAGAAAGGAAGGTAATGATTATGTCTGTACTTCTTGTAAACAAAAACAATTTTGATTCTGTTATAACTAGCAACAAGCCTGTACTTCTGGATTTCTATGCGGACTGGTGCGGCCCTTGCCGCATGGTGTCCCCTCTTGTGGAGGAAATCGCAGAGGAAAATCCACAATACCTTATAGGAAAGATCAATGTAGACAAGGAACCGGAGCTGGCACAGCAGTTCAAAGTCCTAAGCATTCCCACACTGGCTGTGATTAAAAACGGTAAAATCGTAAGCCAATCCGCAGGCGCAAGGCCCAAACGGGAGATCCTTGCCTTGTTAGAGGGTTAACTGCCGGAGACGCTTCTTATCAAGAATCGTGACACCGCCCCTGGACACATCTACAATTCCCTCACTGGCAAAATACTTTAGCATCCTGGACACCACCTCACGGGCAGATCCCATATACCGGGCAATCTGCCCGTGTGTCAATGCAATGGTATCCGAGCCAGTTCTGGCTGATTCATCGGAAAGGAAAATGGCCAGCCGTTTATCCATACTCATAAACAGAATCTGCTGCATCACCCACATCACATCCGAAAAACGGCTGACCGCCGTTTCCAGCGCGAATATGCGGATTTCCGGATTCCGTTCTGAAACTGCCGCAAAAGCAGGCCCGCTGACCACACAGCACTCGCTATCCTCCTCCGCATCTACAAACACATCAAACGTGACAGCATCCAACACGCAGGAGGCAGACAGCATACACAGATCGCCTCTGTGCAGCCGGTAAAGTGTGATATCTTTTCCCCCCTCCGACATAATGTAGAGCCGAAGACTTCCCTGACGGACAAGAATCACACCAGAACATTCTCCCCCATCATGGACATTTCTTCCCTTGGCATATGTAATACCATAAGAATTCTGACAGATATATTCCCTGTCCGCATGCGGAATTTTCCCCCAAAAGGGAAAAATTTCTCCATAAATAGATTCAAACATCATCTCTGACACAGCGCATCCCTCCGTCCTGTCTCCTTTTCCTGGAAAAAGCGTCTACTTTCCCTAAAAATCATTGGACTTTAGCGTCTATCCCCCTTGGCCATGGAGATTTGACAGGTTTTCATTTTATAGCCTGAAGTATAATTTCATCAATCTGCTGCCTTAACTTAAGGATCTCCTCCTTCATTCTACCTTGCTTTGCAATCTCTTCCCGAATTTCCCGAACGATGCGTTGTTGCTCTTTCTTTCCAGGACAGGGAAAAATAAATTCACCTAATTCCTTTGGCGTGACTTTTACCATTGTTTGATTCTTCCCTTTCGTTGCATATTTAAAATAGAATCTGCCTATGAAAGAATTAAATATATACGCCAGATAATTTACATCTATCGTATCAGAAAATTTAACTCGAATCATCAAATCAGGAAATATTGTATAAGGTGTCTCCCCGGTAACTTTAGCAACCGAAGCCAATGAAACCAGGTCAACGGTATTTCCCCTGCTAACAAAAAAATCCCCATCCTTGATTTGATATTCATCTAAATTATTTCTTTTTACAGAGCTAAACTTGGGATTATCAAACGACAAATTTGTGTCAGCATTTATTGCATCAACACCCAACACTTGAAAGTCTCCATCTTCCTCATTACATAAGGGTGACCATCCATTCTTTGTCTCTAAAATAAATGGATTAAGCTTTTTACACTCCTTTGTTTGCATTTGCAATTCATTTTGTAAAATAACAGCCTTATTCCATCTGCTGCTAAACCGCAAATTGTAGTTTCCTGAAAGAAGGGAATGTACCGATACAGAAAGTGTTTTACTTGCTTCTAATTCCTGCATCTTTACTATGTCAATATGAAATTCACGGCTAAAGACCAGATCCATTAACTCCCTGGGGGAACGAATCTGTTCCTTCAAATTTTGAATTTTAGTCTCAATATCAGATACCAGCCCCATAGCCGTCTCGGCTTTTTTGATTGAAATAACCGGTATTTTAATATTATCTATCTCATAGGGTTGTAAATTGGGCTGTGCTTTTTGTGCAACTAATCCAAATATATAATTTATGAATAAATCTGTTTGAAATAGCTTTTCATAAAAAGCCATATTCATGGTTTCCATTTTGGGACGAAAAATTACAGTATTATTGGAATGGGTTCCTCCCATAGCAGGTTTTCCAGATCCAACTTTGCCGACTGTGGCGCCAATGGTGGCCAAAATCAGGTCCCTTTCTTGTATTACTTTTTCTTCCGGAATAATTACATTTTCGTCTAAATAAATGGCTCCCTCCAATGATATCCCAAACTTATAATCAATATCACCGATTCGTATATATGGCACAGATGTTACATCTGTAGAATATTTGTTCGTTTGCACGCTTCCATGAATTACAAAAAAGAGTTCCTTCAAAAGTCTGTAATTGGAAAAATGTATCGTATCTTGTGTATCCCAATACTTATAATCTAGTCTGTTAAAAGGATGCTTACCTATATCTTGGAACTCCTTGTGTTTTATTTTCATTACAAATCACCTTACTCCCAAATAATATCACGCATATAATCCAAAATATTGGTGTGGACTGATTTGTGTAGAGCAACCCTATAACTACAGTAATCGGATAAACAGCCAGACTTAAACTCCTTTACAAGGGCATCCTCTGTTCGCTCTGTAAATTCCGGGAGAAGTGTACCCTTGTCATAATATTTTGAAACAAAAGCTTTCACATACGTAAATTTGTCTTCCAATGCAGTCTTGCTCTGCTCAAAAGCCTGTACTTTACTTTTTATGGCTTCCTGCTTGTCTTTCTTTTTCTCCTTCGACAATTTGGCCGTCCAATCTCGAATTAGCTGGTCCATTCTCTCTATGGCCAGGTCATAATTATGATATATTTCTGGAACATTCAGTGTGTCAGGTGCATATTCCAATGTAAATAAATCATTGGGCATTTCCTTTTCCCCACGCTTGGTACGCTTATAACCCACATGCTCTGCTTCAGCCATAAATATATCATAATTTAATTTCTGAGACACTTTTCCAAGTACCCACCACGTATTTACATAACCAAATGAGCCTACCGTGTCACTATCGTACTTACATAGCTCTTCTAATTCTAAACGATATTTTCCAATTAATTCTTCAGCAGAAAGGCCATGGTCATTTTGGGAGATATACCCATACAGCATCCCACGAATAACCTGCAATTCCTCCTGCTTAGTCAATCCCTTTATTGATGGAAGGTTCTCCCTTTTTTTCGTTCCGTCGTACACCGATATAAGATTCTCTACACGGGTCTTTTTTTTCGAGTATTCTTTTGAAACCTCATTCCATAAAGCATTCCATAATTCCACTTCTTCCTTCGTCTTTTTCTGTGCAAAAAGAATGCTTGTTTTTGTAGAAGTATAAGGCTCAAAAGACATCTGTGGTATAGATACCACTGCTTTAATCTTAAAATATTTGTACAAGAATAAACGAATATATTTATTCTCGGTGGTGTCAAATACGCTTTCTGGTAACACTGCGGCTACCCGTCCATTTTCACGCAAAAGCTGATACCAGCGCTCTATAAAAAGATTTTCCGAATTCTTTTTTTTACCAAAAATAAAACTATCCTGTAATGTTTTCTTCGTGTCATTGTCAAGATCTACGCTAAACGGGGGATTTGTAAGAATCAAGTCAAAATTACCATTAACGGCTTTCCCATAATAAAGAGCCTCTTCCTGACTATCATGCAAAGCATTTGGTGCAGTTTCCTTTTCATATCTTGCAAAGGGCAGCAATCCATCTTTTACAAAAACATTCGTAGAACCATCCCCGTGCAAAATCATATTTACCTTTGCCGCAGTCCCCAAGTTAAAGTTTACCTCTGATGCATAAATATAAGTCTGCGCCCATTTGTTTTCACGGTTGTCTGGATAAAACCAATCGGATTCCACTTTATCTTTTACCGCACGGGTGGTTCCCAGCTCGCTTCTGAAACGATATTTCATATTTTCTGTAATAAACTTCATATACTCAATTACAAAGGTTCCACTGCCAGCTGACGGATCTATCATATATGGAATTTCTCTATCTTTTTTTATCCGGTCAATAGCAAGCCTATCTGCCTGAACCGCCCAAAGCATAAAACGAACTACATTTATATGGGTAAAAAACTGCCCTTTATTTTGTTTGAAGCCGTCACGGATAATGCCTTCAAAGAAATCGCCCAAAATATCCTTCCCGTTTAGGCTATTTTTTCCATCAACAAAAGATAACCCTTCCAACTTTTGGACAGCATATTTCAGCTTTGAAAGAGAAAATTTTTTAGTATCAACCACATAGGATTTGGCCAATTCTGCCTCATCAAGAATGTACAATTTTGACTTTAAAGCATCTCTGTACAAGGTATTGATTCTATCAAATAACACTTCATTCGACTCGAATTCCTCATTGCTTTCTTTTTCAAAGGTAAGGGACTGAAATCCATAGGTTTCCCCATCCTCTGTTACATCTTCATCCTGAATCTTTGCAAGTATAAGATTTGTCAATGAAGAAAACACTTCATTGTCATCTGTGCCTCCCCCACCCCAAAGAACATTATGTAAATCAACTTGAAGCTGGGTAAGCATCTCACTTGAGAAATCTGTTTCTAAGTCTTTATCCGAAGCCTTTACATAAGGCTTATGCTGCGCCCTGCCATAATGAGCCGGAATAGCATTGGTGTAATTTCTCCCTGCGGCCCAATCATCAAAAGTCTCATATTCTTCCATATCGATAATCATACATTTATCGGTTACAGAAGATAAAGACTCCTCTGTAGTATATAAGACAAGATACTTTACATGGTGACCAGATGCTTTCTCCAAGGCAGCTACCTGATACAGCTGGTCTTTAATTGTTTTATCTTTATCTATTGCCGCATATTCTTGCGGGCTTTTGGTTTCAATAAAGAAAAAAGCATCCCCTTTTGAATCGCGCACAATAACATCTATGCGTGGGCTTAGCTTTGGCGCTCTGCCCGCTGTATATTCGTGTTCAATCTCTATTCTATTGGCAGGATATCCTAATTCGTTCACAAGTTTCGTAAGTAAATATGCGCGTGACATTTCCTCATCGCCTGTCACCTCCGTAATTTCACGATGTTGCACAATGCCTGCGTATTTGATTTTGTTTGTGTGCAAATCAAGGGATTCAACAACCCTGATGGAACTTTTATGAATATAATTTTCTATAACTGTTCTATTCATGCAATATATTTTCCTTTGTTCAGCATCCATTTTTGCTTTTGTGTTCCGGTTAACTTGTGACATCTATGATTACAACCATTTCACTTCCGTTATATCGTATTATTTATTCTAGGATTGTTGCGTATCCCATGCCCGTATTTTCTCACGCCTTTTGACATAAATGGAGAAGCCCAGGATTGTGTTTCTTTTTCGAAAATCCTTGGCTCGTCTTGTGCCACTATCCCGATAGGTTCTATGGCCTTACACCTTTCCAAAATTCCTCCATTGTTTTATTAAATTCCTGGGGCACATCCATATTAACACAGTGTCCCGCATTTTCAAAAAGAACGACTGTACAATCGGGCTCCCTGCCTTTCCATGCTTTTATTGCCTCTAATTCCATTGGTATATCATATTTTCCACATCCGATCAACAACGGATACTTCCTTCGCCCGGTTTTATACTTGTTAACCATACGATTGAGCGTTGCCAGAAACATAAATGACTTTTTGGGAAAAAGTATATTCATGGCAAAAAATTCATTTTGCGCCTGTGAGGTATATGCAGAAATTTTCTTGTTTGCTTTTGCAAACCATTTCACTGAAAAGAGTGCTTTCAACATCATCAGCCTCTGCTTTGCACTATTTTCATTTTTCATTTTTGCGTCAAAGTTATTGATATCATATCCTCCAAAGCAAGCCAGTGAGCTTACTGCATATGGGTAACGATTCGCAAAATCCTGTGCTAAAACTGCACCCAATGAAACACCGACAATATGTACTTGCTCAATATTTTCAAATTTTAAGATATCAAATACCCACTTTGACATCTTATCTATGGAATCGCCTTTTTGCGTATCCGTTGACTGTCCGTGACCAATGATGTCAATAGCCAAAATATTATATTTATTCTCAAAATATGCAAACTGTGCTTTGAACATATGGTGATTGACAAAAGCAGCGTGGATAAAAAGGACCCATTCGGCTTGCTGGGACCTGCTCACAAAATATGTAATTGGTGAATTGGCTAGCTTTATTGGCTTCATTATTTTTCATTCCTCATTTCGTCAACAAGTCTTTGATACCGCTCCCTATGGAATTTCATAAAATCTTTGCCATATTGGTATGCAGCAAATTGATAACGAAGATTCCTTGTGTCTATCAGGAATATTGATATTTTCTGCTTTTTTGCAAATGGCATTTCATACATCATACCAACCATCCAATATTATTATTATGTCCTCTTTTTTTGATTTAGTCAATAAATAATAGAGGAGGCAAGGATGCATACCCTGTCTCCTCTATGGCTATACGTAGATTCTCCTGTTGTTTACAATCTCCCTTACACAGGCCCAAATACTATTCATTCGTATGACTATGGGAATTTTTCCATGCGTTGCCGCACACCATGGGTCACCCGAGCAACAAAAGGGAAAAGTGGATGGGGCAGGACTCGAACCTGCGGTGTTTCTTTGTGACGGATTTACAGTCCGCTGCCCTCGCCACTAGGCATACCCATCCAAAATACGGCCATAGAGAATCGGTCTCCGGCTCAAAAGGCCGATATCCTGACCTTTCAACCAGGGGCCTTATTGCAGGCATTTCTTAGCCTGCTATTTTCTTATTGTTTCACTTTCTTATCTTCCATTCATGCCCCAATCTGCATCTGCGCTTCTGTATCAATGACCAGAATATCATCCAATCGCACCTGCAAAACCGCTGCCAGAACTACCAGGTTATCTATGGTCGGTAGGGCTGCTCCCTGCTGCCACTTGTAGATGGCCTGCGGTGTGGCAAAGCCGAAGATATCCTGTAGATCCTTTACAGACAGACCTGCCTGCTTCCGCAACCTTCCGATGTTCTGTCCTGTTTAAAAGTCGAGCACTCTCTCAGTTGAACTAACGGAGCATAAAAAATACCGCCAATCTTGTAAAGATTTTCTCATACAAGATAAGCGGTATATCAATCTATGTTCTGTCTCCGGTAGGCTTCTAAGAGTCCTGCCTTCCGTATGTCACACAGTTTTTCGCCTTTTCCTTACCTTACATGAGCGCATCTTAACCAGACTCTGTACTATTTCTTTACTGAACAGTGTCCCATAATATTCGCTATGCAGATAATATGCGAAGCCATTCGCAGCGAAATTAACTGTTGCCATGATTCTTTCCTTTCTGGACTCATCGGGTCCGCTTTGTTCTTAACTATAAACACTATAACACCAATTTGGTGTTTTGTCATTATACCAGTAATATAAAGTTTCTCATTTTATCATTTTCCATCATTTTCCATAGGTATACTTTTAAACCCTGATTCCATTTGTTTGGTATTTGGTAGGACGTGACTGTATAAGTCCATGGTCATTGCAAGGCTGCTATGCCCCAGAATGGTCTTTAAGGTCTGCGGGCTCCCTCCCTACTCTATGTACCGTGTCGCAAATGTATCTCTTAGAGCATGTGCTGTGAAATGCCCTGTTGGCTTGCCCTGCTCTTCCAGTCTGGCCAGTGCATCACTTATCGCCCTGTTTATCGTATGATTACGGACTATGCTGCCATATACAGATGCAAAAACTCTATTTTCATTCATCAGCAAAATATTCCCCAGTTTCTTCTTTTGGTTTGATAAAACTCCTTTGATAGTGTCATTTAACGGAATATCCCTCTGCATGTTTAAAATCTCCCTGCGTTCAAGCTGCTGTACTTTTCTGCCACCGCTCTGCGGAGATATATGCTTGTAATAATAGCTTTTATATGTCTTCAATGTATTTCCCCTTGTCCCGTTCCTTTTCCCGGTCAGCCATTCCGCAAAATACTGGTTAACTGTCAGATTTCGGTTATCTGTGTATATTCCAGCTTCCATTTTCTTCCGGATTTCCTGTTCTTTCTGTGAAATCTCCTTTGCATTCTTCCCGTAAATGCTGTACCGCTTGCCATCTATCGTAAAACGCTTTTCCAGTGTGCCGTCCGCACGTTTCCTTGTCACTGCCCCAATCTTGCCAAAAGAAGCACCACCTTTCGATAATGTGGGACAGGACAGCAATCATATAAGCCGCCTCCCACTCCCTTAACTACGTTATCTGATAAACCACATTGCTGCCTGAATCGCATTCCCGGTCAGTGAGATAATCAACGCCACCCTGCACCGCCATAACTTCCTTTTTGCCATGCTGATAATCTCCGTTGCAAGGTTCTCTGTGCGCTCTGTCCTCTTTGCTATTATGCAAGCCCTCCTTTCACAATTATTTCATGCTCTGCACCTATCCCCGGACTGTTCTGCCCTATCAACAATTCCATAGCAAGCCACAGTACCTTGTCCTGGCTCTCTTTCCGCAATCCACAAAACATTTGCCGGATAGCTTCACATCTGGATGCCTTCTCTCGAATACTACGAAAATAACCGTCCTCCGGCTTCTCTGTATCAGCTTGCAGAATATTAAAAATAGAATCCAGTATGAAATCATCATTTCCCATGTTGTGCCGCCCTCTTTGCCCTAATAACCATTCTAAGCGGCTCCGGCTCATTCCCGGCATATTCCTCAACCGCCGTTACAATAACCGTTCTTGCGCCCCTCTCCGTGCGTACAATCGCTTTGTCCCCAGCAGATATCTGGGCAATGAGAAGTCCGGGTAGTCCCCAGGAATACAGCTTGCCGCCGGGCTTGTGGGATGCCTGCCCTATAATTTCAGGGTGGGGGGCTAATTAGTTCTCCCTTTGCTCATTCCAAAAGAGGGAAGCCGCATATATTCCCCCGAAAAATCGGGGCTGTGTCCGTCCGGGCTCAAAACTGCCAGAATGGCAGTTTTGCAAGGTTACATTTCAAACCGTACCGAAAAGTACAGATTGCGTACAATAGGGGCTCTGTGTTTTGGTAACGGATATTTCAGGTGAACACCAGATAAGAGAATGCAAGGGCAGCAGACAGCTTTTGCAATCACATTACAATAAACGTGTGTTTGACTCTTGAATCCTGCTGCCAAATGTGCTATATTAAGCATAGAAAAAGGGAAAGCCATAGAAGCGGCTCTACCCCTCTAGCAAAGCAAACTTAACCTCTTATGAGGTCAGCCGTCACTATTGCAGTAGT
>JAAWAC010000061.1 GCA_022791975.1 Lachnospiraceae bacterium | reverse complement strand
TATATCGTGACAGTGTCAAGAAATGAAAATTCAACATAAAACACTAAAAACCCCTGCAAATGGCGCATACACACCACTTACAAGGGTTCTCATTCCTATCTCTATTCGCCTTATTTCGACAAATTTCTACGCATTCATCTGCTTCGCCACCTCAGCCGCAAAGTCCTCGTTCTTCTTCTCCAGACCCTCACCAGTCTCAAACCGGGCAAATGCCTTGATAACAATCTTTGCCCCATTGGCCTTGGCCACTTCATCCACATATTTGGAGACGGTCTGCTTTCCATCCTCTGCCTTCACATACACCTGATCCAGCAGGCAGATCTCCTTCAGCTCCTTATTGATACGGCCCATTACCATGCCGTCAATAATCTTGTCATTGGCATCCGGCTTCTCATTCTTGGCCTGTACAGTGAGAATTTCCTTTTCCTTCTCAATGTACTCCTGGTCCACCTCTGCCCGGCTGGTATACAGCGGCTTTAAAGCAGCTGCCTGCATAGCAATATTCTTTGCCATCTCTTTTACATCATCATTGATCACATCTGTCTCAACGTCCACCAGAACGCCAATCTTGCCGCCTGCATGAATGTAGGAAGCGATAAATCCGTTCTCCTCCTCCATCTGACGGAAACGACGAATATTCATGTTCTCACCGATAATAGCAATCTGAGATGCCAGAGCTTCCTTCACAGTTAAAGTGGTATCCTTCTCCCAGGTCTCTGCCATAAACCCATCAATGTCGCTCGCTGTGGTCTTTACCGCCTGAGCCGCCACATCTGCCACATAGGACTGGAACTTCTCATTCTTTGCCACAAAGTCTGTCTCCGCATTGACCTCAACCACTACAGCCTTCTTATCATCATTGATCAGACAGGTAGCCACAATGCCCTCAGCCGCAATACGGCCAGCCTTTTTCTGAGCACTTGCAAGCCCCTTCTCTCTCAGCCAGTCAACAGCTGCGTCCATATTGCCCTCTGTGGCTGTCAAAGCTTTCTTGCAGTCCATCATACCGGCACCTGTCATCTCTCTTAATTCCTTTACCATTCCTGCGCTAATTGCCATGGTATCTTTCCCTCCATATCAAATATATATTCTACATCTGTCCCTACACCTAAAGTGTTGCCAAAACTCCTTGCACCTTAGCACAAAGCACCTGCCTCATGCCAGGAATTCCTGGAGCACTGCAAAATCTGGCTGCTTCCTTCTCTTGGGATGGTGGACATCTGTCTTTATTCTGCTACTGTCTCTTCCTCTGCGTAAGCCTCTTCCGCATATACATCCTCGGCTGCGCCCTGATTTGCCTCTACAATGGCGTCTGCCATCTTGGAAACAATAAGCTTCACCGCACGGATAGCATCATCATTGCCAGGGATCACATAGTCCAGCTCCTCGGGATCGCAGTTGGTATCTGCAATGCCGATAAGGGGAATTCCCAGGGTATGAGCCTCCTGTACACAGATTCTCTCCTTTTTGGGATCAACCACAAAAATCGCATCCGGCAGTCTCTTCATTTCTTTAATGCCGCCCAGATTCTTCTGCAGCTTCTCCAATTCCTTACGAAGGGCGATAACCTCTTTCTTGGGCAGAACATCAAAGGTACCATCCTGCTCCATAGCCTCGATCTCTTTCAGTCTGCCAATTCTGCTCTGAATAGTCTTAAAGTTGGTCAGCATGCCGCCCAACCATCTCTCATTTACATAAAACATGCCGCAGCGCTCGGCCTCTACCTGGATAGCATCCTGTGCCTGCTTTTTGGTTCCCACAAACAGAATGGTTCCTCCGTTGGCGGCAATATCAGCGATGGCATTGTAAGCCTCGTCCACTTTGCCCACAGACTTTTGCAGGTCAATGATATAAATCCCATTGCGCTCCGTATAGATATAGGGAGCCATTTTAGGATTCCATCTTCTTGTCTGATGTCCGAAATGAACACCTGCCTCCAGTAACTGTTTCATTGAAATTACGCTCATGTCTCTTTCCTCCATTTTGGTTGTTCTTCCGCAGGCTTTGTTGCCTTAAAGACCAAAGCGACGTGTATATCCCAGGCTGGAAAAGCAGATTCATACCCTCTGCCCTTAAGCCTCAGGATTCCCGTCTTGGCACCGTTCTTGGCTCCACCTGCGTGCTTATTGCGCTAACTGAATAAGTGTAGCATAAAAAGTTCCCATTTTCAAGCATTATTTTCTTTTCTCCGCCCTTTCCTGTTCTCCACTTTTTCAAACGCCACTCCCAATAGCAATGCATTCAAGACAGCCGTCATTACCAAAAGAACAGAAAAAGATTAAGGAAAACGGAGAGAATACTTTTCCCTGTTTCCACAAGTCGCACAGGCTCTGGAAGCACCATAGATGGAAGCAGTAGCAGCTTCCCCCCTCAGATGCAGAACACATGTTCTCTCAATCTTTCCATCGCCTCCTGCACCAGGGAAAAAGGCACTGCCAGATTCACGCGAATATGGCTGGACCCGAAAAATGGCCTGCCATCCTGCCAGATAACCCCCACCCGGATGCCCGCCTCCACAAGCTCATCCATGGTTTTCCCATGACTCTCGCACCATGCCCCACAATCCAGAAACAGCATATAAGTCCCCTGAGGCCTAGCCACAAAAACGCCTGGAAAATGCGTCTCTATATAATCACAGGCATACTCTACATTCCGTGTCAACACCTGGCGCAGCTCTGCAAGCCAGAGAGCTCCCTCCTGGGTGTACGCACCCAAAAGCCCATGCATGGACAGTACATTCATCTCATTGTAGCGACTTAAGGAGGCCTCCTTCAAAACCCGATCCCGCAGCCAGGGATCATATATAATATGGTAGCTTCCCACCAATCCCGCCAGATTAAACGTTTTAGAAGGCGCATACAAGGCCATGGTCCGCATACGGGCATCCTGGGAAACGGACTGGGTGGGAATGTGATGGTATCCCTCCAGAGTCAAATCCGACCATATTTCATCTGAGATCACATACACTCCGTTATCCCGGAAAATTTCCATAGCCCGGGCAAGCTCCCACTCCTCCCACACCCGTCCACAGGGATTATGTGGAGAGCAAAGAATAACCCCGTGAATATGGAATTTCTGAATCTTAGCCTCCATATCCGCAAAATCCATGCGCCACACGCCCTTTTCATCCAGCTTCAGGGGGCTGTGCACACTGTGAAAACCGTTATTCTCCAGTACCGCCGTAAACCCAACGTAGGTGGGAGAATGAAGCAACACAGAATCCCCCCGGGAACACACAGCCCGAAGAGCGCTAATCACGCCCCCAAGCACCCCGTTTTCATAGCCGATGTTCTCCCTGGAAAGACCTGTAACTCCATGTTGCGTTTCCTGCCAGCGAACAATCGCCTCATAATAGGAATCCCGGGGATAAAAATATCCAAAAGCCGGATGCTCTGCCCGGGCCACCAACGCCTGGATAACAGAAGGCACCACAGGAAAATTCATATCCGCCACCCACATGGGAATCCGAGAAAACCCTTTGTCTACCCGGGCCGCGCCCTTATCCTCTCCAAAAGGCACCGGAAGCTGGTCCACTGCAATGGCGTCCATTCCCCTCCGGTCCATCAGCGACGTAAAATCAAACCGCATAATCGTATGCTCCCTTCCCAGGCTTAAAATTTTTAATTTTTTCCATTCAGTTTAAACTTTTTAATGTGGTGATGGAAATATCCCCCACCACCGCCAAATCCTCTGCCTGATAGGCGTAGGGAAAATTATCGGCAAACAGAATCTGGGAGGAAGGAGGAAATTCTTCATCTCCAGCCCACAGTATAAACCGCACGTACAGTCCATTGATAAACTCAAACTCATAGGCCACATCTCCCATGGACACCTTCTTGGCTCCCAACTGGTCCATGGCCCGGGCAAAAGCCTCCAGCTTAAATCCAAAGCTAAATTTAAGCCTGGTCAAACACCGCCCCTCAAACTGGCGGAAATAAACCTCCCCCCAGGGCACCTCCCGATAGGTGAGAAAACGCCCGCTCCCCTTGACCAGCTGTCCCTGAATCAGAAACCGCAGCACAATAATCTTAGCTGGGACGCTGGTAAGCAACAAAAACGCCCCCTCTTCCTCCTCGTGCTCCTTTTTCACCACAAAATCCGGAAAGCTCACAAGATAAGAATATCCCATCAACCGGATATGAAACAGCCTTTCCTTCTCATCAAAAACCACACCACACCGTTCAGCTGCTTCCTTGGGATCTATTTTTCCAAATTCTTCCAGATAGTGTTCCAGCGGAACACGCTCCTTGTTATCCTTTTCATAATTCAATTCCATGGTTGCTCCTTCTCTCAATACCTCTTATCCCTGCTCTACGGATGGAAACAGGGTGCTGTCCGTATGGGGCAGGAAGCAGCAGGCTACGAACTCATCCATATATCCGGGCTCTGTGGAAAGCTCCAGATAGGTCATGTTCTTGGCTAACTCGTAGGTCTTGCGCTCCGCCTTGGTGGACAACAGCATGGCATAGGCGCCGGACAGGGAAGAATTTCCTATATAATGGTAGCACTCCACCGGAATATCCGGGAACATGCCGATATTGATAGCATTCTGCATATTAATGCCGCTGCCAATGCCTCCGGCCACATATACCTGCTCAATCATACTGATATCAAAATCCAGAGAACTCAGCATGGTGCGGATAGCGGAGAAAATTGCACCCTTGGCCCGGATAAAATTGTCAATATCCACCTCTGTAAGCTCCACATCCTTTACAGAGCCACTCTCCTCCTCAAAGGCCAGCACATAGCTGCCCATACCATAAGCGTCATGCTTCACCCTGCGTCCCTCTCGGATAAATTTTCCCTTGGGGCTGATAATCCCACACCGGAACAGCTCACTGATAATATCGATAATACCAGATCCACAGATACCCACGGGCTTGATTCCTTCCTCCCCGATAATGGAAAGGGATGGCTCCATGGACTCCTTATCAATAGTACAGGCCTCAATAGCCCCGTCCGTAGCCCGCATACCACAGCTAATATCTCCACCCTCAAAAGCCGGCCCCGCCGAGCAGGCACAGCTCATCATAAAATCAGAATTTCCGAACACCAGTTCCCCATTGGTCCCCAGGTCAATAAACAGGGAAAACTCCGGTCTGTCCCAGAGACGGCTCACCAGGGTTCCTGCCGTAATATCCCCTCCCACATAGCTGCCAATGTTAGGCGCCATAATAATGTGGGCATCAGGGTTTACCTTCAGATTAATATCCGACGCATAGAAGGAATTGGTCTTAAAAAATGCCGGAATATAGGGCTCCATTCGCAGGGGATCCGCATTAATCCCCATAAGCAGATGATTCATAGTGGTATTTCCCGCAATAGACACCCGATAAATATGCCGGGTGCTGATACCGGCTGCCTGGCACATCTGCTGAATCATGGGATTTAAGGTCTCCGCCACAATGGCATCCTGGAGGCGTCCCCGTCCTCCCTGCTTGGTGGACTCAATAATCCGGTTGATCACATCCGCCCCGTACCGGATTTGACCATTTCCCGTGGAGGCCTTTGCCAAAATCTTTCCGTTCAACATATTCACCACAATAGCGGAAACCGTGGTAGTTCCAATGTCCACAGCCAGACCACCCACAATGAGATCCTCGTTATTCCCATGGATATCATACACAAACACATGGCGCTGAGCCTTTCCGATAATACACTGTACATCAAAATGATTTCTACGCAGCACATCTGGCAGCTTCCGCAGGGTTGCATAGGGAATGCGGATATACTGGATGCCTGTCTCCTCCTGCAAAGCCCGGATGACCCGCTCAATATCCGGCATAGTGTCGTCCAGGGTAGGTGGCTCCATACGAATTTTCACAATATGCAGGTTATTCTCCATGGGCAGTCCGATCTCCTCCAGGCCTGCCTTAGCCTCTTCAAAAATTGCCACCTCCTGGGGAGAACTTAAATCCGCCACCTTCATACGGCTCCGGTAGGCAGATGCAATATCCGGCACCAGCACCTCCACATCTCCGGCAATATGGCTCACACAAGCCAGCCGCCAGCCCTCCTCGTACTCACTGTCGCTGATATGCCTTGTTTTCTGGGAATCCAGCTTCCCCCCCAGATACTTCACCTTGCATTTCCCACAGGAAGCATTGCCAGAACAGGGCGCATCAATCACCACATTGGACTTGCGCGCCGTCTCCAAAAGATTTTCTCCCAGAACTGTGGAAACCACTACCTTTTCCCCATTTTCAAAATGAAACACAACATTTGCCATCCGTATCTCTCCTCCAAAATTCTATCGTTTTTGTAGCTTTCCCTTTTGGCTCCTGACACAGACAAATTAGAACCCGTCATGCCCAAGCTCGTTGTATTTATTATAACAGGGCCCCGCTGGATTGTCAATTTTTTGTCAGACTAATTCTACCATTCTCTGCTTCCGCCAAAGGCTGTTTTTTAGCTTTATCTTTCGTTTATATATCTATTTTCCTACGCTATTTTAAAACTCGAAAGAACTTAGTAAAAATAACGAAATCAACCGAAAATTTCTATGAAAAATGACATATATTTTTTCGTTGATTTCCTTCAGTCAACATGCTATGGTAAAGATGAAAAGAACATAAACATGTGCGGCTGGGAGCGCACGATTCAAGCGTCGGTGAACAGAGAGTGGAACATCTTTGGACATCGGCGTTTGTGCAAAAATAGGGGAGACTATGAAAAAGGAACGAGTAAAACAACACGAGATGGATATGTGCACCGGGTCCATTCCCAAAAAAATGTTTTTGTTTGCAGTGCCGGTAATGTTCTCCAGTATCCTACAGTTGCTCTTTAATGCGGCAGACGTGGTGGTGGTAGGCCGATTTGCAGGGGATAACTCTCTGGCGGCTGTGGGCTCCAATGCAGTGCTTATCAGTCTAATCACCAGCCTGTTTATCGGTATGTCCGTGGGAGTCAGCGTGACCACCGGCCATTTCTACGGGGCCAAACAGGAGGCAGACTTAAATCAAACCGTCCATACGGCCATTCTTATGAGTCTGTTCAGCGGCATTTTTATGACTGTCCTGGGCGTAGTGGGCGCCCGACAGATTCTGATCTGGATGCAGACTCCGGATGAGGTTATGGACCTGGCTGTTTTGTACCTTCGGATTTACTTCCTGGGCATGACAGCCATGATGGTCTACAATTTTGGGGCAGCCATTCTCCGGGCTGTGGGAGACTCCAAAAGACCCCTGTATTTCCTTCTGACCGCAGGTATCATCAACGTGATCCTGAATATGTTTTTTGTCATTGTCCTGAAAATGGATGTGGCCGGCGTAGCCCTTGGCACAGTTATCTCCCAGTCCATCTCTGCCTTCCTTATCATCTATTGCCTGCTCCATGAGGATAGCAGCATACGGCTTGTCTGGAAACAGCTGCGAATCTACCCGGATAAGCTTCAGCAGATTCTCCAGGTGGGACTGCCAGCCGGCTTTGAGGGATTTATCTTTGCCCTGTCCTGTGTGGTCATCCAATCCGCCATCAACAGTTTTGGCCCGGTAGTGGTAGCTGGCAGCTCTGCTGCTGCCAACCTGGAAAACTTCGTCTACTATTCCATGAATGCCTTCTACCAGGCAGCCCTGGCCTTTATCAGTCAAAATGTAGGCGCCAAAAGCTATTTCCGTATCCGCCGCATTCTGTTTACAGGCCTTCTGTATGTGGTGACTACCGGACTCATTGTGGGAAATCTGGTGGTATTTTTCGGAGAGCCCTTGCTTGGGTTATACTCGCCTAACCCGGAAGTGGTAGCCACCGGCATGGTGCGGGTACGGATTCTGGCAAGAACCTATGTGATTTGCGGTATGCTGGACATTGTGGTGGGAACCCTGCGAGGCCTGGGTTATTCCGTGTTACCCACCATGGTTTCCCTGGTGTGGATCTGTGGAATCCGCCTGACCTGGCTGGCCACGGTTTTCCAGATGGAGCGCTTCCATTCTGATGCCACCGTATACTGCTCCTTCCCCATCTCCTGGACTATCACTCTGTCCGTGCATATCTGCTGCCTCCTGTGGGTGCACCGACGGCTACGGCTCAAATATCAGATTGTATTTTAAGATACTACAATCCATAAAGAGGCTGTCCCCTATCGTCATAAACCAACGATAAGAAGACAGCCTCTTCCATTTCTTCATTATTTTTTACATAAATTCTCTGCCCACAGGTTTACATAATGGGTTCCAGACCCAGAACAGGATGTCCCTTCTCATTCAGAAAAGCCATCAAGGTCTCCTCGTCCGTGGCCACAGTCTCGTCGGCAATCATATCACAGAAATTATCAATGCCGTATTTCTCCTTAGCCGACTTATTCAGACGCTCCGCCACATCCTCCTTCAGCTCCTTGGGCATCCACACAATACGCTCAAAGCCGCCCTCCGCGCTCATAAACTTCTTGGAGGCAATAAAGTGACGGCCATGTCCCATAAAGCCCGGGGTCTGTACACCACCGCCGGTCATGGAGGCCAGCTCACCAAAGGTCATCCCTAAAGGCGTCATGCCTGCATACTCCCGGTTGGCAATGATTACGCCGTTGGAGAAGGGCTCAATGCCACAGATACACTCAAAGCACCCGCAGGAAGTCATGGGATCTTCCATAATGGAATACAAGGTTACCTTGGACAGTGCACCGTGGGTCGCCTCCTCCACCATGCGATTTACGTCGGGATATACGCCCTTGGCCTCGTCCTGGCAACCCTCCTTGGAAATAGGCTGGCAGGGACCGGTGGGAGTCAGCTCTTTGGTCGCCTTGGCATCCAGCCAGGATACAGCTCCGCACAGTCCCAGGCGCTCCGGTGTAACCACACAGCAGTGGGAAGGTGCAAAGGACTGGCACAGGGTACAGGTGTAGAACACATCCACACTCTCATCCGTCAGGGATTCCAGACGCTCATCTCTCTGGCTGTAAGCCGGCATAGCCACCTTCTCCAGCATCTCCTGTACCTGGTCCTTCTCCGTGATAATGGTCACCTGGCACTTATCCACCACAATGTCAAACTCATCCATAATCATGGCATAGAGCACTTCTGCAAAATGGGTCAGGCGAAGCCCCTTTTCAAAGGCTTCCTTACCTACACGGATACGGATCTGATTTCTCTGTCCCGTATGCATAACGCCTTCCATATAATTATACCAGGCATGAATCTTGCGCTCAATTACAGACTCAAAGTCTGGCTGCATCTTAGCTCCGTACACTTCCACATAGGTGGCCAGCGCATAGGTTCCGCCTGCCTCCAAGGTATCTAAATCCGCACCCACAATCGTTATCTTGTGGTCCTCCACCTCAGCCTCGTTCTTGGTCTGCACAATCTCACAGGTAGGCATCTTGTGAGAGCTAAACTCCACCTGCATATCCCCTTTTCGGATAATCTCACCCTCAAAGGCATTAGCAAAGGCTACAGGAATTGGCAACTCCTTCACCTTAATCTTAATTCCCCGCAAATCCAGAGATTTCTTTACAGTAGCTGTGTGATCCGTCACGGACTCCAGGGCACCTGGCACTTGATTCTCGCCTAGATCCACATCCACAATCACCGGGAAGCCAAGGGCAATAGCACCTGCTCCCGCAGAAACCACCACTTCATTGAGAGCTCCAAAGGTATTTACAAAGGCCGGTACTCTTTCTTTGGTGTAAGCCAGCAGTCCGGGCAGATCGCCGGGAGTCACATTTCCAAAAATCAAAGCCGCACGAATAGCTACGGTCACCACATGAATCACAGAGGTCACATCATGTCCCAGCGGAATCACACGCAGCTCCAGCCCCATCTTTACGCCGGCCTGGGCACACTGCTCAATCACATTGCCCACCATAAAGGTCATAATGCCCTTGCTCTGATAATCCTTCACCACTGCCGCCACAGCCTCCGGGTCCTCAGCCTCCCCCAACACCACTGCCACACCGGGAATATCTCCTGTAACCAGGGGCACACCCAGGGAGCGAATGATGGGATCAGGCACAAAGCCAATGCCACTCTCATTCTCATAGGGAGCGTCGCTGTCCACATATTTCAGCGCCTCAATAATCTCTGCACCTACAGCCGTGGCCAGACCCGCGTTTAAAGCAGCACCCAAATCCTCCTCATTGGTAATCAGGCTTTTGAGCACACCCACACAGGCAGGCAGATCCCCCAGCTTGGACACCTTTACCCCAGTAGCTGCATAGATCGTAGGCAAGAAATAGGCCGTATCTGGAAATGCAACCTTCTTGTCCTCTCCGTACTTTGCAATGGCATCCTTCACAGCGCCTTCAGTAAGACCGGCAACCGCGTTAGAGCCACCATAAATCAAATCAGTTAAAACGCTCATATTTTCCTTCCTCCTTGGATGTTTTTTTGTAAAAACCTGCTAAACAAATTTTACCACTCTCCTGATTGGAAGTCAATATCCCCGGGGTGGGGTTCTGGATTTTCTGCAAGCTTTCCCTTCCTTTTCACACCTTAACCAAAAGCGCAGGGCAGACCAAAAATTCTAAAATAACGGCTTTCGTCCACCTCAATTTAGGCGACGGCGCATAACGATTTCCTCCTCGGTCTCTCCCATGGTAGTCCCCACCACCTCAAAGCCCAATTTCTCATACAGCCTTAAGGCCGGGTTGGATTTTTGCACAGACAGGGATACATATTGATAGCCTTCCTCTCTTAGCTTCTCCATAAACTTCTTCATCAATGCAGTTCCCAGACCTTTTCCCCGGTGTCCCTGATGAATGGCCAGAGCCAGAGACGGGGTTTCCTCATCAATATGCCCAAAATCATGCATAATCCTTCCCCACACGGCTCCAACCACCTCATCCCCAATCACCGCCACAAAGCCATAATCATCCTTACTCTTTCCGAAATCCCGAAAATAGACCTGCTGCTCCGGTGTCTTGGTAATGTCCCTGGGTGGCCTCTTAGCTCCCTCCGGCACATAGATGGCCTCATATATAAAATCCTCCAAAAGTCCATACTCCGTTTCCCGTATCTCTCTGATTCTGTAAGACATTTTACGCACCTCCCACTCTTTTTATCCATGCTCTCTGCCAAATAGAAAACCATATCCCACACCCTCATTGGGCAAAGGACCTTCTCCCTTATCCCATCTGTCCTCGCAAATCCCCCAAGAGCCTTTCCACCCGATAGATGGCATCCTCCACCTGCTCTTTCGCCTCTGCAATCTTCTTCTGCACCATATAATCCGCCACGAGTCCGTCAAAAAAGAAATCTGCAAAGGTTAAAAAGCTCCCAATCTCCATACGCAGATCCATAGGCACCTGCACATCCTGAAGCTCTCTCTGAAAAATCCTGAGATCTCTCTTTGCATCCTCCATATAGCGGCCTGCATCATCCATCTGGGAATGCTTAATCATACTGGCGATCAATCCCCCTCCCAGAAGATCTACAATTCCCCAGCTTTTAGCGCTGTCCAGCTTCTTTTTGGCCTCTTGCAGGCTTCCAAGGGCCCGCTCACCAGCCTGCACAGCCTCTCTGATTTCCCGTCTCATAACTTCGTTGCTCATAGATACCCCTTTCTTTGTGCAGCAATCCCTCTGAAGCTGACCTGCCACTTTCCCCCTTATCCGATAAAAAAAGACTCTTATCATGACGGCCAGCCACAATAAAAGTCTTGCTATCTCATTTGATACGGATGTCTCTCGACATCGGTTGACGCTTTCAAACCCATCCCTTGGGATGTTCAGCTACTCCCTTTCTATTGCTTGACAAAAATATAACACACTTAAGGATTCTTGTCAAGAGCATTCTTTCTTAAAACCACTTGTCCGAATCTTCTTCAACAGCCTTGCCTCCTAGTGGCTCTGCCCTCATTCATCTACCTGCCACTTCACACCCATATCCTTCAGCCACGCCTGGCGATCTAGATAGGGACCGTCACAATATGCAGATGTCCTACAGCATATGGTCCCAGCCCAAGTCACGCTCAAACCATAAATCCTATAGAATCAACACCCTGTAACAGTCCCCATAAAAGAGTACCTTTTTATTTCCGGAATAGCTTCTACCTAATTAAATAGAAAGCCCTGCCTTCTCCAAAATAGCCGGCACATTTTTCTCTGCTCCAATGGCCATAATATGTACGCCGGCACAGATCCCCTCATCCTTAATCTTGGCAATCAGCTCTGCTGCCATCTCGATGCCAAGCTTGGTGGGCAGACCCTTCACGCCTTTCTCCTTGCCTTCCGCGGCTGCCGCGGCCAGCTTGTCGATCATGTCCTGAGGAACTGCAATGCCTGGAACATTCTCATTCATATATTTTGCCATGCCAGCTGCCTTCAGGGGAATGATGCCTGCCATAATATGGGTCTTGATATTGGCCTTATCCACCGCGTCCATAAAGCGCTTCATGCTCTCCAGATCGAAGATTCCCTGGGTCTGGATATACTGGGCGCCTGCGTCCACCTTCTGGCGCAGCTTATTAATCTGCAAAATCTGCGGCTCATACACCGGAGTCACCACAGCACCCTTGTAAAAGGTGGGCGCTCCCCCTGGAATCTCATTGCCGCCACAATCCTTGCCAGTGGCCTCCATGGTGGAGAGCATATTCAAGATTCCCACGGAATCCAGATCATAAACGGGCTTGGACTGGCTGCAATCTCCCACCACCGGATGGTCTCCGGTAAGTGCCAGCATGGTATCAATGCCAAAGGCGGCGGCGGAGAACATCTCTCCCATAATGGCCATGCGGCTTCTGTCGCGGCCTGTCATCTGGATAATGGGCTCCAGACCAGCCTGCTTAAGCTTAATGCAAAGTCCCAGAGAGGTTGCCTTTAAACAGGCCGACTGCATATCCGTCACATTGACGCCGTGCACCTTTCCCTTGAGAAGCTCAGCTGCCTCCATCTGCTCAGAAAAATCATATCCCTTGGGAGGAGCCATCTCTACAGTAACGCCAAATTTTCCGCTTTCCAGCGCATTCTCTAACAGTCTCATTATTTCTTCCCCCTAATGTTAATCGTTCTGGGATAGCTCACATCCGCGTATCCTTTATCCGGGCGGGTCTGTGTCAGCTTATCCAGCTGGCCCAGCTCCTCAAGCTTATGATAAATCATAATCCAGGCACAATCATTCTCCGGATTTACCTCACACTTTCCGTTCTTCTGGCCGCCACAGGGACCATTCACCAGAGATTTGGCACATCTGGAAATGGGGCAGATACCTCCGGTAGTTCCCAGCACGCAGTTTCCGCACAGATGGC
This sequence comes from Lachnospiraceae bacterium, assembly GCA_022791975.1. Lineage (GTDB taxonomy): Bacteria > Bacillota > Clostridia > Lachnospirales > Lachnospiraceae > RGIG4284. The sequence goes on along the minus strand of JAAWAC010000061.1, from coordinate 14,726 downwards.
AGGCCTCCTCAAAGAGACCCAGACGCACGGATTCTCCCAGGAACATGGTGTTGTTGGAGGGATATACCGGCACGCCAATATGCTTGGCAGCTACCTGCACGCCATCGCCACAAGACATACAGACAACTGCATCCGGCTGAGCAGCTGCCAGCTTCTTCATGCAGGTCTTGGTGCTCATGTTCATGCAGCAGTAATCACTCATGGCTGTGGCAACCACCTTTTTGCCGTGAGACTCCAGATATGCTGTCATTTCCTTCAGTTCCTTCTCGCCACCCGTGGCACAGGCCGTCGCGCAGCTTCCGCAGCCCAAAAGCGCAATCTTTGTTGCACCCTCAAGCATAGCCATCAATTCCTCAATGGGCTTTTTCTGTGTGATAATCATGATATCGTCTCCTTATATATCCTTTATGGTAAATCATAAAGTTCTCTTCTTTATTTTAATACATTTTGACAATAAATCAACTAAAATCCGCAAAATTCCGTGAATTTTCCATGGGTCTTAGCCTTTTCTCCTTTTCCTGCGCGGATTTAAAAACAGAATTTTCCAAAAGGAAAAGCTTCTCCTTCCCACTGACCTTTTCCCATTTAATCTTTTTGAAAAAGAAAGGGAAGCCCCCGAGAAATAGAACAAATATTCTATTTCTCGGGGGCTTCCTTATCTCTTTTCTTCATCCATTTTGAGAGAGCTTCCCTAATCCATCAACCGGAAAAAGGGATTGCAATACACATCCACCGGTTCCAGCTCCTCCTCAATGCGCAAAAGTTGATTGTACTTGGCCACCCGCTCCATGCGACAGGGGGCTCCGGTCTTAATCTGTCCCGCGTTGACAGCCACGGCCAGATCCGCGATAAAGTCCTCGTCTGTCTCCCCGGAGCGATGGGAGATCACTGTCCCGTAGCCTGCCCTCTGGGCCAGCTCAATGGCATCCATAGTTTCCGACACCGTGCCGATCTGGTTGGGTTTAATAAGAATCGCATTGCCCGCATGCATCTGAATGCCCAGCCCCAGGCGCTTTACATTGGTCACAAACAAATCGTCGCCTACCAGCTGTATCTTGTGTCCCAGCCGTCTGGTCATCTCCTGCCAGCCGTCCCAGTCCTCCTCCATCAACCCATCCTCGATGGAGATAATGGGATAATCTCGGATAAGCTCCTCATAATATCCCACAAGCTCTTCACCTGTGCGGTACACCTTCTCACCCCGCATGCGGCTCTCTCCCTCAAAAAAATATCTCCCACTCTTTTCCTCGTAGAATTCGCTGGCTGCCGCATCGATAGCAATCTTCATTTGATGCTCCGTGTCAAAGCCTGCCATGGAAATGGCCTCCAGAATACAGTCCAAGGCCTCCCGGGTATCAGCAAGATTAGGAGCAAAGCCGCCCTCGTCTCCCACCCCTGTGGATAAATCCCGTTTCTTTAACAATAGCTTTAGTTTATAATAAACCTCCGCACACATACGCAGGCCCTCCTTAAAGCAGCAGGCGCCCACAGGCATAATCATAAATTCCTGGAGATCCACCGTATTGTCCGCATGCTTTCCCCCATTTAAAATATTCATCATGGGCACGGGAAGCCGTTTGGCATGAACTCCGCCCAAATACTGATAAAGAGGCATCTGAAGCGCCCGGGCTGTGGCCTTAGCCACCGCCATAGAAACTCCCAGGGTGGCATTCGCTCCCAGATTGGACTTGTTATCCGTGCCGTCTGTGTCCACCAAAAGATGGTCAATATGAGATTGCTCCAGGGCATTCTCCCCCATTAAAATATCGGCCAGCTTGTGATTTACATTGTGCACGGCCTTTTTCACTCCAAGTCCCAGATAGCGGAACTGTCCGTCCCGCAGCTCCACCGCCTCATAGGTGCCTGTGGAAGCACCAGAGGGCACGGAAGCCCGGGCCGTGCTGGCCTCGTCCACGGTCACCTCCACCTCCACAGTGGGATTTCCTCTGGAATCCAGAATCTCTCTCGCATAAATACCGGTAATGGGCAAATACAACTGCATCTTTTAACCTCCTCAATGGTTCTGACTTTTATTTAAAAGTATGGCAGAAACCGGAAGCTTTTATACAGCTCCTTGAATATTTGCCCGCTTCTATAGTATAATCAAGTCATGAAACGGATTATTTTTCACATTGATGTAAACTCCGCCTACCTAAGCTGGAGCGCCCAGGAAAAACTGAAAAATGGCCACATGGTGGATCTTCGGACCATCCCCTCCATTATCGGTGGAGACCAGAGCACCCGCCATGGCATTGTGTTGGCCAAATCGATCCTGGCCAAAAAATATGGTATCTATACCAGTGAACCCGTAGCCTCCGCTCTGCGCAAATGCCCGGATCTGTTCATCGAGCCTCCCAATCATGCCCTCTATGCCAGAAGAAGTCAGGAACTTATGGAACTATTGAATACCTTTTCCCCGGATCTGGAACAGGTTTCCATTGATGAGTGCTATCTGGATTTTACCGGCCTTTCCCATCAATATCCCTCTCCCCTGGAGGCTGCCCATTTTTTTAAGGACACCATTCGGGAACAGCTGGGATTTACAGTAAATATCGGGATTTCAAATTGTAAGCTTCTGGCAAAAATGGCCAGCGATTTTGAAAAACCAGATAAGGTACACACCCTGTATCCCCAGGAAATTCCCCAGAAAATGTGGCCTCTTCCCGTATCCCAGCTCTTTATGGTGGGACATTCCAGCACCCGAAGGCTGGAGCAATATGGTATCCGGACTGTGGGAGATCTGGCCAGGGCGGATCTGGCGTTTTTGACCACCCACTTTAAAAGCCATGGCCAGCTTATGTGGGAATACGCCAACGGTATCGACGATTCCCCGGTGATCTCCTGGCAGCAGGAGGCCAAGGGCATCGGAAATTCCACCACCCTTCGGGAGGATGTCACCGACGAAGCCCAGGCAAGAAAAATCCTTTTAAGCCTCAGTGAAAGTGTGTCTGGTCGTCTGCGCCAATCCCACCAGCTGGCCCAGACCATCACGGTGGAAATCAAATATGCGGATTTTACCAGAGCTTCCCACCAAACCCAGCTGCTCTCCCCCAGCAATACCACCAGAGCCATCCATGATACTTCCTGCACCCTGTTTTCCCAGCTCTGGGACGGGCGACCCGTGCGGCTCCTGGGCATTCGAAGCTCCCGGCTTCTTCCTGATGACGCCCCTGTTCAGCTCAATCTCTTTGATCTGGCGCCCCAGAGTGCAAAAAAGGAAGGCCTCTTTGGACCCTCCTTGGATAAGCTGAAAAAATTGGATGCTGCCATGGATCAGATCCGTAGCCGCTACGGGCACGACGCCGTGGTTCGGGGAACCTTTCTGAAAAAAACCCTCACCGCCCCTGATTCCGGTCGTAAATCAGCCGCAGACCCTTTAGCAACAGGGCATCATCCACCACAATCTCCTGCCGACAATAGGGAATGATATGCCGGGCCAGGCCTCCTGTGGCTACAGCCTTTATGGGACCGCCCAGCTCCTCCTGAATCCGGGCCAGCATCCCGTCGATGCAGGCCGCATTTCCATATAAAACGCCGCTTTTCATGCAATCCACCGTATTGCTTCCAATCAGCCGCCTGGGGGGCTCAAAGCCAATCTTGGGCAGCTGGGAGGTCCGGCTGATAAGGGCATCCAGAGACACCCCCACTCCAGGCATAATCATGCCGCCGATCACCTGCTTCTTTTCATTGATAACCGTAATGGCCGTAGCTGTCCCCATATCCACCACTGCCAGAGGACAGCCATACTCCCCAATACCTGCCACTGCCCCTACCACCAGATCTGGTCCCAGCTGCGCCGGGTTATCAATTTTAATATCCAGCCCTGTCTTGACACCGGGACCCACTTCCAGGATTTCCTTCCCAATGATTTTTTCCGCCGCATGGCGAACAGTAGCCGTAATGGGAGGCACCACCGAGGATAGGATGCCGCCTTGCAGCTGTCTACTGTCAATGCCGTAGATCTCCAGCACTGTCTTAAAGCTGATGGCATACTCCAGCTCTGTCTTCTTTAAATCCGAATACAGCCGTTCCTCGAAGGCAATCCGCTCCCCATCAATACAGCCGATTACAATATTTGTATTACCAATGTCTATGGCTAAAATCATTTTCCCTGTTCTTCCTCTCCTGGCGTCGCCTTTTTCTTCAGATTCTTATTTTCTCCCGTCTCGTATATGTATTCCCCGGCTTCCGTCACACTTCGCAGCCGCACATAGTCCCGGGTATCACAGGACATGCTCCGCTTTCTCAGGGAATGCTCCGCCACACGCTTGACCAGATTGTAGATCACTGCAAAGGTGGGAACTCCGATTACCATACCGATAAAGCCCAGCATTCCCCCAAACAAAAGAATGGAAAAGAGCACCCAAAAGCCACTTAAGCCTGTGGAATCTCCCAAAATCTTGGGTCCCAGAATATTGCCATCAAACTGCTGGAGAATCAGGATAAAAATCAGAAAATACACACACTGTCTGGGATTCACCATCAAAATCAGCAGCGCGCTGGGAACCGCGCCAAAATAAGGGCCAAAAAAGGGAATAATATTGGTCACTCCCACAATCACACTGATAAGCATGGTATAGGGCATTTGTAAAAGCGACAGGCCCACAAAACAGATGCACCCGATAATCAGGGAGTCCAGAAGCTTTCCTATGATAAATCCGCCGAACACATGGTCCATAAAATGGATCTCCTCCATAAGGAGGTTGGCATGCTGCACCTTAAAAATGCTGTAAATCAGCTTCTTTCCCTGGGCGGCAAACCGCTTCCGGTTGCTCATCATATACACAGCCGCAATTAAACCGATAAGCAGATTTTTCAAAACTACAAACACACTGATCACACCGCTGGACACCCCAGACAGAATCATCTGCATATTGGGCAAAAGATTATTTCGGATAAATCCGTCCACATTATTCAAAATCTCATCGGAGGCCCACTCTACATAGTTCACCATCACCTGGTTATCGCTGAGAATGCCCTCCAGCCATTGGGTCCATTTTTCCACATTGGAGGGCAGCAAAACCACAACTCCCCGAACACTGAAAAAGACCTGGGGCAATACCATAGACAACAAAAGATAGCACACCAGAAAGGCCAGGCCCAGACTCAGTAAAATCCCTCCGGCGCTGGTAAGCTTCTTCAACCGCTTTTCTGATTTCACGTGCCGTCTTAAACCCATGCCCAAATATTTTTCAATGGTATTGCAGATGGGCGTCAGCAGATAAGCTATGACTGCCCCATAGATAAAAGGCATTAAAATCTTTACCAGGGTGTGAACACTTCCCCGCACCTCCTGAATGCGGAATAGCAAAAAGAAAAACAGGATGCTCAACACAATGGCTCCGGCCCCGGTGAGACTGATATACAAATACCGCATAAAACGTTCACGCTTCATTTATTCGCTTCCTTCTTTCATCTGTGTATTGTAAATATCAAAGCAGGCTTTTACCTTTGGAGTCACATAGTGGCTGCCTCCCCGATCTTTTACATCCTCAATCATCATCACCGCCAGCAGAGGCTCCTCCACTCCCTCTGTCTGAATTCCCACAAACCAGCCAAGCTCTGTGCCTGTGTCATCCTCCTTGGAATCCTTAATCTCCGCTGTTCCCGTTTTCCCTGCCCATGTGTAATCTGCCAAGGCTTCATGGGCTGTTCCCCCTGGATCCTCTATGACCTTTTGCAAGTCCGCCAGCACCATCCCGGCTGCCTCCGGAGAAAATACCTGCTCTTTCCAGAAGCCCTTTTCTTCATCCTCCGTCAGGTATGGCTTTCTCATATTTCCCTCATTGACCAAAGCCGAATACATACAGGCCAGATGAAGGGGATTGACCAGCAGCCGTCCCTGGCCGTATCCACTGTCCGCCAGCTCCGTCTCTGAGGCGATCTTTCCCTCCGGGCCGAAGCTGGATGCTGTCATATTCAGGCCAAACTCCATCTCCTCCCCAAAGCCAAGGCCGGTAAGTCCCTGGGAAAAGGTCTCCTCTCCCATGCCGCAGGCCACCTTTGCAAAATAAATATTATCCGAATAAACCAGAGCATTTTCCAGGTTCTTTGGCTCATAATCCTCCAGGGTTGTCACATAATAACTGCCCCAGCTGGCATCCTTCTGCCAGGAAAGTCCCTCATTCTCCATGTCCGTCGCTGGATCAAGGGTGCCCGCCGTTAAGGCCATGGCAGCTGTCACAGGCTTAAAGGAGGAACCTGGAACAAAGGATGCCCGAAATCGATTGTACAAAGGCTCTGTCTCATCGCTGTTTATCTCCTCCCAGGCCCGGCTGGTATATCCCATAACAAAGTCATTGGGATCAAAGGCCGGTGCACTGACCAGAGCCAGCACAGCTCCCGTCTCCGGATTTATGGCAACTGCACAGCCCTCGTCCCCTTCCATTTGCTGATAGAAGTGCTGCTGAAGGGTAATATCAATGGTCAACACCACATCCTGGCCATCCTGAGGCGGTTTCTCCGCAAGGATCGTCTTAACCTCTCCCGCCTCAGTCAATATCTGAATCGCATACCCATCCCGGCTACGCAGCTGCTCCTCATAGGCTCGCTCCACGCCGGACTTTCCTATAATGCTGTTGGCATGATACCCCTCTCCGGTATGCTTTTCCAAATCCTCCGCAGTTACACTCTGCACATACCCCGTGAGCATTGCCGCCTTACTTCCAAATGGATAATACCGCAGGCTGGTATCCGAAATCATAACCCCTGGTATGGCGAGCACCTGTTCCTTTAACTCCTCATTCTCCTTGGCCACCGTGCGGATGGGCACAAAGGTGTCATCCCGCACCCAGCTTGCAGACAGCGCCTTTTCTATGCGGGCCACATCAAGATCCAGATACTCGGCCAGCTGCTCCAAAGCTTCCTGCCTCTCCTCCGGAAGCTTTCCCGGTACAAGGCCCACAGAGGAGGCCGTCCCCTCCCGGGCCAAGGCCACATGATTCCGGTCATAGATATCTCCCCGTTTAGCCGGTGTGGTAACTACCTTCACCCGTTCCCCCTCCTGGAGATCTGGCAGAATATCCTGGGTTTCCCAGCCTATCCTATATTCCCCTTCCTCATTCTTCTGAAATATGGCCACCGTGTCAAAGGAAAGGGGTCCGGCAATGGTTTCCATGGACAGCGTATATTCCACCCGGCGTGTTTTGGATTTTTTCTCCTCCTCCTCTACCGGCTGAATCTGTACATCTATGTGAGAGGCTTCGATTCCTCCATATATATTGCTGTACCGCTGCGAAAAACTGTCCAAATCAATATTTTCCTGGGCCTCTGCCGTCAAATACCCATACATGGATGCATAGTCCGCCTGATTGAGAAAGGAAATATATTCTTCTAAGAGCTCCTCCGGCTGTGGTGTCTTTTTTCCGCAGCCTGTGAGCAGTCCCACACACAAAAGCAGTGCCATCCCCAACAATCTATTTTTCATTTGTCTGTCACCTGTATCTATGTTATCCCTTTCTCCTCTGTCAACGCATAAGCTTTTTGATAGTCTCACACAGCTCATCCACTACCTGCTCATCACCTCCCCGAATATCTTCTACCACGCAGGTTTTGATATGATTGGATAACAGCTCCTTATTAAAGCTGTTCAGCGCTGACTGAATGGCAGATACCTGGGTGAGAATGTCCACACAATAGCGCTCCTCCTCCACCATGTTTCGCACTCCCCGAACCTGTCCCTCAATCCGGCTCAAGCGATTCAGCAGATTCTGATACTCCTTGCCCTCTCTGTGCTTCTTCTTCTGGCAATGGCTGCACTGCTCCTGTACCTTTCCTTTTTCCTCCATATTGCTTTGCCCTCCCATCTCTATTTCTCTCATCAGTCCCTGGCATTATCAATGCGGTTTCGGATTTCCTGCATCTGATAATCCAGATCTTCAATGGAATCCGCACAGATCTTCAACTGCTCCACAATCTCCTCCGCGTTGGCCACATCCTTTTTATATTTCAGCTTATGCTCCACGCTTGCCCAAAAATCCATGGCGATGGTCCGAAACTGCACCTCCACCTTTACATATTTTTTTCCATCTGGAAGAAATATGGGAATACTCAATATGAGATGCAGGCTCCTGTAGCCATTGTCCTTGGGATTCTTAATATAATCCTTTCTCCGCAAAACCATAATATCATCCTGCCTGGTCAAAAGCTCCGCCAAGCGATAGATATCGTCAGGAAAAGCACAAACAACCCGCAGCCCCGCCACATCTGTTAAATGCTCTCGAATACTGTCCATGGTAACCGGATACCCTTTTCTATCCAGCTTTTCATAAATACTTTCCGGCGATTTCAGTCTACTTTTTATGGCCTCAAAAGGATTCCGCTTATACTCCTGGGAAAATTCTGCATTTAGCACCTTCAATCTGGTCTCCACTTCCATAATGGCAGACTGGTATTCCAGCATAAGCCTGCTAAAGGATTTGGCCTCCTGTAGCTTTTCTGCCTGCTGTTCAATAATCTGATGCTGCCGCTCCAGCCGCTCTGCCTGTTCCCGTACCTTCCTCTCCAGTTGATTCTTGCAGCGAAAAAGTTCAATAACATTTTTCACCCGGTTTTTTACAACGGAACCCTCAAAAGGCTTGTGAATAAAATCTGAAACCCCCAACTCCAGACATTGATTCTCCACCTCCACCCCATGCTCTCCACTTATAATAAGCACAGGTATCCGTTCCATCCAGCGTTTTCTTTTCATCTCTTCGATGACGGCAAAGCCATCCAGCCGTGGCATACGCAGATCCAAAAGCAATGCCGCCAGCTCTGTCTGGTGTTCCTCTAGCTTTTCCAGGGCCTCTTGTCCATCCTGCGCAGTCTCCACCACATATACATTTTCCAGCATATCCCGTAGCAGCTCGCGGTTTAGCTCCACGTCGTCCACCACCAATATCCTTTGCAAATGATCCACCCCGATTTCTTTTGTTTCCTCTCTACCCTATCATGGCTTAGTTCTGCTCCAGCTCTTCCTGTACCCGGCTCTCACAGGAGCGCATAGCCTGGATGGTCTTATCAAACAGCTCATCCAGCTCCCAACCTAAAAGCTCAGCGCCCTGGCGAATCACATCCCGGGAGCAGCCTGCGGCAAACCGTTTGTCCTTAAACTTTTTCTTTAAGCTTGAAACCTCCAAATCCATGACACTTTTGGAGGGACGCATGCGAACCGCGGCTCCAATCAGGCCTGTGAGCTCATCAGCGGCAAAAAGCACTTTTTCCATAATGTGTTCTGGCTTCACCTGCGTGACCAGGCCATAGCCGTGGCTTACAATGGCATGAACTAAGGCTTCCTCCGCGTGAATCTCTGCCAAAAGCTCCGGAGCCTTTACACAGTGCTCCTGGGGATATCTCTCAAAATCCACATCGTGAAGGAGCCCTGCCATAGCCCAGAAATGGGTCTCCTCCCCAAAGCCCAGTTCTCCAGCATACCACTCCATAACAGCCTCCACGGTGAGACCATGGAGCAGATGAAAGGGCTCCTGATTATACTTCTTAAGCAGGGAAAGAGCCTGCTCTCTGGTTACTTTTGTCTCCATTTTTCCTATCCTCCTGTTTGTGCTTTTGCTGTTTCATTTTCAGCATGGCATTTATTGCTTTCTGTTTTTACGATTGACTTTCCTTTTTTTCATTGCTATCATTGAGATAACAGACAAAGGAGGCTACTATGCAAACCACACAGACACCTACTGGCCAAAATCCATTGGCCTATGAAAATACAGGAAAATTAATCCTAAAATTTGCGATTCCCAGTATTGTCAGCGGTCTTGTCACCGCTCTCTATAATATTGTAGACCAGATTTTTATCGGACAAGGCGTGGGCATTCTGGGAAATGCTGCCACCAACGTGGCCTTCCCCTTAACCAGCCTGTGTACTGCCCTGACTCTGCTTCTGGGTGTGGGAACTGCGGCCAATTTCAGCCTCCATCTGGGGGCTGGGCGCCGGGAAAAGGCGGAGCAGATAGCTGGAAACGGCATTTTCTACCTGGTATCCACAGGCCTAATACTCTCCCTTTTGGTGGCAGTATTTTTAGGCCCACTCATGCATCTGTTTGGCGCCTCCCAGCAGGTATATCCTCTGGCCCTCTCCTATACCCGGATCACCAATTTCGGCATTCCTTTTCTTTTGTTTGCCGTGGGTATCAGCAATTTTATCCGGGCTGATGGCAGTCCCACCTATTCCATGCTCTGTACCTTAAGCGGAGCCATACTCAATACCATTTTAGATCCCATCTTTATCCGTCATATGGGAATCGCCGGCGCAGCTCTGGCCACCGTTATCGGCCAGATTGTCTCTGCAATCATGGCCTTTTCCTATCTGTTCCGGACCAAAAACGTCACCTGGCGACGCAGCTGTTTTCGCCCCAGCCTTTCTCTTTTCAAAGACATTGTCTCCCTGGGCATGTCTCCCTTTTTCAATCATTCTGCCATGATGCTGGTGCAGATTGTGATGAACAATACCTTGACCTATTACGGCGCTCTTTCTGAATACGGCAGCGAAATCCCTATGGCATGCGTAGGCGTTATCACCAAGGTAAATGTCATCTACATTGCCTGCGTTATCGGCACCTCCCAGGGCTGTCAACCCATCCTGGGCTTTAACTATGGGGCCAAACTGCTGGATCGGGTGCGGCGTACCTTCTGGCAGGGTCTGATCACCGTCACCTGTATTTCCTGCTGTTTTTTCCTGTGCTTTCAGCTGTTTCCCAGACAGATTATCAGCATTTTCGGAAAAGGGGATGAGCTCTACTACCGTTTTGGCATCCGGTATTTCCGCATCTTTATGATGTTTATCTTTGCCAATGGGTTTCAGCCCATCTGTAGCTTTTTATTCACCGCCATCGGAAAAGCCCGGAAGGGGGTTCTTGTTTCCATGACTCGACAGCTTCTCTTTCTGCTGCCCCTGATCCTGATCTTTCCCAGAATCTTCGGTATCGACGGAGTCATGTATGCAGGTCCCATCGCTGATGGCGCAGCAGCTATCCTGGCCATCGCCCTGGTGTTGCCGGAGCTTCGGCGGCTAAGGAGTGGGGAGGAGTTTCCCACTAAGGCCCCAACTGGCCACTCCTGACCAGCACTCCTTCCAGAATCCCCCTTCCTGCCACGAACCCCCAAGCCAGTCAAAAACCACTCCACGTAGCTTTCCTTATTTACAGCCGGAAGCAACCGCCCCCGATAAATTCCCGCACAATGGAATTGTTGGGAATCTTGGCGCTGTCCACTCCCACGAAGTAATCCAGGAATTTCAGCAGCCGTTTGGCCTCCCCATACTCCGGTGCATTCCGGTCAATGCCAAAGAGCACAGGCTCCGCATATTGCTTCAGCACAGCTAATTCATAAATCAAAGCCGAGTTAAACATAGCGTCCGCCTCCTCCTGGTAGGGGAAGATATTCTCCTCCTCTCCCCGGCGCACAGAGGGCCACATCTGAATGGTCCGGGCCGCGTTGGTTCCCCGGGTTCTGGCATCCCGCACCATCCGGCGGAGCAGACGCCCGTCCGTGGTGGGTATCCGGTTGTGCTCATCCACATTCAGCTGGGTCAGAGCACTGATATAGATCTTAAACTTGCTCTCCCTGGGCAACATATAGGACAAAGCGTCATTCAGGCAGTGAATACCCTCAATCACCAGGATATCCTCTTCTCCCAGCTTGAGGAAGTCTCCGTTATACTCCTTTTTTCCGGTTTTAAAGTTAAAATGAGGCATCTCAATCTGTTCTCCGGCCAACAGCTGGCTCATCTGTTTATTAAACAGCTCCAACTCAATGGCTCCCAGACATTCAAAGTTATAATCCCCCTTTTCATCCTTGGGCGTCAGCTCCCGCTCTACAAAATAATTGTCCACTCCAATGGGATGGGGACGCAGACCCTGGGCTTTTAGCTGTACGGACAGCCGGTGGGAAAAGGTGGTCTTTCCCGAGGAGGAGGGGCCGGCAATCATCACAAATTTGCAGCCCTTGTGCTCCTTGATCTGCTTGGCTATATCCGCAAGCTTCTGCTCCTGGAGAGCCTCCTGGGTCAGGATCAGCTCCTCAATGCCCCCATGGGAAATACAGTCATTTAAATCTCCCACCGTAGATATCCCCAGCATGTCACCCCAGCGGGAGGATTCCTTCAGCACCTGAAATACCTTGTGCTGAGGCTCAAAGGGAGGTACCTGGCGGGGATTTGCCGGCTTGGGAAACTGAACTACAAAGCCCTCGTCGTAGAGATGCAGATCAAAATATTTCAGATATCCCGTATGGGGTACCATATAGCCATAGTAGTAATCCTCAAATCCATCCAGACTGTACAGGTTCACCCGGGAAGCCCGGCGATACCGGAAAAGCTTTTCCTTATCATACATGCAATGGGCATGAAAGATTTCCAGAGCCTCATCTGTATGTACACTTCGCTTCATAAAAGGAATTTCCTTTTTCACCAGATGAAGCATTTCTTCCTTTACCTGGCTTAAAAATTCTCCATTTACCTGCACCTCTCCGTCTATGGTGCAATAGTAACCGCTGCTTAAAGAATACTCCACCTGCAGCCGTCGGATAGCCTGCGGACCTGCTACCTTGTAGGCAGCCTTCAAAAGCAACAGCGTCACGCTTCTGCGGTAAGCATTCACCCCAGCTGTCTCCCCTGTGGTGACAAATTCCACCGTACAGTCTTTTTTCACCTTCTTAAAGAGCTCTCGCAGCTTTCCATCTGACATGGCCAGCACAATATCCTGATCATACTGGGCCTGATGCTCTCTGGCCAGATCCATGTAGGTAGTCCCTTCCGAATATTCCTTTGTTACTCCGGCAATGGTAATGTTCATATTGATTCTCCTTTCTCCTTAAATCACCCAAAACGGTTGCTTCACCGATGCACACAGCACCTCCACTTCCGGGCACTGTCTCTTAAGAAAGCACCGGATATCTTCTATATAAATATGCTCAATCCCATAATGCCCTGCGTCAATTATGGGCAATCCCATATCCCACATATCAATCCCTGTGTGGTGGTCAATATCCCCGGTGATCAATACCTCCGCCCCAGCCAAAAGAGCTGCTCCTGTCATGCTCTTTCCTGCTCCCGGGGAAAGGGCTGCCAGGCTCACTCTGGCCTCTGGCTCTCCAAAGATTTTCACGTTAGGCAAGCCAAACCGCTCCTTTACCAGCTGGGCACATGCCTCCAACGTCATTGTCTGGGGTAAAAGTCCCACCCGTCCAATGCCTTCCCCGTTTAATACCTCCTCCAACACGGTGGTCTCCCTTAAGCCCAACCGATCTGCTGCCAGACTAGCCAGCCCCAGCACATCATAATTCGTATGCATGGAATAGCAGGCCATGCCCTGGGACAAGAGAGCGATCACCCGGCGCCCGGAAAGGGTATCCATGGTCACCTGCTTAATACTGGAAAATAAAAGAGGGTGATGAGTCAAAAGAAGCTGTGCCCCAAAATTCCGGGCTGCCTGAATAGTTTCCTCCGTGGCATCCAATGCCACATAAACCCGGCTGATTTCTTGATCCCGATCCCCTACCTGCAACCCGGTATTATCCCAGTCACAGGCATATTCCCGGGGATAGCGCTCCTCAATTATCTCAATGATTTGTTGCAACCGCACAATTTCATCCTCCTCTGGCAAATCTTTTTTCTAGCTGCCCCTGGCATTCTTCCAGATACTCCATCATCTGCGCTACTTCCCGCTCACGTGCCTCACTTCGCGGCCCTCCTGACCGGGAGAGTCCATCCAAAATGTGGTTTTGCACTGCTATGCTCTTTTCCACAAAGGCCAAAAGCACCTGGGGATTTTCCTGGAGATCTACCTTTCCAAAATAATAGTCTGCTTCCGTGTAAGAAGCCCACCTGCCATCTACCCCGTTATGTGTATCCTCTGCCACAGGTCCCATCTTTGTGTCATGAGCCTCGGTTTGCACCCCCTCTTCTGTTCTCTCCGGAGCCACTTTTAAAATAGGATAATATTTCCCATCCTCACACACCATATATTCCCGCAGAATCCAGAATCCCCGCCGCCTCAGATACTGTCGTACTTGATAAAGCTCTGACTGGGGCTGCAAAATCAACTCCGGCACCTTTTCAAGCACCGATAAACCCGCCTCCAGGATTTTCTGCACCAGAGCGCCTCCCATGCCGGCTACCAGCACTGTGTCCGCCTCCCCAACCTTTAAACCCTGTACACCGTCAGACAGTCGAGTCTCTATGTATGCCTCATAGCCAAATTGTCGGATATGCTCCCGCGCCCTATCAAGAGGGCCCTGATTAATATCCATGGCAATAGCTGAGGGAATCTGCCCCTGCTCTATAAGATAAATGGGAACATATCCGTGATCTGTTCCCACATCTGCCAGGCGATGGCCCGCTGTTACCAGCCCGGCCAGCGCCGTCAGCCGCTTTGACAGCTGCATGCTTTTCCTCTCCCTGTTTTCAGTCCAGATAATCCTTAAGCTTCCGGCTGCGGCTGGGATGCCGAAGCTTCCGCAGAGCCTTGGCCTCGATCTGGCGAATTCTCTCCCTGGTCACATTAAATTCCTTGCCTACCTCCTCCAGGGTCCGGGCTCGTCCGTCATCCAGCCCAAAACGCAGCCGCAGCACCTTCTGCTCCCGCTCCGTTAAGGTCCCCAGTACCTCCACCAGTTGTTCCTTTAAAAGCGTAAAAGCCGCCGCATCAGCCGGCACCGGCACATTGTCATCCTGGATAAAATCGCCCAGATGGCTGTCCTCCTCCTCGCCGATAGGCGTCTCCAGCGACACCGGC
>JAAWAC010000060.1 GCA_022791975.1 Lachnospiraceae bacterium | reverse complement strand
GTCCGGGTTTCCGCTGATTTTTTAAGTTCCGCTTCAACCCTCCCCAGACCCCCTCATCTGGAAGAAATTCCCTTTCGCTTCGCTCCTGTTAATTCCTTCCGGGTCTTGTCCGGGTTTCCGCTGATTTTTTAAGTTCCGCTACAGCTTTTCTTCCACAAGCTCCACGGTGGCCTCCTGGACTCGGTGGGCGTAGACTGTGTGGATTTGAATCCGCAGGCCATAGCCCTCACAGGTAAAGCTCTCTCCGTTTCCCGGCACCTTTCCGGTAATCCCGCAGATCAGCCCGTTAAAGGTATCATACCGCTCCGTGGGCAGCTGTTTCTGTAAAGCTTCGGCCACTTGGTCCAGGGGCGCTTCTCCTCGGATGCTCCAGACCTTTTCTGAAATCTTGTGGATCTTTTCCGGGGCAACCTCCCCAGTGTCATAAAACTCTCCTACCAGTTCCTCTATCAGGTCCTTTGAGGTGATAACCCCAGCCATGCCTCCGTACTCATCCAGAAGAACCGCGAAATATTCCTTTCGCTGGCGCATATCCTGGAGGAGCTTATCTGCTTTCATATCTGTGGGAACAAAATAGGGCTCCCTAAGAAGCCGCTCCATTACCAGCTCCTTTGTCCGGTTTTCCATGCGCAGATAGCCCCTGGCATCCAACACCCCAATTACATTATCCTTGTAGCCCCGGTACACAGGAAAATAATTATACCGATGAGCATAGATGACCTTATCCCACTCCTTTAGATCCGCATCTGCATTGAGCACCATCACATCCACCCGGTGGGCACAGATCTGCTCCACCTCAATGTCATCAAACTCAAAGACATTCTGTATAATCCTGGTTCCCTGGGCATCCAAAATTCCCTGCTCATTTCCCCGAGCCAGAATCATTCGGATTTCCTCCTCGGAAAGCTTTTCCTCATCCCCGCCAGGGTCAATGCCCATCAACCTCAAAATTCCGTTGGTGGACAAAGTCAACAGGGCCACCAGGGGTGCAAACAGGGTGGACACCAGCCCCAGCAAGCCGGACATGCCAAGGGCCATGGCTTCCGCCTTTTTCATGGCAATCCGCTTTGGCACCAGCTCTCCAAACACCAGATTAAAATAAGCCAATACCAGGGTAATTCCAAAGAGCGCCACCGGACGCAGCACTGCCTCCGGAACCGCTACTCCCAAAGCCAACAGCCATTCCACCAGAGGCCCTGCAAAATTTTCTGCGGCAAAGGCGCTACTTAAAAGTCCTGCCAGGGTAATGGCCACCTGTATGGTAGCAAGAAACCGGGCTGGCTGCTCTGTCAGGGCTTTTAACCGTATAGCTTTCTTATCTTTTTCCTCCACCAGCATTCGCAAGCGGGTTTCATTCATGGAAATAACAGCGATCTCCGCACTGGCAAACACGGCGTTCCAAAAGATAAGCACCACCAGTAATAGTATGGACCCCAAGCATGACCCCTCCTTTTTTCCTAACCTGGGACCTGTTTCTTGTCCCTTCTATCTTCTGCCTTCTCTCTCCCACTCTGCCGGCTCTGCTGCACTCCTTTTGTGTTTCAGCCCTTCTCTTGAAAGCCGCCAGCTTCCATCCGCTCCTTGCTTCTCTCAGCCTTTCTTCCCAATCGCAGCTGCTCCAGCTCTTCTCGCAGATTGTGGGACATATGGTCAAACAAGACATTTTTCCCGTTTTCCCGCCGTTCCTTCCACAAGGTTCGCACCTCAATCCTGGCGGCTTCCATCTCCTCCCGCAGATCCTGAGCAGACATTCGCCGGGCGCCCTGTCCCAGAATAATGACCTGCTCCAGAGCATCCGAGGTTGCCACTGTTACCTCATGCTTTCTGCCGATCTCATGGACGGTCTTTTCAATATACTGATCTGCAGTCTCCGCTTCCCGGGTATAAACCACGTAAATATTGTGATAGTGAAGCACTTCCCCGGGATTTCCCTTTACCTTATAGGCGTCAAAAACCAGAATCAACTGATTTTGGCGAAAGCCCTGATAATCACACAGCAGATCCATAAGCCGTCCCCTGGCCGCCTCCAGATTTATCTGTGCCAGTTCCTTTAGGTCCTCCCAGGCAAAAATAATATTGTAGCCATCCACCAACAAATACTCCTGACGGATTTCGCCTGGCTTTTTGTTTTGTCTTCCTGGGGCCTTCTCCCTATCTCCTCCATTTGCTCCCGCCAAACGCCCTCCTTTGGTTCCCGCCCTACTCTCTCCCACAACGGGGCCACGGCTTATGGGCTCCTCCCCTACATATACGGCTCCCGTATTTCTGGGCGGCCGACGAACAGGGCCATAGGTCCGCTCAAAAATAGCCTGAAGCTCCTTCTCATCATATCCCCCGGACGCAGACCCTCTCTTTGGAGCCTCTGGCTTGGGGACTGTCTCTTCCCTTAAGCCCGTTTTCCATCCACTCTCCAAATGCATATATTCTGAAACCTGATACCAGGGCACTACAAAGCCCGCTCCATGGGCACAAAAAACAGATCCTGTAGGATTTTCCAGATCCGCCTCCGGATCATAGGCAAAGGCCTGCCGTACTTCCTCCTCATTATGACAGGGCGCATACCCCTTTAGGATACAGGACAGCCTGCCTGTTCCCCGGGTATAGGAGGCCACCTCCCGGGCATAATCCCCCATGGCTGCCACCGGCGCGCTTCCCCTCAGCCAGGTTCTGTCTCCCTCCTGAACCGGAATTGAAAAGCTGCCCTGCATCCGCTGTATATCCGCCATGGCTCGTCCCACCTTTTCGGAGGGGATTTCCAGTGAAAAAGCGTAAATCGGTTCCAAAAGTACACTTTCGGCTTGCCGAAGTCCCTGACGCACGGCCCGATAGGTGGCCTGACGGAAATCTCCACCTTCTGTATGCTTTTTGTGCGCTCGCCCGGACACCAGAGTAAGGCGCATATCCGTAATCTCCGCCCCGATAAGCACTCCCCGGTGAGCTTTTTCCTCCAGATGAGTCAAAATCAATCGCTGCCAGTTTCTGTCCAGCAAATCCTCACTACAGATAGTGTCAAACTGTAGACCGCTTCCTGGCTCCCCGGGCTCCAACAGCAAATGCACCTCCGCATAGTGGCGCAAGGGCTCAAAATGGCCCACACCCTCCACAGGTTTTCGAATAGTTTCCTTATACACAATGCTTCCGGTCCCGAATTCCACCTCCGTGCCATACCGCTCCCAAATCTGACCTTTTAAAATTTCCATCTGCACTGGGCCCATAACCTGGGCGTGAATCTCTCCCAGCTGCTCTTCCCAGACCACATGGAGCATGGGCTCCTCTTCCTCCAGCTGTCGCAGGTTTTGCAGCATTTTATGTACGTCACACCCCTCTGGCAGCCGAATCTCATAGGTGAGCACGGGTTCCAGCACAGGGCGCAAGCTTCCCTTTTCCCAACCCAGCCCCTCTCCGGCATAGGTCCGGCTAAGGCCTGTCACAGCACATATGGAACCTGCCTTTACCTCCTGTACCGTCTCATATCCGGCCCCGGAATATATGCGCAGCTGATCCGCCTTTTCCTCCCAAATCTGCTCTGCGTTTAGATTTGGTTCCCGGTTTGTCAAAACCATTTTTACCTGCAGGCATCCCCCGGTTACCTTTAAATAGGTCAGCCGGTTTCCCTGCTCATCCCGGGCAATCTTAAACACCCGGGCCCCAAAATCCACCGGGTAATGTTTTTCCAGGGTATAGGCTTCCAGAGCCTCTAAAAGCTCTCCGATGCCTTCCAGCCTTAAGGCCGAACCGAAATAGCAGGGAAATACCTTGCGCTCTGCAATAAGCCTGGAAATCTCTCCCCGGGAAATGTCCCCCTGCTCCAGATATTGCTCCAACAGGGTCTCTTCACAGACAGCCAGCTCCTCCAGCCATTCCTCCTGGGACTGGTCCCCACCGAAATACACACAATTTTCCCCCAGACGCTCCTTTAACTGGCTCATAAGCGCCTGCCGATCAGCACCTGGTTGATCCATCTTATTCACAAATAGGAATACTGGAACCTGATAGCGCCGAAGCAGGCGCCAAAGTGTCTCCACCTGTCCCTGGACTCCATCCGCGGCACTGACAATCAGTATGGCATAATCCAACACCTGGAGGGTTCGCTCCATTTCCGCAGAAAAGTCCGCATGCCCTGGCGTGTCCAGAAGTGTTACATCCATCTTCCCCATCTTAAGCCTGGCCTGCTTGGAAAAAATGGTGATTCCCCGAGCCCTTTCCATGGCATAGGTATCCAGAAACGCATTTCCGTGGTCCACCCGGCCAGCCTTGCATATACTGCCGCCTCGGTAGAGCATAGCCTCTGCCAGGGTGGTTTTTCCTGCATCTACATGGGCTAAGAGACCTACACAAATATGATTCTTTGATTTCTTTTCTTCCTCTTGATTGCTCATGAAAAGATCTCCTATCCATAAAATATGTTTTTTAGTATATCACAGGAGGAGGAAATAGTCGAGAATCTTACTTTATCATAAATTCATGATTATTTTATCTCCCAGTGCCCGTATCGCCTACCTCCTTTACGAACAATATGTCCGCTTTCAAAAAGCTTCTTCATAGTCCGTTTTATGGTTGGAACCGATACACCCAAATATACCGCTATCTCATTTTGCGTAATAGCTGGATTTTTTTCTAATAATGCAAGGATTTTTTCGTTCAAAATATCACCCAAAGTCTCAATTTGATACTTTGGAATCTTAATGTCTGATACTTTAGCACTTTCAAGAGCAGTAAACTTCACAGTAAGATCATTCCCCAACACCGTATACTCCGGTTCTGCCGTGCCAAGCTCTCTGCAGGCTTCACAAATCTTCTGGATGCCACGTCCCCACGCTTCAATATATCCGGCACGGTAAAACGCATTCGCGATGGACGGATTGAATGGCTCTGATTTATGAGGCTTCATCAGTGTTTCCACTGTCCAGTTTTTGGGCAAGATGCAGTTATTGCTAATGTACATTGCATCATCTTCAATCCGAATTTGAATCGGAATACTGGCTGCATAGTTATTATGTCCCAAGGCATTGTAGATTGCCTCCCTCACACCTTCCCGGGGAAATGGGTATGTTTC
>JAAWAC010000059.1 GCA_022791975.1 Lachnospiraceae bacterium | reverse complement strand
TTTTACATTTCAGAATAATAATATAAATCTGTGGAGTGAATCTTACTATAAATCCATAATATTACCCCCATGGAAGCCTCAAACTCCCATGGGGTTAAAATATAACTCTTATTCTCTTTTATTCCCAGGAACATCCGTTCCTTTTCGCCTTTACTTATGATATGGTTCTCCATGCATAATCCGGTACCCTCGATAAATCTGCTCCAGCAAAATCACCCGCATCAGCTGATGAGGAAAAGTCATAGCTGAAAAGCTTATCCGCTCCTCTGCCCTCTTAAGCACAGCCGGGGACAGCCCCAAAGATCCGCCAATTACAAAAGCTATATGACTTTTTCCCTGGACAGCCAGCTGTTCAAGCTTCCGGGAAAACTTAACGGAATCCGGCTGGGAACCCTGGATATCTAAGGCAATCACATAAGCCCCTTCCTTAAGCGCTTTTAAAATCCGTTCTCCCTCCAGCTCCTTGATCTGCTGTTCTTCCCTTTGGCTGGCACCCTCCGGGGTTTTTTCATCGGGTAGCTCTATCATTTCCATCTTACAATACCGGCTCAGCCGTTTGCTATACTCAGCAATGGCCTGCTTTAAATAGATTTCCTTTATTTTCCCCACTGCTACACAGGTAATTTTCATCGATTCCTCCCTGCTCCCCAATCCTTCCTTATATTTTTCAATGGTACCACAAATTTCTTTTTAGCGTCAAGAAAATCAACCACCCTATCCCCATAAAAAAGTACGCCAAAAAAGTGCAGACAAATCCGAAAAAATGTAGTAGAATAATCACTAAACGAAAATATTCCCCAAGGGGCTGCTTGCAGGTCTCTAGTTTGACACCCAGCACCTTCTTTGCGGGAACTATAAAAAAGGAGATTATAAACATGGCCTGGTGTCCCAGCTGTAAAAATGAATATGTGGAGGGAATTACCCGTTGCCCTGACTGCCAAGTAGACTTGGTTGCGGAGCTTCCCCTGGAAACAAAAGAAGAACCCTTAGAAATCCCGGAGGATTACACCTTCCCGGAGGACTTTGATCCCAGGAAGATCCTGGAGCCAAAGAAAGCGCCGGAGCCGGCTAAGATCTACAGATGCCCAGAGGATCGCTATGGGGATATGCGCTCCTCCGCCTGGACCTTCCTATCGCTGGGTGCGGCAGGGCTCCTTTTATCCGCCCTCTCCTGGGCCGGTATCATCCATCTTCCCCTCCATAATTTCGCCCTGGCTGTGATGACGGCTCTGTTTCTTGTGTTTATAGGCGTGGGCATTGCCTCCCTTCAAAATGCAGGGAAGCTAAAGGCCAACATTGCCTCAGAAAACGCCTTTACAGAATCTGTTATCCAGTGGTATCGGCAGGAGGGCTGCAAATCCCCGGCCCTTACGGAACTTTCCACAGATCAACCGGAGGAACTGCTCTATTTTCAGCGCTCTGAGATTATTCAGACCCTATTAAAAGAACAGTTCCCTCAGATTGACCAGGCCCTTTTGGAGAAGCTTACCGACGATTTCTGTGAGGAGAACTTCAACAGCTAGAACTTTTGTTCTCCTGTTCCTTTTTCTCCTCCGCTTCTACCACATAGGAGAGGTGAAGAATTATACGCAACTGCAAAATCACATATCCCAGGGACACTATGGTGGCCCAGCCACCCTTCAACCAGTCATAACACACTACCATTCCCGCTTGGTAGAAAGCCATGACATTTCGCATTTGGGCAAGGGAGCGGGCCTCCTCATATCCCTCTCTTTCAGCGTAGGTAACCACCTGGGTGAGAATGCCATAGATCACATAGAGACTCACCAAGGTCAAAATCAAGGTCAAAAGAGAAATCTCGATGTCCAACAGCCAATCTATCAGGCTAAAAACAGCCAGCCCCTTGCAAAAAGACCGCAACCGCCTGGCATCCGGGAAATTCTCCCACATATCCGTAAGGGCTACCATCCAAAGGTAATAACCGGCAAAGTCCGGCAAAATATCAAATCTCCCCAGACGAATATCCAGAAGAATCAAGAAAAATCCCCATCGAATGCAGGAAATGGGCTCCCTCATCACATTCCGCCTCCTTCCCAGAGAAATTCCTCCCACAGCTGTCCATCCACATAAATGCAGATCCACCAAGAAAAAGGCTTTATTCCTTCCGGATTTCCATCCGTGCTAAATCCAGCCTGAAAGGTTCCGTCCCAATCCTCCGGAATCTCTATGGATCTGCTGCTGATTCCGTCGGGATGTATTTCGCTCCACCCTGGCTCACAGTCTGGCGCCTCCTTCCGTCTCTCCTCCTCCAGAAGCTCCTCGGGGCCATATTGGATTTCTAAAAGCTTTCCGGCTAGTTCCTCCTGCCCAGTGTAAGTGAGCCGAATTTTTTTATATTCCCTTGTGTCAGAAAATGCTCTCTCAAAAGCCTCCCCTTTCCCAAAATAAAATTCTCCCCTGGGCAGGCTGGAAAACCCCCAGGTCTCATAGCTTCCAGCCATTACATGAAACGTTTCATCTTTCCAATTCTTCCATTCTTCCGGAATTTCACTTTCCCAGCCACTCCCCTCCTCCAGGATTCCATCTTCCCACGAAAAAAGTCTCTCCTCTAAAACTTCTACCTTCCAGCCATACTCTTTTTGCAACCTGAGAAGCAGGACATATTCTGGTCCCTCCCCCCATACATGGGAAGAAATCAATAGCCTTGCCAGACATTCTGTTTCCCCCTGGGAAAATCCAGTGATCTCCAGGGAGGCGCTACTCTCCAGCAGCACAGGAAAAAAAGAATTTTCTCCTATGGTAGGCTGTAACTGGCTTCCGTATATGTTTCCCTCCTTCCAGGCCTCCCTTACCCAGCTTTGGTAAGCCTGGCGCTCCTCCTCTGGAACCACCAAAGCCATATACCCAGTATTTCGCTCCTGCAAGGCCCGCATATAAATATACAGGGCTTCCTGCGGCGTGGACACCTCATAAAGGGAGGCCCGAAAAAACATGTGCTTCCATTGAAGCTCTGTCTGGAGGGTTCCCACCGAAAAAGCCGCCTCCCGGGGAGCATATCCCACACAAGCCAGTGTGAGAACCAGGGTCATGCAAAAAGAAATCAGAGCATTTCCTTTCGGCACATGGCCAAAATCTGCAATCCGTCTCAGACGCACACGAAGACCCTGGTACCCCCTGGCCATATGGGTGGTTCCCACAGTAGGAGAACGCCCTTTGTCCGCCATTTTAAGCAGAAGTATTCCATACCCCTTGTGCCGGCTCCGATCCAATCGCTCCAACACCCGCTCATCGCACAGAACCTCATTGTCATTTTGAATCTGTCTTATGACATACCAGACAAAGGGATTAAACCAGTGTAAAATCCGGATTCCGTGAAGGAAAAGGTTTACAGCCACATCCCCATACTGCATGTGAAGGAGCTCATGAAGAATCACATCTTCCAGCAATTCCCCCGGCATCTCCGTCCCTTTTTCTCCAGACGGTAGTACCAAATCTTCCGAATCCTCTGTCCCTTCTATCCCAGGTGGCAACACCAGTACCGGAAAAAGAATTCCTGTCACAAAAGGACTGTGGGCCCAGGAGCAAATCCGGATTTGTCCACAAAAGCGAATCTGAAATCGCTCTGCAACCTCCCTCACCCTATCCTGGAGCTTCTCACTGGCCGGCTGTCCTTGCCCCACTCAGATACGCAGCCACACATAAGCGGCTCCATAATAAAGAGTCAGAAGCACCACTCCCACTACATATATCCCCAGGAGATAGTCCTCCCATGGGCCGCTCCCGTCTTCCCCACACAGACGGCTCTGGATAAACCGCAACAGGGATGGCAGATGGACAACCCCGTCCAGGGACATGGACATTTTCACAAGCCTTTGCTCCCCTGGCAAAAGCAGGCAAATACATAGCACTCCCCAGACAAGGTAATGCCAGCGTGCGCCAAGCTTATCCCGAAACAACCATTTTACAGTTAGCAGAAGAGCCCCGGTTAAAGATAGCTTGAGAGTAATTTCTAAAATTTTCCATATATCAATCATCCCCCATTTCCTCCAGCAGCTGTCTTAAGCTTCTGCGCTCCTCCGGTGTGAGAGCTCCCTGCTTTACAAAGGAAGTCACCAACCGGCTGGCTGAGCCCCGAAATATTTTGTCCAAAAAATTCTGCTCCTCCTGGCGAATGCACACCTCCCGGGAAACCAGAGCCCGGTATTCCTGGGGCTGTACCCCCTTATTCACCTCCACCAAACCCTTTTTTCCCAGACGGCTTAAAAAGGTATGCACAGTATTTTTATTCCAATCCTCCTTTAAAAGCTTCATCAGACGTGCCTGCGTCAAAGGCCCCTCCTCCCACAGACACTCCATAAGCTTCCACTCACTGTCCGTAATCCGCAGCTCCATAATATCTCCTTAATTTAAATTCCGCTTCCGCCCTCCCAATGGCTCTTGCCTGGGCTCCGCCGTTTTTACTGATACAAAGCAGCCTACAAATGTAGTTTCCATCTTTATACTACATCTGTAGGCTGCTTTTGTCAAGAAAAACCTGTGCTTTTAAGGCCCAAGGTGGAAGCTCTCAGGACAAAAGCTTCCATCATAACTTCGGTTATGTCAAGTGAAACCGCAAGAAACTGCAAAAAAGAAGCCGCAGCATACGCCCCACCTGCGGCTTCTTCCATGTCTTTCTTATCTCATCTCTTAAACTCTAGGTAACTTTTCCCTTTATTTCTGGCTCAGATACTCATGGATTCCTTTGGCCGCATCTTTTCCTGCGCCCATAGCCAGGATCACCGTAGCTGCACCAGTTACGGCATCACCGCCGGCAAATACGCCCTCCTTGGAGGTAGCACCCACATCCTCGCTGGCAACGATACATTTTCTCTTGTTGATCTCCAGTCCCTTCGTGGTGGAGGAAATCAGCGGGTTGGGAGAGGTTCCCAGGGACATAATCACCGTGTCCACTTCAATGTCAAACTCTGATCCCGGCACTTCCACAGGACGTCTCCGCCCGGAGGCATCCGGCTCACCCAGCTCCATACGGATACAGCGGATCCCATTCACCCAGCCATCCTCTCCCACCAGAATCTCTGTGGGGTTGGTGAGCAGATCGAAGATAATCCCCTCTTCCTTGGCGTGATGCACTTCTTCCACACGTGCTGGCAACTCCTCCTCGGAACGACGATACACAATATGTACCTCCGCACCCAGACGGAGAGCTGTACGGGCCGCATCCATAGCCACGTTTCCACCACCTACTACAGCCACTTTCTTTCCCAGGGCAATGGGGGTGTCGTAGGTCGGGTCAAAGGCCTTCATCAGGTTATTTCTGGTCAGATACTCATTGGCCGAGAACACGCCGCAGGCTGTCTCTCCCGGAATGCCCATGAACTTGGGAAGTCCGGCGCCAGATCCGATAAACACTGCATCAAAGCCCTCTTCCTCCATAAGCTCATCAATAGTCACAGACTTGCCGATAATCACGTCCGTCTCAATCTTCACGCCCAGAGCCTTAACATTCTCCACCTCGGGAAGAACCACATCATCTTTGGGAAGACGGAACTCAGGAATTCCGTATACCAGCACGCCGCCGGCCTTATGTAATGCCTCAAAAATGGTCACATCATACCCAAGCTTGGCCAGATCCCCTGCACAGGTCAACCCTGCCGGGCCGGAACCAATGACAGCTACCTTTTTCCCAAGCTTCTCCGTAGGTACAGGAGGCTTGATTCCATTCTCTCTGGCCCAGTCAGCCACAAAGCGCTCCAGCTTTCCAATGGAAACCGGTTCTCCTTTAATGCCCCGGATGCAACGGCCCTCACACTGGCTCTCCTGGGGACATACCCGACCGCAGATAGCTGGCAGAGCGGAGGCTTCGCTGATTACCTGGTAGGCCTCCTCGATCTTTCCTTCCTTTACTTCCTTGATAAAGCCAGGAATGTTAATCTTAACCGGACACCCCTCCATACACTTGGCATTCTTGCAGCCAATGCAGCGCTGTGCCTCCTCAACCGCCTCATCTCTGTCATAGCCCAGGCAAACCTCGTCAAAATTTGTGGCACGAACCTTGGGCTCCTGTTCCCTTACCGGTACCTTCTTTAATACGTCTCCCATTATTTGTCACCTCCGCAATTTCCGCATCCGCCGTGATGGGTATCGCCTTCCTGGTATGCCAAAAGCCGGCGTCCCTCTTCTGTTTTATACATGGCCGCCCGCTTCATGGCCTGATCAAAATCAATGAGATGACCGTCAAATTCCGGTCCGTCCACGCAGGCGAACTTCACCTCGTCACCCACCAGCACACGGCAAGCGCCGCACATGCCAGTTCCGTCCACCATAATGGGGTTCATGCTTACAATGGTGGGGATACCCAGCTTCTTGGTGGTCAGGCAAGCAAATTTCATCATAATCATGGGACCGATAGCCACGCACAGATCGTACTGATTTCCCTCGCTGACCAGCTTCTCCAGCATGGCGGTTCCCACACCGTGGAAGCCGTAGCTGCCGTCATCGGTGCACAGGTGCAAATTTCCCACCTTGCCCATCTCCTCCTCCAGAATCAGCAGGTCCTTGGTTCTGGCACCCACGATAATATCGCAGGTAATTCCATGGTCATGCAGCCACTTAGCCTGGGGATACACAGGGGCCGTACCCACGCCACCGGCAATAAACACAACTCTCTTCTTTTTCACCTCTTCCAGATCATCGGTAACCAGCTCTGAGGGACGTCCCAAAGGACCGACAAAATCCATAAAATAATCTCCCTCTTTTAAATCCACCATTTTTGAAGTGGAAACGCCGATGGGCTGGAACACAATGGTGATGGTGCCTGCCTCTCTGTCATAATCACAGATGGTCAGCGGAATCCGCTCTGCAGTTTCATCCAATCTAACAATAATAAATTGTCCCGGCTCACAGGTCTTGGCCACCCGCGGAGCATGGACGACTTTCATGTAGACATTTGCAGAGAGCTGCTCTGCCTTTAAAATCTTGAACATATGCTTCCTCCTGGAGTACATTTATTTTGTACAGGTCCCGCACCTGTACCATACTAACTACTCATCGTATCCATAATAATGCAATTTGTCGAATATTTCAATACTTTTTTACTGCCAGTTCCCGCAAGAATCCCCAGGAATCTTCTGTTTTTCCTTTTCTCTACTCCCCGGGCGCAGGCTCCTGCTGTTCCCCCAAATTTTCTCCCTCCCCAGCTATATGAGCAGTGTCTTCCTCCTGCTTAGAGTTATTTTCATATTTAGGGGTGTCATTGTCGTTGGCCATCTCCATGGGAACATTAAAATCCAGCTGATACACCACAAAAAGTTCTTCGCTGACAATTCCCTTTTCATTGATGGCCACAGCTGTCAGCACATTATCCCCCTCTTTTAAGGAGACCCGTCCCACATAGAGGGCGCTCTCCTTTGTGGGCAT
Organism: Lachnospiraceae bacterium; assembly: GCA_022791975.1. Lineage (GTDB taxonomy): Bacteria > Bacillota > Clostridia > Lachnospirales > Lachnospiraceae > RGIG4284. The sequence continues at coordinate 60,115 of JAAWAC010000059.1, read as the reverse complement.
ACTGCCATCTAAGGTGTAATAAATATTTCCGTAGGCAGCCTCCAACTGTGGATAGACATAGTAATGATACTCCCCTCCCTGAATGGTAGCCCTTGGTTTTTCAATCTGATAAGGTAAAAGCTTTTTCTGAAGCTCCTCATCCTGACACTGGGCAATCACACCGTTGATCTCTCCCGAGCGCCCTCCCTCAGCCAAAGTCTGAAACAACTCCTCATAGACAAGAAGCCTTTTCTCCTCCTCCAGAGAAAGCTCCAAAACCTCCTGGAAAGTATTTACCGCCATATCTGTCTCTTCCAGCTCCCGGTAGGTCCGGGCCAGATACAGCAAAGGCCTTTCATCCTCCACTCCCTGGCGTAGCTGAAGCTCCCGGGCTTTTCGAAAATACCCGATGGCCTCCTCCAGCTCCTGGTTCTCATAGCACCCGATTCCCGCCTGCAACTGATAAGGAAAGCTATTTTGCCTTCTGACCAGATAATAAGAGCCAAAAGCCACACACACACAGGCTACCAAAGCCAAAAGCATCCAGCACACCCTCCGGAAAAATCCATCCTGCCAAAAGCTTTTCACCGGCCTTACCACAGGTATACGTCGCCTCTTTTCCGGCTCCTTTATTCTTTTATCCTTTTTCTCCCTGACATCCAAAACCAGCTCATCCAAGGGGTCATAGTCAGGAACAATCTGTACCTCCTGGCCGCAGGCCGGACAATAAACCTTTCCCGGCGGCAGCTCTGCATTACATTTGGAACAATGCATGTGTTCTTCTTCCTTCTATACCGATTCTTCCAGATACTGTTCAAATTCCTCCATGGTCATAAGGATTTCCCGGGCCTTGGTCCCGGCCTCCTCTCCCACTACACCAGCCGTCGCCAGCTGGTCCATAATCCGGGCTGCCCGATTAAAGCCTATCTTAAACCAACGCTGTAGGATTCCGATGGAAGCTTTATTTTTTTCAATAATATACTTTCCAGCATCTGCAAACAGCACATCCCGGCCGTCGCCTCCGCTATTCCCATTTCCTTCCCCTTTTGCCTCAGAAGCGTTAAGCTGTACATTGCTAATATGCTCCTCCACCGCATTGCTGTAGGAAGCCCCCTCATTGTTCTGGGAAAGAAACTCTACCACCGCACTCACCTCCTCATCAGAAACAAAGGCTCCCTGTACCCGGATAGGTTTGGGAAGACCAGAGGGATAAAACAGCATATCCCCTTTGCCCAAAAGCTTTTCCGCTCCATTCATGTCAATAATGGTTCGGGAATCCACGCCTGAGGACACGGCAAAAGCAATCCGGGAGGGCATATTTGCCTTAATCAGACCAGTAATTACATTCACAGAGGGTCTCTGGGTGGCAATAATCAGATGAATCCCCGCAGCCCTGGCCAGCTGGGCCAGACGACAGATGGCATCCTCCACCTCCCCGGAGGCCACCATCATCAAATCCGCCAGCTCATCCACAATGATCACGATCTGGGAAAGCTTCTGGGGCTTGTCCGGGTCATTGATATCTGCAATCTTATTTATCTTTTCATTGTAGCCTTGAAGATTTCGCACATTGCACTCGGCAAATTTCTTGTACCGGTCTGTCATCTCCGCCACCGCCCAGTTTAGGGCAGCGGCCGCCTTTTTGGGGTCCGTCACCACAGGAATCAAAAGATGGGGAATGCCGTTGTAAACACTTAATTCCACCACCTTGGGGTCCACCATAATAAGCTTTACATCCTTGGGATCTGCCTTGTACAAAATACTCATAATCAGCGTATTGATACAGACGGATTTTCCTGATCCAGTGGCTCCTGCTATGAGAAGATGCGGCATTTTGGCGATATCCGCCACCATGGTTTTTCCCGCAATATCTTTCCCCACAGCAAAGGCAATTCGGGAGGAATGGCCCTGAAACTCCTCTGAGGAAACCAGCTCCCGGAAGGAAACCATGGTATTCTCCGCGTTGGGTACCTCAATACCTACTGCGGCCTTTCCCGGTATGGGTGCCTCAATCCGCACATCTGCCACGGCCAGATTAAGCTTAATGTCATCAGAAAGAGCCACGATCCGGCTGACCTTTACGCCCTGGTCCGGCTGGAGCTCATAGCGTGTCACCGAAGGACCACAGCTTACGTCTGTCACCGTCACGCCCACGCCAAAATTCCGCAGAATCTGCTGCAAATGCAGAGCTGTCTCCTTAAGCTTTTGCTGGGAATTGTTTGCCTTGCTTGTCACCTGCTTTAAAAGGCCAATGGGCGGAAACTCATAAGGCTTGGGAGGGGGTGACGCTGGAAGGACGCTGTAAAGGGAAGGCTCCCTCTCTTCTGTCCCTGCTGCCCTTTGGTCTGTGGCCAGCTCATTTGCCTGTCCCCTCTCCATAGGAAGGCTGCCTGATTTAGGCCTCAAGCGATTCTCTCCTCCGTGGCCACTCTCTGCCTGATAAAGACGCGTCTCTTTCCCACTTCCTGGCCCGGGAGCCTCATAGTCGGCCATTTCCTCCTCCGGCCAGGCCTGAAAGCTGGCTACTGCCTCTTCCTCTGGCTGAAGGCCTGGCAGGTTTAAAGGCTCCGGCTCCTGGCCGTTTTCCATCGGGGCTGCTGCCTTTAAAGGCTCTTCTCCCCCCCGCACAGCGCCAGTCACAGCTTCCCTCTGCCCCAGACGGTCCTGGAGACCAATCTGCTCTTTCATTTTCTGTTCCTGGCCTGAAATCTCTGCCGCCTGAGCCTGCTCTTCTGCCAGCTCCTTAGCTGTCCGGGCTCTGTGAAGGGAAATATTCAAAAATTCCTCCAAATCCTTTAAATCGGGCTCTTCCGCGGTGATTTCCCGCACTTCTCCCATATGTATCCGGGGAAGAGGCTCTTTTTCCGGAACGGAAACAGGCTCCTCCGGAATCTCCGGGATTTCTTCCTCCAAAACCAAATCTTCTTTCAGCACGTCCGCTTCTGTGGCTTCATCCCGTATGGTGGTGTCCAAAGCCACGCCACTGACTTTTTTTTCAACCCGGCTGACCTGCTTTTCTTCTTCCTTGGCTTCCCGTTCTCTCCTTCTCTCCTCCCGCTCTTCCTGACGCTTCCTCCGCCGGGCTGCATCCTCCCTGGCGGAATCATAGACCTTGCGTCCCCCCCGCTTTACGCCTCCGATAAAGGAGCGCTCTGTAATTACCACTATGCAGATCACCAGCAGAACCAGCAACAAAATCCAGGTTCCCGGCACTCCAAAAGCTCCTATGAGAATTTTGCAGAGCATGCCCCCTAAAAATCCGCCGCCCCGCTTTTCCTGGATAGAATATGTATAAAAAGCCTTTGCTGTGGCCGCTCCCTCTGCCTGTCCCGTGAGTAGCTGCATTAGGCAGCAACACAAAATTCCGGCAACCACCATGGCACTCATCTTAATAATAGCTATGGTATTCTCTTTGTTGGAAATGGAAAAGGCTGTCACTAAAAACAGCGCCACTGGCAGCACATAGGCAAACATTCCAAACACGCCAAACATAAAATCACTGATAAAGCCTCCTACCACGCCCCCCACTCCAAAATTGCTGATAAGCAAAAGAATGGAAACCGCAAACAATCCCAGGATCACAACCTCCCTGCGAATCATGCTATCCTTCTTCTGCTGCTTCTTCCCTGTGGTTTTCCTGGCAGTTGTCCTTCTGCGTGCGGTTGTCCGGCGCTTCTTAGAAGTCCCCGTAGCCATTGGTGCTCTCCCTCCTATATTTCTCATATCCTGCTCCGTTTCTTGCTAATATTAGGCTCAGCAAAAAACATATTGCTACTCAGTATAGCATTTTTTTCCCCTGCTGTAAACCAAAAATCTATTATCTGGAAATTTTTGGAAAATAAAAAGAGACTGTCCCCGAACCTACTTCGCAAAACAGTCTCTGCACATCTTTTACTCCTCTTCCTTACTGCGCTCCCCAATCATGGCCTTTAACTTTTCAAAGGCCTGATGAATGCCGCCCACCTCTTGGATAATTTTTTCCTCCACGGCCTGCTCTCCCACCAACACCGATCCCACATCCTTGGTCAGCTCTCCGGTCTCCAACATCAGCTCCAAAAGCCGCTCCTCCGAAATGCCACAGTGACTGGTGATAAACCCGGCTATCCGATCCTGAATTTTCTGGAAATAATCAAAGGTCTGGGCCACCCCAATAATCAGCCCGGTCATACGCACCGGATGAATCATCATGGTTCCCGTGGGAACAATAAAAGAATAATCCGCAGACACGGCCAAAGGTACTCCAATGGAATGGCTTCCCCCCAGCACCAAGGACACGGAGGGCTTGTCGATGGAGGCAATCATCTCCGCAATGGCCAATCCCGATTCCACATCCCCACCCACTGTGTTAATCAGCACCAGCAATCCCTGAATCTCCTTACTGTCCTCCACCATGGCAAGCTGGGGAATCACATGCTCATACTTAGTGGTTTTACTGTTGGAGGGCAGACATTCATGCCCTTCAATCTCCCCAATAATGTTCAACACATGGATCTTTGTCTCCTGCCCCAAAGTCAACTGCCCTGTCTTTTCAATCTGCTCCTCCGCACTCTCCTGTCCTTCCCTGTTCTGGTCTTCGCTCATAACTAAATCCGGCCTCGCTTCCCTATATACTCCGCCTTAAAACACAGCGGGATTTCCGTTTTAGTATGGAAGAAAAGCGTATTTTTTATACAGCATCCGGGTCCTTCCGAGATCTGGCCTGGTCATTTTTTTACAAACTGGCACTTTTAATAACGCCAAACTTATCGTATAGTACCAATCATATTCAAAAGGAGGTGGAAATCTGTGAAAACCCTGACAAAAACGGCCATGATGGCTGCCATCGTCTTTGTGTGCACCTATGTCTGCAAGGTTCCCATTGCCCTCACAGGAGGCTATACTCATCTGGGGGATTGTGCCATCTTTCTGGGAGTCCTGCTGCTGGGAAAGAGACAGGGTGCTCTGGCCGGTGCCCTGGGGGCGGCTTTGGCCGATCTCATGGGAGGCTTTCTTTTCTGGGTCCTTCCCACCTTTTTTATCAAAGGGCTGATGGCTTATACCATGGGATTCCTGGCAGAAACCAGACTGTCTGTTCGCCGGTTTGGCTGGCTGGTGGGAGCCATAGCCGGAGGACTCTTACAGGTGATAGGCTATACCCTGATAAAAATTATTCTGATTAGTCCCTGGGCTGGCATTGCCACTATTCCCACAGTCAGCCTGCAAACCATCTCCGGCATCGTCATTGCCGCCGTACTTATTACCATACTGAAATCCTCCCACCTGTTGTATCGCATCAAGGAGCTGTAAGCATATGAAAAAAATAGACGCGCACGCCCATCTGGGAAATTTTGGAAGCTGGGCCGGAGTAGAAAATACCCCCCAGCAGCTGCTCCGCCATATGGAGGAGTATGAGATTGAGAAAACCCTGCTCTGCTCCAGGGATCACATGGGAAATGAACAGGTTTTGCAGGCCTTCCGGGAATATCCCGAAAGCTTCCTTCCTCTGGTATACCTGAATCCTCTGGAGGGGCTTCCTACGTGTCAGGAAAAAATCTCCCGTTATGTGGACAAAGAGGGCTTTTTTGGCATCAAGCTTAACCCGCTTCGCCATGCCTATGTGGCCGACGACCTGATATTGGACCCCATTATGGAGGAGGCACAAAGGCGGCAAATTCCCGTCTTTATTCACTCTGGCCATCCGCCCTACTCCCTGCCCTGGAGCATCGCCCTGTTGGCCGAGCGCTTTCCCCAAGTAAAGGTGGTTATGATCCACATGGGCCACGGCCATGGAGTTTATATTGACGCGGCCTTAAAAATGGCCAAGCGCTACCCCAATTTGTATCTGGAAATGTCCGGCATGCCCATGGGGGTAAAAATCAGGCAAGCCTACGAGGAGGTGGCACCGGATCGCATTCTCTTTGGCACCGATTCCCCCTTCCACCATCCTTCTGTGGAAATCCAAAAGGTCCTCACTTGCGGATTGGGGGATACAGCTATGGAACAGATCTTTTATCACAATATAAAGAAGCTTCTGGGGATCTAAGTTATGCTCTAAGCAACTTCCCAATCCCGTAATTTTTACAGGATTGCCGAGAAATGCTTAGAGCATATTTTATTTTCTGATGTGGAACCATCTCAAATAGGGAAATCCATCAAATTCTCCGAAACGGAGAGGGATTCTCCTGCTTGGGAGTTGCATTTAGCGCTCCTACCGCTATATACTTCCCATAGAGCCTGGTCACAAGGAACCTGGCTTTAACAAATTAAAGGAGGTTCTGTCATGGACCAAATGAAAATTGGTAAATTTATTGCGAATCGGAGAAAGCTGCAAGGTATGACCCAGAGGCAACTGGCAGATGCACTCTGTATGACCGATAAGACCATATCCAAATGGGAAACCGGCCATCGATTGCCCGATGCATCCATTCTCCTGGAGCTCAGCTCCGTATTAAAGGTGGATATCAACGAATTGTTGGCAGGAGAAAGCTTTTCGTCCCAAGCGTTTTCCCCTGAAGAATACATGAAAAAATCGGAGTCCAATCTTGTAGGATTGGTCAGTGAGCTGAATGACATGGACCAAAAGACTAGGAGCCGGCGCGTGGGAATACTAGTCGGGGCTTTCCTTGTGGGCCTGGCTCTCTTCTATCTGTTTGCCTCTTCCCTGCGTATGGGGCAGGTCCTGGATATTTTCGATCTGCCAACACTGTTCTATTTATTGGGATTAAAACTCCTTATCCTGTCCATGACAGGCGGGTTTTCCGATTATCTGAATGCATGGAAAACCTGTCTCCCACAAAAAGAATTGTCAGGCAGAGAGCTGGAGCTGGCTATACAGGCTGTGAAATATGCAGGAGCCTTGACGCTGACACTTGGATGCCTCATTTCTTTCCTGGGATTCTTTTCACTGATGAATTACATGGAGGATTCCCATCTCTTATGGCCCTCTCTTGCACAAGGCACATTGCCCTTGCTCTACACAGCAATAGAAAAAACCATCTATGTAATTTTAGAATTTAGGATGAAACGGAAAATCCCCGTACAGCATCCGGAAAGGTAAAAGGTAATGAGAATGGAAAAGCTGCTAACGATCAAAAATCTAGTCAAAAAATATCAGGAAGGTCCCCTGGAAAGCGTCGTTGTCAACAAGGTAAGCCTGGAAGTCATCCCCGGAGAATTTGTCATAGTCATGGGCGCCTCCGGCTCCGGAAAAACCAGTCTTCTGCATTTAATCGCTGGTATTGATGTTCCTGACGGAGGAACCATCTGCTACCACCAGACAAAAGAGTTTGGGCATATGAGTGAAACAACGAGGGCTATGTTCCGGCGTAAAAATATAGGAATCGTATTTCAGCAGCAATGCCTGATCCCGGATCTTTCCGTTTATGAGAATATTATGCTGCCGGTGATGCTGGGAGGAAGCAGGGCAGAAAAAGCTGCCATGAAAGATACGATTCTGGCCCTGTGCCAGCAATTCGGTTTACAGGATCATACCAGAAAATATCCCTCTCAATTATCGGGAGGACAGCAGCAGCGCACTGCCATATTGCGCGCTGTTGTAAACAGGCCTCCTCTCCTACTGTGTGACGAACCAACCGGGAGCCTGAACTCTGCCCAATCGGAGATTGTTATGGAACTCCTGACCCAGCTAAACCAAAAAGGACAGACCATCATTCTGGTCACACATGACCGGAAGGTGGCGGTTCGGGGCCAGCGGGTGGTCTATATGGCGGACGGGCAGGTGGCAGGGCAGCTGACATTTGCAGGTGACGAACCTGTGGATCTTAGAGAAGAAGAACTCACGCATTTTTTGCAGCAGAGGGGGTGGTAAATTTGAAAACGGTTTTTCTATGTGCCTTGGGAAAGCTACGACGGAAAAAAGTCCCACATCTCCTCCTGGGGATCTGTATTTTGATTACTACGGCCCTATTGGGAAATGCCCTGATCCTGTTGAACCAGCTGAACGCCATCTTTGACAGGGCTTATGAGGAAATGGCCGGTCCCCATCTGTGCTGCCTGTGGAGCAAGGAAGTAATCCCCACAGATACGGTTCAAGAATACTTAAAGGGTTGGCAGGAGAACCTCACATTTCAAATCACGGAAAACACCAAAACCATTGACTACATAGAAAAAGATGGGCGAAAATTGAGCAACGGGATTCTCCTGGAGCTTCCCAAAACCATCCATGGAGATCGGCTTTCCCCTAAAATGCTAGGCAGCAAAGCTCTTCCCATGCCCGGGGAGAATGAGATATGGGTCACCACAAAAATGGCACAAATCCTGGGTGTAAAGACGGGAGACCATGTGGTTCTGCAATTAGCAGATGCGTCTGTGAGGGTAGCCATCGCAGGAATTGTCTCGGATCCTGTCTTTGGGGGCAGCAGTACCAATGTATACCGGATGTGGTGCGGCTCTGGCCAGCTTTCCCGGTTTCCTCTGGCAGAAAACAATGGGATAAGCTACCTGGAAATCCGGTTCCAGGAATACGGCCCCCAGACAGAAGCGGATTTTATCCGTGCTGCAGAAGAATCCTTTCAAGTGCCGCTGTCCGACACCATTTATACCTATGACAGGATAAAAGGTGGGTATACCGCCCCCTATCAAATGGTAGGCGCAGTCTTATGTCTTGTGAGTGCCATCCTAGCTGGTACAATCCTTGCACTTCTGTTGTTTTTGATCCGAAGCGATATGGAGGAAGATGTGAGAATTATGGGCATATACAAAACATTGGGAATGACCCAAGCACAGATCGCAGGGATCTATCTTGTCTGCTACGGGGTCGTGGGGGCTGTGGGAGCCTCTCTGGGGAGCCTCCTGGGTGGCCTGCTGAGTAAAGGCGTCCTGACAAAGGTCCTTGGAGATATGGGGTTGTACAAGGTTCCCTTTGGAAAGACTGGTATTTATCAGGCCTTTGCAGGGATCCTCGTGCTAGCCGCAGGAATAGTCATCTGCCTCTGCGCCATTTTTAAAATACGGAAGTTACAGGCGGCCTGCGCCATCCGAACAGGTACCTGGCAGTGGCAGACAAGGGAAAGACACCCAAAAAAGAGAAAAGACTTATTCCTCCGTGGCATCTCCTCCTTTGAACTCTATTATGCAGTCCGGGGGATTCGGAATAAGAAGCTGCCATATGGATACATTGCAGGTGTATCTCTTATCCTTGGAAGCCTTACCATCCTCTCCCTGGGATGTTTGCATGCTGTCAAGAATATAGACCAGGAGCCGGAGCTATGGGGCTTTATAAAAAGCGACATTTATGTCACATCCATGAAAGCCACACCAGTGAGCGACATTATAGAGGAATTGGAAGGCGACCCCCGGGTTCTGTATACCTACGGAGTAAATAAGGTGACCTCTCAGTATAAGCCTGCCCATGGCCAAACCTGGCAGAACATCCCAACAGAGGTCTACCAGCTGCCCTGGAAGGATGAAGTCAAAGACAGATCCCTCTATGGCCGGCGTCCCTTACAGGAATATGAAGTGGGAATTGGACTGGCCCTGTCCCAGGCCTACGGCTTCAAGGTTGGGGATTCCATGGAGCTCCTGGTAAACGGAAAAAAAGCCTCCTATGAGATCACAGGAATTTTTCAGACTCTCTCAAACTATGGAAATGTTATACGCACGGTGACAAACGATCTGGATGAATTTATGAAATCCAATGACTCCTACGCCGATTATATGCTTGTGCTGGCCCACGGAGTTGACAAGTGGGAATATGCACAAGAACTGGCCGAGAAATACGATGGGAAGTTTTCCTTTATTGCTGCAAAGTCAAATGGAGAGAACATTTCTGGCATTCTGGCGCCTGCTTTTGGAACAATTTTGACCGTTCTCTTCCTTGTCTCCATCCTGATTACCATAAATCTCACCTTTTTGCTGATTCGTCGTGAGCAGAACCTCATTGGATTGCTAAAGGCCGTGGGAATGACATCCTGGCAGATTGTGAAAATCTATTCCTTTAGAAACGGCTTATCCGCCCTGGCGGGTAACAGTCTGGGACTTCTGTTAGGGATCTTTGTGATTCCCAGGCTTCTGACCCCCTATGCCAGATTCTTGGGGCTATCAGAATTCCCCTTTGGCAACTCTCTTTCGGGAACAGCCATAAGCTTTCTCCTGCTTCCAGTCTGCACGGTCCTAGGCACATGGGCCATTGTAAAAGCAATCGGAAGCGTATCTGTAAAGCAGCTGGTAAGGGAATGACAGTAGCATATAAGGGGCCGTCCTTTCTCTTAAAAGGACGGCCCCTTAACTTCTACAATCGTTTCTTTATACACCCCAAAAACGCTGTATCCCCTTCCGGTAATCAATAAAATACCAAACCAGGACCAAAAGCACCAGAACCAAAAGTCCCGAATACACGAATCCCAGCTCCATCACATAGGCATTCACCATGCCCGCTGCGCCAAAGAGCACTGTAACCAATCCCATCACCAGGGCCCGTGGAAAGAGATAGCGCTTGTAGCCTTCCAAATCCTTACATTTTTTCACGTCCAGATTTTTGCTGATAAGCACTGATTGAATCTCCCCGCCGGCTCTCATGGTAATGGCCGCATAGAGAATATACAGGCCACAGAGAATGATAATCCCATCCATTGCCGATGAAAAATCTCCCATAGCTTCCTCCCTAGATTCCTAAAAAGTTTCTCACAGCATCCTCCATTTGGGACACCTCCACCACGGTCTTATGAAGCACTGGTGCGGTGCGAATCTCCTCAATAGCCCAGGGCACGTCCACCCCGGAAAGCTCACTTAAGGCATCCACCAGCTGAAAATCTGACATGGCGTCGTATTTTTCATCAATGGCCTTCATCACATTCCGGGTAAACTTAAAGGGACTAGCTGTGGAGACAATCACTGTCTTCGTCTCATCCCCGGTTTCCCCGCGATACTTTTCATACACAGCCGCAGCCACCGCTGTATGAGTGTCCATCACATACCCCGTAGAGGTATATAGCTGATGAATAGCCTGGGCCGCCTCCTGCTCTGTAGCATAGTTCCCATAGAAATCTCCCAGGCGTTTCCCCATCTCTGGCGTGATCTCATAGACTCCCTTTTCTGTCAGCTCCTTCATAAGCCTGGCATTGACAGCCTCATCCTCCCCGGCAATGCGGTAGATAAGCCGCTCCAGGTTGCTGGAGATGAGAATATCCATGGAGGGAGAGCTGGTGAGAAGGAACTCCCGGTTTCTGTCATAGCGGCCACTCTGGAAGAAATCGTAGAGCACCTTATTGTCATTGGAGGCACAGATCAGGCGCCCAATGGGAATCCCCATCTCCTTGGCATAATAAGCTGCCAGAATATTTCCGAAATTCCCTGTGGGAACCACCACATGGATGGTCTCTCCCTTGGCAATCTCCCCATTGGCCAAAAGCTTCCCATAGGCATACACATAGTACACAATCTGGGGAACCAGACGCCCAATATTGATGGAATTGGCGGAGGAGAACTGGAATCCCTTCTCTGCCAAATCCCCAGCAAGCTTGGGATCCCCAAACATTTTCTTCACGCCGCTCTGGGCATCATCAAAGTTCCCGTGTATCCCCACCACCAGAGTGTTGGCTCCCTTTTGGGTGACCATCTGCTTCTCCTGGATGGGACTCACCCCATTCTTGGGGTAAAATACAATGATCCGGGTACCAGGCACATCCGCAAAGCCGCAAAGGGCCGCCTTTCCCGTATCCCCCGAGGTGGCAGTCAGAATCACAATCTCATTCTCCACCTGGTTTTTCTTTGCCGCCGTGGTCATCAAATGGGGCAAAATGGACAGAGCCATATCCTTAAAGGCGATGGTTGCCCCGTGAAACAGCTCCAGATAATAAGCCTCATCCGCCTTTACCAGAGGGGCAATCTCCGCCGTGTCAAACTTGCTGTCATAGGCCTTGGCAATACAGCCCTTCAGCTCCTCCTCCGTAAAATCTGTCAGAAAGCTTTTCATTACCGTGTAGGCTGTCTGGGCATAATCCATCTGGGAAATCTCCTCCAGGCTCACGGAAAGCCGGGGGATCTCCACAGGCACAAACAGACCGCCATCCCCGGACAGACCTTTTAAAATCGCCTGGGAGGCCGTTACGGTTTCCTCACTTCTCGTACTCTTATATAAGAGATTCATGGTTTCTCATTCCTTTTCCTGTTTTAGTAGCAAGTACAAACGCTCTTTTTGAGATCATACCACAGAAAAGCGATCCCGTCTATCCCTTTGTGGAATTGTTAATGGCCGTTAACAGGGCATCGATGGAGGCGCGGATAATATCAGGGTCCACAGCAGCTCCCCAGTAAAGCTTCCCATCCGGGGTCTGAATCCCCACATAGGCAATGGCCTTGGAGCTGGAACTCTGCTCCAGAGCGTGCTCCTGATAGGTTACCAGGTTGTAGGTAAGGCCAAAGCATTTCTTCAGGGCATTGCTCACCGCGTTCAGACGGCCATTTCCAACAGCATAGGTAACCTCCGCCTTGCCCTGGTGGGTGGTGTGCACCTCGGCAGTGATGCCATCCACCTGCTTGAAATGCACCTCCGTAATATTGTAGGGAGTGACAATGCTCTCAAAGCGCTCCTTAAACAGCTCAAAGATCTCCTCCGGCATCAGCTCCTTATTCTTGTGGTCGGAAACCTCCTTGCATGCGTAGCCCATGGCCTCCCGCATTTTGGCCGGAAGATTGAGGCCAAAGTTCTGCTCCAGAATATACCCCACACCGCCCTTGCCAGACTGGCTGTTGATGCGGATCACATCCGCGTCATAGCTGCGGCCCACATCCTGGGGATCGATGGGCAGATAAGGCACGGTCCAATATTTCCGCTCTTCCTCCTCCCGGTAATGCATGCCTTTGGCAATGGCATCCTGGTGAGATCCAGAGAAGGCGGCAAATACCAGGGCGCCGCTGTAGGGATTCCGCTCATCCACCTTCATTCCCGTATATTTCTCATACCCCTCACAAACCTCATTCATATTGGTAAAATCAAGCTTGGGGTCCACACCCTGGGAATACATATTCATGGCCAGGGTCACAATATCCACATTTCCCGTGCGCTCCCCGTTTCCAAACAGGGTCCCCTCCACTCGGTCTGCGCCGGCCAGAAGCCCCATCTCCGTGTCCGCCACGCCGCATCCCCGGTCATTGTGGGGATGAAGGGAAACCACTACGCTGTCCCGGTACTTGAGATTCTCGCACATATACTCAATCTGCTGGGCATACACGTGGGGCATGGAATGCTGCACCGTTACGGGAAGATTGATAATCGCCTTTTTCTCCGGGGTGGGCTTCCATACCTCCAGCACCGCGTTGCAAACCTCCAGGGCATACTCTGGCTCGGTACCGGTAAAGCTCTCCGGGCTGTATTCAAAGAGGAAATTTCCCTCTGTCTCGTCAGCCAGCTGCTTTAACAGGGCGGCTCCATCCACAGCAATCTTCAAAATCTCCTCCTTGGACTTCCGGAACACCTGTTCTCTTTGGGACAGGGAGGTGGAATTATACACATGTACCACGGCCTTGCGCGCTCCCTTTAAGGCCTCAAAGGTCTTGCGGATTATGTGCTCTCTGGCCTGGGTTAATACCTGAATGGTCACATCTTCTGGGATCAGGTTTTTCTCAATCAAGGTCCGCAAAAATACATACTCTGTCTCAGAAGCTGCGGGAAAGCCCACCTCAATCTCCTTAAAGCCCACCTTACACAGGAGCTGAAAGAATTTTACCTTCTGATCCAGGGTCATAGGCACCACCAGTGCCTGGTTGCCATCCCTTAAATCCACGCTGCACCAGATAGGCGCGTGGTCTACATAATCCTTCTCGGCCCACTTCATACACGCATAAGGGGGAAGAAAATACTGCCTCGTGTACTTCTCATAATTTCTCATACTCATTCTCTCCTTTTTCCGATTGTTTCTGCTTTCTGCTCTTCTTCAGGCAGAGGCGATAACTGATAAATTGTCCTGAGGGCTTTTGATCTCCCAGAAGCTTTCCAGGAGACAAAAAAGTCTTTCGCCCCACAGCACGAAATCTCATACTGTAAGAGACGAAAGACTTATCCTCTGTCTTACGCGGTACCACTCTCATTTTGCAAGCATTCTCCCGGCTGTTCCCTCTTCTCCCACTTTTTAAGGAAGCTATCCATAGGACCTGCACGCGGTTTCTGCTCACACACTCTTTCGGATACGGGTATGCAACCTTATATCCTCCCCTGAATAACGGTCGGGCTCCGTCTGCGTCTACTCTTTCCAACTGTTCTGCCAGAAATTTGGGGCAGCCGCTCAAAGGTCAGTTCCACCAATCCCCGCTGTCTCTTCACACCACCCAGAGACTCTCTGAAATTGGGCTATTTGTGTACTAGTCCTCTTCATCGCATTTATCATATTATCTGAGTAACAGGATAACAAAAAGGCCCTGGATTGTCAAGCAGTATTTTTATGCCATTCCTTTTGTAACCCCTGTTGGGATAATTCCGTATCCTCCGCCTTCTTTTGCTCCCCGGTCACCACAAAAAGCCGATCTCCCAGCCGACACAGGAGCTCGTTGGTAATGGTGCCAGCCCATCCGGCCATCTCCTCTGCCCGGATCTCCTCTTCTCCGTCCTGTCCCAGGAGCACCGCCGTGTCTCCGGGCCGTATCCCCGGGATGTTGCTCACATCCACCAGCATCTGATCCATACAGATTCGCCCCACCACAGGCGCCCGTCTGCCATGAAGCAGCACACAGCCCCCCGTTAAGCTACGGGGAATCCCGTCCCCATAGCCGATGGTAAGGACAGCCACCTCCATGGGCTTCAAGGCATGAAATCCGTTTCCATAGCTTATCGGCTCCCCAGACGCAACCTGTCGCACCATAGCCACCTTGGCCTTTATAGAGAGGGCCGGTGTCCCTGTAAAGCCACCCTGTCCATCCAGAGAACTGCGCACCCCATAGAGAAAGATTCCTGGTCGAACCAGGTTGCAACCGGGAATGAGTCCCTGTAAAATCCCGTAGCTGCTCTGGAGGTGGCGATCTACCGGACAGACGCCAAGTTTTTCCAGGATACCCAAAAGCTCCACAAAACGCTCCGTCTGCTCTCGGGTAAAGGCCTGCTCCTGGGGCGTCCTGCCATCTGCCATACTCAGGTGGGAAAAGATGCCGCGGATTTTTAGGCGGTCGTCTCCCAGAATCTCCA
This sequence comes from Lachnospiraceae bacterium, assembly GCA_022791975.1. Taxonomy (GTDB): domain Bacteria; phylum Bacillota; class Clostridia; order Lachnospirales; family Lachnospiraceae; genus RGIG4284. The sequence goes on along the minus strand of JAAWAC010000059.1, from coordinate 45,024 downwards.
GGATGCCCTTGGTCTCCCCAACGTTTACTCCCAGCCGATTCATCCCTGTATTGATCTTCAGGTGAGCCATTAATCCTGGTGCCCGGCTAGCTGCCTCCCTGGCATAGTCCCTGTCCGCCAGGGTCTGCATCAATTCATAGTCCAAAGCTTCCCCCAGGGCCTCCGGCGGTGTATAGCCCAGGATCAAGATCCTTCCGTTGATCCCCCGCTCCCGCAAACGGATTCCCTCCTCCAGAGAAGCCACTGCAAAATCCGTAATTCCATACTGCTCCTGAAGAATGGCAGCTGTGATCTGATCCCCATGCCCGTAGGCATTGGCTTTCACCACCGCCATCATCCGCACCTGAGGCCCTAGAAACCGCCTGATCTCTTTGATATTTTCTCCAAAGGCCTCCGGATGCAGCTCTCGCCAGGCCCGAAGCCTTTTCACACCCGTTTCCTGCCCATATTTCATATCCGCTTCCGCCCTTCTCTTCTGCCTGCCCCCAGTCGTCCCCTTCTCTTTTGATAGCCGGAAAGAAGGCAGACCACTGCTGCCATGCCGGCGCTTACAAGGACCACTGCCAGAAAATGCAGCAGGCTGTTTTCTATAAAGATTGGCAGCTTCCCTGCCTTGGCCACTCCCCGCACCAAAATAATTCCCAATGGATGGAGCACATACACCCAGGTCGTCCACTGAGCTATGGAAATCATCCCACTTCCTCCAAAGCCCCTTCCCTCTCCGGTCAGCAGCAGGGAAAACAGACAGACCATAACTGGCAATAGAGACACATACATGCTGTCGTGGCGCTGCCATTTGCAGGCATGGAGCCACAACCCCTCCGCAAGAAGCAAAATTCCAGAGACCAAAAGCCCAATGCTGTACTGCCACTGCTCCTCTGCTATGGCCTGCTCCCACCGTTTGCCCCGGCGCTCCCCTGCCTCTGCCTGGCTCCTTCGGCGCATCAGCGCCAGTCCATAGCCCAGGCTGAGGAATATGGGCGCAAAAAACACCCCATTTCTGGTATAGGGACTCACCGTAAAAATCCAATCATAAAAGCTCTTTGCCGGTTCCCACTGGCTCGCCCAGCCGTAGTAGCTGTCTCCTCCAAGACCTACCACATACAAAAGCAGGCTTACAAGCAGCATCCCCCCAAAAGGTACCAGCTTTCCCAGCCCATAGACCAAAAGCAGGCCCAGAAGTAACCCCGGCAGATACCACAAATGATAAAAGGTCCCCTGAAAGAACAGCTCCTGGAGCACGCCTCCCACGGTCCAGGCCTCCTTTAGATTACCGGCATACCAGTTCACTGGCAGATATAAAAGAATGGCCAACCCATACAGCATCAAATTTTTATTCTCATACTGCCAAAAGGATCTGGTTCGCTGCCTCTGCCTGCGGCTGTCCTTTGCGGCCCCCAGACATCCGGGAAGGACGTAATAGCCAGTTACCATAAAGAAAAAAGGCACCGCCACCCGCGCCACAATTCGAGTCAAAATAAAGTCCGCCAGCTCCGAATAACTGGCCAGGGGAGAAGTATGAATAGCCACAATCAGAATCGCCGCCCCGATTCGAAAGCCATCCACATACAAATTCCGCCCCCGGGAACGAGCCTCCCCTCCCCGGAGCACATCTCCCTGGTACCTTCTCCCCTTCGCTTCCCCCCGTTCTCTCATACACGCCTCCAGATGGTTTTAATAAATCCGCCCTGGTTATCCCCGGAAATCCGGTATAGCTGACTTTTCGGCACCTGCAAGGGGGTATCTCCCTCACAGGCCCGCTGGTAGCTGATCTGAAACTGCCATCCCTCCTCCTGCCACACAAAAGCACAGGTCCCGTCGGGAAAGCTTTTCAAAAACTCCAGATATTCCTCCAGGCACAGTCCCCGGGCCTTCATAATATTGGCATGGGGAATTCCCACATAGCGAAAGTGCCAGGGTTCCGCCGAAATCCGGGTGATTTTTTTCTTTTCCTTCTCATAGCGTTCTACAAAGCCGCAGGAGGAAGCCTGTTTCCGGAACTGCTGACAGATACCCGTGTAGGGAAAAGCGGGCCGGATATAATCCATCGGCTCCCGAAGCTCTCCCAAATCCACAGCCAGGCCTGTTTCATGCTCGCTACAGCCTGGAAAGGCCACATAGGATCTGGTAAATACTTCCCCGTGCTCTGCCATGGATTTCTCATAGAGAAACTGCTGTTCCTGCCTTTTGCGGTAACCGCTGACCACCACAATCCTTCCGGAAAGAGTCAGATTTCCAAGCACAAACCTTAGCATACGGGCGGTCTCCTCCTCCAGTAGAAGAGGCCGGCTGCCTCCTTCCGGCAAGGGCTCCCGGGCCTGCTCCACCGTGACCAGCTGATCCTCTGGCAGACTGTATGAGAGAGAATTCTTCCGGTTTACCAGGACCAAAGGTCCCTGCCCCACCCGCTCCCTGGGCAGCCAAAGGGTCTCCATCTCCCCAGACGTATCCGAAGCAGGATCTTTTGCAAGGAGTCCCAGACCTTGGCTCCATCCTGTTTTTCTTCTGCCCTTCATAAGCCTTCCTCCAGTAAGAGCGCCACCACCTCCTCAAAAGAATAGCCCACGCCCTTCATCATGTTGGGGAACCGGCTGTGGGAAGTAAACCCGGGTATGGTATTTATCTCATTGAAAACCAGCGTCCCGTCCGGTCGCAAAAACATGTCCACCCGGGCAAAGCCACTGCATCCCAGAGCCCGATAAATCTGCTTGGCCGTCTCCTGAATCCGGGACTCCGTGGCCACAGAAACCCGGGCAGGCATATGAATCTGAGAGGTTTTCAGGGTATATTTTTCCGTATAGTCAAAAAAGCCTTTGGACAGCTCTATCTCATCGGCCCGGCCGGTGATCAGCTGGTTTTTTCCGATTACCGCGCAGCCCACCTCAAAGCCCTCCACCAGCTCCTCCACGATCACGGTGCTGTCATGGGCAAAGGCCTGTTCTATTGCCTGGCCCAGCTTTTCCCTGGAATCCACCTTGGTAATTCCAAAGGAGGATCCCGCCCGCAAGGGCTTTACAAACAGGGGGTATCCCAGTCCTTCCGCCTCTGCCTCAATGAGCTCCAGGGAAGTTCCCGCCTCATAGCAGATACCCCGGGGGATTTCCACTCCTGCCTGCCGTGCCAAAAGGTGGGCCCGATGCTTATCCATACACAGCGCCGAGGCCAGACTGCCACAGCCGATAACGGGAATCCCTGCCAGCTCACAGACTCCCTGCACCGTGCCATCCTCCCCGTTTTTTCCGTGGAGAATGGGCAACACGCCGTCCAGAGGAATGCATTCCTTTTCTCCCTCCCGGAAAATCAGAAGTCCATGCTCCTGCCGGTTTAAGGAGATCTGGGCCGGAATACAGGGGCCTTTGGAACGCCAGGTATCCTTGGGAATCCACTCCAAAGCTCCCTCATAGAGATACCAGTCTCCTTCCCTGGTTATCCCTATCATCATTCGATTATAGTTTTCTGTGGAAATGGCTTTACTTACAGAATAAGCAGACTGGAGGGACACGTCATATTCGCTGGAACATCCTCCAAAAAGAACTGCTATGGTACGTTTCATAAAAATCTCCTTTCTTCCAAATCCGGCCCCCTGGCCTCTTTGGAATTATGGTGTGCTTACTTTCTATGTATACCATAGCAGAATTATTTTCATTTTTTCTATACAAGAACAGTAGAAAACCTTAGGAATTTCTTAGGAAATCCTTGTAATTTTATGTCTCCTTTGGGCCTCTAAAGAGGCTTCCACGGCCTTTTGGCTAATCCTCCAGGGGCAGCATCACGGTAAACACCGTGTGCTCCCTGTCGCTGGCCACCTGAATGGTTCCCCTGTGGGCCTTAACAATCTCCCGGGCAATGGCAAGGCCCAGACCAGAACCGCCCGTTTTCGTGGATCGGGCCGTATCCAGACGGTAAAACTTCTCAAAAATAGTCTGAAGCTTCTGCTCCGGAATAGGGTCCCCCTGATTGGTACAGGAAACTACCAGGTGCTTATCCTCCTGATAGGCTTTTAGGCAGATTTCCGTATGAGGATAACTATAGGCCACCGCGTTCTTTAAGATATTATTAAACACCCGGGCCAGCTTGTCCCCATCTCCCCAGTACAAAAGCTCTTCTGGTGCCTCCACCAGAATTCTCTTGCCATCCGGCTCTACCATGGGATAAAATTCCTCCGCCAACTGCTCCAGCAGGAGGCGTATATGGACATTTCCCCTGTTCAGCACAATCTGTTGGAGATTAAACCGGGTAATATCAAAAAACTCATAGATCAGCTGCTCCAGGCGAAAGGCCTTGTCCAGGGATACCCTGGTATATTTTTCTCGCTGCTCCCGGGGAATATCCGGTGTCTCGTCCAGTAAGCTTAAGTACCCGATAACCGAGGCCAGTGGTGTCTTTAAATCATGGGCCAGATAGGTGATGAGATCATTCTTTTGCTGGGCCTCCGCCTGTAAAAGCAGCTCCCGATGCTGATTTTCCGCCTTGATCTTTTCCAGCTCCCGTCCCAGCTTCCGCTTCTGGATATTTCCGGCGATCCCGGCTACCAGCCAGCCACCAAAGACCAGAAGAAACATCAGCAGGAAAAATGCAATGCTGATAAAAAGTTTTAGACTGCCCCAGTCCGGCTCATAGGAGACAATCTCTCTTCCATTCTCATATATGGTGTGTGAGCTCATAAAAAGCCAGAAAATCACATCGCAGACCACATGGTTCAGGTAGATATCAAAAAAATCCACCACGGCAAAGCAAAATCCCAGGGTAGCAAAGAGCACCACCAGAAAAATCCCCACCCGCTTACAAATCTTCCAAAGCTTAGCCATTGATCTTGTACCCCACTCCCCAGACTGTGCGAATATATCTGGGATGCTCGGTGGAATCCTTCATCTTTTCCCGTAAGTGCCGGATATGCACCATAATGGTGTTATTGTTGCTGACAAAATACTTCTCTCCCCAAACCCGGCGGAACAGTTCGTCTGAGGATACCACCTGTCCCCGGCTCTCACAGAGCACCCACAAGATCTCAAATTCCGTGGGTGTCAGGGAAAGCTGCCGTTCATTGAGCCAGCACTCATGGGTGCTGCGGTTCATGCGTATGCCGGAAACCACCAGGCAGTCTCCGTTTGTCTCCTCCTCCGCCATATTGGAGTTATATTTTGTTGCCCGCCTAAGCTGGGCCTTAACCCGTGCCACCAGCTCCAGAGGCCGAAAGGGCTTTGTGATATAATCGTCCGCCCCCAAAGTCAGCCCTGTAATCTTGTCAATCTCCTCCTCCTTGGCTGTCAGCATCAAAATGGGGAAATGATGCTTCTCCCGAATCTTCCGGCAAATGACAAAGCCGTCCACATCCGGAAGCATCACATCCAGCACCGCCAAATCCAGATGCTCCCGCTCCACACACTTGAGCGCCTCGGTCCCGGAGTAATACTTAAACACCTGAAAGCCTTCATTGCTCAGGTAAACTTCCACCAGATCTGCGATTTCCCTTTCGTCATCCACCACTAAAATTGCAGCCATGACTGTCCTCCTTCCTTATCGGATGGCCTCCATGACATTCTCATAATACTGTCCCAGGAAGTCCTCCCCAATATGGAGATTGTCCTCCGTATTGGTCAGATATCCGTTTTCATCCAAAAATCCCTCCTGGGGGTCAAAGAAAATAACCCCTTCTGTCTCCCTACAAAATTCCTCCAAAAGACGGTTGTATTCCGCCACATTTTTTACGCTGAGCACTGGCTTGTGCTGCAAAAGGGGCTCCCCCACAGGAAACACCTTCTGTACATAGAGGGGCGCATCATAAAGCTTCTTTAAATCCTCGATCAGAAGCCGCTCATCCTGAATCTGTATGCTCCCCTCCTCCATCTCCGCCAGACTGTTAATGCCCACCATGAGAACCACCTTGTCCGGCTTCATATCCGGAAATTCCCACTGATTCTCACGAAGCTGTCCCGCCGTAATGCCAGGCACCGCGTAAATGGTCAGGTTTTCCCCCCCATAGCCCGCTGACTCAAGCTTAGCCGCATAGGAATCCCCGATAAAGAGAAGCTTCTCCTTGTGAAAGCCCCTGACTCCCAAAAAGATTCCCAAGACAATCACCCCAAGAAGGGCTGGGGGCAACAGCAAAAGCAACCGCTCCCGTCTCTTTTCCTTAAAACTTTTTTTCATATTACATCATTACCCGAATCAGCTTCGGGCGGTATCCCTGCTCGTTTAGAGCATCCACAATTTTCTTCTTGTGATCTGTACCAAAAGCCTCAATGGTAATCTTAAGCTCCACCGCAGTATTCCGGTTTGTGCTCACAAACTGGTTATGATCAAGCTTAATCACGTTCCCCTGGAGATCCGCAATCAGCTCCGCCACCCGTGCCAGCTCTCCGGGCTTATCCGGCAACAGCACGGAAACCGTGAAAATTCGGTCTCTTTGAATCAGGCCAAACTGTACCACGGAAGACATGGTGATAATATCCATGTTTCCTCCGCTTAAAATGGCCACGATTTTCTTTCCCTTCATATCCAGGTGCTTTAAGGCCGCCACGGTGAGAAGGCCGGAATTCTCCACAATCATTTTGTGATTCTCCACCATATCCAGGAAGGCCACAATAAGCTCGTCATCCGGCACTGTGATCACACTGTCCAGGTTTTTCTGGAGATAGGGGAAAATCTTCTCTCCCGGGGTCTTTACCGCCGTACCGTCCGCAATGGTATTGGCGGCGGAAAGGGTGGTCACCTTGCCGTTTTTTAAGGACTCCTGAAGGCAGTTGGCCCCCGCAGGCTCCACCCCAATCACCTTGATATTGGGATTGAGCATTTTGGCCAGGCAGGAGACTCCTGTGGACAGGCCACCACCCCCCACAGGCACCAGAATATAGTCCACCAGGGGCAGCTCCTTTACAATCTCCATGGCAATGGTTCCCTGCCCTGTGGCCACGGCATAGTCATCAAAGGGATGGATAAAGGTATAGCCCCTTTCCTCCGCCAGCTGGTAGGCGTGGGCGCAGGCCTCGTCATACACGTCTCCGTAGAGCACCACCTCCGCCCCATAGCTCTTGGTCCGGTTCACCTTAATAAGAGGGGTGGTGGTGGGCATCACGATCACCGCCTTGCAACCATAAGCCTTGGCCGCATACGCCACACCCTGGGCATGGTTTCCTGCAGAGGCAGTGATAAGCCCCCTGTCCCGCTCCTCCTGGGTAAGGGTGCTAATCTTGTAATAGGCCCCCCGGATCTTGTAGGCCCCTGTCACCTGCATGTTCTCCGGCTTTAGATACACCCTGTTTCCTGTCTGCTCACTGAAATAGTCACTGTAAATCAGCTTGGTCTGTGTGGCCACCTTGGTTACAATCTCCGATGCTTCCTCGAACTTCTCCAATGTCAACATATGCTTCGTCTCGCTTTCTCTGTGTGATGGTCTCTGTCTTACGAACCTCTATTTCTCCTGATGGAACAATGCGTTTACAAACTCATCCGCGTCAAATTTCTGCAAATCGTCAATGCTCTCTCCGACCCCGATATATTTAACAGGAATTCCCAGCTCCGCCTGAATAGCCACGGCAATGCCCCCCTTGGCCGTCCCGTCAAGCTTAGTCAAAATAATGCCGGTAATATCCGCCACCTCCCGAAACTGACGAGCCTGCTCCAGGGCATTCTGTCCTGTGGTGCCGTCCAGTACCACCAGGGTCTCCCGAAAGGCCTCCGGATATTCCTTATCAATAATCCGGTTCATCTTTCGCAGCTCTTCCATAAGGTTTTTTTTGTTGTGGAGCCGTCCAGCAGTATCACACAAAAGCACATCCGCCTTCCGAGCCTTTGCTGCGCAGACCGCGTCATACACCACCGAGGCCGGGTCCGCCCCTTCTGATCCCCCGATAATGTCCACCTGGGCCCGGTGCGCCCATTCTGTCAGCTGCTCCCCGGCCGCCGCCCGGAAGGTATCCGCTGCAGCCAGGACCACCCTTTTTCCCTGGTCCTTAAGCTTCCCAGCTAGCTTACCCACAGAGGTGGTTTTCCCCACGCCATTGACCCCGATAACCAGAACCACCGAGGTCTCCTGCTCAAAGCGGTAGGCCACCTCCTCCACCCGCATCTGCTCTTTGATACTGGAGATCAAAAGCTCCTTGCAGGCCTTGGGGTCCTTAATATGCTGCTCCTTTACCTTTGCCTTTAAATCGTCAATAATGGCCGTGGTGGCATTGATACCAATGTCCCCCATCACCAGAATCTCCTCGATTTCATCATAAAAATCGCTGTCAATATCCGAGTAGCCACTGAATATGCTATCTATCCCGGCCACAATATTGTCCCGGGTCTTGGCAAGTCCCGAAACCAATCTGCCAAAAAAGCCCTTTTTCTCCTCTGCCATGTCTCTCCTCCTCAAGCCTCCAACTCTTCTTCGATCAGGTTTACGGAAACCAGGGCTGAAACTCCCTTCTCCTGCATGGTAATGCCGTACAGGCGATCTGCCGCCTCCATAGTTCCCTTCCTATGTGTTATAATAATAAACTGTGTATTTTTTGTCAACTTATGTAAATATTTGGAGAAACGTCCTACGTTGGAATCATCCAGGGCCGCCTCAATCTCATCCAAAAGGCAAAACGGGGAGGGTTTTAGATTCTGAATGGCAAACAATAGGGCAATGGCAGTCAACGCCTTCTCTCCACCGGAGAGCTGCATCATATTTTGCAGCTTCTTTCCTGGGGGCTGGGCAATGATGCGGATGCCCGCCTCCAGAAGATCCTCCTCCGAGTTGATTTCCAGGCTGGCCTTTCCACCCCCGAAAAGATCCTTAAAGGCCTTGTCAAACTCCACCCGAATATTGGCAAACTGCTCCTGAAACTGTCGCCGCATGCCAACATCCAGTTCCTCTATAATATCCCGCAGGGTCTCCTCTGCCTTCACCAGATCGTTGCGCTGAGCATCCATAAAAGCGTACCGCTCTGACACCTGCTTGAAATCCTCAATGGCATTTACATTTACATCCCCAAGCTTGCGGATCTCCTCTTTCAAAGTCTGGATCTGCTTTTTCAAAGAGGGGAAATCCTCCGCCTTCCCCAAACCCAATTCCAAGGCTCCATGGTAGGTAATCTCATATTCCTCCCACATATAATCCGTCTGCTTCTCCAAAAGCTCCTCAAGCTTTTCCTTCTGGCTTCCCAACCGGAAAAGCTCTTTATCCAGGGCATTTTTTCTCTCGGAAAGCTCCTCCCGGCGGGTGAAAAAGGATTTCTGGCTCTCCAGAAATTTGTCCTTCTGGGCAGAAATGCAGCTTAAGCTTTCCTCCAGCCCCTGGGCCTTATCCTGATTTCTCTGAATCTCCTCCACAAGACTTTTTATCCCCTGTTCCTTAGCCGTAATATCCGCCTGCCCCTGTCTTACATTCTCATGGAGGCTGGTTTCCTCCTCCTGTAGACGCTCCAGCTCTCCGGAAAGCCTTTGAAGATTCTCCTCCACAAAGGTAAGCTTCTGCCTAAGCCCTGACACCTCCAGGTGCACAGCCTCCGCCTCCCCGGTAAACAAGGACTCCTGCTCTCTCAGGCCGGCCAGCTCTCCCTGGTCCCGGTTTACCGCTTCCTCCCTTTGCTCCTCCTGATCCCGGGATATCTGAAGTTCCTCTGTGATCTGCTCCTGACTTTCCCTGATCTCCCGGACCTGCTGCTCCATCTCCCGCAGCTCCTTTGTCAGATCAGAAAAGTCCTCCTGCAAGCTTTCCTTGCGCTCCTTAGCCCCATCCCGGTTCATCTGGGCCGTATTCTGCAAAAGATACTGCTCCTGCAGCGCTTCTCCAAGCCTGGTAATCTCCTCCCGCAGACGGCTACGCTCTTCCCTGGCTGTGACCACCTTTTTTTCCAGCTCCTCCAAATCTTCCTTTAACAGATGGATGCTTTCCTCCAGCTCCTTAATCTCCCGTCGTCTTCCCAAAAGATTGCTGGCGTTTTTAAAGCTTCCCCCAGTCATGGAGCCTCCCGGGCTTAAGTACTCTCCTTCCAGGGTCACAATGGAAAGGGTATGTTTATACTTCCTGGCAATGGGGATAGCTCCGTCAATGGTCTCTGCCACCCAAACCCGGCCCAAGAGAGACTGGACTACCCCAGCATATTTCTCCTCTGCATAGACCAGGGTGCTGGCCAGACCGATAATTCCCGGCTCCTCCTGCACATCCCTTCGGGGCGCTTCCCTCCGGGGATTCATGCTGGTCAGAGGCAGGAAGGTTGCACGGCCATAGCGATGCTCCTTTAGATACCCGATCATGGTCTTGGCTGTCTCCTCCGTGTCCGTCACAATATTCTGAATACTTCCCCGCAGAGCCGTCTCAATGGCTGTCTCATATTTCTTATCCGCCCGTATCAGGTCCGCCACCACTCCCAGGATTCCCGGCACCCGATCCTTGCACTCCATTACCCGGCGGATGCTGTTTCCGTACCCCTCATACCGCTCGGTCATATTCTTTAATGCCTCCAGCCGGGACGCCTCCCGATGATAGGCCGCCTGCCCCGCATTTATCTGCTGGCTATACCCGGCAAGAAGTCCCTTAAGCTCTCCCTCCCGATCTTCCTTTTCTTCTTTTTCCCGGCTTTGCTCCTGGATTCTGGCGCAGATCTGGTTCCATTCCTCCTCATACTGGGTAAACTGCTCTTCAGCCTCTGCCTCCTGACTTTTGGCCTGAAGCATTCGCTGGTTTACCTGGGCCTTTCGGATCTGTATCTGCTCCTGCATGGCATCATAGCGCTGAAGCTTTCCCTTGGTGGAGGCTCGCTCATTTAAGATACCAATAATCTGATTCTTCCCGCTTTCGATTTCCCTATTCAGGGCCTCTATTTTCTCCCGGACCTTTTTTAAGCCGTCCTCCGCCTCCAAAGCCCGCTGAGCCACCTCCATGCCCTGCTCCTCCAGGCTTTCCTTTTCCTTCCTGCGCCGTTCACGTTCCCGGCTTTTTTCCTCCTGATCCCGGGCAACGCTCAAAAGCCGCTCCTGGAGATGGGCATCATTGGCCTGAACAGAGTGAATCTGCTCTTTTAGAAGCTCTACCTGGCTTTCCATCTGCTGCCGATGAAGCCCTGTCTGGGTGTACGCCTCCCTGACTATCTCCAGCTCCCCATTCAACTCCCCAATTTGCTCCTCCACCTGCTCATATTCCAGGCGGGTATTGTCATACTGCTTTGTGGCTTCCTCATAGTCATCCCGGACAATGCGCTCCTTTTCCTCCAGCTCTTTTTGCTGTCGGTCCATGCGCTCTACCTCCAGAACAAATACTTTCACATCGCAGTCCTTTAGCTCTTCTTTTTTTTGCAGGTATTTCCGGGCCACCTGGGACTGCTTCTCCAAAGGTCCCAGCTGCTTTTCCAACTCAGAGAGAATATCATGGATGCGGACAATATTCTGCTGCTCATCCTCCAGCTTTTTCTGGGCTGTCTTTTTCCGCCGTTTAAACTTTACAATGCCTGTAGCTTCGTCAAAAAGCTCCCGGGACTCCTCTGGCCTGGAACTTAAGATTTTATCAATCTGGCCCTGGCCAATGATGGAATACCCCTCCTTGCCAATGCCCGTATCATAAAACAGTTCATTTACATCCTTTAAGCGACAGACCGCTCCGTTGATCAGATATTCACTTTCCCCAGAACGGTAAATCCGCCGGGCCACCGTCACCTCCTGGTAATCCACAGCCAGCTGACCGTCGGAATTGTCCAGGGTAATGGCCACATAGGCATAGCTTAAGGGCTTACGGTTTTGTGTCCCTGCAAAAATCACGTCCTGCATGGTGCCGCCACGCAGCTGCTTGACCCGCTGTTCTCCCAACACCCAGCGCACCGCATCCGCCACATTGCTTTTACCGCTGCCATTAGGTCCCACAATTCCCGTGATACCGTTGTGGAATTCAAACAATATTTTATTGGCAAAGGATTTAAATCCTTGTACCTCTATGCTTTTTAAGTACATGCATTACGTCCTCATTTTTCTATCTTTCAGCTGCAGAATAGCCCGATAGGCCGCCTCCTGCTCTGCTGCCTTTTTGGTCCGCCCCTGGCCAATCCCTAAGGTCTCCTCCTCCATGCGGACACAGACCGTAAAGCACTTGTCATGATCCGGTCCCTCCTCTTTCAGCAGCTCATAATAGACTCCCTTTCCATAGTCCCCCTGAATTTTTTCCTGCAGGATAGTCTTGCTATCATAAAAGAGCTTTTTATGCTCCATGTCATTTAGCACAAACTGATGGATAAACTCTTTTGCACTAGTAAAACCACCATCCAGATAAATGGCCCCAATCAGGGCCTCCATGGCATCCGAGGTAATAGACGGCCGTTTACGCCCTCCCGTGCGCTCCTCTCCCCGTCCCAGGTGCAGATATTCTCCCAATCCCAAATCTCTGGCACACAGAGCTAAGGTCTGCTCACACACAATGCTGGCCCGGGTCCTGGTGGCCTCTCCCTCGGGCATCTGCGGATACATTCGATACAAATACTCGCTGGTCACCAGCTCCAGCACCGCATCCCCCAAAAATTCCATCCGCTCATTATTCTCCAGACGGTCCATATGACGCTCATTGGCATAGGAGCTGTGCCGCAGAGCCTGCTCCAGATATTCCCTGCACTGAAAGGTATACCCGATTTTTTTTTCCAGATCTTTCTTTTCCATAATCCTTCCTCTTATCTCCGTTACGGAAAGAAAAGCCCCACAATGGGGCTTTTCCACATATTGGCTGTTAGCCGATTGCATTTTTAATCAATTCCACCGCATCGCCCACAGACACGATTTTCTCTGTCTCCTCCTGGGCAACCTCAATATCAAATTCATCCTCAATGCCTGTGATAATCTGAAACACATCCAGAGAATCGGCTCCCAAATCATCCACGAAGGTTGTATTCATGGTAATCTCGTCCTCATCTACATTGAGTACCTCCACAATTATACTCCGAAGTTTTTCAAATTCCATTGTTTATCCATCCTCTCTTAGAATATTCTCTTTTATTTTATCATTAATATGCTGCTCCTGGAATGTGACACACTGAATGATGGAATTTCTCACTTCCTTTGCCTTGGAACTGCCATGTGTCTTTACCACGAGACCTTTTAACCCCAGCAGAGGTGCGCCGCCGTACTCAGAGGCGTCAAAGGATTTCAGCGTCTGCTTTAAAGCCGGCTTTACCAGAAGGGCTCCTATCTTGCTGCGCAGGCTACTCATCATACCGGCTTTGATCTTGCTGACCAGCACGGCTCCCACGCCCTCATAAAGCTTAAGGATTACATTTCCCACAAAAGCCTCACAAACAATCACGTCCGCTCCCCCATGGGGAATCTCCCGTGCTTCAATGCTTCCGATAAAATGAATGTCACCACAGGCCTTTAACAGAGGAAAGGTTTCCTTAACCAGTGCATTTCCTTTCTCCTCCTCCGCGCCGATATTTACAATAGCCACCCGAGGATTGGCAATCCCCATGACATGCTCCATGTAAATAGATCCCATCTTGGCAAACTGTACCAGATGAGACGGCCTGGCATCCACATTGGCTCCGCAGTCAATGAGAAGAGATACCCCCTTTTCTGTAGGAATCAATGGAGCCAGCGGAGGTCTCTCCACACCTTTGATCCTTCCCACCAGAACCTGTCCTCCCACGAGAACGGCTCCGGAGCTTCCGGCCGAAACAAAGGCATCTGCCTCTCCGTTTTTCACCAGCTTCATACCCACCACAATGGACGAATCCTTTTTGGTCCGAATGGCGGCCACAGGTGCTTCTGCTGTCTCAATAACCTCCGAAGCCTGTACCACCTTAAGCTGCTCCTCTGGGTAGGAACAGGCCCTAAGCTTTTCTTCCAGAATCTCCTGTTGCCCAACCAACAACACCTGAATATCCTTCCGGAGCTTTATGGCCTCCACTGCCCCCTTGATAATCTCGTCGGGTGCATGATCCCCGCCCATTGCATCCACTGCAACTTTTATAAATTCCTGCATGGGTTTTCCCTCCCTATTTCTATATCATCATACTAAATATCAATTCAGAAATCAACTATATATTTAGGAAATTTTCCAAGCCCCTAAATCCCCCCACAGGAGAATGACTTCCTTTTGCAAAAGCCACAAAAAACCAGGGCCTGACCTAATCCGTCAGACCCTGGACTCTTCCTTATTTTAGACTGGCTATTTCTGCCTTAATCTACAGAGATAATCTCTTTTTTGTTGTAGCTTCCGCAGGATTTGCAAACTCTGTGGGGCATCATCAGGGCTCCGCACTTGCTGCACTTCACCAGATTCATGGCGCTCATTTTCCAGTTTGCTCTTCTCTTATCCCGTCTTCCCTTGGAAGATTTATTTTTTGGACAAATAGACATCGGTCACACCTCCTCATTTACAGTATGAAAAATTTCGCGAATTGCGGCCATTCTTGGGTCCAACTCAACCGTATCACAGCCACAGGGACCATGATTGAGATTTGCCCCACACCTTTTGCAGATTCCCTTGCAGGCTTCACTGCACAAGGTCTTCATAGGCCAATTCAGCAAAATCTCACTGTAGACCAGCTCGTCTACATCCAGGTTGCATCCAAAGATGAATTCCGTTTCCTCCGCCGGGAGCTCTTGGTTCTCCCCTGCATCTGCCTGATAATCCGAAAGCTCTGTCCCACCTTCCCGGGACGGACGAACCTCCATCTCCCGTTCAAAAGAAATGGCAAGCTTTGTCTCCACATCCGTCAGGCAGCGGTCACAGGGAATCTCCAGGGACACCTCTGCCTCTCCGGTAAGTTTCAGCCTTTTACTTCCCAGATTGGTAATGGTCAGCCTGCACGGGCTCTTTTCCACAATAGGAAAAGTACCCAGGGAGAAGACAAAAGCCTCCATCTCCAAAGGAACTGCCCACTCCATCTTCTTATCTTTACAGGACAAAACATCGGTTATGTTAATTTGCATCGTATTCTCCTAATGCACACTTGCATATTATACATAGAGAAACTGGGTTTGTCAACTAATTTTTCTCCGCTGCCTAAGACAAAGCTTCTTCTGTCCCCGGCCACGCCTTCTCCATGTCGTTACACCAGACGCAGGGTCTCTCTTGCAATAGCCAGCTCCTCGTTGGTGGGCAGAATCATCACCTTCACCTTAGAGTTGGGGGTGGAAATCATCTGCCTCTTTCCACGGCAGTTGTTGGCTTCATCGTCAATCTCCACACCCAGGTATCCTAAGTATGCGCAGACATCCTTCCGGGTTTTCATATCATTCTCACCCACACCGGCCGTAAAGGCAATGGCGTCCACACCGTTCATGGCAGCCACATAGGCACCGATATATTTAGCTACCCGGTAAACGAACACTTCCAAGGCAACCTTTGCCCTCTCGTTGCCTTCCTCTGCAGCTGCTCCCAGATCCCGGAAGTCACTGGATACACCGCTGATTCCCAATACACCAGATTTCTTGTTCAGGATATTCAGCACCTCGTTTACGTCCTTGCCCTCTTTATTGCAGATAAACTGTACCACGGCCGGGTCCACATCCCCGCTTCTGGTTCCCATAACCAGGCCCTCCAGTGGGGTAAGTCCCATGGAAGTGTCCACACATTTGCCACCGATGGAAGCGGAGATACTGGAGCCATTGCCCAGATGGCAGACGATTACCTTACCTTTTTCCGGATCAAGCCCAGCAAACTTCAGCACCTCACCAGACACATAGAGGTGGCTGGTTCCGTGGAAGCCATAGCGGCGCAGGCTGTATTTCTCCATATACTCATGAGGAATGGCATAGGTGTAAGCCTTCTCCGGCATCTTCATGCCAAAGCCCGTATCCCAGACAGCCACGTTGGGCGTGCCAGGCATAGCTTTTTCACAGGCCTCAATTCCCATCAGGTTTGCCGGATTGTGCAGGGGTCCCAGATCAAAGCATTCTTTGATAACCCGCTTTACATCCTCATTTACGATGATGGAATCGCTGTATACGGTTCCCGCATGAAGTACCCGATGTCCCACGGCTGCAATCTCGCTGGTATCCTTGATCACACCATACTTGGCATCCTGCAATGCTTCCATAACCATCTCAATGGCTGTCACATGGGTGGGCATCTCTCTCTCCACCACATAGTCCTCTTTGCCGTCTGCCTTGTGGGTCAGCTTGGAGCCCTCGATTCCGATTCTCTCGCAAAGTCCCTTTGCCACCACGGACTCATTGTCCATGTCGATAAGCTGATATTTTAATGAGGAACTTCCGCAGTTGATAACTAAAATTTTCATACTATGTATTCTCCCTTACTCTGATATGCTGCTATTCTCTTATTTTACGATCTCGCCGTATACCTCCCGGCCACAGCCGGCAGCATTGGACTCATCTGTATCGATGTGCATAGCCAGAGCAAATTTCGGGCTTACACGCACCACCACATCCCCAAACACCAGGCTTCTCTCCGGCGTGGATATCTTAACGGAAACAATGTCCTTGTCTGCCACACCCAACTTCTCAGCATCTTCCGGGGTTGCATGGATGTGACGCTTGGCCGCAATCACGCCCTCCTTTAACTCCACCTCACCGCAGGGACCTACCAGCTTGCAGGCTCCGCTTCCAGCCACATCACCGGATTCCCGGATGGGGGCAGCGATACCTATAGAACGGGCATCTGTAAGGGAAATCTCCACCTGGCTGGCCGGACGAACCGGTCCTAAAATGGATACGCCGGGCATTTCCTTCTTGGGTCCCACCACAGTCACTCTCTCCTCGCAGGCATACTGTCCTGGCTGGGATAAATCCTTTTTCTTGGTAAGCTCATAGCCCTTGCCAAATAAGGTCTCCAGATCCTCCTGGGTCAAATGAACGTGACGTGCAGATGTCTCAACAACAAAATTCATGGTGCATATCTCCTTTTCTTTATTGTATTTTTTATAATCGTAATGCCGCGCACACGGCTTTACCTCTGTAGTTAGGGCAGCTCCGATACCAGAATACAGTTGGGAGTCTCAATGGGGATAGGCGCTCCCCACATACTGAAATATCCCTTCTCGTAGTTCACCCGAAAAATGGTGATGGTATTGGATTCATGATTCAAAGACATAATATGCCGGTTGTCCGGGAAAAAGTCTATGGCCTTGGGATAATCTCCACTTACAGGCAGGATACAAATCTTGGTCAAAAGTCCCGTATCCTTGTCTACCCGGAAGATTCCCGCGCTGTTGTCCCCTGCATTGGTGCAGAGCACCAGGCTGTCATCCCTGGAAAACCGTAAGGCGCTGGCTGCACTCACCGCCGAGTGATAGGAACTGCGGGTAGGCACCTTCTGAATCAGATTAAACTCCGGCGTCTTGCCGCTGCCATCGTACTCGTAAACCGTAATATAGTTTTTCAGCTCGCTGATCACATAGGCGAACCTTCCGTTGCGGCTAAATTTTATAATCCGCGGGGCGCTCTCCAGCTCGCAGTGGAGCATATCCACCAGCTGAATCTTGCCAAAATCCGGGTTAAATTTGTATATCTTGATCTGATCCACACCCAAATCCACCGCACACAGAAACCGTCCATCGGGAGTCAGGTTTACACAGTTTACATGGGGACGAAAATTTCGCTCTGCCACACTGCCCAGGCCCTTATGAAAAATCCCGTCGGTGATCTCTCCCACCGTGCCATCCGGATGCAACCGCAGTACGGTAACTCGGCCATCGTGCCAGCCCCCCACAAACAGGTATTTGTCATCCTTGTCTGTAGACAAATAGCACCCCCGCATACCATCAATGGGCGCAGAATTCATGGAACGCAGATCGCCGTCCGGCAAAATCTCAAAGGAACGCACCCCCTCATCAGCAATGGAATACAGATACTTGCCATTGTGTGATTTTTTAATATAAGAGGGATTGTTGATAGGAATTACCTTCCGCTCCTCCATCCGTCCATTTTCCACATCCAAATCGTAAATGTGGATACCTTTGCTGCTTCCGTGGGTATAGGTCCCCACATATGCCACAAACTTTTTGTTGTCCATTTGCTCTTCCTCCAGATCATCTCAAAGGCCCTTAAGGTCCCTGGGATAGCCTTTTCCTGCATATAAGCTGATTATATCACAAATCCCTCCATTTGTAACCAGCTTTTTCCGAAAAAAATCCCCCGCGTCTACTTTGTAAGAAAATAGTTTTCCATAGCCGTAAGCGTCCGCCCCAAGTCCTCCTCCGTCATGGCTGCTGACACAAACATGGCCTCAAACTGGGAGGGCGCCAAGTAGATTCCAGCCTGGAGCATATGCTTAAAATATTCCGCGTAAGCCTTTGTGTCCGAGGTCTTTGCCGAAGCATAATCTCTCACCGGCTCTTTGGTGAAGAAAAGGCAGCCCAGAGAACCCACATGGTTCAGCTGGCAAGAATATTGACTCTTTGCAGCAAGCTCCTCCACCTTCTCAAAAAAAGCCTGGCTCTTTTGGTGAAGCTTGTCATAGAAATCCGGCGTCTCCTTTAAAAGCTTAAGCTGGGCAATCCCCGCAGCCATTGCCACCGGATTGCCGCTCAAGGTCCCTGCCTGGTATACAGGTCCCACAGGCGCCACCATCTCCATAATTTCCCGCCGGCCTCCGTAAGCTCCCACAGGCATCCCACCGCCGATGATCTTTCCAAAGGTGGTCAAATCCGGGGTGATTCCAAAATATCCCTGGGCGCCGGAAAGTCCCAGACGAAAGCCTGTGATCACCTCGTCAAAAATCAAAAGGGCTCCATACCGGGTACACAGCATCCGCAATCCCTCCAGGAAGCCTTCTGTTGGAGGCACCACCCCCATATTGGCCCCCACAGGTTCCACAATCACAGCGGCAATCTCCCCGCCGCAGGCCGAGAACAGCTCTTCCACACTGGAAAGATCGTTGTAAACAGCCGTCAGCGTATCCTGACTACACCCAGAAGGCACTCCCGCACTGTCGGGAACCCCAGCAGTCATCACTCCGGAGCCGGCCTTCACCAGCATGGCATCGCTGTGTCCGTGATAACAGCCGGCAAATTTAATAATTTTGTCTCGCCCTGTAAAGCCCCTGGCCACACGCACCGCGCTCATAACCGCCTCTGTGCCAGAGTTCACCATACGAACCATCTCTATGGAGGGAACCAATTCACAGATAAGCCGGGCCATAGTCACCTCAGCCTCCGTGGCCGCTCCAAAGCTTAAGCCTCTATCACAGGCCTTCAGCACAGCTTCTTTTACTTGAGGATGATTATGCCCCAGAATCATAGGTCCCCAGGAGCCCACAAAGTCCAGATACCGTCCACCATCCACATCTGTAATATACGCCCCCTCTCCTCGCTCAATAAACCGGGGCGTCTCCCCCACAGAGCCAAAGGCTCTCACAGGAGAATTCACTCCTCCTGGCATATAACAAACCGCTTCTTCGAACAAACGTTCTGATTTTGTCATTATCCGATTCTCCCCTCATCAATAAATTGTGCTATCTGCTCCGCAAAATAAGTCAGGAAAATATCTGCTCCTGCCCGGTACACCGATGTGGCCATCTCACACACAATAGCGTCCTCATCAATATAGCCCAGAGCAGCTCCTGCCTTTACCATAGCATACTCCCCGCTGACCCCGTAGGCCGCTACCGGCACATCCGTAGCCTCCTTTACCTGGGCAATCACATCCAGGTAGGACAGAGCCGGCTTTACCATCAGAATATCTGCTCCCTCCTCCACATCCAGCAAAGCCTCTTTTAAGGCCTCCCGACGGTTGTGATAATCCATCTGGTAGGACTTCCGATCCCCAAAGGCCGGTGCGCTGCCCGCCGCATCCCGGAAGGGACCGTAAAAGGCCGAGGCATATTTTACTGCGTAGGACATAATAGGAGTCTCCAGATAGCCCTCCCTATCTAAAAGAGCGCGAATAGCCTCAATCCGACCATCCATCATATCCGAGGGGGCCACCATATCCGCTCCCGCCTGGACCTGGGAAAGGGCGATTTTTGCCATATATTCCAGGGTTTTATCATTGTCCACATAATCTCCCCGCAAGATCCCGCAGTGTCCGTGGGAGGTGTACTCACACATACACACATCCCCAATGAGATACATTTCCGGAAAGGTCTCCTTTGCCCTCCGAAAGGCCTTCTGCACAATGCCATCCTGGGCATAAGCCTGGCTTCCACAGGCATCCTTGTGATCCGGAATCCCAAAAAACATCACCTTATTCACGCCAGCCTTTAAAAGCTTCTCCAACTTATAGGGCAGCCTGTCCACACTGTAGCGGAACTGCCCGGGCATTGTGGCAATCTCCTCCTCCATGTCACTGCCCTCCCGCACAAAAAGGGGATAAATCAGCGAGCTTTTGTCCATCCGCGTCTCCCGTACCATTTTCCGCAAGACTGCCCCTGTACGCAGCCTTCGGGGTCTGATTCTCATTTCCATAAATCTCTCATCCTTTCTATCAACACATGATCCTATGTTATCTTCGCACGATCTGGACAGTCACACACAGGAGCCGCCGCTAAAACCTTCCGTCAGCTTTCGAATCTCCTCGGTCAGCTTTCGTGCCAACCTGTGATCCTTGCCGTTGGCCGTCACTCCAACAACCAGATCCTCCCCCTGTACAATCCCGGGAAAATAAAAATCACACAGCTTCCTGTCGCTGCACACATTCACCAGAATGCCCTTGTCCTTACACTCCCTGTAAACAGCCTGGTTCACGTTTCTGCTGTCTGTGGCCGCCAACACCAAATAAGTCTCCTTGGGAATCTCCCCTTCTATGTATGGACGCACCAAAAGCCGGATGCCTCCCTGTTGTGCCAACTGCTGCACAGCCAAAGACGCCTCCGGCGCAATTACCGTTATATTTTTTGTAAAGGAGGTGAGAGTCTCAATTCTGCGGGATGCAATGTGCCCGGCCCCCACCACCAGGACCTCCCTTGCCGACAGGTCCACAAACAGGGGAAAGTAGGCTCCCATGCTACTGTCATCTTTTGCAACCTCCATAGACATGGCATTCTCCTCCAAATTTTCTTCCCTGTCTATTATACGCAGAATCCCTCCAAATGACAAGTTCTTTTATCCCTCGCTCCGCAGTCTGGATCGGATAAATCGCTTTTTCAACTGTCGCAGGTTTAATGGCAACAGAGGATATATATAGCTCTTGCCTGCAATGGTCTTGTTGCTTATAACCGCCACCACCGACAACAGCGTGCCAGCCACAAAGCCCCACAGATTAAACGTTGCCGTCAAAATCAACAGTATCAACCGCATAAACTTTAAGGCATAACTAAGCTCATAGCTGGCCTGGGTATAATTGGCAATGGCCACAAAGGCCATATACATCATGATCTCACTATTAAACCAGCCCGAATCCACCGTAAACTGCCCCAACACAATACCAGCCACCACACTCAGGGGTGTGCTCAACATACTGGGAGTATTGATGGCTGCCAGCCGCAGACCGTCAATGGCCAGCTCCAGCATTAGAAACTGCCAGATCAAAGGAACATTGATGGACTCCTTTACATGTATAAACTCCAGCCAGGGGGGAACCCACTGGGGATTTTGCATCAGCAGCAAAAATACAGGCGTCAAAAACAAGGTGATCAGGGCAATCAAAAATCGGGACAGCCGCAAATAGGTCCCTGTGATAGGGGGAAAATAATAGTCATCTGCCTCCTCAATAATATCAAAGATGGAGGTGGGCACAATGACTGCCTGCGGGGAATTGTCTACCAAAATCACAATGTTTCCCTCCAAAATGGCCGCAGCCGACGCATCCGGGCGCTCCGTAAATTTAAACTTGGGAAAGGGATTATACCATTTGCGCTCATAAATGCATTCTGCCAGGCTCTCCTGATTCATGGTAAGAGCATCCACTTTAATCTGTCGGATTCGCTTCTGAATTTCCTCCAGCAAAGGTTTATCTACCCGATCCGCCATATAGCACAGTACAATATCCGTTTTTGAGGTTTTTCCCGCATTCAAAATCTCCATACAAAGCTGGGGGGTGCGGATGCGGCGGCGAATCAGGGCTGCGTTCATCACAATGGTTTCCACAAACCCGTCCTTGGACCCCCGCAGCGCCTTGTCCTTCTCCGGCTCTGACACACTCCGCATGGGGTAGGTCCTGCAATCGATGCCCAGACATTCCGTATATCCCTCAATAAAAAGGCAGGTCAGTCCTGTAAGAAGATTTTGCAGCACGCTCTCCTCGCTATCCAGTATATTGACTTCCGTATAGGGAATCACTTTATTCAGCATTTCCTGAGCGCTTCCTGGCATTTCCTCCGGGGTCAGCTTATAGAGGAACTCCATTAGTTTTTCCATAATAGCTTCCTGCATAAAGCCGTCCACAAAGTAAATACCTGCGTTTCTTCCCGCTACCGTAAAGGGCTTGTATACAATATCAAAATTTCTATCCATTTGCAGGACCTCATGTAGCCTGCGATTCTCCTCCTGGAAATTACCCGTAAGCTTTCTCTCCATCTCTTCCTACCTTTCCTGTCGTTGGGCGGCAAAAGTTTCTGAATTTTTACCACATAACGTCATCTCACTGCCCTTAGTATGGCAATTCTGCAAAAACCTATTCCTGTTTGCCATGCCTTTTTTCACGCTCTGCCTCTATACTTCCCAGGCTGTTTATGATAAAATCAAGAAAATAAACCCAAACTTATGGGAAAGGATCAAGACCCTTATGGAAAAGAAGTTGTTATTTGTAGATTTAGATGGAACCCTTTTAAATGATAACAAGGAGATCACCCCGGAAAACCGGGCTGCCATGGAACAGGCTATCCAGCTGGGACATGCCATCGTGGTGACCACTGGCCGGGCTATGGTCAGCGCGCAAAAGCAGGTGGAGCGCCTGGGCCTTACAGGACCAGGCTGTTACGCCATTACCTCCAATGGTGCCCTTATCTTTGACACCCATTCCGGGGAGATTGTATTTAAAACCGGTGTCCCCCGGGAGGTTATCCGGCCGATTTTTGATGAGGCCTACGCTTTTGGTCTCCATGCCCAGACCTACACCGCCGACCACGCAGTCTGCGAGCGAGCTGGCCGGGAAATGGAATACTATTCCCGCACCACTCTGCTCCCCTACCTGCTGGTGGATGACGCGGCGGCCGCCTTATCCGAGGACCCGGTAAAGCTTCTGTTTATTGATCTTTACAATAAGCAGAACCTGGAAAATTTCCGGGCTCATATGGAACCCTACGCCCGAGAACATGGTCTGGACATGTTTTTTTCCAGCGAGTTATATTTGGAGTTTCTGCCCCACGGCATTAATAAAGGCAGCGGTGTCCGGTTTTTAAGTCAGCTCCTCCACGTCCCCCTGTCCCAAACCATCGCAGCTGGCGACGCCGAAAACGATATTACCATGCTTCAGGCTGCCGGCACCGCCTGTGTCATGGCTAATGCCTCCTCTGACATGAAGCGCTATGGGGACTATGTGACCCAACGGGATAATAATCATTCGGGAATTGCGGAGATAATTGAGCGGTTTCTGTTGTGTAATCACCCTTGACTGTTTTCCCTTTTAATGGGAAAATAGAAACAGCCATTTCTAATTTGTAGAGAGGAGAACTCATGTCAAAAACCGATTATGAAAAGGCCAGGAAGCTGGCTCAAAAAGCCTATCGCATTGCGCCTATTAAGGGAACCTATCCCTATCTTCAGGTGCTGGATGACATCCTTTCCTATACCAAAGTTGTCTCCGAGGTAGATCTGGGGCTTGTGGAGGTTCCCCTGGATCTTATCGCCGGAACTAAGACCGCAGGTCGAACCCAGGCCTTTGCCAATAATTTTATGCCCTTACTCCCGGAAAGCTCCGAGTTTGCCGTAAAATGGATACACCTCTATGAGTCCCATCTGGAAGAGGGCATTCGGGACCCCATTATCGCCTATGAGTTTATGAACCGCTTTTATGTGGTGGAGGGGAATAAGCGGGTCAGCGTGCTGAAATATGCGGGGGCTGTCAGCGTTCACGCCTATGTGACCCGGGTTATCCCTCAGCGCAGTGATGACAAGGATGTAAAGATCTACTATGAATTTTTGGATTTCTACCGCCTCACCTCTCTCAATGATGTCTGGTTCAGCCAGGAGGGAAGCTATCAAAAGCTGTTAAAACTATTGGAAAAGGACCCTGATCGTGTATGGAGCCATGATGAACGGCTAGATTTCCACTCTTCCTATATACATTTTACCGATGTATTTGAGGAAAAGGGTGGTCATGACCTGCCCCTCACTCCGGGAGACGCTTTTTTGTCTTATCTGGATGTTTACGGCTACCAGGGGCTATGGGAAAAGCCTTCCCGGCAGATACTTAAGGAGCTGGAAAAACTGTGGCCTGATTTGGAAATTTTCCCGGGAAAGCCTCCGAAAAAGCTGGTTATGCAGCCGGAGAAAGAACATTCCCGCTCTGTTATCAGCCAGCTGCTCCCGGTCACGCCTACTATCTTGAAGATTGCCTTTCTTCATGACAAAACCAAAGAGATCTCCAGCTGGACTTATGGTCATGAGCTGGGCCGTCTGCACTTAAATGAGGTGTTCTCTGAGCGGGTTCAGACTACCTGCTATGACAATATTAATTCTGAGGAGCTGGGCTTAAAAACCATTGACGAGGCCGTGGATGCTGGGTACAAGGTTATTTTTACCACCACCCCGAAGCTTCTGGGAGCCAGCATTAAGGCTGCCATCAAATATCCGGAAATCAAAATATTAAACTGCTCCCTGAACGCCTACAGTGGGCATCTGCGCACCTACTATGGTCGCCTGTACGAGGCCAAGTTCCTCACAGGTGCTCTGGCCGGCATCCTGTCTGAAACCCATAAGGTTGGCTATCTGGCTGATTATCCTATCTATGGCATGACGGCCAATATCAACGCCTTTGCCCTGGGCGTACAAATGACCAATCCCAAGGCCAAGGTGTATCTGGAATGGTCTACCGTGAGAGACTGTAATCCGGAGGAAAGCTTCCGCTCCCGGAATATTTCTTATATTTCCGGCCAGGATTTGATCACTCCCCAAAATGCCTCCCGCAAATTCGGACTTTACGATATCCAGGGAGAGGAAATGGTCAATGTGGCCGCTTCCATCTGGCACTGGGGAAAGTTTTACGAGCGGATTGTCCACAACATTCTCAATGGCGCCTGGAAAAAGGAGCCCGTAGGGAACCAGCGCACATCCATCAATTACTGGTGGGGCATCTCCTCCGGCATGATCGATGTGATCTGTACCAAGAACATCCCCTCCAAGACCCAGTGGCTTATTGAGCTTCTAAAAAAGGAGATTGCCGCCTTCCATTACAATCCCTTTTCTGGCAGCCTCTACGCCCAGGATGGCACCCTAAAAAGCAAGGAGGGCGAAGAGCTGACCCCGGAGGAAATCATCTCCATGGATTGGCTGCTCCACAATGTGGAGGGCGCCATTCCCACCCTGGATATGCTTATCGAGGAGGCAAGGCCTATGATGAAGCTTCAGGGCATTGGCATGGCCCAGGAGCTTGGGTAATGGGTAGACAGATATAAAACATGGTAAAAAAGCCAGAAGGGAGCCCCCAGCAGGGGTAACTGTTATTCCTGCTAGGGGGCTCCCTTCTGGCTTAGATGGCTTTCAGAATAGATTCCTACTCTGTTTTAAGCTTTTTCTTTATATCTTCCAGCTCCTCCACAATATAGTTTAATTTTAACAACATATAATTCTGTTCAATTAAATCAGCCCAATACCCACAGGCATCCATAGAAAGCCCTGTCTCATCCTGGAGATCCTGGATGATCCCCTGTCGGGTGTAGCCTCTGGACACATAAAAATCTGTCATGGAATCCATATACCTTGCAATCTCGTATAGCTCCTCATTGGTACATTCCTCCAAATGCAGCTGCCTTAAATAGCCTCGCTCCAAACGCACAATATACTTCTGGTAAATAGCTGTGAGTAGTCCTTTTAGTGCCGTTTTGTCTCTATTTTCCAATTTTCTTAAGGGAGCAAGATGCATATAAAAACGTAAGGTCTTCCCTGTCTCCTCCATAAGCTTTTGGACCAGCTCCTCCGACGCCTGCGTCTCCCTCAGTTCCTCTTCCACCTGATCTGGTTCCCGCTTTTTCAATTCCTCCCGCAGAATCTGAAAAAGCTGGCCCATCTGCATATACATTTCCTCTGGAGGGTCTTTTTTAATCCCCAGTACATAGGCCTCCCATTGTTCATCCATAGAACGTAGTTTTGAAATAACCTCCGAAATTTGCTTTCCACTTTGTGTTTGCATAGATGCCCTCCTCTCCCAGAGATATTTTCGTTCTTTCCTTTTCTCGCTTCTCTAAAAACTGTCCCTTTTCCTGAAGCTCTCTGAAATCCACATCAATAAAGCTTTCTTCACTTTCTGGCTCCAACACATAGGAGCGCACGATCTGTCTCCCTGTTTTGGTTAAATAATACTGTGTGGTTTTATTTTTTCCTACCCGCTCCACAAAGCCTGCCTGCAGCAGCCGATTTAGAATTTCACTCAGATAATTTGCCTGGATGTTTGCATCCTTTGCAATACATTTCTGCCGAGCATGGGGATTTTCATATAAATAACGTAAAATCTTTGTTACATGCTTTCTCTCCAGCAAGCCTAAATGCCGACTTTGCTCCTCTTGTATCAAAATCCTCTCATGGATACCTACAACCACCCCATATACTCCATTAAAAATTCCTGCCTCATAATAAAAATCGTCTCTCTCTGTTCTGGGCAGGGAGGCCAGAAGCCTCCTAAACTTTCTATTCTCTTTCTTCAGTTCCGATAGTTCATTGGCCGTCCCTGTCATTACCGCCTGTATTGTATCCTGAAGCAAAGACTGGCTCTGCTCACACAACCCTTGTGCCCCTTTTTCCAGCGCCTCCGGCGAGCCTTCTGAAACCATTTTAATCAACTGCAGGATTGCCCCTACCTCATATCTCATAGTGCTCCTCCTCTTCCAGACGAATTCCATATGTATAAAGGCAAGTTCCGTCGCATTTGTATTGTTTGTCACACAACTCTTCCATATACGCTTTCAGCCTAGAATTTCCCCATTTTCCGGGCAAATATGCTCTTGTCACAGCTGTAGTCATCTGGCCTTGGGAGTTGGACCATCTGGAAGCACAGGTATTGACCCAAACCACATCACAATCCTGGTATCCATATTTATCAGAACATGTCTTAAACTGATAATCCCCGGTAGTAAAAGAAGGAACTAAGAGCAGGTTGACTTTTAAAGTTTCTATCAGAATTTCCAGATAACTTGTCATCAAAAAATCCTTACATATGGCTATTGCAACCCGCCCAACTCCTTTACAATGAAGGATATAAATCTTTTTGTCTGAAACAATGTCCTCTTTTGCTCCCCACTTCTTTAAGTCTGCCCCATAATGTTTCTGCTGCTCAAAAAGCAATTCCCCCATGTCATCTAATACAGCACAGGAATTTCGTCTCTCCTCCCAGGCGGAGGGACATACTGTCAGCTTGGGAAATTCATTGTCCGGAATCCTCTGCCTTTTCTCCAGCTCCAACTGAATACTGACACGAATCCCGGTGGAACCAAGCAATTCCGGCAAAAGCAAAATATCTGCTTTTTGCAGCGCAGCCTTTTCCAAAACAGAAAGTATCTGTTCCTGCAGCCTTTGCTCTACCTCTGGCACCAAAGGTTCTACAGCAATGAGCTCCTCATTGTCCCTTGTATATTTTTCCGTCACTTGTACCACGTTTTCTCCTGTCACAGGTGATACACAAACACAAAGCTCTCCTCTTTTTAATGCATGGTAAAAGGTAGTCTGCGGCAACAAAATATGTTCAACGATATATTCCTCTTCCTCTTTGCTATTCACATAGTAAAAATTTTTCATATAAAACAGCATCGTATACGAATGATAGGCGTCCCTGTTTTTGTGCTCCCAATTACAGGCAAGCCTTGGCAAAAGACGCAGTCCGCACTCCCTGAAATTATCATTCAGACTCTCAAACCTCCAAATATCCTGGTCTATAGGAATACATCGGTAGACGCTGTCCTCTAGATAAATATCCAAATGTTTGACAAGATAAATGAGAATGGTCATATCCTTTGTGGAGGCAACGCAATGCGCAAGCTTACCAACTAGGAAACCGTCTCGTAACTGCCGCTCTGAAAGCTCTGCTACATTCAACGTATCCATATCAAACAACTGGGGAATGATTCTTTTTATGTTTTCTATTATTGATCTTTCATAAGACGGCTCAATATTCCGCAATCTTTCGAAGTCCCGCTCCTTCGTCCCATTTAAAATGTTTCTTAAAGCAACCGCCATGATATTATATAATTCTCGAATCTGTCTCATGCCGTCTCCTTCCTTACCTGTTTTTAGAATACCACATCCTTTCTGCATTTGCAATTATTATTCAGTTTTTATTCAGTTTATTTGCTGTTTTTATGTAAAGAACTCAAAAAGGCAAACGCCTCCGAACCCTCTCCCTCCACACATACCCCCTGTCACAATACCTCCCCACAATGGAAGAATTGGCCCAGCGCTCTAGCTTATCCGACAGCTTCTTTAATTTCCATACCCCCCCGAATCTTCTTTCCAGGGCCCGTTCCAGAAGATAATCGCAGATTTCCGGGTTTTTGGGAAGCAGTGGTCCGTGAAGATAGGTCCCTATCACATGCCTGTACATCATTCCCTCATTTCCGGAAGTCTTAGTATTGCCGTATCCCAAAAGCACCCTTCCAAAAGGCGTGCCCTCTCCAATATAGGTGCGTCCCCCATGATTTTCAAAGCCCACCACCGGTGCCAGGGAAAGGGGGCTATCCAGAATAATATTCCCCACTAGCCGTCCAGGCTCCCACTCTGTATAAAGAGGAAGTATACCCAGACCCGGTATTTCTTTCTTTGCTGTTCGATAATAATCTCCCAGTATCTGATAGCCTCCGCAGACAGCCAGCACAACGCCTCCGTCCTCCACGTAGCTTCTAAAATCCTGACGGATTTCCCCCAGCTGTCGGCATACCAGTTCCTGCTCCCTGTCGGAACCGCCTCCCAACAGCACCAGGTCCAGGCGAGAAAAATCTACCCTCTCCCCGGCAAAAAAAGGCCTGACTTCCGCCTCTATGCCCCGCCATTGGAGGCGTCTTGAAAGACATTGGATATTCCCCCGATCCCCATAGAGATTCAACAGATCAGGATACAGATGTCCTATGGTCAGCTTCATAATAGCCGCCTCCTTTCTCTTCCCTGGCCAAGTCCTGCAAGATGTGATTGGTGAAATACAATCCGGAATAATTCACAACCACATACACATTTCCCGTTCCCTTTGTAGTCAGACGCCTGAGAGCTTCCCCCACATCCACCGCAGCTTTGCTGGATATTCCCTCATATTTCAACCGCAATCCCATATCATAGCGCCGGGCTCCCCCTGTAAGAATCTGTGCTGCGTGAGCATCCTTCAGATGCTGAAAATCCACGTCCCAGAGCCAGGAAATATCCCGCCCATCCTGGGCTGTGTCATTGATTAAAATCAAAATATCCTTCGGTCGGCTGTCACTGCACATCAATGAAAGTTTTTGCTGAAATCCCATAGGATTCTTTGCCAGGTGTAGCTGTACCCTGGCACCTCCTATGAAAAAGGTACTCTCCCGGTTATTTCCAAAATCAAACTGCTCCATTGTTTTCCCAAAGTGCTCTCTGGGAGCTCCCACAGCATGAAGAGTTCCATAAGCAGCCAAGGTATTGTATACATGATATGGACATAGAGTCCGGATTTTTACAAACTTTTCCTCCACTGTAAAGGAATAGCTCCCCTGTTGCTCTACAATATTTTTAGCCTTATAATCCGGCCAGGGTCTTTCAAACCCACATCCCGGACAGCGATAGAGGCCCAGCTGCCCGTAATGAATCAGGCTATAGGTAAGCCTTGCCCCACAGAAACGACAGAAGGTATTCTCTAGCACCTCCGAGCGGGCGGCTGCGTCGAAAATTTCCTCCTCCATACCATAAACTTCCTGGGGGTTCTCACATTCCTTCAACAAAAAGCCCAGAAACGCGTCATCGCCATTGACCACCAGACGCGCTCCGGGCACACTTTGCACTGCGAATTTTATTTTCTCATAGGTCATGTCCAGCTCTCCAAATCGGTCCAGCTGGTCCCTGGAAATATTGGTGAGAAGCACACAGTCCGGTTTTAGCATAGGAAGAATCTCCACCGACGCATTCTCGTCCACCTCCACACAGGCGTAATCCGCCTTCAGGCGTCCTTTTTCCACTGCCAGTACAAAGGCGGAGATCACGCCGTTGAGCATGTTGGCTCCTGTGCTGTTTATCAACACTTCCTTTCCCTCGGCCCGAAGGGCCTCAAATAAAATCCGGTTGGTGGTGGTCTTTCCATTGGTCCCCATCACCGCAAGAATTTTCTCCCCCACCAGGCCGGACAGAACCGACAGAATCTCCGGATCAATCCGACGAGCCACATAGCCGGGAAGCGTAACCCCATTTCCCCTGTGCAGCCAACGGATCAAAAGGCTGGTAAGCTTTGCACAGGCAATCGCCAGCCGGCTCCTCCACCTGATTTTCTTCATACGCCCTGCTCCTTTTTCACATCATATTTCTAACTTGGAAAAAGAATACCATGGGTTGCCTCAGAAAATCCTTTAAAAGCCCTCTTCCACTCTTTCATAGGTACGCTCAAAAATATCTCGGTGGATGACATAAATATCATGGAGATCATCCCTGCGGGCTGCCAGATAGTCTCCGGGCCGTCCCAGCATATATTTTTCCTTGTCCCATTCTGTAAACACCTTGATCCGGTGCTGAATCTCCTTTACATAAATGTAACTCTCCCCTGTGGTCACACAAGCCCGGGCATAGGGAACCAGAGAAATGGGCTTTCCCTCCAGGGGGTCTTTTACCACCGGAGCATACTCACCTTCAAACCGGTAGGGTTCCTCCAGCACTTGGTAGCTGCGCTCAAACTTCTCCTGCTTGTTGGGATACACCTCCCCCTTCACCCCGATCATAATATAGATATCCTGCTGGATCTGCACGTCCAAATCTCCCTCCAGAGTACGCACACATACGGTGGTCCCCGGCGCAAAAATCTCCGCTGCCTTTACAAACCCCATGGGAATTTTTCGCTTCTTATACAGCGTCATCCCACAGAGATCGATCTCATAGGCATCCGCATGGATCACCTGCGTATCCTGGAAATAATGCTTCATACGCTTTTTGAGAAACTCTCCCACATTTCCTTCCTCCGGACGTCCCTTCCAGGCTTTCTGGAGCAGTTCCATCTGGATAAATCCCCCGGCCTTTTCCAGATGCCCGCCTCCGGATCCAATTTCCTCCGTGATTACCTCCGCCAACTCGCTGGCCTTCACCTCCTTGACGCAGCTTCGCACAGACAATTTGATGCCAAAGGGCAACACACTGTACACTAGACAGGTTTCCACCACGTCCACCTCCAGGATCAGGTCGCTAATCATTCCCAGGATATTGGGGTCACAGGGCTTTGCCTCCACCACCGCATACCGGCATTCCTCATTGTAGTCATAGCCCACCAGGGCCATGCCGGCGATCTCCAGCTCCTTGAGGGAAAGATTGGTATTGCGAAACCGGGTAATCATACTGCGCTCAAAGGCTGCGTCATCCCGCAGGTCCCGATCCAGGGGATGGGAAATCTCTGTAAAGCCGCTGGTGTCAGTCATCAGACCATAATACAAGGCTGTGGCCAGCTTTCTGTTTTCATTGAAATCCACGCCTTCCTTCTCCAGCAGATCCCGCACTACCGTGGAACAGGCCCCCAGATTGCTCCGCACCTCATGGAGCCTGGGCAGCTCTCCACTCACCTGATGGTGGTCAATTACCGCCACCTCCTTCGCCTCAAAACGTGTCACATTCCCCTCTCCATACTGGCAGTCCACAGTGACCAGCAAAGGGGGCGCCGCAAGTTCCTCCACATGCTCAATAGGAATCTGAAGCTCCGAAATCATAAGAACCAGATTGCTTTTCTGAACCACATACCTGCCCCCATAGACAAACCGTACCTGTTTTCCCTGATCCTTTAGATAGAGATACACCCCAAACCCACTGGCAATGGCATCCGCATCCGGATTGTCATGGCACTGCACCACAATGCTTTCATATGTAAGTAGATCCCTTAACCGCATAAACTTTTTCCTCCTCACTTAACACGGCCAGGATATTTTCCCGGCCGCGATCTTTGATAAAGGGCTCAATCTCCCTCTTGCACCATCTTCACTCTATCATCTCTGTTTTTATTATTCCTTTTCCTACTCTAGGGGCTCCTCCGGAATAAACACCCGGCTCTCTGCAACCGGCTCCTCCCTATGGGCTCTCTCCTTAGCCTCCTGGGCAAAATATTCCTGGGCATTTAAAGAAACCTTGCCCCGCCGGTCAATCTTTTCATAGCTTCCGTCCGGCTGAAGCACATGGGCCTTTACATTGTCCGCCAGAAGAATTTCCAAAATATGCAGAATCTCCCTCTTTAACTCCGGTCTTTCCACCGGGAAAAGGATCTCCACCCGCCGGTCCAGATTGCGAGGCATCCAGTCCGCGCTGGCACAGTAAACCTCCTCCTCTCCTCCATTATAGAAATAGAAAATCCGGCTGTGCTCCAGGAAATTTCCCACAATGGATCGAACAGTAATATTCTCACTAATCCCGGAAATCCCAGGCTTTAGGCAGCAGATACCCCGGATAACCAGATCAATTTTCACTCCGGCCATGGCTGCCTCATAAAGCTCTGCAATAATCTCCGGATCACACAGGGAATTCATCTTAGCCTGAATACAGGCCTCCTCCCCTTTCCGGGCAAATTCTTTCTCTCGGCGAATCAGCTCCACAAACCGATCCCGCAGCCAAATAGGCGCCAGGGACAGCTTATGCCAGCTTCCCGGCTCCGAATATCCGGAGAGCATATTAAACACGGCCGTGGCATCCTCCCCCACCAGAGCAGAGCAGGTCAAAAGCCCCAGATCTGTATATAACTTCGCCGTGGAATCGTTATAATTTCCCGTGCCCAAATGCACATACCGGCGAATACCATCCTCCTCCCGGCGCACCACCAGGGTGATCTTGCTGTGAGTTTTTAAACCCACCAGCCCGTAAATCACATGGCAACCAGCCTTTTCCAGCATTTTGGCCCAGATAATATTATTCTCCTCGTCAAAGCGTGCCTTTAGCTCCACCAGCACGGATACCTGCTTCCCGTTCTCTGCCGCCTGGGCCAGGGCCGCAATAATAGGAGAATTGCCGCTGACCCGGTAGAGTGTCTGCTTAATGGCCAGCACCTGGGGATCTTTTGCCGCCTGCTGCACAAAGCGCACCACCGGCTCAAAGGTCTGGTAGGGATGATGCAGCAAAATGTCTCCCTTTCGAATCTCCTCAAAGATATCACAGTCTCCTGGCAGCTCCTTTACAGGTGCAGGCTTATGGCTGGGACTTTTCAGCCCCTCAAATCCGCCCATGCCATACATTTTCATTAAAAAAGTCAAGTCCAGGGGGCCGTTAATCTCAAAAATAGAATCCTCCTTAATGGACAGCTCCTTGCGCAGCAGCTTTAAGAGCCGCCGGTCCATCTTTTCCTCCACCTCCAGGCGAATGGCCTCTCCCCACTGGCGCTTTTTCAACTGCTTCTGAATCTCCTTTAACAGATCTTCCGCCTCGTCCTCCTCAATGGTCAGATCCGCATTGCGCATAATCCGGTAGGGATGGGCACAGATCACATCATAGCTCAAAAACAGCTGCTCCATATTCCGCTCAATGATCTCCTCCAGGAGAATCACCGCCTGCTCGCCTTCCCTTCCAGCTGGCAAACGCACAATCCGGGGAAGTCCCGCAGGCACCTGCACAGTAGCGAACTCCAGTTCTGGTTCCTGGCTCTTGTCCTTATTCTTATTTTTCTCTTTATTCTTTCCCTTTCCTGGCAAGGTCTCCATTGCCCTCCCTGGGTCCTGGGTCCTGCCAACCTTTTTTACCAGAAGAGCTCCTATATTTAAACTCTTATTTCGGATCAGGGGAAAAGGCCGGGAGGAATCCACCGCCATAGGGGTGAGAACTGGATACACATTTTCCCGAAAATAGCGGTCCACAAAGATCCCCTGCTCCCGAGTCAGCTCCTCATGCTCCTGCACCATTTGTAGTCCATTCTGGCGCAACAGGGGAAGAAGCGATCGGGAATACGTGGAATACTGCACATTCACCAGCTCCCTGGTAGCCGAGAGGATTTGGTCCAACTGCTCCTGGGGGGTGAGGCCTGCTATATCCGGCCGGGTATATTTGGCATTTACCATGTCCTTTAAGGAGGCCACACGGATCATAAAAAACTCGTCCAGATTGGAGGCCGTTATGCTGAGAAATTTCAGACGCTCAAACAAAGGGATGCTCTTATCCCTGGCCTCCTCCAGCACCCGCTCGTTAAATTTCAACCAGCTTAGCTCCCGGTTGGTATAATATTCATCGCTTTTTACATTGACTGCGTCCATGGCACCCTCCGCTTTTTTATTTTCCCTTTTCTTTACAGTCCTGCCAGCTCCTACAGCTGCTTTTTCTGTCGAATCACCGGGCGGATGCTGAACACCGTCTCAAAAAATTCCGCCTTGTCGGAAAACAGCCCCCGCTCCAGGGAGATATCCTCCACCGTGTCCACCAGCACCACCAGCTCCCGCTCCTTTTCCTTCAAAGTCACCTTCACATTTTTAAACTTCTGCTTATGGCTGCGGTCCATGGCATTGGCCACCCGCAGGATGGCACTGATCTTTGCAATCAGCAGATAATCCAACCGCTCCAGCCCGGAGGCAAAGGTCACCTCCTCAAAGCTTGCAAACTCCCGGGTGTTGAACCGAACCGCATTGGCGATAATCTCCCTCTCCCGGTGGGAAAGTCCTATGATTTCTGTTGCCATAATAATGCTGTAGGAGCATTCCGCTGTGCGGCTCATATTGATATATTTCCCACAGTCATGAAGAATAACGGCAATCTGTAAGAGAAGCCGCTCCCGCTTTCCCATGCCATGGATGCCCTTCATTCTGTCAAAGATGGTGAGGGCCAGGTATTCCGTACCTGCAATATGGCTTTTGCTGCTTTGGTAGCGCTTGGAAATATTTTTAGCTGCCTCCACAATATCATTCTCAAAATTGTGGGGAGATTTGAGAATTTTCTTCTTTTCTCCGTAATCATAAGCCAGCCCGTCACTCAAGTTATGTCCTGGCAGCCAGATGCTCTCCGCCCCGGTGTCCTCAATAAACCGATGGTACAGCACCAGGGAGGGCAGGATCAGGCTTACATGCTCCATGGGCAGCCCCAGATGGGCAGCCATCTGGGTGGAGGTAAGGGAGGTAGCTTTTTGGTAGAGCTCCATAAATTCTTCCCGGCTCAAAACTGCCGCCAGTCCCTCCCGGGCATGACGTCGGAAAAACTGGCTCACATAATCCCCGGTGAGAATGATATTCTCAAGCTTCCGCTCCTTGAGATAAAGCCGCTTAAAGCTTCGCAGCTCATTTCCAATCATCTCATTGAGCACACTGGCAAAATGCGTGGTTCTACTCTCCACCTCCGCCAGCCGCTCCCGAATTCTGAGGGCTCCAATCCGAAGATTCTGGGTAGTGACCAGGGCATCCTTGTCAAACAGCGATATCTGAATGCTCCCCCCACCCACGTCCACAATGGCCGTGCTGTTTTGAATCATGCTCTGAAAAGCAGCTTCCGTGGAGGCAATGGACTTGTAGCCCAGAAAGCGCTGCTCGGAATTGCTCAGCACCTCCACCTCCAGCCCTGTACGCACCCGGATTTTATCCAGAATCAAAAGCACATCCCTGGTCTCCCGAATAGCGCTGGTGGCGCAGACCCGATAGGCGTCCACCTGATACTCTCGCATAATCCTCTGAAAATCCAAAAGCACCCCGCAGAGCTCCTCCAGCAGTTCATTCCCGATTTTGCCGGAGGCATAGGTATCTTTGCCCAGCTCAATATTATACCGAATATAATCGATTTCCTTCATGCCCTTTCGAGGAGAAAGCTCAAAAATCTTCATTCCCACCTCATAGGACCCAATATCGATCCCTGCAAACGTCGTAATCTGCACCCTCTTTGTCCCCCTGCTTCCTGTCTGTCTCTTTCACCCTGCCAAGATCTGCCTACGCTCTCCCAGTACTCCCAAAACCGCCCCGATCTGCGTGTCCCAGTTCCTCTGTCTCCTGAAAAACAAGCTTGGGCTGATGCTTCATAATCCGAAACTGACAAATCCTGTCATTCACATGGATCACCGTGTCCCGAAGAGCCAGTGCCGGCATATGCCACTGGTCATTGTCCCCACAATAGCTCTCATCAATGATCCCCATACTATTCACCTGAATAATTCCAAAATTTTTAAAGGTACTGCTTCTTGGCACCACATGCGCCTCATACCCTTCTGGCAGCTCCAAAGCCACCCCCAGGGGAATCAACCCATACTCCCCCGCCTTTAGCACAACCTCCTTGGCCGCCCGCAAATCCACCCAATCTGACTTCCCGTCAATATAGGCCAACTTCTCTATCTTGTCTGTAAAATACTTGATCCGAATAATTTCCATATTTTTTCCAATTCCAATCTCTTCCACACCCTACAGCGTAATATGTTCCAAGATCCCCATCCGCAGCTGTGTCAATCCCGCCACCACTGCACTCTCCCGGATCTTCGCCCGATTTCCTGTAAAGTGATACTCCTGTACCTTCACATCATCCTGAATGGCCACTGCAATATACACCAGTCCCACAGGCTTTTCCTCTGTGCCTCCGTCAGGCCCGGCAAGTCCGGTAATGGCCACAGCCACATCGCTGCCTGTGACCAGCATCGCGCCTCGAGCCATCTCCTTGGCTGTCTTCTGGCTGACTGCCCCGAACTGCTTTAAGGTCAGCTTTTTCACTCCCACCAGCTTGCGCTTGGACTTGTTGGAATAGGTGATAAACCCCTGCTTGATCACCTCCGAAGCTCCCTGTACATTCACCAATCGACCGGTAAACAGGCCTCCGGTACAGGATTCCACCGTAGTGAGGCTCATCCCTCCCTCTTTCATCAGAGCAATCACTGCTTCCTCCAGGGTTATCTGCTCCTCCGTCGTATAGATTTTATTTCCAAAGCGCACTTTTAATTCCCGAATCAAAGGCTTCATAAGCTTTCGTGCCTCCGCCTCATCCCCGGCCTTGGCCGTCACCCGCAGATGGACCTCCCCTGTCTTGGCATAGGTAGCCACAGTAGGATTGGTCTGTGCCTCTATCAAGTCGGATATCATACTCTCCACCTTGCTCTCCCCAAGACCACAGATTTTAATCATCTCCGATACAATGGTCTCTGGCTGTTTCTTGTGTAGATAGGGGAAAATCTTCTGGTTAAACATGGGAATCAACTCATTGGGCGGTCCTGGCAGTAAAATGGCAATCCGCTGGTTTCCCTCCAGAATCAATCCTGGAGCTGTGCCATTGTCATTGTCCACCACTATGGCGCCCTCCGGTACCAAAGCTTGCTTCCAGTTGTTCTCTGTAATCTCCTCCGGCTTTACCCCCCAAAGCTTGAAAAATCCCTCGATCCGCTGTCTGGTATGGGCATCCTCTTTTAACACCCGGCCAAAAACCTGGGCTGCCACCTCCTTGGTCAGATCGTCCTGGGTGGGCCCTAAGCCACCTCCTAAAATCACCACATCCGACCGCTCCAAAGCCTGCTCCAAAGCCCCTTTCAGCCGCTCCGGATTGTCTCCCACCACTGTCTGATAGTAGAGAGACAGTCCCAGCTGGGCACATTTTTCCGACAAAAAAGCTGCATTGGTATTTACAATATTCCCCAGTAAAATCTCGGTTCCCACGGATATCAATTCTACCGTCATTCTATTTACTCCCTTCCTTCCACACCTTCTTGTTTTTCAGCAGATAATCCACCATAGAGATAACGGTGAGTGCCAGAGCAATCCAAATAGATACCTGCTCCAGAATCTTAAACATCCCACCCAGATCCGCAATGAGAAGACAAATCATCACCATCTGAAAAACGGTTTTAAACTTCCCCCAATAGCTTGCCGCAATCACAATCCCATTATCCGAGGCAACCAGGCGAAATCCACTGATGACAAATTCCCTGCTCATAATCACAATCACAACCCAGGCTGCCAGCTTCCCATTCTCCACCAGACAGATCATGGCTGCACATACCAGAAGCTTGTCCGCCAGAGGGTCCATAAATTTCCCAAAATTTGTAACCAGATGGTATTTCCGGGCAATAAACCCGTCCAGCAAGTCTGTCACACTGGCAATGATAAAGATAGCCAGAGCAATATAATTTCCTGCCTCCCCACCCCAGTCTGTCAATAAAAATATCACAAAAAAGGGAATCATACACACCCGCAAAACCGTCAGCCTATTTGGCAGATTCATACTCATCATTCAGCTCTCCTATCAAATCATATTCCAGAGCACCTGTAACCCGCACTCTGGCAAAATCACCAGATACCAGCACCTGGTCCGTATTGAGAAACAGATACCCATCCACATCCGGAGCATCCCGGTAAGTCCGAGCTACATAGGCATTTTCTCCAGCCACCTGCCCTTCTATCATCACCAGTAGCTCCTTGCCTATAAGCTTCTCCGCCCGGTCAAGGGAGATCTCCTGCTGAAGCTCCATAATCTCCTGCCGCCTCTCCTCCTTTAATTCCTCAGGAATCTGATCCGGCATAGTAGCTGCCGGGGTATCCTCCTCCGGAGAGTAGGCAAACACGCCCAGTCTGTCAAACTCCTGGGTGTCCACGAACTCCAAAAGCTCCTGGTGTTCCTCCTGGGTTTCCCCGGGAAACCCGGTAATCAGTGTGGTGCGCAGACAGATATCCGGAATCATTCGACGCAGCAAAGCTATCTTTTCCTCTATCTGCGCCCGGGTGGTTTTCCGACCCATACGCTTTAAAATCCTGTCACTGGCATGCTGAATCGGCATGTCCAGATAATGGCAAAGCTTAGGCTCCTCCCCAATGGTCTGAATCAATTCCTCCGTAATCTCCTCCGGATAACAGTACTGAAGGCGAATCCACCAAAGTCCCTGAATCTGGCAAAGTTTGCGCAACAGCTGAGGCAGCATTTTTCGGCCGTATAGATCCACACCATACAGGGTGGTCTCCTGAGCCACCAAAATTAGCTCTCTTACGCCTCCCTCAGCCAGCTCCTGGGCCTCCCTCAAAAGCTCCTCCATGGGCACACTGCGGTAGCTTCCCCGTATCTTTGGAATAATACAGTA
The DNA here is from genome assembly GCA_022791975.1 of Lachnospiraceae bacterium. GTDB lineage: Bacteria > Bacillota > Clostridia > Lachnospirales > Lachnospiraceae > RGIG4284. The sequence continues at coordinate 5,901 of JAAWAC010000059.1, read as the reverse complement.
GGTACAATGCTTGTCGCAGCCCTCCGCAATCTTCAAATGGGCATAGTGCCCGCCGGTGGTCAGTAGACGCTTGGCTTGCACTCTAGGAAGGAGCTCCAGGCTGTCCACCTGCACCCCTGGCTTTTCTCCTGCCAGCACCTGGTCAATCGTCTCTGTAAGCCGTTGAAAGGAGGTTGTCCCCAATACGGCATCCACCTCCTCAATCTCTTCCAGTATCTCCTGCCGGTACCGCTGGGCCAGGCAGCCTGTAACAAGCAGGGCACGACAGCACCCCTCCCTGCGATGCCAGGACATCTCCAGTATGGTTTGAATACTCTCCTCCTTGGCATCGTTGATAAAACAACAGGTATTGATCACGATCACATCCGCCTGGGTCTCATCATCCACCAACCGATAGCCTGCTTCCGTCAAAAGCCCCAGCATGTTTTCCGAATCCACCAAATTCTTATCACATCCCAGGGAAATAAACAATACATTCATGGGAACCCCCTATGTTCCTTTTCTGCTGATAAAACTCTCTTCATGTTCGAGTTATATTTTACCATACTAAAAATCTGTTGTAAACAATGCAAAAATTCTGCAGAAGGAAATCCACAGGTAAAACCACTGAAAAAAGACCGGAAAAAGCTGCCTCTGATTCCCGCAGCCCCTTTCCGGCCTTAACCTCTTACCCCTTCGGCCTTTTCGCTCTGCCTTCCGGTCCCTATGATACTCTTCTACTGAATTCCTGTCACCTTGTAATCCTGGTCCTCCACGGTTTTTTTCAACACCTGGTCGTCCACCGCTGCTGTCAGAGTAACCACCGCTGTCCCAGACTCATGGCTTACGACTGCCTCCGTCACCTCCGGCAAAGCCTCCAGGCATTTCTTCACTCTAGCCTCACAGTGCCCACACATCATTCCTTCAATATTCATAGTTTTTGTCATGTTAGATTCCTCCTTTTCTATTTTCGTGCCTGAGCCCACATCCTCTGCCTCCTGTCCCAAAACAGCATCGGACGGAGCCTTTGACACATGATTCTTGATTTTTTTATCCTTCCTGGCATCATATAGCCGGAACAAATTCAGCCGTAGGGCGTTGGTCACCACACAGAAGCTGGAAAGGCTCATGGCCGCTGCCCCAAACATGGGATTTAATTTCCATCCAAAAATAGGATACCACAAACCAGCCGCCAGGGGAATCCCCACTACATTATAAAAAAATGCCCAGAAAAGATTTTCATGAATATTTCGAAGGGTCGCCCGGCTCAGGCGAATAGCCGCTGGCACATCACTTAATCGGCTCTTCATCAACACCACATCTGCCGCGTCAATGGCAATATCTGTCCCTGCTCCGATGGCAATCCCCATGTCCGCCCGGGTTAAGGCCGGCGCATCATTGATGCCGTCCCCCACCATGGCTACCTTTCCCTTTTCCTTGAGTCCCCGGATAACGCTTTCCTTTCCCTCCGGAAGAACTCCTGCAATCACCTCATCCACTCCGGCCTGCCTACCTATGGCCCTAGCTGTCCGCACATTGTCCCCCGTTAGCATAACTACATGGATTCCCATGTTTTGCAGCTCCTGTACAGCTCTGGGACTGTCCTCCTTTATCACGTCCGCCACAGCGATAACCCCCAAAATCTCCTCATCCCGGCTGAAAAACAAAGGGGTCTTTCCCTCCTCTGCCAATCTCTCCGCCTGGTGCTGGAGATTTCCGGAAATCCGGGCATGGCTACTGATAAAGCTAAAATTCCCCCCACAAAGCCGAACCCCCTCCAGAGTCCCTGTCAATCCATTGCCTGGCATGGCACGAAATTCTTCCACCTCTCTGCCCAAAAGTCCTTGGTTCTCAGCTTCTGCCAGAACTGCCCGAGCCAGGGGATGCTCACTTTTCTTCTCCAGAGCACAGGCCAGCTCCAAAAGCTCCTGCTCTGTAACGCCCTTTGCTGGCAGCAGGTCTGTCACTCGGGGCTCTCCACTGGTGATGGTGCCAGTTTTATCCAGAGCCACAATCTGCATTTTCCCCGTTTCCTCCAGGGATACTGCCGTCTTAAACATTATGCCATGCTTGGCTCCCATGCCATTGCCCACCATAATGGCCACCGGTGTGGCCAGTCCCAGAGCACAGGGACAGCTGATAACCAGCACAGAAATGCCCCTGGCCAGGGCAAAGCCAAAGGTCTGCCCGGCCAGCAACCAGACCAGTATCGTTACAGCCGCCACTACAATGACCACTGGTACAAACACACCGGATACCCGATCTGCCACCTTGGCAATGGGGGCTTTGGTGGCCGCCGCGTCACTGACCATCTGAATAATCTGGGAGAGCGTGGTATCCTCCCCCACCCGGGTGGCCTGGCATTTTAAGAATCCAGACTGGTTTACTGTGGCCGCAGACACCCCGTCTCCCGCCTCCTTATCCACGGGAATGCTCTCTCCTGTAAGGGCTGCCTCATTAACTGCGCTGCTTCCCTCCAGAACTACGCCATCCACAGGAATATTCTCCCCAGGCCTTACCACAAACAAGTCACCTTTTTGCACCTGATCAATGGAAACCTGCGTCTCCACCCCGTCCCGGAGCACCGTGGCTGTCTTAGGCGCCAGCTTCATCAATCCCTTCAGGGCATCTGTGGTCTTTCCCTTGGAGCGAGCCTCCAGCATTTTTCCCACAGTAATCAGCGTTAGGATCATAGCCGCCGATTCAAAATAAAACTCGTGCATATACTCCATAACCCCAGCCATATTTCCTTGAATCTGGGCATCTGTCATGGCAAACAATGCATAGGTGCTGTAGAGAAAGGAGGCTCCCGCCCCCAGAGCTACCAGCGTGTCCATGTTGGGTGCCCGATGTAGCAGGCCCCTTAGACCACTTATAAAAAATTTCTGGTTAATGACCATAACAATCCCGGTGAGTAATAGCTGCAATAAGCCTACAGCCACATGATTTCCCGCAAAGAATGCCGGTACAGGCCAATCCCACATCATATGTCCCATGGAAAAATACATGAGCACCACCAGAAAGCCCACCGATGCCAGCAGCCGCTTTTTTAAAACAGGGGTTTCCCGATCCGTTAGCAGCTCCTCTCCAGGCAAAACTGCACTTCTCCCTTGTCCCTCGGTCTTTTCGGCTCCCTTTTTTGCTGCTCCATAGCCAGCATTTTCCACTGCCTGAATAATCTCCTGGGAAGCAGCTGTGCCCTCCACTCCCATGGAATTGGTTAAAAGACTAACTGAGCAGGCCGTCACGCCCGGAACCTTGGCCACCGCCTTTTCCACCCGAGCGCTACAGGCAGCACAGCTCATTCCTTTCACGGTATATTGCTCCATAAATTCTCATGCCTCCTTTATGGGGGTTCTTTTTCTTAACTATCTGTATTATATACCCTATGGGGGTATATTGCAAGCACTTTTTCCATGAAATATGAAATTTTTTACGCCAACCAAACATTTCCCTATAGCTTTCCGGTAAATTTACTTTTTATGCCTTTTCCCAGAGTTTTCATCCACGGAGAGTAGTATTCCACTTTTACCAGAGTAAACATTCAAATACTCGAGGAGCTTGAACAGGGCCGTCGCCTGTAGTATAATTAAAATAGGGAAAGAAATGGATTGATTTATTCTTATTTAATAAATAATTGGAGCATATTAAACAGATGAAAAAAACAGAAAAATTTATAAAACTCTTTCTTCTTTTCCTTACAATCAGCGCCTTGCTTATGGGCTGTGTCTTGGGCACGCTTCCGGATTTTTCCGGCAATCCCAGCCATGGGGAAGTCAGATATCAGGATAATACACCAAAGCTCTGTGAACAGACACTCCAGAACTGCTTTGGGGAAAATTTTGTGATTTCTGAGGGCGTGGACAGAGAAGAGCATTTTTTTCATGAATTTGAAAATGAACAGATTGTCACCCATTATACAGAATGGGAGCTTTTTTATACGAATGCTACTGGGCAGGAGTTAAAGTTTGTTTTCACTAACCGCAACGGAAGAATGAAAAGCCAGGAGCATATGGAGAATTCCATAGAAAGCTACTTTTCTAACTTGGTTGAGCAGTATTACAGAGAAAATTTCTGGGATAAGACCATATCCTGCATATCTGGGTGTCAAAAAGAGAACAGCGCCTTTTATTTTAAGTCCTACCGGCTTTTTTCCTCGCCTAAACTTCCGGAAACCTCTGTTATGTTTCAGGAAAGGCTTCACTACTCCCTTACAGATCATATCTATTTTCCCCAGCTTCAGATGGACCAGGTCTTTTGCCAATTTCCCTACATTTTAAATATGTATCTCTATGTCACGTATGAAAGCCAGGACCCAGAGGCACGAGAAAAGCAGCGCCAGGAAACAGAGGCCAGACTTGGGGAAATGATAGATGAAATGCTTCTCTTCACCCACCAGTCCCTGAACGCCACCGCCCATATCACCATGATGGACGAAAAGGGATACGTGGACAGCTTTTCTCTTGCAGTTTTAAACGGGGAATATTTTTCCAAGGGCCCGGGAACCGAATTTGAAATAGCTCTCCACGAAAACTTTTTTGGCCCTATTTATCCCTCCGCAATGGAATCAAACCGTAACGTTGACAGGATGATCTGCTGTACATCTCCCCGGGTTCCCAACTCCTGCTCCGGACATTCTATCTCGATTTGGAATACATGGGTCTCAAAGCCCACCAAATATGTATCTACCTGGACGAATTGTCCATCTTCCTCCCTGGTGTAGGAGATCCAGATGGCTGGATATTCTTCTTCCCCAATGGTGAGCTCCTCCACCAGACATTCCACATCGCAGGTTAACACCAACTCGTCAGCCAACTCCTCCAGGGCATAGTCCAGGTTCTCTGATATGGTCATATAAACCTGGCCATCAGCCACTGCCCCTCTTTCCTGCTCCCCTACGCCTTCCTGTGCTTCAGCCGGGTCTCCTTGGGTTGATACTACCATGTCCTCCATCTCTCCGGCCACAAGGGCATATTTACTCCCCTCAAAAGCCAGGGAATATCCAAAGCTTCCCTGCACCCGACGCATAAGCAGAGTCTGCTCTTGTCCGTCCAGATACAGAAGCATTTCCTCTTCCCCTAACACAGTGCCTGGTTGGGATGCTTCTTTTGGAAGTCCTGGCTCCTCCAGCCCCTTGCCTTCTCCCTCCACAGGCTCATCCTGGGGAAGCACGGTATCTTCCTCCGTAGCCTCCTCCACGAACACTACGGCTTCCTCTTTTTTCCCGCAGCCTGGGGCAAGTGCCAACAAGCCTATTACCAGGCAAAGCGGGAGGTAGATCTTTTTCATGCCAGCATTTCTCCTACGATTTTATTTACCAGGGCGCCATCTGCCTGGCCCTTGACCTTCGGCATTAGCTCCTTCATAATTCTGCCCTTATCTTTCCCTGTAGGCTGTTCCAACCCAAGATTTTTCAGCACCTCTGTGATTACCCCGCGGATTTCCTCCGGGCTCATCTCCTTGGGCGCAAACTCTGCCAGTACCGCCAATCTGGCCTGGCACTGTTCCCGAATGTCTGTGCGATCCACAGGAGCCAGATCCATGGTCTCCTTGGTCTGCTTCATCTCCTTTTTGATAACCTCAAATTCCTCAGCCTCCGTCAGATCCGCCCGCTTATCTATCGCCTTGTTCTTTAAAGCCGCCAGCAGCATGGAAAGCGTCTCTTTCCGATCCTTGTCCTTATTTTTCATGGCAGCAACCATCTCTGCCCTGATTTCATCAATCTTGCTCATACCATAACTCCTATTTTAAGTCCCGCTTCATCCCCTCCACCGCCCCTACTCTAGAAGGCTTTTCGACCGCTCTCGCGCTCGTAAATCCTTCTGGGCTGTCTCTGGGATTCCGCTGTTTTTTAAGTCCCGCTTCATCCCCTCCACCGCCCCTACCCTAGAAGGCTTTTCGACCGCTCTCGCGCTCGTAAAT
>JAAWAC010000058.1 GCA_022791975.1 Lachnospiraceae bacterium | reverse complement strand
GCGACCAGCCGCAGGCCATCGCCGAGCTGGTCAAAGGCTTCAAGGAGGGCAACCAATTCCAGACTTTACTAGGGGTTACGGGTTCCGGCAAGACATTTACGATGGCGAATGTCATTCAGGAATTGCAGAAACCGACGCTGGTCATCGCCCACAATAAGACGCTTGCTGCTCAGTTGTACGGAGAATTCAAAGAGATGTTCCCTGATAACGCAGTGGAATATTTTGTGTCCTACTACGATTACTACCAACCCGAAGCCTACGTCCCGTCCTCCGACACCTACATCGCCAAAGACTCCTCCGTCAACGACGAAATAGACAAGCTGCGTCTGTCTGCCACGGCTTCCCTGATTGAGCGGCGGGATGTGGTCATTGTCTCTTCCGTGTCCTGCATCTATGGTTTGGGTGAGCCGGAGAACTTTGAGAAAATGATGGTATCTCTCCGCCCGGGTATGCAAAAAGATCGGGACGAAGTCCTGCGGCAGTTGGTGGACATTCAGTATGACCGAAACGACATGGATTTTAAACGGGGAACCTTCCGGGTAAGAGGGGATGTTCTGGAGATCATACCGGCCAGTGAGATGGATACTGCCATCCGGGTGGAATTTTTCGGGGACGAGATTGACCGGATTTCCGAGATTGATGTATTGACTGGAGAGATCAAGGGGGTTCGGGAACATGTGGCCATTTTTCCAGCATCCCACTATGTGGTTCCAGCGGATCAAATCCGAAGAGCTGCCAAGGACATAGAGGAGGAGTTGGAGGAACGCATTCGCTATTTTAAAGGGGAGGACAAGCTGTTGGAGGCCCAACGGATTTCCGAGAGGACCAACTTTGACATTGAAATGCTTAAGGAAACTGGCTTTTGCTCTGGAATTGAAAATTATTCCCGGCATCTGTCAGGGATGGAGCCGGGAGAGCCTCCCAACACATTGATGGACTATTTCCCGGAGGATTTTTTGATTATCATTGATGAGTCTCATAAAACCATTCCCCAGATTCGGGGCATGTTTGCAGGAGACCAGTCCAGGAAAACCACCCTGGTGGACTATGGCTTCCGTTTGCCCTCAGCTAAGGATAACCGCCCCTTGAATTTTGGGGAATTTGAAAGTAAAATAGATCAAATGCTCTTTGTATCCGCCACACCTGGAGAATATGAGGAGGAGCATGAGCTCTTGCGGGCAGAACAGATTATACGGCCCACGGGACTTTTGGACCCCAAGGTGGAGGTGCGCCCGGTGGAGGGGCAGATCGATGACCTGGTGGGAGAGGTGAATAAGGAGGTGGCCGCAGGCCATAAGATCCTGATTACCACCCTAACCAAGCGGATGGCAGAGGATCTGACGGATTATATGCGGGAGCTGGGGATTCGGGTGAAATACCTTCATTCCGATATTGATACCCTGGAGCGGACAGAGATTATCCGGGATATGCGCCTGGATGTGTTTGATGTTCTGGTGGGAATCAATCTGCTTCGGGAGGGGTTGGATATCCCGGAGATAACTCTGGTAGCTATCCTGGATGCGGACAAGGAGGGGTTCCTGCGGTCGGAGACGTCTCTTATCCAGACCATTGGGCGGGCAGCCAGAAATGCGGAAGGCCATGTGATTATGTATGCGGATATGATAACCGATTCCATGCGGCTGGCCATAGGGGAGACGGAGCGCAGGCGGGCCTTGCAGGAGGCTTACAACCAGGAGCATGGGATTACGCCCCAGACCATAAAAAAGGCTGTGCGAGATCTGATCAGCATTTCCAAGGAGATTGCGCAGGAAGAACTCCAGTTCGAAAAAGATCCGGAGTCCATGAGTAGGAAGGAGCTGGAGAAGCTGATTGGCCAGATTGACAAGAAGATGAAAAAGGCTGCTGCGGAGCTGAATTTTGAGGCGGCCGCGGAACTTCGCGACAAGATGATAGAGTTGAAAAATCAGCTGCGGGATTTGTAGGAAAAAAGGAGCCATTTATGAGACAATTTATCAAAATCAGAGGTGCCAATGAGCACAACCTGAAGAATTTGGACGTGAATATTCCCAGAAATGAGTTTGTGGTTTTGACCGGCTTAAGTGGATCAGGGAAATCCTCCCTGGCCTTTGACACCATCTATGCGGAAGGGCAGCGGCGGTATATGGAATCCTTGTCCTCCTATGCCCGACAATTTCTGGGGCAGATGGAAAAGCCGGATGTGGAGAGCATTGAAGGACTTTCCCCGGCCATTTCCATAGACCAGAAATCCACGAACCGGAATCCACGATCCACGGTGGGAACCGTGACAGAGATCTACGATTATTTCCGCTTGTTGTATGCGCGTATTGGCATTCCCCATTGTCCTAAGTGTGGAAAGGAAATCAAAAAACAGACGGTGGACCAGATGGTGGATCAGATTATGGAACTGCCAGAGAGAACCCGGATTCAGATCCTGGCTCCGGTGGTGAAGGGACGAAAAGGGGAGCATGTAAAGGTGCTGGAACAGGCACGGAAAAGCGGCTTTGTGCGGGTGAGAATCGACGGAAATCTGTATGAGCTGTCTGAGGAGATAAAGCTTGACAAAAATATCAAGCATCTCATTGAGATTGTGGTGGACCGTCTGGTGGTAAAGGAAGGCATTGAGAAGCGGCTGGCCGATTCCATTGAGACAGTGTTGGGATTGTCGGAGGGTCTATTGGTGGTGGACGTTATTGACGGGGAGGTTCTGACCTTCAGCTCCAGCTATGCCTGTCCGGATTGCGGCATCAGCATGGAGGAGATAGAGCCCCGGAGCTTTTCCTTTAATAATCCCTTTGGAGCCTGCCCCGATTGTTTTGGACTGGGTTATAAAATGGAGTTTGATGAGGATCTTATGATACCGGATAAGTCTCTGAGTATTGCGGGGGGCGCTATTACGGTGATGGGCTGGCAGTCCTGTAACGATCCCTCCAGCTATACCTATGCCACGCTCCAAGCGCTATCCCAGGAATATGGCTTTGATCTCCAGACTCCTTATGAACAGTTGAGTCCGGAGGTGCAGGACATGCTGATAAATGGTACCGGAGGACGGAGCGTAAAGGTGCATTACCGGGGGCAGCGGGGTGAGGGCTTTTACGATGTGGCCTTTGAGGGGCTGATCCGCAATGTACAGCGGCGCTATCGGGAGACCGGATCGGAGACAATGCGGCAGGAATACGAGGAATTTATGCGCATCACTCCCTGTAAGACATGCGGAGGACAGCGCCTGAAAAAGACATCACTGGCTGTGACGGTTCATGACAGGAATATTTATGAGGTGACCTCCATGTCTATTCGAAATCTTCAGGGATTTTTGATAAATATGGAGTTGACTCGGCAGCAGCGTCTGATTGGAGACCAGATCTTAAAAGAAATTCGGGCCCGGGTGGGCTTTCTGGTGGATGTGGGGCTGGACTATCTGACTCTGGCCCGGGCTACTGGCAGTTTGTCTGGAGGGGAGGCCCAGCGTATCCGGCTGGCTACTCAGATTGGTTCCGGTCTGGTGGGGGTGGCCTATATTCTGGATGAACCCAGCATTGGACTCCATCAACGGGATAATGACAAGCTACTGGCAACTTTGAAACGGTTGCGGGATCTGGGAAATACCTTGGTGGTGGTGGAGCACGACGAGGATACTATGCTGGCAGCAGATTATGTGGTGGATATTGGACCCGGAGCTGGAGAGCATGGAGGCCATGTGGTGGCAGCCGGGACGGCGCAGGAGATTATGCAGGTGCCGGAGTCCATTACAGGGGCCTACCTCAGTGGTCGTATGCGGATTCCTGTGCCGGAGGTTCGGCGGGAGCCTGTCGGGTGGCTTACCATTCGAGGAGCCCAGGAGAACAATCTGAAAAATATTGATGTGCGCCTGCCTCTGGGAATTTTTACCTGTGTAACTGGCGTGTCCGGTTCGGGGAAAAGCTCTCTCATCAATGAGATTCTATATAAACGTCTGGCAAAGGAACTGAACCGAGCCCGAACCATTCCCGGCAAACATAGAAAGATAGAGGGAATGGAACAGCTGGACAAGGTGATTAATATTGACCAGTCTCCCATTGGCCGGACGCCCCGGTCCAATCCGGCCACCTACACAGGCGTGTTTGATCAGATTCGAGACTTGTTTGCCTCCACAGCAGACGCCAAGAGCAAGGGTTACAAGAAGGGACGCTTTAGCTTTAATGTTAAAGGAGGCCGATGCGAGGCCTGCAGCGGGGACGGGATTATTAAAATAGAAATGCATTTCCTGCCAGATGTGTATGTGCCCTGTGAGGTTTGCCAAGGCAAGCGCTACAATCGGGAAACCTTAGAGGTAAAGTATAAGGGCAAAAGTATTTTTGATGTGCTGGATATGACGGTGGAGGAGGCTTTGACCTTCTTTGAAAATGTGCCCTCCATTGCCCGGAAGATAGAGACCCTTTATGATGTGGGGCTTTCCTATATTAAACTTGGGCAGCCTTCCACCACGCTGTCCGGAGGGGAGGCCCAGCGTATCAAGCTGGCCACAGAGCTGAGCCGCCGGAGCACAGGGAAGACCATCTATATTCTGGATGAGCCCACCACAGGCTTGCACTTTGCGGATGTGCATAAGCTGACAGAGATTTTGCAGCGGCTGGCAGAGGGAGGAAATACGGTGGTGGTAATTGAGCATAACCTGGACGTAATCAAGACGGCGGATTATCTGATTGATATGGGGCCTGAGGGTGGAGACGGAGGTGGCACAGTTATTGCCTTTGGGACACCGGAGCAGGTGGCGGAAAGTCCGGTATCCTATACGGGGCAGTATGTAAAGCGGTATCTGGAAAAGGAAAGGTAGATTTCTTGAAGAGGGGTTGTACAAACCCCTCCTTTTGCATATAATGGAACATAGCAGAAAGGGGCTTTGATAGCAGCTGTTTTAGTCTAGAGGAAATGGAGTAAGGGAAGATTTAGAGAAAGCGAGTGTTTTATGGAGATAGATTTTTGGAAGAGACTTGTGGAGATTAACGGGGAGGCGTGTGTGGAGGCGGAGGTGCCTATGAGGAAGCATACGACTTTTCGCATTGGGGGGAATGCCAGGTATTTTGTGCGGGCTGTGGGGCCGACCCAGCTGTGGGAGACCATGGAGGCCTGCAAGACAGCGGGGATGCCCTATTACATTCTGGGAAATGGGAGCAATGTACTGATTAGTGACAAGGGATATCCGGGGGTGATTATCCGGCTGGATATGCAGCAGATTGTGGAGGAGGATGGGGAGGACTTAAAGAGCGGACGGCTGCGGGTGCAGGCGGGAGCGCTTTTGGTACGGGTGGCCCACCAGGCGGCCAGGCTGCATCTTTCCGGGCTGGAGTTTGCTTCCGGGATTCCGGGCAGTGTTGGAGGCGCCCTGGTGATGAATGCAGGTGCCTATGGCGGAGAGATGAAGGGCGTGGTGGAAAAAGCTCTGGTGCTGACGCAGGAAGGGAGACCCATCTGGTTGAGCCAGGAGGAGCTGGAGCTGGGCTACCGGACCAGTGTGATAGGGAGGAAATCCTATGTGGTGCTGGAGGCGGTGTTCCTTTTGGAAAAGAGGGAGAACTCCCAACCTATCTGGGATAAAATGGAGGAGTTGAAAAAGGCACGGGTGGAAAAGCAACCTCTGGAATATGCCAGTGCAGGCAGTACATTTAAGCGTCCTATAGGGTATTTTGCAGGAAAGCTTATTATGGATGCAGGACTTCGGGGGTATCAGATAGGAGGCGCCCAGGTGTCGGAAAAGCACTGCGGGTTTATTATCAACCGGGGGGACGCTACAGCCCAGGATGTACTTGACCTGGTGGAGCATGTAAAAACACAGGTCAAACATCAGTTCGGTGTAGATCTGGAGATGGAGATAAAGCTGCTGGGATTTTAGGAGAGCAGAGAAAGAGAGGGCAGAAGGGGGATGCGGTTCATTATTGTAACGGGGATGTCCGGTGCCGGCCGGAGCACTTCCTTAAAAATGCTGGAGGACATGGGCTATTTTTGTGTGGACAATCTGCCCATCTCTCTGGTGGAAAAATTTGCAGAGCTGGTGTATTCCGGAAGCAGTGAAATTACCAAGGTGGCTTTGGGGCTGGATGTGCGCAGCGGACAGCAGCTTTCCGGTCTGGAGCAGGTGATGGAGCAGCTTATGGTGTCCAATTATCATTTTGAGATCCTTTTTCTGGACGCCTCGGACCCAGTGCTTTTAAAGAGGTATAAAGAGACTCGGCGGATACATCCCCTGGCAGCCAGGGGAAGGCTGGCGGAGGGGATCGCATTGGAGCGGCAACGGCTGGAATTCTTAAAGAAACAGGCTGATTACATTCTGGATACCAGCAATCTCTTGACCCGGGAGCTGAAAACGGAGTTGGAAAAAATTTTTGTGATGAATCAGGAATTTAAAAATCTGATGATCACCGTGTTGTCCTTTGGCTTTAAATTCGGAATTCCTGGAGACGCAGATCTGGTGTTTGATGTGCGTTTCCTGCCAAACCCCTACTACTATGATGAATTGCGGGGGCTTTCGGGGAATGATAAGGAGGTGCAGCAATTTGTCATGGGGTTTGAGGTAGCCCACGTATTTTTGGACAAGCTGGTGGATATGGTGAAGTTTCTCATTCCCAATTATGTGCTGGAGGGAAAAAATCAGCTGGTGGTGGCTATTGGCTGCACTGGGGGCAAACATCGATCGGTGACTCTGGCCAATAAACTATATGAACGGCTGGAGAAGCATTCCGAGTATGGAATTAAGATTGAGCATCGGGATATTGAGAAGGATGCTATCATAAAGGGGCATTGAGACATGTCATTTTCAGGCAGAGTAAAGGAAGAATTATCCAGGCAGGCAGCCTCGGCCCGTCACTGTCAGTTGGCAGAATTGGCTGCAATTACGGAGTTTTTGGGCATGCAGAGGAGAGAGGAACGGGGGAGGTTGCAGGCGGAGATCCACACGGAAAATTTGTCTGCTGCAAGAAAGTGCTTTACATTATTGAAAAAAACATATAATATAAGAATAGGTGTGTCTGCAAAACGGAATACATATAATAAGGAGCGCCCAGAGGATCATGTGGAATCTGGATCAGGCGGAAAGAGGCATGGAAGCTATTTGGTGATAGCAGATGACGGTCTAGATGCCCTGGACCATGTGCTGATTCAGAGTCTATGCTGTAAAAGAGCCTTTATCCGCGGTGCGTTTTTGGCAGCAGGGTCTGTAAGCGATCCAGAAAAAAGCTATCATTTTGAGATTGTATGTGAGACGGAGGAGAAAGCCCGCCGGCTCCAGGAAATGATAGGGGATTTTGGTGTCAGCGCGAAGATAACCCTTCGCAAGAAAAGCTTTGTACTATATGTGAAAGAGGGCTCACAGATTGTGGATCTGCTCAATGTGATGGAAGCCCACGCAGCGTTGATGGACTATGAGAATGTACGAATTTTGAAGGAGATGAGGAATTCCGTTAACAGACAGGTGAACTGTGAGACTGCCAATCTGGGAAAGACCATATCTGCGGCGGTAAAGCAGATAGAGGATATCCGTTATATACAGAGAAATCTGGGATTTGCAAAGCTTCCTGAAAATTTGGCAGAGATGGCGGAACTGCGGCTGGAGCAGCCAGAGGCAACCCTGAAGGAACTTGGAGAAATGCTGAATCCACCGGTAGGAAAGTCCGGCGTCAATCACAGACTGCGAAAACTGAGTGTTTTAGCTGAGGAGCTAAGAGAGTTCAAGGAGGAGAAAATATTATGATTAGACAATCCATTACAATTCAGCTTCCTTCTGGCCTGGAAGCCAGACCGGTGGCTCTGCTGGTTCAGGTTGCCAGTCAGTATGAGAGCAGTATCTATGTGGAGAGTAATGAGAAGAAGGTAAATGCAAAGAGCATCATGGGGATGATGACGCTGGGATTGTCGGCAGGGGAAGAGGTTGTGGTTTCCGCAGATGGAAGTGATGAAAGGGAAGCCATTGAAAATATTGAGAAGTATCTGAGCAGCAAAAACTAATTGTTTACAGGGCATAAAAGCTGACCCAGATATGGATGTTGAAATTGGGCTATAGCAGGCAAAACTCTATGTGGATGATACATTTACATAGAGTTTTTTTGATTTTGGCAGCTTTTCTCCACTGCTTGACAAGCCTGGACGGAATGATTACAATGGGAAAAAGGAGAATGTCATGGATGCATACACAAGCTTTGCGGCAGTTTACGATTTATTTATGGATAATATCCCCTATGAGGAGTGGAGCCGTTATGTGATAGAGCTCCTGGGCCGGCAGGGAATCCGGGAGGGGCTGGTGCTGGAGCTGGGCTGCGGGACCGGTAGCATGACAGAGCTTTTGTCCGCCGCCGGCTATGATATGATCGGGGTGGACAGTTCCCAGGAGATGCTGGAGCTGGCTGTGGAGAAGCGTGCCCAGAGCGGAAGAGACATTCTGTATCTTTTGCAGGATATGCGGGAGTTTGAGCTGTACGGCACGGTGAGAGCTGTGGTTAGCATCTGTGATTCCATAAATTATATTATAGAAGAAGAAGATCTGCTCCAGGTATTTCGGTTGGTGAATACTTATCTGGACCCAGGGGGAATCTTTCTCTTTGATCTGAACACCCAATATAAATATGAAGTCTTACTGGGAGAGTGTATCATCGCAGAAAACCGGGAGGATGGAAGCTTTATCTGGGAAAATGATTATGACCCGGAAACCCAGATCAACACATACGATTTGACCTTATTTTTACGGGAGGAGGAAGGGCTTTACCGGAAATACCAGGAAACCCATTTTCAGAGAGCCTACTCCCTGGAACGGATTGGAGAGCTCCTTAAGGAGGCAGGCATGGAGCTTTTGGCCATCTATGAGGCTTTTACGGAGCAGGAGCCCCTAAAGGAGAGTCAAAGGGTCTATGTACTGGCACGGGAGAAGGGAAAGAAAAAAATGAATAGAACAAATATTCGATAGAACTTGACCAGATCTGGAATGGGAAGAGGCAGAACAGGAAAGAGGAGAAACCACATGTTAGATTATATTGTAAGGGCCACGGCGGCAGAGGGCCAGATTCGGGCCTTTGCCATCACCTCCAGGGAGACAGTGGAATATGCCCGGCAGCGACATAACACCAGTCCGGTGGCCACAGCGGCATTAGGGCGTCTCTTAAGTGCAGGGGCTATGATGGGCGCCATGATGAAGGGAGAAAAGGATCTGCTGACCTTGCAGATCAAGGGAACTGGCCCCATAGGGGGAATCACAGTGACGGCAGATGCCAAAGCACAGGTGAAGGGCTATGTGCATCATCCCCAGGTGATGTTGGGAGCCAATGAAAAGGGAAAGCTGGATGTGGCAGGAGCCATAGGGGAGGGAATGCTCAGTGTTATCAAGGATCTGGGTATGAAGGAGCCCTATGTGGGGCAGACAGAGCTGCAAACCTCAGAGATCGCCGAAGATCTCACCTATTATTTTGCTACCTCGGAGCAGATTCCCTCGGCGGTGGGCCTGGGTGTGCTGATGGAAAAAAATAATACTGTGCGCCAGGCCGGAGGCTTTATTATTCAGCTAATGCCTTTTGTGGAGGAGCGGATTGTGAACCAGCTGGAGGAAAAGCTGGGGACAGTAAGCTCTGTAACGGCCCTTTTGGATAGAGGTAACGCGCCGGAGGGAATCCTTCAGGAGCTTCTGGGAGAATTTGGCCTGGAGATTCATGACAAGATTTCCACCAGCTTTGCCTGTAACTGCTCCAAGGAGCGGGTAGCCAGGGCCATTGTCAGCATTGGCAGCAGAGATATTCGGGAAATGATACAGGAGGGAAAGCCTGTGGAGACCAACTGTCATTTTTGCAATAAGAATTATGTGTTTTCCATTGAAGACTTAAAGGAATTGCTGCAACAGGCCAAGAGATAGAAGGAGCGAATACAGAATGAAGCATGGATTTATCAAGACAGCGGCCATTACGCCCTGCATTCGGGTGGCAGATCCGGAGTACAATGCAGGGGAAATCATCCGTCTTATGGAGGAGGCGGCAGGAAAGGGCGCAAAGCTTATTGTGTTTCCAGAGCTGTGCATCACTGGCTATACCTGTGGGGATTTATTCTTGCAGGAGATCTTGCTGGGAAGCGCCAGGGAACAGCTGTATCGGATCGTAGATGCATCCAGAGATCTGGATGCCCTGATTTTTGTGGGACTTCCCTGGTCCAAGGAGGGAAAGCTATACAATGTGGCGGCTGCGGTGAGCCGGGGTGAGATTCTTGGGATGGTGCCCAAGACCTATCTGCCCAATTACGGAGAATTTTATGAGCTGCGGCATTTTGTCCCGGGAGAACGGGCAGCTGAGTTTGTTTGGGTGAGTCGGGGAGCCGGGGGAAAGGGAGACTATATCCCCTTTGGGACGGATCTGTTGTTTACCTGTGAGGATATGCCGGATTTGGTGGTGGCGGCGGAGATCTGTGAGGATGTTTGGGTACCGGAGCCTCCCAGCATTCGCCATGCCCTGACAGGGGCCACGGTGATCGTCAACTGCTCGGCCAGTGACGAGACCACAGGCAAGGATGTTTATCGGGAGGCGCTGATCCGGGGCCAGTCAGCCCGTCTGGTATGTGGCTATATTTATGCCAATGCCGGGGAGGGAGAGTCTACCCAGGATCTGGTATTCGGTGGACACAGCCTGATTGCAGAGAATGGAATCCTGCTTAGCCGGGCGGCTCGGTTCCAGAACCAGATTGTCTACGGAGATTTAGATGTGGCCCGTCTGGCTGGAGAGAGGCGGAGAATGAACACCTTTTTTGTAAGGCCGGATACCATGTATACGGAGATCGGATTTCATTTAGACAGAGAAGAAACCCGTCTGGAGCGCCGGGTGGACGCCCATCCCTTTGTGCCGGACAGCCGGGAGGATCGGAATCGCAGATGTGAAGAGATTTTGGCCATTCAGGCACTGGGATTGAAAAAGCGTCTGGAGCATACCAGTTGCAGGCGGGCCGTGGTGGGGATTTCCGGTGGACTGGATTCCACCCTGGCATTGCTGGTGACCGCCCGTGCTTTTGATTATCTGTCCCTTCCCAGGGAGGGGATTCTCTGTGTGACCATGCCCTGCTTTGGTACCACAGACAGGACCTATACCAACGCCTGTGAGCTGACGAAAAGGCTGGGAGCCAGTCTGAAGGAGGTAGACATTAAGGAGGCAGTGACCCTGCATTTTCGGGATATTGGGCAGGAGATCGCAAAACATGATGTGACCTATGAAAATTCTCAGGCCCGGGAGAGGACCCAGGTATTGATGGATATTGCCAACCAGATTGGTGGCATGGTAATTGGAACCGGAGATATGTCGGAGCTGGCTCTGGGTTGGGCTACCTATAATGGGGATCACATGTCCATGTATGGGGTCAATGGCGGGGTTCCCAAGACTCTTGTGCGGCATCTGGTGGCATATTATGCAGAGAGCTGCCAGGATGAGGCGCTTAGCCAGGTGCTTTGGGATGTGCTGGATACGCCGGTGAGCCCAGAGCTTTTGCCGCCGGAGGATGGAGTGATCTCCCAAAAGACAGAGGATCTGGTAGGGCCCTACGAGATTCAC
Organism: Lachnospiraceae bacterium; assembly: GCA_022791975.1. Lineage (GTDB taxonomy): Bacteria > Bacillota > Clostridia > Lachnospirales > Lachnospiraceae > RGIG4284. Next base: position 23,308 of record JAAWAC010000058.1, on the reverse strand, counting down.
GATTTTTATCTGTACTATATTTTGCGCTTTGGCTTTGGTCCGGAAAAACTTTACCGGCTGGCACGGCTGGCTTTTGCGGGAATTTATGAAAATGAGGTGCTGCTGAAATGGCTGAAGGTATTCTACCGCCGGTTTTTTGCCCAGCAGTTTAAACGGTCCTGCCTGCCAGATGGTCCCAAGGTGGGATCTGTGGCTGTGTCTCCCCGGGGAGACTTGCGGATGCCCAGTGATGCCTGTGCGCATATCTGGCTCCAGGAGGCGGAGGGGCTTAAGGCCTGAATATGGTAAAACACCAGGAAATGTCCAGGAAATGCAAAAAAAACATGGACGAGATGAAGGAAAGAGGAATGATTATGACATATAGAATTGTCACCGATTCTGCCACTGATTTACCCAGGGAGATTATAGAGAAGTATGAGCTTCATGTGATCCCCACCCCTGTTATTATAAACGGAACGGATTACTTTGACGGAGATACCATTCATCCTGATGAATTTTATAAAATTCAGGCGGAGGGAGCCGAGATTACCACTTATCATATTAATGCCCATATGTTTCGCCAGCATTTTGAGCCCTATGCCAGGAGGGGAGACTCGGTGGTTTACCTGTGCTTTTCCACGGGGATTGCAGGAACCTTTAATGCGGCCAATCTGGCAAAGCAGGAGCTTTTGGAGGAGTATCCGGATTTTGATCTGACCATTATTGATTCCAAGTGTGCCTCCATGGGCTTTGGCCTGGGGGTGTATAAACTTTTGCAGATGCAGGCCAAGGGCGCGTCCAAGGAGACGGTCATAGAGGCAGCCCGGTATTTCTTTGATAATTTGGAGCACATTGTGACAGTGGATACCCTGGAGTATCTCTATAAGGGCGGGAGGCTTAGCAGAACCTCTGCGGTTCTGGGAGGTATCCTGGATTTAAAGCCCATTATTGAGGTCAATGATGAGGGAGCCTTGGTGGCCATTGAAAAGGTGCGGGGACGGCAAAAGTCCCTGAAGCGCTGCGTGGAAATTGTGGGAGAACGGGGAGTAAACCTAGAGCGACAGGTCATCGGAATCGTTCACGGAAATGATAAGGAAACTTGTAAGCGGGTAAAGGAAATGCTTAAGGAGCAGTATCACTGTCGGGACATTATCGAGTCCCGGGTAGGCTGCGCTATCGGCGCTCATACAGGGCCTGGAATTATCGGCATTGTATTTTTAAGCGCTCCAGAGGACAAGTATGCCCAGTGGCTGGACTGATGGGAAGGGTCAAATAAGAGCGGACAAAAAGGGACACCCCGGGATTTCTCGGGGTGTTTTTGCGAAGAGAGTGGGAAGGAATATCTTAAGAAAAGCTTAAGAAATGGGCAAGCGGGAACTTAACAATTTGTTGCTATGGTAAAAATAACGGCAGGAATGTCGCTGATTTCAGACAAGGAGTGTGCTGCATGAATACGGTTTTGGTATGCGATGATGACAGAGAGATTGTGGATGCCATTGAAATTTATCTGAGCCAGGAGGGCTATCAGGTGCTGAAGGCCTATGACGGGATTCAGGCTGTGGAGATGCTGGAGAAAAATGAGATCCAGCTTTTGATTATCGATATTATGATGCCCCGGCTGGACGGGATTCGTGCCACATTGAAGATCCGGGAGAACAGCAGTATTCCTATTATTATTCTGTCTGCCAAGTCCGAAGATGCGGATAAAATTTTGGGCCTGAATATTGGAGCGGACGATTATGTGACAAAGCCCTTTAATCCCTTGGAGCTGGTGGCACGGGTAAAGTCTCAGCTGCGCCGGTATACCAAGTTGGGGACGGTGGCTGTGGAGCAACAGAATATCTTTCAGACAGGAGGCCTGATGATCAACGACGATTTGAAGGAGGTGACCGTGGATGGGGAAGTGGTGAAGCTGACCCCCATTGAGTATAATATTTTGTTGCTTTTGGTGAAAAATCAGGGAAAGGTATTTTCCATTAATCAGATTTATGAGAGTATCTGGAATGAGGATGCCATTGGCGCGGACAACACGGTGGCGGTGCATATTCGGCATATTCGGGAGAAAATAGAGATCAATGCCAAGGAACCCCGGTATTTAAAGGTGGTCTGGGGAATCGGCTATAAGGTGGAGAAATTATAGAATGAAGCAATGGAAATATGCCTGGGGCTGGAAAGCCACTGCTCTGGTGGTCAATCAATTTTGTGCGGTAGCCATGGTACTGTCGATTGTGCTGTGTACCATTTACGTGGGTAGTGGCGGAATCGGGCTACTCAAGCAGGACCGGAATTTTGAGGATACAGAGTATTACCGGAATGAGGTGCGGGAGCAGGTTTATCGCTGTATCCGCGCGGCCAGCCGGGAGAGTAAATTTGAAAATAGAGGCGCCTACGATGCAGCTATCCTGGTGAATCTGGAGGACTATGTAGATAACAATCGGATCCTGGACGGTGGCGCAAGCCGGAAAGGGGTATACTATAAGCTTACAGATCTGTTGAACTGGGGGCTTGATGGCTATGCCATCGGACAGCTTTTGCGCATTGAATATCAGGACGGGAGAGTATCCTACAGCATGCAGGGGAGCTATACCCATACGGTGGTGAGCACCTATCGGGATGGGGAGGCTATCAGCTCCATGGCTGTGGCTACGGATGACGACCCCGTGATTATTCCCGATGTTCCCCAGAGCTGGGAGGAGGAAGAGCAGACAGAGGAGATGGAATCGTATCCGTCAGAGCTGCAAAGTGGAGAGGCAGGCCAGGAGCAGGCAGAAGAAATATCCTTGCAACAAGCGGAGCACCTGCCTTCAGAACAAAGGGATGCCCAGGATCCTGATCTTTCCTGGGAGGTGGATAATTACCTGAATAATGGGGAGAGCACCATTCTCAGGATTGATACCCTGGAAGCTGTGGAGGAGCGCTACCAGCCGGTGGGCTATGGAAGCCTTGTGGACTATGCCCAGAAGAATGGCATGAGTGCTGGAGAGCTTCAGGGGCTATACCACGATCTGGAGGAGATTATTCCGGCTATCTATAACGACTATTATGCATACAAGGAAAATCTGGAGCTGTTTAGTCCCAGCATGACCAATATGCGGTATATGATTCTCCCGGAAATGACAGAAAGTATTTCCTCAGAAAATTTTGAGAAGCTTACCTATACAAATCTTAAATCTGTTCCCCAGGGGCTGTTGGGGGAGGAAGCATTTCTGAATTATTTCCGGGGATATAAGGATTATCTGATTTACAATACGGCAGATATGTCTCTGGAGGGAGCCAATATTCCCCTGACTGTGGGGGATGTGAGCAATTATCTCAAAGGCTATGTGCCATCCCTGGAGGGGGACTATACCTTTCTGGTAGCCATTGACCCGGCCTACCAGGCCAACGATAACCTCCAGGCGTATAAGCAGCAGTTTGACGAGCTGAAGCCAGTGGGACGGCTGGCCTTTTATGGGGTGTTCATTGGCAGTGTGCTGTATTTTTTAAGCCTGGTATATCTGACTCTGGCAGCGGGACATCGGCCGGAGGACGGACAGAATGTGGTGCATCTGAATTGGTTTGACCGGATCAAGACAGAGCTGGCAGCTCTTCTGGTGTGCTTTCCGGCTGTAGTTATCTTAGGAGTAGGCGTCCGCATTATCCGGATATTTGGATTTGGAAATCTCCAGCAGAATTGTCTGGTGGGAGGTGTGTTCCTGTTTGTGTTACATCTTTTCTTCCTGCTTGGATATTTAAGTTTGGCCCGCAGGGTGAAGGGAAGGACCATCTGGACCAACAGCGTGTTCTGTGCCATCTTACGTTTTCTCAATCAGGTGGTTGCCAGCCGGCGCATGACCACCCGGACGCTAGTGGAGTATCTTTTATTCTTGGCGGCCAACTGTATTCTGTTGTGTTTTAATATTCCGGGCTTTTTGCTGGCCTGCATTCTGGATGCGGTGGTGGGCTTTTACCTTTTGCGTCGGGCTGTGCAGCAGCAGATGGTGCTGGAAGGCATTTACCGGCTGACAGAGGGAGAGCTGGAATATCAGATTCCTCTGCATAAGCTCCAGGGGGATCTGCGGGTCTTTGCGGAGGCGGTGAACCATGTGGGGGAAGGACTTTCCCAGGCAGTGGCCAAGAGCGTGAAGGATGAAAAACTTAAATCGGACTTGATAACCAATGTATCCCATGATATTAAAACGCCTCTCACTTCCATTATCAATTATGTAGATCTTTTGAAGCGGGAGGAAATGCCCAGCACCAAGGCCCGCAGTTACATTGGGATACTGGAGGAGAAGGCTCAGCGGCTGAAGCATCTGACAGAGGATCTGGTGGAAGCCTCCAAAATCAGCTCCGGCAATGTAACCCTAGAGTTTATCCGGGTGAATTTTCAAGAGCTGATTCAGCAGACCAACGGGGAATTTTATGAGCGGTTTGCAGATAAAAATTTGCAGATAGTGACCAATATGCCTGAGGAGCCTATTATTATTGAGGCTGATGGCCGCCGGTTATGGCGGGTGATTGAGAATGTATACAACAATGTGGCAAAGTATGCCATGCCGGGAACCCGGGTTTATGTGGACATGACTGTGGTGGGACATATGGTGCGGCTGAATGTGAAGAATATTTCCGAACAGCCCTTGAATATTGATGCCAGTCAGCTCACCGAGCGGTTTATCCGGGGAGATGTGTCTCGGAGTACGGAGGGAAGTGGTCTGGGCCTGTCCATTGCCAAGAACCTGACCCAGCTGCAAAAGGGCAGCTTTGAGATTTATCTGGATGGGGATTTATTCCGGGTAACCATTATATTTCCGCTGGCTCCGGATGGAAGCAGAGAGAGTGAGGAGGTGCTCCGGGAAGAGATTGTGGCTTCGGAGGAGGCGGAAGGACTTCAGCCCAGAAAACTCCAGATGGATGGAGAGAATGATGTGCCGGTCCTGCCAGAAAAGATGTGAAAGGAAAAAGGACTGCTGCCAAAAGCAACAGTCCTTTAATAATTAATGGGAGCCCCTCAAACGTTCCTCAAGAATACATAAGAATACCATAGAGAACAAAATGGTGCTTAACAGGAGAATACTCATGCAGATTCACCTCCTTGCTGTATCTGGCAGGCGGGATGGGAACAGAGCGTATCGGATGAGGACGGGAGACCTTCGCATTCCTGTGGAAATATGGCAGATAAAAGCTCCTCTTCCGTAATGGTGGCCAGGCGGTCGGGATGGTTGCCGGCAAAGACCTTTAATTGGTGATAGCGTTCGAATCGTATGGGGATCCCCTCCTTCTTTACAGTTGGTAATTGGTATAGTATTATTATAGAAGGAAATTGGCGGTTTCTATATACTAAATAGGACATTGACTATTAAAATTACGCCAAATCTGTATAAAAATTATAATTTGATGACAGAGGAATGGGGGGCAGAGAGATGGCAATCAAGATAAGGGAAAATCAGCTGGAGGAGATTGCAGGGTTGACCCCGGAATATCCTTATGTGATGCACCACGAGGATCTGACCATTACCCGGGGTCCCTGGCACTGGCATGAAGAGCTGGAGCTGTGCCGAGTGGTAAGTGGTACGGTTAAGATAGAGACGACTAACCAGAGTTATGTATTTGAAAAGGAGCAGGGATTTTTTATCAATACCAATATTCTCTGCACCATGAGGCCGGTGGAAGCTGGCAAGCCGACTGTTATGGATTCCCATCTGTTTCATGCCACGTTTTTAAGTGGACACTTTAAAAGCATTTTTGAAACCAAATATCTGGAGCCTATTTTGACAGACAAAAATTTGCAGATTCTGGAGCTTCGGGGGGAGAATGAGCGGCAGAGGAGCATGCTCAAGAAGCTTAGGCAGCTTGCCTATTTACAAAAAGTGGAGGATGCGGAGTTTCAGACACGGAATATGCTATCAGAAATATGGCTTTTGCTCTTGGAGGAAGCAAGAGAGCGTCAAGCTGTCCCATGTCAGACGAAGCTTATCAGCCAGGAAAGGATTCAGACCATGATAGCTTTTATTCAGAAAAATTATGGCCGAAAGCTTCTGCTGGAGGAGATTGCAGGAGCGGCCGCTGTGAGCAAGCGGGAATGTCTGCGCTGCTTTCAGAACTGTATTCACAAAACCCCCTCAGAGTATCTGCTGGAGTACCGAATGGAGATGGCAGAAAGGCTGCTGCGAACCTCTAGGGCCACGGTGGCAGAGATTTCCATGGAGACCGGATTTTCCAGCGAGGCCTACTTCTGTAAGGTGTTTCGACAAATAAGGGGAAGGACCCCAGGGCAGTACCGGAGGGAAAATGCCAGGCAGGGAAGAACCGAAGAATCTTTTTCTTACAGGGGAATATGAATGGCAATGGAGGCAAAGGGGCATACTCTGTTTAGAGAATAAGCTGACATATTTTCCCTGGCTTGGGGTGGCATTTTGCGTGGGAAAGGGAACAATTATTTAGACAATTAGCAGGTTCCTTTTCAGTTGTGGTTGAAAAATACACTTTCCCATGATATAGTTAGAACAAGCTGTTAATAAAAAAATGGAGGATAACAGGATGATAGAAGATTGCTTTTATGATTCTTATGATACAAAGGATAGTCTGCATTTTGAGTCCAAGGTGGTGCACGGGGGACTGGGCTGCGATCCCATTACCGGAGCGGTAAGCTTCCCCATTTTTCAGTCAGCTACCTTTCGCCACAAGGATTTTGATGTGTCCACAGGCTATACCTACACCCGTTTAAAGAATCCCACCCGGGAGGAACTGGAGCGGACCATGGCTATATTGGAAGGCGGCACAGCGGGCTTTGCTTTTTCCAGTGGACAGGCAGCCAATATGTCGGTTTTTGGAATCTTAAGGCCTGGGGACCATGTACTGCTCTCGGACGATATCTACGGCGGAACCTATCGGATTGGGGAGGATATTTTTAAGAATCAGGGCTGCGTATTCACCTATGTGGATATGGCGGATACGGAGGCCGTTCGGGCAGCCATTGGTCCCTCCACGAAAATGCTCTTTGTGGAGACGCCCACCAATCCCATGATGAAGGTGGCGGATATCCGGAAACTTTCGGAGATTGCAAAGGAGATCGGGGCTCTTCTGGTGGTGGACAACACCTTTTTGACGCCCTATTTTCAACGGCCCATATCCCTGGGGGCGGACATTGTGGTGCACAGTGGAACCAAATATCTCTGTGGTCACAATGATGTGATTGCAGGTATTGTGGTGGTAAATACGCCGGAGCTGGAGGCGCATTTCCAGTTGCAGCTGAAATCCCGGGGCAACGGGCTGGCGCCCTTTGATTCCTGGCTACTGCTGCGGGGCTTAAAGACCCTATGTCTGCGCATGGAAAAGCACAATGAAAATGCAGCCCTGGTAGCCAAATGGCTGCGGGAACAGCCTAAGGTAAAAAAGGTGTATTATGCCGGCTTTGAGGATCATGTGGGCTACGCCATCAGCAAGAGCCAGAGCACAGGCTTTGGTGGAATGATTTCCTTTGAGGTGGATACCCTGGAGACAGCCAAGTCCTTGCTTACAAAAACCAATATGATTCTGTTTGCAGAGAGCCTGGGGGGGACAGAGACCCTGATTACCTATCCTTTGACCCAGACCCATGAGTCTATCCCGGCAGATATCCGGGAGAAGCTTGGTATCAATGACCGGTTCCTGCGGATATCCATTGGCATTGAGAAGGTGGAGGATATTATTGCGGATCTGGCCCAGGCCATGGAGGCTTGACCATGAAGGTTTTGTTTACAAAAATGCAGGCTTTTGGAAACGATTATGTGTATATCGATGCCATCAGTCAGAACATAGAAGCGCCGGGGATTTTAGCCCGGCGCATCTCTGACCGACATTTTGGTGTGGGCTCCGATGGCATGGTGATGCTGTGCCCTTCCCAGGTATGCGATTTTCGTATGCGCATTTTCAATCCGGACGGATCGGAAGCGGAGATGTGTGGGAATGCCCTGAGAAGCGCCTCCAAGCTGTTTTACTGTAGCGGATATACCAAGAAGGAGCTTTTGACTGTGGAAACTCTGGGGGGCCATCAGACGGTGGAGCTTATGGTGGAGGAGGGGCAGGTGGTCAATATCCATGCCCAGATCGGAAAGCCGGAATTTCGGGCGGAAAAAATCCCTGTGAACACAGAGGGAGAGATCTTTCTGGATCAGAGGCTCAAAGCGGCGGATCGGGAATTTCGGACCTCCAGCATTTCCTTTGGAAATCCTCATACAGTACTACTGCTGGATCAGGGGGAGGATTTGGAAAAGCTGGATTTGGAAAAATATGGAAAATCCGTGGAGGAACATCCCTGCTTTCCCCAGCGGACCAATGTGACCTTTGCCCAAATTTTGGATCAGGGGCATATTCGCATCCGGGAATGGGAGCGCAACTGCGGGGAGACACTTGGATGTGGAACTGGCTGTTGTGCAGCCGTGGTGGTGGCCAACCGACTGGGACTGTGTGGCCGCCGGGTGGAGGTGCAGCAGCCAGGTGGCCCCTTAGCTGTGGAATGGGACCAGGAGGACGTTGTGCATATGACAGGACCTTCGCAGATTGTATTCCGGGGAGAATATTACCATGATATTGAAGAATTTATTGAATGACATAGAGTGCGAATATCTCAGGGGAGACGGCAGGGAGGAAATCACATCAGTGGCATATTCCTCCAGGGAGGTACAGGCCGGCTCCCTGTTTGTGTGCCTGCGAGGCTTTCGAGCAGATGGACATGCCTATATTCGGCAGGCTTTGGAGGCGGGTGCAGGGGCTGTTCTTATAGAGGAAGGAGCCGAGGAGAGTCTGAGAGCAGCAGGATGGACTGTGAGCTGGGATGCTGGGGAGGAACAGGAAGAAACAGTCTCCTTGCATGCAGGACAGCTGGAGGCGGCAGAGTTGAGGGCGGCGTCTGTGGACAGCGAGGCGGGGAATCCTTGTACGGCACAGCTGCGGGTTGCGTCCCTGGAAGAGGAAGGGAGCAAGTGGAAAGCAGCCATTGTGCGGACGGCAGATACGAGAAGCGCCCTGGCACGGATTTCCGGAGCTTGGTTTGGGCATCCGGCAGATGAGATGACCTTGATCGGCATCACGGGAACAAAGGGAAAAACCACCACCTCCCATATGATTTGCAGGATTCTGGAGGCTGGGGGACATAAAGTGGGACTTATCGGAACCATGGGAGCTTTTATGGGAGAGGAAAAATTTTCCACAAAGAATACCACCCCGGAGTCCTATGAGCTTCACGGCCTCTTTGCCCAGATGCGCAAAGGGGGCTGTGATACAGTGGTGATGGAGGTTTCCTCCCAGGGCTTAAAACAGAAGCGCACGGAGGGGATTATCTTTGATTATGGCCTGTTTCTAAATATTTCCCCCGATCACATTGGTCCCGGGGAGCACGAGGATTTTGAGGAGTATCTGGCCTGCAAAAAGCTTTTGTTTTCCCAGACAAAAGTGACCCTGGCCAATCAGGACGATCCCAACTGGCAGCAGGTGACCAGGGATGCGGGGTGCCGGTACACCTTTTCCATTCGAGAAAAGGCAGATTTCTATGGGGAAAATATACAGAAGCGGTGGGAGCCGGGGCTTTTAGGCACTACTTTTTCCATTGCTGGGCGGCTTAAAGAAGAGATCGTGTTGGGAATGCCAGGAGATTTTAATGTGGAAAATGCCCTGGCAGCCACGGCCGTGACTTTTCTCATGGGGGTGGGTTCCCAGGCAAGAGGAGAGGCCCTTCGTCGGGTGGCAGTAAAGGGCAGAACCCAGCTTCTTCAGGACACAGCCCACTTTACCACCTTTATTATTGACTATGCCCATAATGCCCTGAGTATGGAGAGTCTTCTGGGGATGCTGCGGGGATATGAACCGGAGCGATTAATTTGCCTCTTTGGTGGCGGCGGAAACCGACCCCGGCAGCGACGCTTTGACATGGGACGCATTGCAGGAAAATATGCAGATTTAACGGTGATTACCATGGACAATCCCCGGGACGAGGAGATGGATTCCATCAACCAGGATATTATCCAGGGGCTTAAGGAATACGATGGAAAGTATGAGATTATCCTGGACAGAAAGGAAGCCATCCACTATCTCATCGACCACTGCGGCCGGGGAGATATTGTGGCGCTGATTGGCAAGGGACATGAGGAGTACCAGGAGGTTCGGGGAGTGAAATATTATTTTTCCGAGGAAAAAATAGTGGCGGAATATTTGCAGACAAAGTAGGATGTCTGTCCTGGACCAATAAAAGACAGGGAGAAAGAGGAGGAGTATATGATTCAATTATTGGAAGGCGGCGCTTATGTGCTGAAAGGTCAGGAGATTATTCCGGACAACGGGGATGCACCGGCTCTTTTGGAGCGCAAATTAGGCAGAACGCCTGCTAAGGAGGAAGCAAGGAAGCAGACGATTGCCTATGGGATTTTGGAGAGCCACAACACCTCCGGGTCCATGGAGCAGCTGCAAATTCGGTTTGACAAGCTTACATCACATGATATTACCTTTGTGGGAATTATTCAGACCGCCAGGGCTTCGGGGCTTACCCGGTTTCCCATGCCCTATGTGTTGACCAACTGTCACAACAGCCTTTGCGCCGTGGGAGGGACCATCAACGAGGATGATCACATGTATGGGCTGACCTGCGCTAAAAAATATGGGGGAGTCTATGTGCCCCCTCATCAGGCGGTGATTCATCAGTATGCCCGGGAGATGTTGGCGGCCGGGGGACAGATGATTCTGGGCTCTGACAGCCATACCCGCTATGGAGCTCTGGGTACCATGGCCATGGGTGAGGGCGGACCGGAGCTGGTAAAGCAGCTTTTGAAAAAGACTTACGACATTCCTCTTCCAGGAGTGGTAGGGGTGTATCTCACAGGAGAGCCGGCAAAAGGCGTGGGTCCCCAGGATGTGGCCCTGGCTATTATCGGGGCTGTGTTTGCCAATGGCTATGTGAACAATCAGGTAATGGAATTTATCGGTGATGGGGTCTCAAAGCTGAGCGCGGATTTCCGTATTGGCATTGATGTTATGACCACGGAAACCACCTGTCTGTCCTCCATCTGGCGCACGGATGAAACCATCCGGGAGTTTTATGGGATACATGGCCGGGAGACAGATTACAAGGAGCTGAACCCGGGAGAGGTGGCTTACTATGACGGAATGATTCTGGTAGATCTGGGAAAGATCCGGCCTATGATTGCTATGCCCTTCCATCCCAGCAATACCTACACCATCGAAGAATTAAAAGACAATCTCACCGATATACTGGAGGATGTGGAGAAAAAAGCCCGGGTAAGCCTGGGGGGAGCCGTGGATTTTACCTTAAAGGATAAGGTGAGAAACGGACAGCTTTTTGTGGAGCAGGGAATTATTGCCGGCTGCGCCGGAGGCGGCTTTGAAAATATCTGTGCAGCGGCGGACATTCTGGGGGGAAAGGGCATTGGAGACGGAGCCTTCACCTTAAGCGTATATCCTGCCAGCATGCCTATCTATATGGAGCTGGTGAAAAACGGAGCTGCAGCAGCCCTAATGGGAAGCGGAGCCGTGTTGAAAACAGCCTTCTGTGGCCCCTGCTTTGGAGCGGGAGACACTCCTGCCAACAACGGGCTCAGCATCCGCCATTCCACCCGGAATTTTCCCAACCGGGAGGGGTCCAAACTGCAAAGCGGCCAGATTGCCTCTGTGGCCCTGATGGATGCCCGATCCATTGCAGCCACGGCGGCCAACAAGGGCTGTCTAACAGCGGCCACAGAGCTGGATGTGGAGTACACCAACCCCACCTATCATTTTGACAGTCGGATTTATGCTACCCGGGTCTTTGACAGCAAAGGGCAGGCAGATCCGGAGGCGGAGATTCAATTTGGTCCCAATATCAAGGACTGGCCTGCCATGGCGCCTCTTCCCAGGCACATGATCCTGAAGGTGGTCTCCGAGATACACGATCCGGTCACCACCACCGATGAGCTGATCCCCTCAGGGGAAACCTCCTCCTATCGCTCGAATCCCCTGGGGCTGGCAGAATTTACCCTGTCCCGGAAAGACCCGGCTTATGTGGGACTGGCCAAGGAGATACAAAAAGCGCAGAAGGCCATAGAGGCGGGGGACTGTCCGGTAGAAGCCGTGTCGGAGCTGGAGCCTATATTCAAGACCATAAACACCTGGTTTTCGGGAGTAGACAAGACTACGGTGGGAGTGGGCAGTACCATCTTTGCTGTAAAGCCAGGAGACGGCTCCGCCAGAGAGCAGGCGGCCTCCTGTCAGAAGGTTTTGGGAGGCTGGGCCAATATTGCCCACAGCTATGCCACCAAGCGGTATCGCTCCAATCTCATCAACTGGGGAATGTTGCCCTTCCTGATTGAGGAGGGAGAACTGCCCTTTGCCAAGGGAGATTTCCTTTTCCTGCCGCACATTTACCAGGCGGTGACGGAGAAGCAGGAGGAGATAAAGGCCTATATAAACGGGGATTCCAAGCGGGAGATTACCCTGAGACTTGGAGCCCTCACAGACGATGAGAGAGAAATCATCCGAAAGGGCTGTCTGATCAATTACAATCGAGAGTAAACAATACAGGGCGCCCGGCATTTGGCCGGGCGTCAGTCTTCCTCGGCCATCCGATAGCCAATGCCCACCTCTGTGAGAATATACTGAGGCTCGGCCGGATTCTGCTCCAGCTTTCGCCGCACATTGGCCATATTGACCCGAAGAATCTGGTTGTTCTGTTCAATATAGGGGCCCCATACATGGGTGAGAATGGAATCATAGGTGAGCACACGCCCGGCATTTTGGGCCAGCAGGGAGACAATTTTAAACTCAATCTGGGTCAGGTGGATATTTTGCCCATGGAGGGTCACCAGACGCTTGTCAAAGTCAATAACAAGTCCCTTGCAAATATAGGGACGCTTGTAGTTTTCATCCTGGGAGGAGAGACGGTTGCTGTGGCGCATGGCCGTGCGAATGCGGGCCATAAGCTCCTTGGTACCGAAGGGCTTGGTGATATAGTCATCAGCCCCGCAGTCCAGAGCTTCCACCTTTTCCTGTTCCTTGGTGCGGGCAGAAATAACCAGAATGGGCATACTGGACCAGGACCGGATCTGGCGGATTACATTGACCCCGTCCATGTCGGGAAGCCCCAGATCTAGCAGAATCAGATCTACGGAACCGGAGGTGGCAATGGAAAGGCCCTCCCCGGCCGTGGAGGCTGTGATAATCTTATAATTCTGTAGCTGTAAAGAGGTCTTGATAAAGTTGCAGATATTCTCCTCATCCTCAATAATCAAAATAGATAATTTCGTACTCATAAAAACTCCTTTTTATTCCATGGGCAACAGGAAGGTGAAAACAGCCCCGTTTTTGTGATTTCCCGCCGTAATTCTGCCCCCGTGAACATGGATAATGGTTTTGCAGATGCTTAAGCCAATACCCATTCCCCGCTTGGAGTCCGCGCTCTCCTGGGTCCCGTAGGGATTGCCGTCAAAGATGGTGCTTAGCCTCTCCGTAGGAATGCCCTTTCCATAATCCATAACCTGGAACTGAATCCAGCCATCCTCCAGGGTGACAGTGAGATTGGTGGGCTTTTGGCTGTGGGCGTGAAGCACTGCATTTTCCAACAGGTTTAAAATTACCTGCTCAATCAGGGTGGGATCCATGGGAATCATGTAGAATTCCTCTGGAGTCCGCACCTGTACAGGGCTATCTGGATAGCGCTTTCGGAAACGGGAAACCGCTTCGGCCACCACTTCCTCCACCGGTTCCACGGATTTATTCAGACTTGCAGCATTATCCGCATGAATTCGGGTAACGGTAAGCAGATTTTCCACCATATGTAAAAGCCAGTTGGCATCCTCATAAATATGGGCAACCAACTGATCCTTTTCCTGGGAGGACAGCTGGTCCCGGTTGTCTAAATAGCTGGAGCTGGAACCGATGATGGCGGTAAGAGGCGTGCGCAGATCGTGGGACACGGCCCGCAGAAGATTTGCCCGCATTTTTTCCTTTTCCGCATCTGTCAGGAGCTTTTCCCGCTCTGCCAGGATCTCTGCCTGCTCCTTCATATGAGTGGTAGCTGCACTGGTTATCAGCGCAATCGCCAGCATGCCAATAAAGGTAATGGGGTAACCAGTCATGGTAAAATTCAGCTCCCCATAGGGGTAGGTGAAAAAATAATTGACGGCGATAACCCCGATAATAGAAGCAATGATTCCCGGATGATAGCCATAGGTATACCGGGAGATCAGCACAATGGCCAGTACATAAATCAGGGAGGCATTGTTAGCATTGTTGGTGGTGATAAAGAAAAAGGCGGAGCCGATAATAGCGATGGCCAGTATCCCCGCCGTAATGGTGATATTATGCAGCAGATCCTGTCTGTTCATACGAGTCCTTGGCTTTTCTGGCTCCATAGGCTAATTCTCCTCCATGGTAACCCGGGGCAGAGTGAAGATAAACTCGGTTCCCACACCCTCGGTACTGATAACATTGATGTGCTCTCCGTGGGACTGGATAATTTCCTTTACAATAGCCAGCCCCAGGCCGGTCCCTCTCTTATCCTTCCCCCGGGAGAGATCCGTCTTGTAGAAACGCTCCCAGATGCGCTTCTGACAGTCTCTGGGAATGCCAATGCCTGTATCCTTTACAGAGATAAATACCTTCTCATGCTTGGCTGTGGTCTCTATGGTAATGACAGAATGATTGTGACTAAATTTGATAGCATTGTCCAAGAGGTTATAGAGCACCTGCTGAATTTTGCTGTGGTCAGCGGATACCAGAAGCTTTTTGGAGTCAAAAAGCAGATCCAGGGTAATGCGCTTCTGGGTACAAGCCTGCTCAAAGGTGGATACAGTGTTTTTGATCACGGCATTAATGTCAAAGGAGGTAATATCCAGCCGGTTCTTTTTGGTGTCAAAGGAATTGAGGGTCAAAAGACCACTGGTAAGCTTGTTCAGCCGATCCGTTTCCCGCAGGAGAATATCAATATATTTTCCCTGCATCTCCGGGGGAATGGTGCCATCCTGGATGGCCTCCAGATAACCCTTGATGGAGGTTAGGGGAGAGCGGAAATCATGGGAAATATTGGCCACAAATTTTTTCTGGTATTCATCCAGATCGGATAGCTCCTGGGCCATATAGTTCATAGTATCTGCCAGGCGTCCGATTTCATCCTCCGAGGAGACGGAAATAGCATAGTGGAAATTTCCCTGGGCATATTGCTCCGCAGCCTCTGTAATGGTTTTGATAGGGTAGTGGACTGTAACCGTAAAGACCAGCAAAATCAGAAGAGACAAAAGGAAGATAATCAGCATGGCCATATAAATCAGGTTGAGGATCTGATCCCGTTCTCTCTCCAGCTGACTGTAGGGTGTGTGCAGAACCACGTAACCGTTGGTTTTAAAATTGTAGGTCACAGGCGCCAGGACGCTTAAGGTCTTTTCCGGAAACCGGTCATAAAAGGTGCCGATGACATAGTAGCTGCTGCCAGCGTCTGTGGGGTCAAATTCCTCGATATGCTCCGGTTCCTGGATGTTGAGGTTTTCCTTAGAGTTTACCAGAAGGGTTCCCGAGTTATCTAAAAGCCAGATGGAGGCATTGAGATAAATATCCAGAGCCTGAAACTGGGTGTGGATAGGCTCCAGGGAGGAGCTGCCCCGGTTGTAGTAGCCCCGGACAAAGGTAGAGGAAATGTAGTTGGCCTCCCGGTATAAATCCTCAGCCTTGCGCTCTGTAAGATGGGTCAGGGCCAGCTGGGAAATCAGTGTGGAGATAAAGGCAAAGCTTAAGAGACCGAATAGTGCATAGGTTAGTAAAAATTTTATAAAAAGTGAACGTCCCATGTACTACCGCACCTCAAATTTATAGCCGATGCCCCAGACTGTGGCAAGCCCCCAGGAGGCATGGTCCTTGATTTTTTCCCGCAGCCGTTTAATGTGTACATCCACAGTGCGGGTATCTCCAATATACTCATAGCCCCAGATATGATCCAGCAGCTGCTCCCGGGTAAAGACCTGATTGGGGGAGGAGGCTAGAAAGTACAAAAGTTCCAGCTCCTTGGGAGGCATATCCACAGGCTTTCCCCGGTACAGAACGGAATAGTTGGTCTGGTTGATAATAAGCTCCGGATATTCCACAATTTTGGCCTTTACCTCCAAGACCTCCGGCTTGGCCGGCTGGTAGCGGCGCAGTACGGCTTTCACCCGGGCCACCAGTTCCTTGGAGTCAAAGGGCTTGATCATATAGTCATCCGCCCCCAGCTCCAGCCCCAGAACCTTGTCAAAGATTTCTCCCTTGGCGGAAAGCATAATAATGGGGGTGTTGGATTTGGCCCGGATTTCCCGGCAGACCTGGTAGCCGTCAATACCTGGAAGCATCAGATCCAGAAGGATTAGATTTGGCTGGAAGGTTTCAAAAACCTTGAGAGCCTCCTCCCCATCATGGACCATCATGGTCTGAAAGCATTCCTTGGTCAGATACAGGTCTATAAGCTCTGCAATATTTACGTCATCATCTACAATTAAGATTTTTTGTTTCGTCACCATGAGGGCCTCCTTATTGTTTTTTATTTAAATTCTACAATGGTCACGCCAGCGTCGCCCTCTCCGATTTCTCCCAGGCGGAAGGATTTCACGTATTTCACCCGCCTTAAGTGGGATTGGACAGCTTTTCGCAGAGCGCCGGTGCCTTTGCCGTGGACCACCCGCACAGAGGGCAGGTGAGCCAGATATGCATCGTCCAGATATTTATCCAGGTGGGCCAGAGCCTCATCCACAGTCATGCCGATAAGGTTGATCTCTGTACTCACACTGGCGGATTTACTCATTTTAATTTTTCCAGCTCCGGTGCGGTTGAGGGATCTGTTGCTTTCCTCCTTGTGTTCCTCCAGGAGAACCAAATCGGTTACCTTTACCTGAGAGCGCAAGATTCCCATCTGTACGTACAGATTTCCTCTGGCGTCCGGCAGGGAGCTCACAGTGCCCTCCAGATTCAGACTCAACACCTGAACCCGGTCACCCAAGTGAAGGGAGGCGGGCTTTACCTGTTTTTTCGGCTTCTTTTCCGATTTCAGGGCCAGGCTTTTGTCTACCTGGGTGATTTTTTCCCGCAACCGGGCCCGCTCAGCTTCCATATCGCTGACAGAAATATGGGCATTTCCAAATTTATGGAAGCTTTTCATGGTCTGATCCGCATACTCCTTGGCTTCCCGGAGAATGCTCCCTGCCTCTTCCCTGGCTTCCCGAAGAATGCGGTCCTTCTGAGATTCAAGCTTCTCCTGCTTGCGCTCCAAGGCCTGACGAAGACTTTTGATTTCCGCCTTGTGCCGTTGAATTTCCTCCTGTTCCAGCTGGATGGTTTTGCGGCTGGTTTCCAGATCAGCCAGGAGATCCTCAAAGCTTTCCGTCTGCTCACTAATCTGAGAGCGGGCATCCTCAATAAGGAAGTCCGGCAATCCAAGTTTGGAAGAAATGGCAAAGGCATTGCTCTTACCAGGAATACCAATAAGCAGCCGGTAGGTGGGGCTTAAGGTGTCCACCTGAAATTCACAGCAGGCATTTTCCACCCCAGGGGCAGAGAGAGCATAAACCTTCAACTCGCTATAGTGGGTGGTGGCCATGGTGCGGATCCCCTGCTTGTGGAGGTAGGAGAGGATGGAGATGGCCAGAGCCGCTCCCTCTGTGGGGTCTGTACCAGCACAGAGCTCGTCGAAAAGCACCAGGGAATCCGGAGAAGCCTCCTTTAAAATGCGCACAATATTGGTCATGTGGGAGGAGAAGGTACTAAGAGACTGTTCGATGCTCTGTTCGTCTCCAATGTCTGCGTAAACCTCCTCAAAAAGGGCCAATCTGGAGCCCTGGAAGGCGGGAATATGCAATCCTGCCTGCCCCATAAGGGTCAAAAGCCCCACGGTTTTCAGGGACACGGTTTTACCTCCCGTATTGGGTCCTGTCACAATCAACAGGTCAAAATCCTGCCCCAAATAAATATCAATAGGCACCACCTTTGCCGGATCAAGGAGGGGATGGCGGGCCTGTTTCAGGTTGAGAAAGCTTTTGGTGTTAAACAAAGGACGGATGCCCTTTAGCTTTTTTGCATAGAGGGCCTTGGCAAAGATAAAGTCCAAAAGTCCCAATAACCGGTAATTTTCCCCGATGACCTCCTGGTAAAGAGACACCTCCTGGCTAAGGCGGCTGAGAATGGCATGGATCTCCTCCTCTTCTTTTAGCATCAGCTCCCGGATATCATTGTTAAGCTTCACCACGGCCATGGGCTCTACGAAAAGGGTGGAGCCAGTGGAAGACTGATCGTGGATCATGCCGGGAACCTGGCTGCGGTACTCGGCCTTTACAGGGATACAATACCGTCCTCCCCGCTGGGTTATTACGGCATCCTGCAAATAGGTGCGCGCAGAGCCATTGACCAGGGAATGGAGGGTGGACTGTACTTTGTCGTAGGCCTGGCGCATGGAGCGTCGCAGGTGCTTTAGCTCCGGGGAGGCGTCGTCGCTGATCTCATCCTCGCTGAGAATACAGCGGCGGATTTCGCTTGAGAGCGGCGTCAGAGGCTCCAGGATCTCAAAATATCCGTCCAGACTATCCGGGGCGGCATCCGGATCCTCCCGCCGGGAGAACTGCTTTATCCGGTTGGCGGCCTCCAGAAGGGAGCAGATATGCAACAGCTCTTCTATGGAAAGGGTACCTCCAATCTCCAGACGTTTTAAGGAATCACAGACATCCCGGACGCCGGAAAAGGAAACACTTCCTTTTTGATAAATGCGGGTGAGGGCATCCGAGGTCTCCTGCTGTGCCCGGTTTATTTCCTCCAAATCTTTCATAGGCACCAGATTTTTGCAGCGTTCCCGTCCGGAGGCGCTGGATGCATGCTCTGCCAGCAAATCTATGATTTTGTCAAATTCCAGTGTGTGTAATACTTTTTCGTTCATAATCCCTATTTTACTCTAAAACGGCCGGAAAGAAAAGCAGAACTTCTGGACAGTATATGGAAAATGTATTAAAATAGAGGAGGAAAGGCCGCAGACGGAAAAATAGACAGGAGGGTTTCAGGCAGAATCCAACAGGAGAGGGGCGGCCAGGATGAAAGAGCCGGAGCGGGGTGCAAGGCAAAAGGGGTTTATATGGCTGAAGAAAAAAGAACAGAGCAGGATGAGTTTCAGTTTGTTCAGGAAAAAATCAAGCGGCCGCCGTTGCGTAAGAACCGGACGCTTAGAAGGGTGGCCCTGACAGTGGTGCTGGCAGTGCTGTTTGGGGTGATTGCCTGTGTGACCTTTGTACTGGTTTATCCCTGGGTGCAGGATCGTTTCGGTGAGGAGCCTGTGCGGGAAATTAACATTCCCAAGGATGAGGAGCCGGAGGATACGGAGCCGGTGACACCTCCGGAGGCTCAGGTACCCCAGGAGCCCATTGTGATCACGGAGACCACGGAGCTGGAGCTGGAGGATTATGCCCGGTTGTTTTCCAAAATGCGCAGTACAGGGCAGGAGGCCATGAAGTGTATGGTGACTGTGACAGCAGGAAGCAGCGATACTGACTGGTTTAATGAGGAGTACGAGAGTGAGCGCCGGGTCAGTGGCCTGGTGGTGGATGACAATGGAGTGGAGGAACTGATTCTCACGACCTATTCCGATATTTCCGGGGCAGACCAGCTAAAAGTTACCTTTGGAGATTCTTCCACGGTGGAGGCTGCCCTGAAAAAGTATGACATGGTCACAAATCTCGCTATTTTAAGCGTGAATCTGGGGGATTTGCAGGAATCCACCCGAAATCAGATTAAGACGGTGACCTGGGGAAATTCCAGGAGTTTACGTTCTGGAGAACCGGTTATCGCTGTGGGCAGTCCCACTGGGATCGCTGGGTCCATGCTGTTTGGAAACCTGACAGAGGTTTCCTATTATGCATCTGCTGTGGATGGGGAGTATCAGCTACTGATCACAGATATGCTGAAGGGCAGTCACAGCAATGGGGTGTTGGTGAACTTTAAGGGTGAGGTGATCGGCTGGCTTCAGAGCAAGTATCCTCATACCTACAATGAGGAGGCCCTCAGCGCTTATGGCATTTCGGATCTCAAAGGGGTTATTGAGCATCTGTGCAACAACCAGGATATTGTGTATCTGGGCATTCGGGGAGCCGATGTGACGGAGGAGGTTCAGGAGGAATTGGGCCTTCCGGAGGGGGTCTATATTACAGGTGTGGAGATGGATTCCCCAGCAATGACGGCTGGTATCCAGAGCGGGGATGTGATTGTGGATATCAGCGGCCAGGAGGCCAAATCTCTGCGACAGATTCAGGAGTTACTCTTGAATTTTTCCGAGGATCAGGTGATTTCGGTCAAGGTGATGCGTCAGGGTAAGGATGGTCTGGTGGAGATTGTATGCAGTGTGGGCCTGAGTGCTTTGAAGTGAGGAGAGTAGAGGTTATGAAGTATATTGAAAGCCTTCATGAGGGAGAGCGGATTTCCGGAATTTATCTTTGCAAGTATAAGCAATCCGCTGTGACCAAAAATGGAAAGACCTATGAAAATGTGATTTTTCAGGATAAAACAGGGGTGGCAGATGCCAAAATTTGGGAACCGAATTCCCAGGGAATCGGGGATTTCGCTGTGATGGATTACGTGGACATTGTGGCGGAGGTCACCAGTTTTCAGGGCTCCATTCAGTTGAATGTAAAGCGGGCCCGGAAGGTTCAGGAAGGTGAGTATGACCCGGCGGATTATCTGCCAGTGAGCGAGAAGGATATTTCTCATATGTATCAGGAGCTTTTGGGGTTTGTTCAGAAAATCCGGGAACCCCATCTGCGCAGTCTTGCGGAGGCATTTTTTGTGAGGGATCCGGAGTTTGCTCAGGATTTCCAGTTTCATTCGGCAGCTAAAAGCGTTCATCACAGCTTTGTAGGTGGTCTTCTGGAGCATACTTTAAGCGTGGTGAGACTGTGTGAATTTTATGTGAGGTCTTATCCTCTTCTCAATGAGGATCTGCTCTACACGGCGGCTCTTTGCCATGATATTGGCAAGGTTCGGGAGCTTTCTGCCTTCCCAGCCAATGATTACACGGATGCGGGACAGTTGTTGGGGCATATTTCCATTGGCTATGAGATGGTTCATGAGCAGATTCAGAAAATCCCGGGATTTCCGCTTAAGCTGGCTCATGAGCTGAAGCACTGCATTCTGGCTCACCACGGAGAGTTGGAGTATGGCTCCCCCAAGAAACCGGCGCTTATGGAGGCGGTGGCTTTGAATATGGCGGACAATACGGATGCCAAGCTGGAGACAATGACGGAGATTTTGAAGGCAGCCGGGGATAATAAGGAGTGGTTGGGATATAACCGGTTGTTTGAATCGAACATCCGGCGGAGCTCGTAGGAAACAGTGGAGGATATGGCCGGCCTTGGGCCGGCTATTGCTGTGTAGGGAGAGGCTTATGAAGAAAAATGATTTGTTTAGGGTAGAAATTGTAGATATGGGAAGTGAAGGGGAAGGCATCGGAAAGGTGGATGGCTTTCCTTTCTTTATTAAGGATACTTTGATTGGGGATGTGGTGGAGGCCAAAGTGACCAAGCTAAAAAAGCAGTACGGCTATGCTCGGCTTATGGAGATTCTCACAGCGTCCCCGGATCGGGTGGAGCCCAAATGTCCCCTGCATCAGAAATGTGGGGGATGCCAGCTTCAGGCTCTTTCCTATGAGAAGCAGTTGGTCTTTAAGGAGAATAAAATTAAAAATAATCTTCTTCGCTTGGGTGGATTGACAGCAGAGCAGCTGAGGGCATGCATGGAGCCTATTGTGGGAATGGAGAATCCTTATCATTATCGGAACAAGGCACAGTTCCCAGTGGGAACAGACCGGGAGGGAAACCTGGTGACCGGATTTTATGCAGGTCGGACCCATACTATTATTCCCAATACGGACTGCTGCCTGGGAGTGGCAGAGAACAGGGAAATTCTGGAAACTATACTGGACTTTCTGAAAACTTATCAGATTCCGGCTTATGAGGAGGCAACAGGCCGGGGACTGGTACGTCATATTCTGTTGCGCAAGGGCTTTGCCACCGGGGAATTGATGGTCTGTCTGATTTTAAATGGCAGGAGCCTTCCTCATAGCCGAGAGTTGGTGGATCGCCTGGGCAAGATCTCCGGTATGACCAGCATTTGCCTCAATGTAAATGAGAGGAATACCAATGTGATTATGGGGGAGGAGATTCTTCCTCTCTGGGGCCAGAATTTTATCACCGACAAGATCGGCGGCATTTCCTATCAGATTTCCCCTCTGTCCTTTTATCAGGTAAATCCGGTGCAGACGGAAAAGCTGTATCGCACAGCACTGGAGTTCGCAGGGCTGACGGGAAGGGAGACAGTCTGGGATCTGTACTGTGGAATTGGAACCATTTCTCTGTTTTTGGCTCAGGGGGCAAAACGGGTGTATGGGGTGGAGGTGGTCCCCCAGGCCATTGCGGATGCGCGGAGAAATGCTGAGAGAAACGGGATTTCTAATGTGGAGTTTTTTGTGGGAAAGGCGGAGGAGGTATTGCCGGAGTTTTATGAAAAAGAACAGAAGGAAAGGGGGCAGGCGGCCAGGGATATGGATACAGCCAGCCAGATGCGGCATCCGGATGTGATTGTGGTAGACCCGCCCAGGAAGGGGTGCGACGAGAGGTGCCTTTACACCATGCTTAAGATGGCGCCGGAGAGAATCGTGTATGTGAGCTGTGATTCGGCTACGCTGGGGAGAGATTTGAAGTATTTGGGGAATGGGGGATATGTGGTGACGAGAGTGCGGGGGGTGGATATGTTTCCGGGGACGGGGCATGTGGAGACGGTTGTAATGCTTTCCCACAAAAAACCGATAGCGTAATCAACGTAAAAGTCGAGTTTGGAGAGGGCGAGGGCAAAGGCAAAGTGCCGCTTGATAATATCGCCAAGAGAGCCGAAGCGTATAAGCCGAAAGAGAGAGTTACCTACAAGATGATTAAAGAGTACATAGAAGCGAAAATACGGCTTCAAAGTACATATCGCATATATCGCAGAGGTAAAGCGGGAGTTAGGATTGCCGATGTATGATGCCCCTAATGCGGTAGAAGAATTGAAACATCCGAGGAAACATCCGACAGCAGAGAAAGTGAAAGCCATAAAGGATGCGTTGAAACATTTTAAGATATTATGAGGTTAAATATGGAAGATATTACAGAAGTGAAAGATATAGTTCAAATTATTTTACGGACAGATGAAATAGAGCGTGATGGTAGTAATGGTTCAAATATAAGTATTCCCATATATGATATTTCATCTGAAGAATTTCTGGAGTTTGCGGAAAATGCAATTGCATCTGAAACGAAAGAAGGAATGGTAAATACCATTTCGAATCTCAAGAGAGCATTAGATT